>NZ_JANIGJ010000007.1:0-307474 GCF_024518735.1 Pseudoalteromonas agarivorans
TTTGCTTGGTAACCATAGCGTTTTGGACCCACCTGACCCCATGCCGAACTCAGTAGTGAAACGAAACAGCGCCGATGATAGTGTAGCATTTGCTATGTGAAAGTAGGACATTGCCAGGCTCCAAATAAGAGAAACCCGTTACAGCGATGTGACGGGTTTTTTGCTGTCTGGGATTTAATAAATAGCCAGACCATGGCTAACTCAGTAGTGGCCGCTCTTGCACATCCTGTGCTCCACGGTATTTGTATTCCTATACATCAAACGAAACAGCTCGAAGGCGAGCCCGACGGAAGGCCGCCCCGACACAATGATAGTGTCTCATTTGCTATGTGACTCTCTACCGCTGTGGGCACTACGACATCGCCAGGCTCCAAATACAAGAAAGCCCGACTCGAAAGAGGCGGGCTTTTTTACGTCTGCAGAAAAGTGAAAAATACATTCCAGATATTATTCGCACAGTCTCCACCACCACCGTAGCGTGGGTTGAGTATCACGAAACCCGCGCAAAGAGCCCACCACAGAACTCACACTCTTTGTACTAAAGGCTTCAATTTCAGCTTTAATAGCTGTTTAGCATGCTAAACCCGCTATTGAAAAGTGCTCTTTTATCCCAAGCTATAGTTATAGAGCATCTACACACTTATTTATGGCGAGTTTCTATGTTAAATAAACAAAGGCATATTTACACAAAAGATCAGGTTCGCTCCTATGAGGGAGAGGCGGCTAAGCAATGTGGAATAGATTTATTTACTTTAATGCAGCGAGCGGGAGAGGCAGTATACAAGCAGTGGCAGTCTTTTAACGCTAAGCTTACTTTAATTATTGCAGGTAATGGTAATAATGCGGGTGATGCTTACATAGCCGCGCGTTTAATTAAGGACTCTGGTGCAGAGGTTAAAGTTTGCGCTATAGACCCTGCTAAAACACTCAGTGGTGACGCTGCTAAAGCGAAGCAATTATGGCTTGATAATGGTGGCATAGTTAACGAGTTTGCAAAGAGTGATTTAGATTGCTGCGACTGTGTGATTGATGGGTTATTAGGTACTGGGCTTAATTCACCTGTTCACGAAAATTATTGTGAGATTATTACTGCCATCAACCAAAGCGAAAAGCCTGTTTTAAGTATCGATGTTCCCTCAGGGATTGATGCAAATACAGGTGAAGTATTAGGCGCAGCTATTCAGGCAACAAAAACACTTACTTTTATTGCGATTAAACAGGGCCTTTCTACAGGGACAGGTAAACAGCATGCCGGTGAGTTGATTCTCGATGAATTAGCAATTGAAGATACTTTTAGTCAACTCGCTTCACCTTGTGCTCACTTGATAAATATAGACAGCTTTAAACGCTTGGGCTCTCGGGCTGTAAATAGCCATAAGGGCAATCATGGCAAGTTATTATGCGTAGGGGGCAACCAAGGTACTGCGGGAGCAATTAGGCTCAGTAGTGAAGCTGCGCTAAGAGCAGGCGCGGGGATGGTAAAGGTTTATACGCACCAAAGTTCTATTATGCCAATAAGCATAGGTAGGGCAGAGTTAATGGTCATGAGTGAAAACCTTGAACAGGCTTTAGAGTGGGCAAGTTGTGTTGTACTTGGCCCTGGACTTGGGCAGGATGAATGGGCTAAAAAAACGTTTTGCACTGTAATGCACTATTGCCAAGAGCACAATACGCCGCTTGTACTTGATGCTGATGCACTTAATTTATTAGCTGAAAATGCAAGTGCTTATACGTTGGCTCAATGTGTCCTTACTCCGCATCCTGGTGAGGCGGCTCGGCTCATTAGCAAAAATACCTCTGAAATAGAGTCAAATAGGTTTGGAAGCGTGCGACTATGCGCAAAACGGTATAATGCTACTTGCATATTAAAAGGCGCTGGGTCTTTAATTGATAACGGCAAAAGTACTTGGGTGTGTGAAAATGGTAACGCAGCACTTGCCGTGGGAGGGAGTGGCGACGTACTTACAGGTATTATTGGTGCATTGCTTGCTCAAGGGCTTAGTATCGATGAAGCAGCGCGATATGGGGTAACTCTTCATGCTCGAGCAGGTGAGGTTGCGGCTGAAGAGCAAGGGCAGCGCGGCATGCTACCCTCGGATTTATTTCAAATAGTCAGGTCGTTAATCAACTAAGTATTTAGCTCTGTTGAATAAGATCCCATTTGTTACCATAGAGATCTTCAAATACGGCCACCGTACCGTAAGGCTCATTACGAGGCTGCTCATGAAATACTACGCCATTTTCTAGCATGCTTTCGTAGTCGCGCCAAAAGTTGTCAGTGTTTAAAAATAGCCATACACGGCCACCTGCTTGATTGCCAACAGCGTTAAACTGCTCTGGCTCTGTGGCTTGTGCAAGTAATATATGTGTGCCGTTTGAGTTGGGTGGGGTTATTAACACCCAGCGTTTTCCATCACCTAAATCCGTATCTTCCACTAATTCAAAGCTTAATTTTTTTGTATAAAATGCGATTGCTTCGTCATAGTCTTTTACAACAAGAGCAATACTACCTATATGCTGCTTTGGCATAACTTAAAAACCTAAAGTTGTTTTATGTTTGTGTATTTTCACATATCAATACAGGGTTGAATAGTATAGGTAAATGTTTATTAAAGCTTATTTTAAGGGGAGATATACGTTATACATTGGCTTCGCATCTATCGCTAGCAGTAAAAGGATTCACTCTATTTTAAACCCTATAGCATGCTTAAAGCGTCCTTAAAAAGTGTTCTAATTTACGCAGCTAAACTGGCTTAGTCATCTTCATTCGTAGGGTCGTCACCTGAGTCTTCTTTGCGTTTACGCTGCTCTTGCTTGGCCTTTTGAACATTTTCATAAGTAGGGGGTGGAATAGGCATAAGTGAAATTAGTGGAAAAAATGCTAAAAATAAATACGCTCCTTTAGACATGCTCTTACCCCATATAACGAGCTTAAGCATAATCCAATCAATAAATACCACTAACCCTGTTATAAGTGATACCAAAATAAAGAAGATGATTATTTCATTATTATTAAGCAAATCCTTTTACCTTTAATCCAATAACTCATGGTATAGATTTGGAGATAAATTAAGCAATAACAATAGGCTTGTATTAAAAAGCAAAAACCCAGCCGAAGCTGGGTTTTATATAAGCAAGGTGCTTAAAGGAGGATGATCACATCATGCCGCCCATACCACCCATTCCGCCCATGCCACCCATATCAGGGGCACCAGCAGCTTCTTCTTTAGGGATTTCAGCAACCATTGCTTCGGTAGTGATCATTAGACCTGCAATCGAACCTGCAAATTGTAGTGCAGAGCGCGTTACTTTAGTTGGATCTAGGATACCCATTTCAAGCATGTCGTTG
Source organism: Pseudoalteromonas agarivorans (assembly GCF_024518735.1). Taxonomy (NCBI): domain Bacteria; kingdom Pseudomonadati; phylum Pseudomonadota; class Gammaproteobacteria; order Alteromonadales; family Pseudoalteromonadaceae; genus Pseudoalteromonas; species Pseudoalteromonas agarivorans. Next base: position 3,350 of record NZ_JANIGJ010000007.1, read on the forward strand.
TATTCGCCAGAGGCTGCATTGTAACCGTAGTTACCTTCGCCACCTTTAACAGCGTTTATTACTACTGACGCTTCGTCGCCTGCATTTGTTACGATTTGACGAAGTGGTGCTTCCATCGCACGAAGTGCAACTTTAATACCGTGGTTTTGGTCTTCGTTGTCGCCAAGTAGCTCAACTAGCTTGCTAGCAGCACGTACTAGAGCAACACCACCACCAGGTACCACGCCTTCTTCAACCGCTGCACGAGTTGCATGTAATGCATCTTCAACACGGTCTTTTTTCTCTTTCATTTCAATTTCAGTCGCTGCGCCTACTTTAATTACTGCAACACCGCCGGCAAGTTTAGCCATACGCTCTTGTAGTTTTTCTTTATCGTAGTCAGACGTTGCTTCTTCAATCTGTGCTTTAATTTGAGCAACACGGCCGTTAATGCCATCTTCTTCACCCGCACCATCAATGATAGTTGTATCATCTTTAGTGATTACTACACGCTTAGCAGTACCTAGGTCTTCGATAGTTGCTTTTTCAAGCTCTAAACCAATTTCTTCAGAGATAACAGTACCGCCAGTTAGTACCGCGATATCTTGTAGCATTGCTTTACGACGGTCGCCAAAACCAGGGGCTTTAACTGCTGATACTTTAACAATACCGCGCATGTTGTTAACTACAAGCGTTGCAAGTGCTTCGCCTTCTAGGTCTTCAGCAATGATTAATAGTGGCTTGCTTGCTTTAGCAACGGCTTCTAATGTAGGTAGTAGCTCACGAATGTTAGATACTTTTTTATCTACAAGTAGAATGAACGGGTTGTCTAGCTCAACAGCGCCTTTTTCAGCGTTATTGATAAAGTACGGAGATAGGTAACCACGGTCAAACTGCATGCCTTCTACAACATCTAGTTCGTTCTCTAGTGATTGACCTTCTTCTACAGTAATAACACCTGTGTTACGGCCTACTTTTTCCATTGCTTGTGCAATGATGTCGCCAATTTCTTTATCAGAGTTAGCTGAAATGGTACCTACTTGTGCAATAGCTTTAGTATCAGCACATGGTACAGATAGCGCTTTAAGCTCTTCTACTGCAGCGATAATTGCTTTATCAATACCGCGCTTAAGATCCATTGGGTTCATACCCGCAGCAACCGCTTTAAGGCCTTCATTAACAATAGATTGCGCAAGTACAGTTGCGGTAGTAGTACCGTCACCCGCTGCATCATTTGCTTTAGATGCAACTTCTTTCACCATTTGTGCACCCATGTTTTCAAACTTGTCTTCAAGTTCGATTTCTTTTGCTACAGATACACCATCTTTAGTGATCACTGGAGAGCCAAATGATTTATCTAGTACTACGTTACGGCCTTTAGGACCTAAGGTCACTTTTACTGCGTTTGCTAGGATATTTACGCCTGTTAGCATTTTACCGCGTGCGTCACCTGCAAAAAGTACTTCTTTTGCTGCCATCTTTAATTTCCTCTAAATTCTTAAATGTTTGTTAAACGAAAAGTAGGGTTAGCCTACAATGCCTAAAATGTTGTCTTCACGCATGATCAGGTACTCTTGACCTTCGATCTTTTCAGTTTTTTCAACATATGAGCCAAATAACACAGTGTCACCGGCTTTTACTTCTAAAGCTCTAACGTCACCGTTATCTAGAACGCGACCATTGCCAACAGCAATAACTTCTCCGCGAGTTGATTTTTCAGCTGCAGAGCCAGTTAATACAATACCGCCAGCAGACTTGGTTTCTTCTTCTAGACGCTTAACGATTACGCGATCTTGTAAAGGACGAATGTTCATTTTTTTAGTTCTCCTAACAGTTTCTGAACAGTACAGAAAAAAGCTTTTCTAATTTGCATTCATTAATGGGGGTAGAGTGTAAAATTCCAAGAGAAAAATCGATAAATTTTTAATCTTTTCTCTCATATTCGCCATCAATGGTAGTTGGTTTATTTACATGCTGTTGTTCTTGCTGCGAGTGTGCATGTTGTGTAAAGGCTGAAGAGCCTTGTGGTGCACCTGTGCTCATGCGTACCGTCGCTTGACTTGCAAGGCCTGCAGCAAGTTTATTACGTATTGAGGGGGTTAATAATAGTAGGCCGAATACATCGGTCATAATGCCTGGGGTTAGCAATAAAACACCCGCAATGATCACGCAAATACCGGTAAATAATTCTTTAGCTGGCATTTGTCCTTGGGCCATTTGGCTTTGTGCATTTTGTAATGCACCCATACCTTGTTGTTTAACCATTCTGGCGCCCAAAATAGCCGTAGCAATCACTAGGGCTATAGTCGCAAAACCACCAATTACATCGCTAACCTGTATTAGTAGCGCAATTTCGATGATAGGAATGATAATAAACAACACAAATAAAAATCTAAACATAGGGCTCTCTAAATAATGGCACTCAAAAGAGTGGATGAAATATAAGTGAGGGTGAAGGGGTCTATTTTCAAGGTTGAGCTTAAAGTGATTAATAATTGCTTAATATCTACAATTATTCATCGCCTACACATTACACTAGCTATCAGATACTATTGCATTAGTTCCCTATAAATTAGTAAAGGTTAATTATGACTACGCAATTTAAATTGATATTTACCACGTGCAAAGATGAGGCTGAAGCACGCACTTTAGCAAAAGCACTTGTAGCGCAAAAATTAGCGGCGTGTGTAAATATTTTACCAAATATGACCTCAGTTTATATGTGGGAAGGCGATGTTGCCCAAGAGATAGAAGCAAAGCTACTGATTAAAACAAAATCAGAAAAAATGAATGATGTTTTTGAAACCATCAAAAGTTTACACAGTTACGAAGTACCAGAAATTCAAGTGGTTGATGTGGCCACTGGTAATTTGGCTTATTTTCATTGGATGGATGAGGTATTAAATTAATGCGGTTTTTCTTTTTATTATTGGTTAGCTTGCTGGCGCTTCCGGCAAAGGCAAACACCAATAATGTGCTAGGTGATTTACTTGCCCCGCCACAGCAAACCTTTTTACCCGTAGACCAAGCGTTTGTATTTGATTTTGATCAGCAAGGTAGCACTTTATTTGTGGGATGGGATATAGCGCCTGACTATTACCTTTATAAAAAGAAAATAGAAATTATCGCCAAAGGCGCCAACATCAAGGTAGGCGATGCCGGTTCTGGCGAAATAATTGAAGACGAGTTTTTTGGCAAAACCGAAGTTTTTTTCAATAGTGTGAGTGTTATAAGTAAGCTCAGTAATGTTACAGAGGGTGCTGTTGTAAAGGTGCGCTATCAGGGCTGTGCCAAAGCAGGGCTGTGTTATCCGCCTGAGGTTATTAGTATTCCTTTAAGTGTTATTGCCTCAGAGCAAGCGCAAGGTAATAACTCATCTGCTAATGCCGCTGATACATTAAACGCATTAACTCCTCCTGTAGACTCAATGCGTAGCCAAAGTAATACAACCACTCAAGATTTAAGTTTTACAGAGCGATTAGCAAGTCAAAGTTTAGTAACCAATTTACTTATATTTTTTGCTGTTGGGGTGGGGCTTGCGTTTACACCGTGTGTGTTCCCTATGTTTCCTATTTTATCGAGTTTAATTGCAGGGCAGCAAAATCTATCTACTAAAAAAGCGTTTGCGTTGTCGTTTGTATATATACAAGGTATGGCGCTTACTTATGCTGCATTAGGGTTAGTAGTGGCGGCCTTAGGCGGGCAAGTGCAGGGGTATTTACAACACCCTTATGTACTTATTAGTTTTAGTTTACTGTTTGTATTGCTCGCAATGTCGATGTTTGGCTGGTACGAAATTAAGTTACCCAGCGCCATGATGAGCAAGCTAACGCAAGTCAGTAATAACCAAAAAGGCGGCAATTACCTAGGTGTGTTTTTAATGGGGGTGTTGTCAGGGTTAATTGCATCACCTTGTACCACAGCTCCGTTATCTGCTGCGCTATTATTTGTAGCGCAAAGTGGTGACTACCTTGTCGGTGGTTTAACCCTGTATGTATTAAGTTTAGGAATGGGCCTACCGCTTTTATTACTCGGTACGTCTGGTGGCAAATTGCTTCCTAAAGCTGGCGGTTGGATGGAGCAAGTTAAAACGTTATTTGGTTTTATTATGCTTGTTGTGCCACTTATTTTATTGGAGCGCATAATTAGCGCCGACATTATTTTACTTATGGCGGGTATTTTAGCACTGGCAACGGCTGTTTATTTACACTATTGGCAGAGTGCTCAGCCACAAAGCAAGCTTAAAACAGCGCTTTGGTTTAGTGCTACATTTTTAGTACTTACTGGTTTTACATTAGCTAAAAACGTTATTTGGCCGCAGCAACAGGTTGAGCAGGTTAGTCAGCAAAGTAATGAGTTTAAACAAGTGGCTAATTTAACCGAGCTAAAAAACGCTGTTGCTGAAGCTAATCAGCAAGGCAAACTGGTGATGGTTGATTTATACGCCGATTGGTGTGTGGCATGTAAAGAGTTTGAGCATTACACATTTCCAGATGCCAAAGTACAGAGCGAGTTTAGTCACTATCAGTTAATTCAAATCGATTTAACGCAAAGTGATGACACCACCATTGAGCTAATGGAAGAGTTCACTGTGTTTGGTTTACCCAGTATTTTGTTTTTTAACACACAAGGGCAAGAGCTAAGTTCAGAGCGCGTTACAGGATTTTTAAACGCCGATGATTTTGCCACCCACCTAGCTGCAGTGCGCGCCAGTGCACAATAATAGTGCAATTTAGCCGCTTGGGCTTACCAAGTGGCTTGCCTTCAATTACGTCATATTTATTACACCTCCAGAGATTAGACCAGTATTTTGCTGCTATTTACATCGAACTGACTATAATAGTTGGCTAACGTGAGAATTTGTTGCAATTTTTGTTTTTTATACTTACTTTAGTGTACAAAATTAGCTCGCAACGGCTTAACTCATTACTTAGAGGATATATCGCGTATTATGGCTGCAAAATTTAAACTTTTAGTTATAAATGGTCCAAATTTAAACATGCTAGGAAAGCGTGAGCCAGAAAAGTACGGTTTGCACACTCTTGGTGAAATTATGAGCGAACTAACGACTGCCGCAGAGGGTCTAGATGTTCAGCTTACGCATTTTCAAAGTAATAGTGAGCAAGCCCTTATAGAAAGAATACACGATGCTTGGCAGGCAGTTGATTACATAATTATTAATCCTGCTGCATTTACGCATACTAGCGTCGCTTTACGTGATGCATTGTTAAGCGTTGATATTCCTTTTTTTGAGGTGCACTTAAGTAATGTGCATGCACGTGAAGCATTTCGTCATCATTCGTATTTTTCTGATGTGGCGCAAGGTGTGGTATGTGGATTAGGTGCAATGGGTTACCACGCAGCATTGAACGCTGCCGTGAGCCGGTTGCAAAACTCGAATTAATTTAAACTAACAAACTTATAGGCGGGTCGTTCATGGATATTCGCAAGATCAAAAAGCTAATCGAATTAGTAGAAGAATCAGGTATTGCTGAGCTAGAAATCACTGAAGGTGAAGAATCAGTACGTATTAACCGTAACAACATGAGCGCAGGTCCTGCTTACGCTCAGTACGCACCACAGCAATTTGCTGCTCCAGCACCTGCGGCACCAGCACAAGCTGCGCCAGCCGTTGAAGCCGATGCTACACCAGCAGCGCCTGCAGGCCATCAAGTTAAATCACCTATGGTTGGTTCATTTTACTCAGCAGCTTCTCCAGAAGCGCCAGCATACGTAGAAGTTGGTTCTCAAGTTAAAGTAGGTGATACATTATGTATCGTTGAAGCAATGAAAATGATGAACCAAATTGAGTCAGATAAAGCGGGTACAGTTACAGCTATTTTAGTTGAAAATGGCGAACCAGTAGAATTTGATCAACCTCTATTCATCATTGAATAATTTAGTAACCTAAAGGCCAACTCTTATGTTAGATAAAGTAGTCATTGCAAACCGAGGTGAAATAGCACTTCGCGTATTGCGCGCCTGCAAAGAGCTTGGGATCAAAACGGTTGCTGTGCATTCAACGGCGGATCGCGATCTTAAGCACGTATTACTTGCAGATGAAACCATTTGTATCGGTAGACCTCCAGCCACTGAAAGTTACTTAGATATTCCGCGCATTATTGCGGCTGCTGAAGTAACAGACGCTGTAGCGATTCACCCAGGATATGGTTTTCTTTCAGAAAATGCAGATTTTGCTGACCAAGTTGAGCAAAGCGGCTTTGTATTTATTGGTCCAAAAGGCGACACTATTCGTCTTATGGGCGATAAAGTATCGGCAATCAATGCAATGCGCAAAGCTGGTGTACCATGTGTACCTGGTTCTGACGGTCCGGTATCGGATGACAAAGAACGCAACATGCAAATTGCAAAGCGCATTGGTTACCCGGTAATTATTAAAGCCGCTGGTGGCGGTGGTGGCCGTGGTATGCGTGTAGTACGTAGCGAAGCTGAATTAATTGATTCAATCGCACTTACTCAACAAGAAGCGAAACAGTTTTTTGGTAATAGCATGGTTTACATGGAAAAATTCCTTGAAAACCCTCGCCATATTGAAATTCAGGTACTTGCTGATGGACAAGGTAATGCTGTTCATTTAGGTGAGCGTGACTGTTCTATGCAACGTCGTCACCAAAAAGTAGTTGAAGAAGCGCCTGCTCCAGGTATAACGGCAGAAGTGCGTAAATTTATTGGTGAGCGCTGTACACGTGCATGTATCGAAATTGGTTACCGTGGTGCGGGTACGTTTGAGTTCTTATACGAAAACGGCGAATTTTACTTCATCGAAATGAACACCCGTATTCAAGTTGAGCACCCAGTGACTGAAATGGTAAGCGGTGTTGATTTAATTAAAGAGCAGCTAAAAATTGCTGCTGGGCAACCGCTATCTTTCACGCAAGATGACGTGGTTATCCGCGGCCATGCAATTGAATGTCGTATTAACGCAGAAGACCCAGAAACGTTTATCCCGTCGCCGGGTAAAATTACACGTTTCCACCCTGCAGGTGGTTTAGGTATTCGTTGGGATAGCCATATTTATGCTGACTATACAGTACCCCCACATTACGATTCGATGATTGGTAAGCTTATTACTTACGGTGAAAACCGTGATGTGGCTATTGCCCGTGCTCGTAATGCGTTGAACGAATTAGTTATTGATGGCATCAAAACAAACACGCCATTACATAAGAAAATTCTTGCAGACGAAAACTTCCAAAGTGGTGGTACAAATATCCACTACCTTGAGAAAAAACTAGGGCTATAAAGCCCCAGTTAATTAAAACCGGCTTAGGCCGGTTTTTTTATGCCTAAAACGCCAATTTATCGCCTTCAAGAAATATTCTGGTATGATTAGCAAAGATGCGCTTTTAGTAAATTTTTGAGGTAACAATGACGCGTAGTTTTGAAGCTCACCTAAATGATGAAATAGCCACAGTAGCAATGGGTAACAAAGTGGCTGCTATTATAGAGCAAGGTGCAGTAATTTATTTACACGGCGATTTAGGTGCAGGTAAAACAACATTTACGCGTGGTGTAGTGCAAGGCTTTGGCCACACTGGTAAGGTAAAAAGCCCAACCTATACGTTGGTAGAGCCATACGAACTGACACGTGCTAATGTATATCATTTTGACCTATACCGGTTAGGCGATCCTGAAGAGCTTGAGTACATGGGTATAAGAGATTACTTTTCTGAGCAGGCTATTTGTATTGTTGAGTGGCCAGAAAAGGGGGGAGAATTTATACCAGTTCCCGATTTAGACATTACCTTAAGTTACGTTGGGGATGAGCGCAAAATTGTTCTTAATAGTGCCAGCGAGCGCGGAATAGCAATTGTCGAAAAGCTAACTAACCTAAACCCGAGTTAATATACTTACTAACACATTGAAATATAAAAGCATCAAAGTTACCTTTTTAGTTGGCGTACAAAATAGCAGCTTAAGGTAGATTTACTATCCAACGTTTAGGTTAATAAGCTAATAGCGGGTCAAGGCGCCCGCTCTCATAATAATAAATAGTTAAGGCAATGGTAGTTATAATGAATCGAGGTGTAGTTAAACTTTTTATTTGTTTCATAGTTTTCGCTGTGAGCTTACCGTTGTGGGCAAAAAATACCATAAATAGTGTACGCGTATGGCCCTCGCCAGATAGCACGCGGGTGGTATTTGATTTAGATGATAAGCCCGATTTCAGCTATTTTATGCTTAAAAACCCGAGTCGCTTAGTGGTCGACCTTGAAAACACCAAAGGGTTAAAAGTATTACCGAGTATTCCTTCTAAACACAAAATTGTTAGCAAGCTGCGCTATTCAAAGCCTAAAAATAAACAAAGTGTACGTTTTGTATTTGAGCTAACCGCGCCTATTAAGCCGGTTATTTTTGCGCTGGCACCTACTGGTCCGTACAAAAATAGGTTAGTTGTTGATTTATATAATAAAAGTGAACCTGCAATAAGCACTACACCTGCCCAAAAAGCAGCTAAAAAGCGCCAGTTAAGCCAAGAGCGAGACATTGTTATTGCAATTGATGCGGGCCATGGCGGAGAAGACCCAGGTTCTATTGGCCCCTCCGGTACGTATGAAAAAACCATTACCCTGCAAATAGCTAAACGTTTAGAGCGTATGATTGACGGCGAACGTGGCATGATTTCGCGCATGGTAAGAAGTGGCGACTACTTTGTTAAGCTTAATACCCGTACCAACCGAGCACGCCAGAAAAAAGCCGACTTTTTAGTGTCAATTCATGCTGATGCATTTACCAGCCCTGGGCCAAATGGTGCTTCGGTGTGGGTGTTATCGCTTGGTCGCGCTAATTCTGAGATTGGTAAATGGATAGAAGATAAAGAAAAACACTCAGAGCTTTTAGGTGGTGCAGCCGATGTAATTAAAGATGCTGCTAACGAAAAATACCTCGCGCAAGCGCTACTCGATATGTCGATGGACCACTCAATGAAAACAGGGCTTAGTGTGGCCGAAGAAGTAGTAAAAGAGCTAAAAAAGGTCGCTAAATTACATAAAAAAGATCCACAGCATGCAAGTCTTGCTGTATTAAAGTCGCCAGATATTCCTTCCATTTTGGTTGAGACAGGCTTTATTTCAAACCCCCGTGAAGAGCGTATGTTAAAAAGCGCTAATCATCAGGAACGCTTAGCTAAAGCGATGTTTACGTCTATAAAAAATTATTACTTAAAAAACCCACCAGATGATTCGTTATTTGCAAAGCTTAAATCGCAGTACCCAACTAAGCATAAAGTTCGCCCGGGTGAATCGCTAAGCCTATTAGCGAGTCGTTATGGCGTATCGGTAGCCAAATTAAAGCAAGTTAATCAACTACGCTCAAACACCTTGTTTATAGGTCAAGAGCTGGACATACCGCAGAGTTGATGTTTATTAAACCTGTACACGTATTAGGGGCCTCATGAGTATTGAAATATTACCTGCACGATTAGCTAACCAAATAGCGGCAGGTGAAGTGGTTGAACGCCCGGCTTCAGTGGTTAAAGAATTAGTAGAAAACAGCTTAGATGCGGGCGCAACGCGTGTGCAAATAGACATAGAGCGGGGCGGTCACAAGCTTATTCGTATTCGTGATAATGGCTCAGGTATTGGCAAAAATGAGCTCACTTTAGCGCTTTCGCGCCATGCAACAAGTAAACTTAAATCACTCGATGATTTAGAAAACATTTGTTCTTTAGGCTTTAGAGGGGAAGCGCTTGCATCTATTAGTTCGGTATCGCGTTTAACGCTTAGCTCAAAGCCCAAAGCACAAGATGCCGCGTGGCAAGCGTTTGCACAGGGCCGCGATATGGACGTGCAAGTAAAGCCGGTAGCCCACCCAGATGGCACAACGATAGAAGTTAAAGATTTATTTTTTAACACCCCAGCAAGGCGCAAGTTTTTACGCACCGAAAAAACCGAATTTAGCCACATTGATGAGCTTATAAAGCGTATTGCACTGAGTCGTTTTGATGTGTCGATTACACTGACGCATAACCAAAAGGTGGTTAGGCAGTACCGTGCTAAAACCGATCCAAATCAAGCGATTACTCGGGTGGCGCAAGTTGCAGGTAAAGCCTTTGCTGAGCAAGGATTGCATATTCAATCTGGTGAAAGTGGTTTACAGCTACATGGTTGGGTATTGCCAGTGGGATCAGCTAATACCACGCAATATACATATGTAAATAATCGCATGATGCGCGATAAACTAATTTTACATGCTATTCGTCAGGCGTTTGAAGAGGTAAGTGGAGCGCAAGAACTCCCAGGTTTTGTTATTTATATTGATATTGACCCAAGGCAAGTGGATGTAAATGTTCATCCTGCAAAGCACGAGGTGCGTTTTCATCAAGGCCGGTTAGTGCACGACTTTATATTACAGGCAATTAAGCAAGTAGTTGTGCCTCTACAAGGCGAATTTGCAACTAATCAAGCGCCCACAGACAATTACCAATCCTCGGCGTTTATTGAGCAGCCAAGTCATGCGGCTAATAACCAGCCAGTTCAGCAGGGGTATGATTACCCAAAGTCACAGTTGCAGCCAATAGATTCACAAAACGGTGGTTTTACTAGTCGTGCCTCCTCTAATCGCGCAGGGTCAGGGGGTGGCGCTACGGGGTATGCTTCACCGTCTCAAAAACATGGTGCAAATCATCACGATGTAAATGCATTTTATCAAGGGGTGAGTGAGCAACAAGCCGCTCATTTTGAGCATAGTGTATCAACGCAGCCCGTTACTGATGAAAGCGCTGCACACGCATTAAAAAGTGTGCAGGTATTAAATGTAAATAAAGGCGTGTGTGTATTTACTCAGCAGCAGCAGTTATTTTGTTCACACTATAAGCATGCACTTGTTGATTACTGGCATGCACAAATAAAAGAGTTGGGTAATTTAGAGGGTAAAGCCTTGTTACTACCAGTGAGAGTTAGCCTTGAAAAAGCTGACTGCGAACTAATAGCTCAGCAGCAATCGTGGTTTACTTTATTAGGTTTTGAGCTAGTTATTGAAAAACAGTTTGTGATGGTTAAAAAGCTACCCACGTGTTTATATTTACTTGAAGTATCAGCTGCGGTTGAAAGCTTGCTTGGCGCATGTAAAACACAGCTCAACGAGTTACAAGCGTGGCTTACATGGCAGCTTAGTTGTGTACCAGAGCGCTTTTATGAGAGTAATGCATTTATTGAATTACAAATTAGCTTACAAAATAATCCGCAAACAATTGAACGTTTAAAAGAAAAAGCAGTTAAAATAGACCTAGAACACTATTTAACGCAATTAAATTAAGGTACCCGTGTTGAGCAATTTACCGGTCATATTTTTAATGGGCCCAACCGCAGCTGGTAAAACGGCGTTGGCAATTTCACTGTGTGAGCACTTAAATACAGAAATAATCAGCGTTGATTCAGCGTTAGTGTATAAAGGTATGGACATAGGTACGGCAAAGCCCGATGCAGAAGAGCTTGCTCGTGCTCCGCATCATTTAATTGATTTACTCGATCCGAGCGAAACCTATTCGGTCGCCGATTTTAGACGTGATGCGATAAAAAAAATTGATGAATTCCATCAACAAGGTAAAGTACCAATATTAGTGGGTGGCACCATGATGTACTTTAAATCTTTAATTGATGGATTATCGCCACTGCCAGAAGCCTGCCCAGTCGTTAGAGCAGAGCTTGAATCGCAAGCAAAACAATTTGGCTGGCCACATTTACATCAAGAGCTGGCTAAAGTAGATCCGCAAGCGGCCGACAAAATAAGTGAAAATGATTCACAAAGAATAAATCGAGCTTTGGAAGTTTACCGTATTAGTGGTAAAACAATGACTGAATTGCAAAAGCAAAAGCAGCCAACGTTACCTTATACTTTTCATCAATTTGCGATTGCGCCTGATGATCGCAGTGAATTACATCAGCGAATTGAAAAAAGGTTTAAAATAATGATAGAACAGGGGTTTGAAAAAGAAGTTTCGACCCTATATCTACGTAAGGATTTACACCCCAATATGCCTTCTATTCGTTGTGTAGGTTATAGACAAATGTGGGATTATCTTGCGGGTGAAGTAGACCATGATGAGATGGTTTTTCGCGGCATTGCTGCAACGCGTCAACTGGCAAAACGTCAGCTAACGTGGTTACGGAGTTGGCCTGATGTTACTTGGTTAACAACAGACGATGAAGAAAACTTGCATCGCGTAGTAAGTTCGCTAAGCTAGTAGTAGTTGCGAATTATTTAATTAAATAAGTTCAGCTACTTAAATTATAATAACACCTAGAACGAAGGAACAATAACATGGCAAAAGGCCAATCGTTACAAGACCCATTTTTGAATGCACTACGTCGTGAGCGCATTCCAGTATCAATCTTTTTGGTAAATGGCATAAAATTACAAGGTAAAATTCAGTCATTTGACCAATTTGTTATTTTACTTGAAAACACTGTAAACCAAATGGTGTATAAACACGCAATTTCAACAGTTGTACCTGCTCGTGCAGTCAACTTCCAAGGTGTTCAAGGGAGCGATGACACTGAAGAGCAAGAACCAGGAAATATTTAATTAGGAGCGTAATGCTTGTTTGACCGCTATGAATCCGGCGAACAGGCAGTCTTAGTTCATATCGACTTACCTAAAGATGGCGATCGTGAAGATCTTCATGAATTAGAGTTGTTGGTATCTTCTGCTGGTGTTAGTAGTTTGGCGGTTGTGCAAGGCAGCCGCCAAGCACCACATCCGAAACTATTCGTCGGTACCGGTAAAGCAGAAGAAATAGCTGAGATTGTCAAAATCCACAATGCAGATGTTGTCATCTTTAATCATCAATTAAGTCCGTCTCAAGAACGTAATTTAGAGCGCGTTTGCCAATGTCGTGTACTTGATAGAACAACACTTATTCTTGATATTTTTGCCCAAAGAGCCCGTACCCACGAAGGTAAGCTACAAGTAGAGCTTGCTCAGCTTAGGCATATGTCTACTCGGTTAATCCGAGGGTGGACTCACCTTGAACGCCAAAAAGGGGGAATAGGTTTACGAGGCCCAGGCGAAACACAGCTTGAAACCGATAGACGTTTATTGCGCGCGCGCATTAAAAATATTCGTGCCCGATTAGCCAAAGTGGCTGTACAACGCGAGCAGGGTAGACGTGCGCGTACGCGTAACGAAATTCCTACCGTGTCGCTTGTAGGGTATACCAATGCAGGTAAATCAACCCTGTTTAACCGTATAACAGACTCAGATGTATACGCAGCGGATCAGCTTTTTGCCACGCTTGACCCAACACTACGTAAACTTGATATAGGTGATGTTGGTTCGGTTATTTTGGCCGATACAGTGGGATTTATTCGCCACTTACCGCATGACTTAGTGGCAGCCTTTAAAGCAACACTAACAGAAACGCGTGAAGCCGACCTACAGTTACATGTAATTGATGTGGCAGACCCACGCAGACGCGAAAACATAGAGGAAGTACAGTCGGTTTTAAAAGAGATTGAAGCTGATGAAGTACCGCAATTATTAGTTTATAACAAAATTGATGCGCTTGATGATGTAAGCCCACGAATTGATCGGGATGACCAAGGGCAGCCTATAAGAGTATGGTTATCTGCACAAACCGGCGAAGGGTGTGAGCTACTTAGCGAAGCAATAAGTGACCTGCTTGCTAAGAAAATGCTTAGTGGTACGTTATTACTTGCCCCTCAATATGGCCGCTTAAGAGCGTCTTTATTTAGCTTAAGTGCAGTCCATGAAGAGCGCTTTGATGAACATGGTAACTGGTTGTTGGATGTACGTATACCTATGGTTGAATGGAACCGATTAATTAAAGAGTTTGGTCCTGAAATTGAGGGTTTTATCAATCGCGATTAAAAATTGGCATATAAATGTCGGTTTTTGTATGAGAAACGCGGTAGATTTGATAGATTTAACACAATTTCCTAATTTATTTAGATAACAATGGAGTATAGCTATGGCCTGGAATGAACCGGGTAATAATGGCAATGACAAAGATCCGTGGAACAATAAAGGCGGACGTGATCAAGGCCCACCTGATTTAGACGAGGTGTTCCGTAAGTTTAGCAACAAGTTAGGCGGCATATTTGGCGGTAAAAAATCCGGCAATAATAGTGGCGGTGGACTTGGCGGAGCCGGTATTTCATTTATCCTCATTATCGCCGCAATTGTGTGGGCGTTAAGTGGTATTTATACGGTTAAAGAAGCCGAACGTGGTGTGGTACTGCAATTTGGTAAGTATGACCGTATTGCAGAGCCAGGCTTACGCTGGAAAATGACCTTTATTGAAACGGTTATTCCAGTAGATATTGAAGCTGTACGTTCATTATCTGCATCTGGGTTTATGCTAACGGAAGATGAAAACGTGGTAAGCGTTGAGTTTGAAGTGCAATACCGTGTTATTGACCCGTACCTTTACAAGTTTAGCGTAACTAATGCTGATAACAGCTTAGAAGAAGCGCTTGATAGCGCGTTACGTTACGTTGTTGGCCATGCAAAAATGGACCAAGTACTGACTAATGGCCGTGAGGTTGTTCGTCAAAATACGTGGGATGAGCTTAATAAAATCATCGAACCGTATAACTTAGGTTTAATTGTGACCGATGTGAACTTTAAAGATTCACGTCCACCAACTGAAGTAAAAGATGCATTTGATGACGCTATTGCCGCACAAGAAGATGAAGAGCGTTTCATCCGTGAAGCAGAAGCGTATGCACGTGAAATTGAACCGCGCGCGCGTGGTCAAGTAACACGTATGACGCAAGAAGCAGAAGGTTATCAAGAACGCATTACACTTGAAGCACAAGGTGAAGTGGCTCGTTTTGAAAAGCTATTACCTGAGTATCAAGCAGCTAAAGAAGTAACGCGCGAACGTTTATACATTGATGCTATGGAAGAGGTGCTTAGCAGCAGTTCTAAAGTCATTGTTGATGTTAAAGGCGGTAACAACATGATGTACTTACCACTTGATAAAATTATGGAAAAGCAAGGCACTGCAACACGTGTAGCTTTACCAAGCTCAAGTGATATTCAAGATTTACGCAATAAAGTAAATACATCACGAAATAGCACTGTGAATAGCGGTAATGACCGTTTTAACAGTGATCGCTTTAACAATAACGGGAGATAAGCGTAATGAAAAACTTTAGTTTAGTCATACTATTAGCTGCCATTGTTATGTCTTTCTCTGCGGTATTTGTAGTACCTGAAGGGCAAAAAGCGATTGTGTTGCTATTTAGCAAAGTTGAAAAAGACAGTGAAGACAAAGCCGTTGTATACAGCCCAGGCCTTCACTTAAAAGTACCATTTTTTAGCCAAGTACGTCGTATTGATGCACGTATTCAAACGCTAGATGGCACGCCAGACCGCTTTGTAACAAGCGAGAAAAAAGACTTAATTGTTGATTCGTTTGTTAAATGGCGCGTAAACGACTTTAGCGCATTTTACCTTCGTGCTCGTGGTGATAAGCAATACGCTGAAACACTACTAAAGCAAAAAGTTAATAATGGTCTGCGCACTAACTTTGGTACGCGTACTATTCGCGAGATTGTATCGGGTGAGCGTAGTGAGCTAATGGAAGAGGCGTTAGTACAAGCTTCTGAAAGTGCGCGCGAGTTAGGTATTGAAGTACTTGACGTGCGTGTTAAGCAAATTAACTTACCACAAGAAGTGAGTAGCTCTATTTACCAACGTATGCGCGCTGAGCGTACTGCTGTTGCAAAAGAGCACCGCTCGGAAGGTCAAGAAAAAGCAGAAACTATTCGTGCTAATGTTGACCGCCGTGTAACGGTAATGCTTGCTGATGCAGAGCGTAATGCGCGCTCAGTACGTGGTCAAGGTGATGCAGAAGCTGCCGCTATTTATGCTAAAGCATACAACAAAGATCCAGAGTTCTTTGGTTTTGTTCGTTCTTTAGAGGCGTATAAAAAAACCTTTAAAGATAAACAAGATGTTATGGTACTTTCACCAGATAGTGACTTCTTTAAATATATGAAAGGCGCTGCAGCGCAATAAGCGATGCCTTAATCATTTAAAAAGTTATAAAGCCCCGCCTATGCGGGGCTTTTTGTTAAGCATAATTTAAAACTTTAAATTACTGTTATATATGTGGTTATTTAAAAAGTGTGATGGCCTAAAAAATACGCGCAGAAAAAATAAGCTGAACAGGGGTGATCTTTACTTCCGTTTTCTGGTAAAATCTCGTCCTAATTTTCTCGAAGTGAATTTACAATGGGTAAAAACGTTGTTGTATTAGGCACCCAATGGGGTGACGAAGGTAAGGGTAAGGTTGTTGATCTCCTTACAGACAAAGCATCTTTAGTAGTTCGATACCAAGGTGGCCACAATGCGGGTCATACTTTAGTTATTGACGGTGAAAAGACAGTTCTACACCTTATTCCATCGGGTGTATTACGTGACAATGTTAAATGTGTGATTGGTAATGGTGTGGTTTTATCACCAGAAGCGCTAATGAAAGAAATTGGCATGTTAGAAGAGCGTGGCGTACCTGTACGTGAGCGTCTTTTAATTAGTGAAGCATGTCCGTTAATTCTGCCTTTCCATGTTGCATTAGATGTAGCTCGCGAAACTGCTCGCGGCGACAAGCCAATTGGTACAACTGGCCGTGGTATCGGTCCTGCGTACGAAGATAAAGTAGCCCGTCGCGGTTTACGCGTAGGTGACTTATTCAATCCAGAATTATTCGCAGCTAAACTAAAAGAAGTACTTGAATACCATAACTTCACTTTAGTTAACTACTACAAAGTAGATGCTGTTGATTTCCAAAAAACGTTTGATGATGCAATGGCTGTTGCAGACATCTTAAAAGCAATGGTTGTTGATGTAACTGAGCTTTTAGATCAAACACGTTTAGCGGGCGAACACATTTTATTTGAAGGTGCACAAGGTACATTACTTGATATCGATCACGGTACTTACCCTTATGTAACCTCTTCAAACACCACTGCTGGTGGCGTTGCGACTGGTGCTGGTTTTGGTCCATTAAACCTTGACTACGTGTTAGGTATTATTAAAGCGTACACTACACGTGTTGGTTCTGGTCCTTTCCCTACAGAGCTTTACGATGGCCTTGAAAAACAAGACCCAGTGGGTAAGCACTTAGGTGATAAAGGTCATGAGTTTGGCGCGACAACAGGTCGTTTACGCCGTACTGGTTGGTTAGATGCTGTGGCAATGCGCCGCGCAGTTCAAATCAATAGCATCTCTGGTTTTTGTTTAACTAAGTTAGATGTTTTAGATGGTTTAGAAACGCTTAAAATCTGTACTGGTTACCAGCTTGAAGATGGCACAGTGACTAATGTAACGCCATTAGCTGCTGAGGGTTACGAGAAAGTAACACCAGTATATGAAGAGATGCCAGGTTGGTCTGAAAACACAGTTGGTGTAACTAGCCTTGAAGGCTTACCAAAAGCTGCGATTGACTACATCAAGCGTATCGAAGAAATCACAGGTGTACCTGTTGATATTATTTCTACCGGCCCAGATCGTGTAGAAACAATGGTACTTCGCAACCCGTTTGCTTAAATCACCATTAGTTTAAAAAAAGCTGCTTTTTGCAGCTTTTTTTATGCCTAAAATTCACCTTGGAACGATCTTTGTATATTATTTGATAAGTTTTATTTTATACGTGGTAAACATGCGCCTATCTACCTGTAACACTTTTCTAGCGTCTTTGCTCACTCTGTTACTTTTATCTATAAGTAGCAATGTGTTAGCTGAAGAAACGCCTGCTGCGGTGCCGCTTTATACCGAACCGGAGCTGATTGCACTAATAAATAAAAATACACATTTGCAGCGTGTAAAGGCAGACGATTGCCAATTAGTACAAGATATAGAGGCAAGGGCCAATAAAATGGCGCTGCCATCTTACCAATTTTTATATGGCGATATGCTGGCATATAACGTGTGTGTTGAACGCAATGTGGAATTAGGTGTGTACTACATGCGTAAAGCGGCTGAACAAGGCTTAGCGGCTGCATTAGAGCAGCTTGGACGTTATTACGACACGGGTCGCTTAGTGCAGCAAGATAAAGCTATGGCCATTACCTACTTACGAGAGGCCTCAGCGCAAGGGAACTTAAAAGCACAGCTAAGGCTGGTTAAGCTTTTTAATGCAGGCTACGGAAGCCCACGTGACTTTGAAGATGCGTATCGCTGGTTATTCAATGCCATGGTGGCAGATAAAGCAACCCATAAAAAAATTGAGCGTGCGCTTAGCTTACTCGCTAAAAAAATGCCCGACAGCGTTGTTGCCCGCGCCCGATTGCCCATGTAAGTGCCGATAACGCACGCTATTTATATAAAATAAAAAAGCCCTAATATTTAATTAGGGCTTTTTTGCAATAACCAAAAGAGGTTAGCTCTCTTCTTTATTTTTTGTTTTAGCGGGGTCTTTTAACACCGACATTTTTGGCGGCTGAAGTGCAAATATACGCTCTCCCTCTTGCGGTGGCTTTTCCATATTACTGGTAAATGGGCGAAGCTTAACTGGCGTATCGTCGTCGTTGTCTTTATCACCTTTTAAAATAAACAACGGGATCGCTTCAGGGTTCATCTCTTGGTATTTTTCCCAATCAAATTCTTCTGAAATACGCGTCGCACTTACTTTACCGCCTTTAGCAATAATACTGCTTAGGCGAGCGTAAGAGCCATCTTCACCAAACAAAATTTGTCTAGATAGGAATGTTGCACTGTCTTTGTTTGCTTTAGCATGCGAGGTAGATGAGCGCAGTGAAAATACATTTTTTTCATTCAACAAGTGAGAAAAATATTGTACACCAAGCGCATTATGGTGGCGGTTTGGTGAAAGTGCTAATACCGTTCTTATTGTTGTGAGCGGCAAGTAACGCTCAGCATGCTCTGATTGTGGGTTACCATAATAACAGGCAAGGCCGTCCATACGAGCCATTTTACAGTTCTCCCATGCGGGGTCTGAGAGATGAACAGGAATGCTTTGCTCTTGTAAGCCTTTACCTATAGCGCGAGATACATGGTTTGCACCAATAATCAGTATGGTATTTGGAGAAGGTTGGCGCACGCCCAATAGCTTAGCAACAGGAATAGCAGTTAAGCTTTGCAATACCACAGTGATGATAATAACGGTAAATATTAACGGCACCATTTTTTCTGCATCAGCTACGCCAGCTTCCATCATACTTAGCGCAAATACCGAGCCAACAGCAGCTGCAACAATACCTCTAGGGGCTATCCACGATAGCACCAAGCGCGATTTCATTGGCAAGTCAGTACCAAAAGTAGATATGGCAATACACAATGGACGCGCTATAAATAACACCACTGCAAGGAATATAAATACGTCGCTGTCTAACATCATCAAGTCAGAAAGCTGTAGCCGTGCAGCAAGTAAAATAAACAGTGATGATATTAAAATCATCGATAAGTCTTCTTTAAACTCAAGTACAGAATCGATTTCTAAATCATTTTGGTTAGCAAGCCAAATACCAAATACGGTAACAGCTAATAATCCCGATTCGTGACTTAAGTGATTAGATACCGAAAAGCTAATAAGCACCAAGGCAAGTATGCCAAATTTATGTAACTCGAACGGTAGCCATTCACGGCGCATAAGCTGTGTGGTGATCCAGCCCGCAACAACACCGATAGAAAGCCCCACGCCGACTGTTTTAACAAGTGCAACAATAGTGTGGCTAAGCACTTCTCCTTGGCCTACCAACATGACTGCTTCAAATACAAGCACAGCAAAAAGAGCACCGATTGGGTCAATTACAATGCCTTCCCATCGTAATATTCGGTCAATATCTTGTGTTGGGCGCATCGAATTAAGTAAAGGGGCGATTACCGTAGGCCCTGTTACTACTAGCACAGCGCCTAATACTGCAGCCACCCGCCAGTTAAGCTCCAGTAACCAATAGGCACTTAAGCTTATTACCACACAGGTGGTGATCATGCCGATAGAGCACAGGTTGCGTACGACCTTACTTATGCCTTTTAATTCTCTAAAGTGCAAAGTAAGGGAGCCTTCAAATAAAATGACAGCCACGCTCAGTGACACAACAGGAAATAATAAATCACCCAGTAAAGCATCAGGGTCTAATACACCACTAAACGGCCCTAGCAATAAACCGGTAAGCAATAAGAACAAAATAGCGGGTACTTTAAACGCCCACGCTACCCATTGGGCAAGCACCGAACAAAGTGCGATACCGGCTATATAAATTGCTGACATAAATTAAGAATTCCTTATTTATCACAATGTGAAAAGTATAACTTTTGTTAAATATTAATACAGGGGTATACACGTGAAATGTTTAATTTGCTAATAAAATTTTAGCGCTTAATACAAAAATTGTAGGTTAAACTTATTGATTTATTTATAAAAATTGAATTAAAACACAAAAATAAATATAACTCTTTGATTTTAAATGATTAACCGCATGAAGGTGAGGCGAAGATCTACATTAGAGTGATTTTTAGCCTTGATCTTACCCCTTGAAATGTCGTATTATATTTAGAGTTCAAACAATTAGTCATCTAAATATAATTTTGCAAAATAACGGTAAGTATTAATACTAGCGTCATATTTGCCCTGTAATAATAGATTTGTACGCTATTATTACCATTAATTAGTAGCTATTGTATTATTGAATATCTTGGTATGGTTTTTTCAAACAAGTTTATTTAAGCAATTAAGTAAATAAATGTTTGAGTTGAACTATTACTTTCAATGTTTAGCTCCCATCGTGGCGGCTAAATCTCGGTCCTTAAGTCATCACCCTATCTGTTGGTGTATCTGACTTTAGAGGCTCTATGTATGTTGTTAACAAAAAGGCCGCACACAGCTTTTTACAGCGATACATAAACAACACTTTTTATCTTTATATTTAATAGACCTCCATTTATTTTGGTTGGTGCTGTTTCATGTCTTTACAAATCTAAAAGCAATTTTAGGTCGTGTATTTGCGTGCGTTTAAAAAGTGTATAAACAAACAACCTATTCGAAATTGCGTATTTTATACGCAATTACCTAGTTTTAGTTCACACTATGTGAATGCAGATAAAATGGAAAGTTGAGATTTTATGCAAAAGTTAAATTGGCGTCGTATTGTTTTAAAAGTAGGTAGTGCTCTAATTGCTCCAGATCAAGATGGGTGCCGTTCACGCTACATATTAACCATTGCGCAATTTATTGTTCGCTGTCGTGCTCGTGGTATTGAAGTTATTTTAGTATCTTCAGGCTCAGTAGCTGCAGGCTCACACTTATTCCCATCTGACATTCCACGTTCAGTTGTGATGAAAAAAGCGATGGCAGCAGCAGGTCAAACTGAAATGATGGCCATGTGGGATCGCTTTTTCGATTTTCCATCAGCGCAATTATTGTTAACCCATGGTGATTTACGTGACCGTGAGCGCTATGAAAGTATTCGCGAAACTATTTTTACTTTGCTAGAGCATGGTGTACTGCCTATCATTAACGAAAATGATGCTGTAACAACTGATGACTTAAAAGTAGGTGACAACGATAACTTATCAGCCATGGTAGCGGCGGCCGCTGATGCCGATGCATTAATGATTTTTTCTGATGTAGATGGGTTGTATGATAAAAACCCAAATTTGCACGACGATGCAGTTTTACTGCCTGAAATAAAATCAATTGATGAGTCTATTTATGCTATGGCAGGATGTGCTACAAGCTCTGTAGGAACCGGTGGCATGAAAACCAAAATTGAAGCTGCTGAAAAAGCAACGTCTCACGGTATTGCTACTTATATTATTAATGGCTTTAAAGAAGAAACCTTTAATAGATTATTGGCAGGTGACAACCCTGGTAGTGTTTTCCTTCCTTATGAAAAACCAATGCAAGAAGCTGTGCACTGGATGACGCATACAGCCAATGAGCAAGGTGAAGTAGTCGTAGATGGCTCGTTTGATGAGTCTCTTGAAGGTGAAAACGGTTGCATACGGGGCGACGAAATAATGGAAGTTCATGGTGAGTTTGCCATTGGCGATACCATTTTAGTTAGAAGCGAGGATGGCACACGTTTAGCAAAAGCCACCGCAAATTATAGTAGTTGCTTGTTAAGCTTTATTGCAGATAACGAGCAAAGTGAATTTAGCGAAAAAATGCAGGATTCTATTGGTCCTGTTATTTCAGAAAAAGATATCGCATTATTGGAGAAGTCATGAGTTTGATTACGGATATTTCACGCCAGGCAGCAAAAGCTGCAAACACACTTGCTTTACTCGACACCGAGACCAAAAACCAAGTGTTAACCGAAATGGCGGCAGCATTACGCGCAGAAAAAGCATTTATAATTAAAGAAAACGAAAGTGATTTAAGCGCAGCACGCGATAATAACTTAGCCGCTTCGATGATCGACCGCCTAACGCTTAACGAAGAGCGCATTGAAGCAATGGCAGAGGGTATTGAAGTTATTGTAAGTTTAGATGATCCAGTCGGTCAGCTACGCGACATTACAGAGCGCCCAAATGGCATTAAAATACGTAAAATGCGTGTGCCATTAGGTGTTGTATGTATGATTTACGAAGCGCGTCCTAATGTAACTGCGGATGCTGGCGCATTGTGTTTTAAATCGGGTAATGGTGTTATTTTACGCGGCGGTAAAGAAGCCCTTAAAAGCTCACAAGCCATTGCGAGTGTAATGCACGGTGTACTTGAAAAACATAACTTACCTAAAGCGCTGATCTCAGTTATTCCTGATCCAGACCGTGCATTGCTTATGGAGCTAATGCAGCAACGCGAAAGTATTGATTTAATCATCCCTCGTGGTGGCGAAGGCTTAATTAACTTTGTTACAGAAAATAGTACTATTCCTGTTATTCAGCACTTTAAAGGGGTGTGTCATTTATACGTAGATAAAGATGCCGACTTAGAGGTTGCACTTAATTTACTATTAAATGGTAAAACACAGCGCACAGGCGTATGTAATGCGCTTGAAGGGCTAGTGGTTCACCAAAACGTTGCTGATGAATTTTTAAATTTATGTGCCGTTGTATTGCGCCAAGAAGGTGTGAAAATTAATGCAGATGAGCAAGCCGCAAAATACTTTGATAACGCAACAGTACTTGCTGATAATGAATTTGGTGAAGAATACTTAGATTTAGAAATTGCTATTCGTGTAGTACCAAGCTTTAGTGCTGCTGTGGAGCATATTGCTCAATTTGGTTCAAACCACACTGAGGTTATTTGTACTAAAAACGATACTGCGGCTGAGCTTTTCCAACGCAGTGTTGATGCATCGGTAGTAATGGTAAATGCATCATCGCGTTTCTCAGATGGCTCGCAATTAGGGTTAGGTGCTGAAATTGGTATAGCTACAACTAAGCTACATGCTTATGGTCCTATGGGGCTTGAATCACTTACAACTGAAAAGTATTTAGTTAATGGCGAAGGCCAAGTACGTAAGTAATATACTTCACATATAAAAAACGCCGATTGTTTAATCGGCGTTTTTTTATGCATTTTGCAAAGTATGCTTTAGTTTTTCTAACCAGCTTTCTAATGGCTCAGGCCGGTGCAGATGGTACCCTTGTAGGATAACCTCAGGGTACTCTTGTAATAAGTCAAAGTGCGATTGATTCTCAACTCCTTCCGCTACCACTTCTAATTGAAACAACCTGCCAAGGCTGACAATCATATCAATAATTAATTTATCGTTGTTATCAGTGGGGGCTTCAAGTACAAATGAGCGATCTATTTTTAGCTCATGAATAGGTAACTGTTTTAAGTAGGTTAAACTTGAATAGCCCGTGCCAAAGTCATCTATTGATACACGTACGCCCAGCTTTTTAAGGTAGTGTACGGCTTCAATGGCCGCTTCCATGTGATTAAGTAACGTCCCCTCTATTATCTCAATGGTGAGTTGCTGAGGATTAATATCAACACTTTTAATTTGTTGGCTTATAAAGTTTAAAAATCGCGGTTCATGAAAATGGCGACCGCTTATATTTACCGAAATATTCAAACTTGGGTGGCTGTATTTAAGCTTGGTAAGTAAATTAAGTGCATTAGTCGTAACCCAGCAGTCTAATTCAAAAATAACATCAGATTCTTCAGCTATTGATATAAATTCACATGGGCTTATAAAGCCTTTTTGAGGGTGATTCCAGCGCAGCAGTATTTCTGCGCCTTTTAACGTTTGCTTACTATCAAATTGCGACTGCAAAAATATGGATAGCTCATTTTGATGAATGGCTTTTCTTAAGTCTTGTTCAATTTCAAAACGTCGTTTAGCCTGCTCGCCAAATGTGGTATCAAAAAATGTAACTCTGTTTCCGCCTTTTTCTTTGGCTTTATAGCAGGCTGCTTCACAATTTCTGATTGTCTCAATAGCACTTTCCCATACATCGTCACGCGGGAAAATATAAGTGCCTATACTAATTGTTAAGCTAACCTCTTGCCCATCAACGTCAAAAGGGTGGTTGACTGCGTTTAAAAGCTCTTGCGCTTTGTTTTCAGCAATAGATTGCGCACGTGTACGCCCAACTCCTTTATCTACGCTACATAAGGCGGCAAATTCATCACTGCCTAAGCGTGCAATAATATCTTTTTTATCTACATTGGCATGAATACGCTGAGCAAGCTCCTTTAAAATATTATCCCCTGCTAAAAGCCCTAAGCCATCATTAATAGAGTGGAAGCTGTCAATGTCGATAATATAAATATAGGCACATGTTTTATCGCTACTGCAATCTTGTAGTTGCTGTTCTAATTGCTTTAAAAAACCGTTACGGTTTGGCAGCTTAGTAAGCTCATCATGCCAAGTTAGGTAATCTATGCGCTCTTGCGTTACCTTTACGCTTGAAATATCACTAAAAACGCCAATGTAGTGAATGTTGGTGTCTTGCTCGCTTTTAACCTTACTAAGCGTTAATAACTCGGGGTATAGCTCGCCATTTTTTCTTCGTGTTACAAGTTCACCGCTCCAGTAGCCAGCTTCGTTAGCATGTTTCCATACTTCATCAAAGCTAATACTTGGGTGGTTATTTTGTTTGATCTCTTTTAAGTCCATTTCCAGTGATTCAGCTTCACAATAGCCGGTAATTCTACAAAATGAAGGATTAACAGCGATAATCTTGCCATCGCTATTAGTAATTACAACACCATCGGCGGTACTGGTAAGTGCTTGATAAAATAACTTTTGCTTAGATGAAAGCTGCTTAAGCTCTTCCTCACGTTGGCTTAACTCTTTTGCAAGGGCTTCTATTTCGAGTAATTTGTCGTGTAAGTCAAAGTTTTTTTCGATGAGTCTGTCAAGCATGCCTTGCGAAGTAATGTGTGTACGTATACGTGCTCTTACCAACGCTAATTTATAAGGTTTGTGGATATAATCAATGGCACCCATTGCAAAGCCTTTTTCTTCAGATTCTTCTTCGGTCAGTGCGGTAACAAAAATTATAGGAATGCCTTTGGTATTTTGCTTTGCTTTTAATCTTTTACATACTTCATAGCCGTCCATGCCTGGCATCATAATATCGAGTAAAATTAAATCTGGGCGTGTGGATTCAACAAATACAAGCGCTTGTTCACCACTTGTTGAAATGCGTACATCGTAGTCTGCAAGTAAGCCTTCAACTAATACATGTAAGTTGCTTGGTTCATCATCAACAATGAGTATCAAAGGCTTTCGCGGTTGAGTTACTACAGCTTCATTATTGTTATCCAGAAAGGTTGAATGCACACTAAATCCTTATTCTTAAGTTACCCCTTAAAGTTAGTTTATAGTTGCCATAATTGTCTAGTTTTTATAGTTATTTCTGTATATATCAATAAGTTTAATCACTAAAGCGTAGTTAAAGTTATCTATAGCCTCTTTTAGCTTGTGTAATGGATGGGAATGATCGAATTTTTGTGGTTCTATTTCTCTAATTAGATTGCTGGGAATAGGGCGAGAAGATAACGCTAAAGAATAAATTTCATCAATTGGTGTATCTGAATTTTGCACTGAGCTTATAGCTTCTGGCTGAGGTTTATAGGTATTTGTTATCAGTAACTGTCTGACGGCATAAAGTGCTAAAGTCAACTGTTCATTAAAAGCGCTAAAGTCAGTTTGTACGCCATTGCTCAGTTCTAACTCTACTTTTTTTACGTTTTGTTCTAGTAGCTCCAACCCTAGAGTACCGGTTAGGCCTTTCAAACTATGCATTTCTCTTGCTAACGCTTTGTAATCATTGTTTTTAGATAGCTTTACAGCTACCTCCATAAAGTCGCTGTAGTCAGCATTAAATTTAGTGAAAATAGAATTAATGAGTTCATCATTATTTTCAAGATTTTCTCTTGCGACAGTGAGGTTTAATGTGCTTAAAGAGTGTGCCTTTGCTAAATGTTTTTCCATGGTGTCGCAAAGCAGGCCAAATAATAACGGTTTTACCAAATAGTCATCCATGCCTGCTCTAATAGCGGCTTTTTTATCATTAGAAAATACAGCTGCAGTTACAGCAACAATAGGCGTTGTATATCCCCTTTGACGCAGTATTCGCGTCGCTTCTAGGCCATCCATAACTGGCATTTGAATATCCATAAAAATAATATCAACTGCGTTTTCTTCTACTTTAATGAGTGCTTCCTCACCATTACTTGCAGAGATAACAGACATATTCATTTTAGTTAATAGTGCTTCGAGAATCTCTTGGTTTACAGGGTTATCGTCTACTGCAAGTGCGGTAAAACCGGTAAACTGTGGGTAAGTCTCGCCTTCTTTAAGCTGTGTAGAGTCGGGTAATAATAAGCGCATTAATTGAGATTCAGTGTGGATATTACCAATTGTTATAATGTCAATATGATCGCTATCGGGAACTGCCTGCGGGTGCTCTTGATCGTTAATGAGTAAAATAAGCAGCAGCTTATGTTTATTTTTTTGTTTTTGTAAGTACAGTTGCTGCAAAATAAAATTCTCTTTTAGTTCTTTGTGTGACAACGTCATGATCACAATATTAAAAGGGTTACTCGGTTGAGACATTTTTGCAATTGCACGCAACGGCTCTTGGGTAATTTCTGCAGTAATATCAGCGCTACTTAATAACTTAGTGAGTGATTTTATTTGCTCAGTATCGGGAGTAATTAGTAAGGCATGCTTTTTAAGCGCTTCTTTGCTCGTCATTTTAAACGGTAGTGTAAAATAAAACTCACTCCCGACGTGGGGTGTGCTGCGTACTTGTATTTCGCCGCCTAGTAACTTGGTTAGTTGCTTACAAATAGTTAAACCTAATCCGGTGCCGCCATATTTACGTGTTGTACTGGAATCGCCTTGGTAGAACGAGTCAAAAATTGAGGCGGTTTGCTCAGGCGTCATGCCTATGCCAGTGTCTTTAATACCAAAGCGTAACTGTATTTGCTGCTCATCTTGTGTTGTGGCTTCAATTGTTACAGTTACTTCACCGCGATCTGTAAATTTAATGGCATTACCTACACAGTTATTGATAACTTGACTCAAGTGCAGTGGATCGCCCATCAGCTCAAGCCCTGCATCAACATGCAATACAAAATTAAGGCGCAACCCTTTTTGTTTCGCATTTACCGAAAATAAATTTTTTACATTAGAAACCACGGTATGCAAAGTAAAAGGGATTGATTCAAGCTTTACTTTATCAGACTCAAGCTTTGAAAAGTCGAGTACGTTATTAAGTATTTGCAGTAAGTTTTGAGCACTTGAAAACGCTTTATCTGCATAGTGTTTTTGTTTTGCTGGAAGAGCGCTGCTTTGTAAAAGCTGCAGCATGCCTAAAATACCGTTCATTGGAGTGCGTAGCTCATGGCTCATATTAGCTACAAAGTCACCTTTCGCTTGGTTGGCATTTTTTGCTTGGGTGATGGCAAGTGTAAGCTCTTTATTCATTAATTCCATTTTAGAATTAAGCGCTTGGGTTTCTGCTAGTAGTTCTTTTGTTTGTTTATTTTTTAAATACAGCGCATTAGCGGCGGTAATAACCGAGTTAATTTCATTTTGATGATGCTCATCACTATTTAGTGTTACTTGCTTTTCATTACTCATATCATTTAACAGCTTAGTTAATTTCGCAATGGGCTTAATGACAGAGTTAAATATAAAAAAGGTAATTACTATTATGATAACAGTGATCAGCGCGGCAAAAAGGTTGGCCATTTCGGTACTTTTTAATACGTGGTCTCTTAGCTGCTGCTCGGTCTGGGAGAGCTTTTGCTTCTCTACATCCCTAATTTTTTCGGCTAGGTAAAGCAGCTCGTTTTCTATTCCTGTTAAAACTACATTTATCGAAAACGTATAGCTGCGGGTTAAAATAACTAATTGGCTATACGCTTGCTCAAGCTTGCCAGTATTATTAAGTAGGTTAACATTAGCGGTTTCAATACTCGCCAGTAGGGTATTTAAGTGTGCTAGGTTATCTTGCACATTTTGTGCTTCATCATAATTTGGCTTGTGTAAATAATTGGTTGTTGCTTGTTCTATATTGCTAATAGTTAAAAGGGTATTCACTATTTTATTTTGCTTGTTGGTTAGCGTGTTTTTTTTAAGCTCATTAAGTTGTGCTTTTAGCGCTTCAATAGGTTGTTTGAACTGTGTAATGTACAGCTGCTCTCGTTTGGTTCTGTTAACGACTACGCGATTAAATGTATCTTGGTAATTATTTAAGTACTCGTTAAGGCGCTTTATATTGTTTTGATAGTTTTCGTCATACTCATTTAAATGTGTACTTAGCGTATCTAAATCCATTTTTGCAGCATTTAAGTGCACATTAAACTTTTCAATGGTATTGCTATTAGCATGATCTAGATAAGCAATAGCTTGGCTTTGTAAAGAAATTACATCGTTTTCTAAACGGGTAACGGACTCGCTTTGTAATAAAGCTTTGTGCTGCGCATTTTGCAGCTCAAAAAGTGATTTTTGCGAATAATTGAATAGGTAACTTTGCAAAATTAATAAAGTAATTAATACGCATAGAGCAATTATTATTTTTGATTTTATTGAACGGGTTATCATTATCTGCTTATTAACTCATACCATTTTTGCAAACTGTAATCGTAAGTCGGCATAACGCTATTCCAAACAGCTACATTGCTTAAGCGTTTTAAATAGCTACCACCATTTCGCTGCTCGCCGGCTTTTACTGCGACTTGTTTTTGGGTGTTTAGTAAGTCAACCGTAGTGGGCTTGCCTAAGTACCAGTAGTCCCATTCACTTGGTGAAAGCATTGCTTTTGAGCGCTGTGGATTACTAATGTAATACCCTTGGCGAGCAATAAATGCGCCGGCCCATCCCGAAAGCCACCAGTTCATGTAATCGTATGCGGCATCTTTTTGGTTATTATTAACCTGTGACGATAAGCACATTACCCCATGCCAGCCACGATAGCCCTCTTTTGGGGCGGCAAATCGCACATTAACATTTTGACTATTGAGCGCGGCCACAGCGGGGGAAAACATACTTTCTATGTGCACGCGTTGGCTTTTCATAAATTCAACAGACTCTGGCACCGAGTTCCAATAACCTGCAAAATGCCCTTGGCGTTTATAGTCAATTAAAATACTAAATAAACGGTCAAGCTCGGAGCGAGTAATCGCACCAATATCTTTAAATGTTATTAACCCTTTGCTTTGTGCTGCCAAGGCAAGGTCAAATAAGCCAATTGTGGGTGCATTTACAATGCCTACTTTACCTCGGTGGGCATCATCAAGTAACCAGCCCCAACTTTCAGTTTCGTAGGCAATGCCAGGTTTTATCTTAGCGGTGTTATAGCCAAAAGAGTCAACATTATGTACATAGGGCAAAAAGCTAATGTAATCGCTTTCATTTGCGCTTAGTGTGCCGTCCTCTTGTACATTGAGTAATTTATAAGGAGCGTCGCCTGCACCTAATTTTGCATCGGGGGTGAGCTTCCCCGTTTTGGTTAGAGAATTTATTTCATTAAAGTAGGTTAGCCGTTTTTTTTCTATGGGCTGAATAGACCCCGCCCGCCAAAGTACATTAATACTGTTTGACCATTGCTCGTATAAATCAAATGAGCCAGGGTCCATGGAGGCTTTTTGTAATACGGCAGCACTACCGGCAGGGGAAAATTCTATATTTATGCCTAAATCAAGCATTGCTTGTTTACGAATGGCTTCTTGTAGCGTGACATGTGTTCCTAAGACTCTTAGGGTTACTTTTTTTCGGGCAAAAACATAAGGTACATGAGTAACTACGCCCGCGGTTAAACCGATGATAGCGAGCTTTTTTAATGTGGTGCGTTTAGGGGTATCCATTGTTTAAGCCAAAAGTATCACTGCTACAGATGAGATAATTTATAGCCAACAAAGACTAAACAAACAAGGAATGCGCAAATATAAAAGTTATTGTGTAGAAGATAAAAGAATAATAAGGCGATGAAAAATAGGAAGTAATAGAAGAGTAGGAAAATGGTGGAGCTAAGCAGGATCGAACTGCTGACCTCCTGCGTGCAAGGCAGGCGCTCTCCCAGCTGAGCTATAGCCCCACATTCCTAAATTACATAGTTGTAATTACTTGGCTGCTGAGTTCCAAGCGGGGTGAACTTTAAATATTTTTATAAATTTGGTCAAGTATTTTTTAGCAATATTTAACTGTTATCGTTTATTTTTGATAGACTCGAGAAAAATACCTCGCGAAACGACAAAAACAATGAAAAAAAGTATCTGTATACTTGCTTTGCTACTTGCAGGGTGTGCCAGTAATGAAGCGCCTCCTTATGAAATAAATAACAAGCAGTTTTATGAGAACGTGGATGAGCAAGGTAACAAAATATTTGCTTATGTTGTATCGGTAAAGGCTGAGCATCGCAGTAACATAAACTTAAATAACGGCGGGCGAGGCGAAAAAAGACCGAGCCGCTCTGATGTAAAACGTTACATAGAACAAGAACACTTCGAAGACTCTAGTGTATTAAAACTTAAGCTTGAAGATGAAGCCGTCAGGTTTTTAAACGAAACCCTCAGTGAAAATAACTATTGTGAAAATAAACACGAAATTACACAAGTGCTATGGCGTGACTTAAGTGTGCAGTTAAGAGGGCGTTGTTTGTAGTATGTTGGCCGATAAAGCAAAGCTTGCGCAGTTGTTAGCGCAATTAGGTATAAATTACGATGTAATAGAACACCCTGCGTTACATACCAGTTTAGATGCTGATGCATTTATGGTGGAGCGCCCAGGTACGCGACTTAAAAACTTGTTTTTGCGTGATAACGAGGGCAAAAAGCACTTTTTAGTAATTACCGCACACGACAAACAGCTCGATTTAAAAACCCTATCTAAGCAACAGGGGCTTTCTCGGTTGGGGTTTGCCTCTAGCGAGCGGTTAGCACGTTATTTAAAAGTAGCGCCCGGGTGTGTGTCTATGCTTGCTTTAGCAAACGATAAACAAAGCAATGTTACTTTGTGGCTTGATCAAGATATTTGGTTTAACGAGCTGTTTCATTGTCACCCGTTTGAAAACACTCAAACTTGGCTGCTTACAAAAAATGATTTAAATACCTTTTTTGAGCATACAGGGCATCAGCCTCGGGTAATGTTTTTACCTTCTCGATAGCCTAAAGTGACTAAGACTAAACCAATAAAACACACACTCAGTAAGCAAAGCATAAATGCAGTTTGCCCTGAGTGTTGATAAACAATACCTGGCAATAACGAGCCCAGCGCCCCACCACTATAATAAAACGATACATACCCGCCATTTGTTACACTTGCAGGCGCTTTGCTAATCTTGTTAACAAGCGGAGCAGCGCTTGAGTGTATAACAAACATAGCAGCACAAAATAACGTAAACGCGATTAAAAACACACTCAGTTGCTGGCTTATAAGTAATACAATGCTTAAGTTATACACGATAAAAACCGCAGCAAGTAAATGCCAAGCTGAAGGCACTTTTTTAGCAAGCCAAGGTGTTGCAATAGATGCTAAAGCACCGATTAAGTAGCCGCTGTACACTAAGCCAATATCGCGTGTGTTTGTAATTAAAAAGGTGTTTTGCAAAATAAATGGTAGGTAATTTAATAAGGCTGCAAAGCAAAAAAACATACAAAAAACGGCGCCATACAATTTTAGTACTGCCGCATCTTTTAGCTGCTTAATATACGTTAACGGCGTAAGTACTGATTGATTAGATACCACAAAGCCCGTGGGCTTTATACTTATAGCCAGGCCAATAAGCACAATCGAAATAACATAATAAAAACTTTGCCAATGCCATACATCACTAAATAAAGCGGCTAATACTCGGCCAAAGTAGCCCCCAGCTATGGTACTGCCTATGTATAAGGTCATATTTTTTTGTAAGGCATCTGCGCTGTAACGTATACCAATAAAGCTTGTCATCGCGGTGAGCGCGGCAGGTAAGGTTAAGCCTTGTATAAAACGCACCAAAAGTAATAGCTCAAAACTTGGCGCTACTGTAAACAGTATGCAGCTCAACCCTAAAATAAACATAGCAATACGTAAAATAATAAGCGGGTTTTGCTTGGCTAAAAATAGCCCATAAACCAAAGGTGCAATTGCTAAAGGCAGCATGGTTACGCTCATTAAGCTGCCGGCAAGCGCAGGGGAGACGTTAAATTCGCTAGCAAATAAGCTCAATAAAGGCTGAGGTGCGTACAGCACAAAAAATATAAACACCGAGCAAATAAGTAAATGAGCAAAACGCATTGTAAGGCTTAAAACATAAGCTGATAAGTTAGCCAAAGTATATGAAAAATGGCTTATATTTCATAGGTTAAATCATTAACAATTGCGCTAAATCAAAGTGTATATGCAGCCCTTTGCTAGATTAATGCTAATAGCACTGTTATTTGTACTCGTTGGTGATTAAAATAAACCTAATATAAGTTTTTAGTGGAACAAAGCCATGGGTTCATTACAAGACCAATTGCTGCAAGCAGGGTTAACAACATCGCACAAAGCTAAAGTTGCTAAGTCAGAAAAACGTAAGCAACAAAAAAAGCAAAAAAAAGGGGCTACCAGTAACCCAAGCGATCTGCAAAAGCACATACAGCAAACTAAATTAGAGCAGCAAAAAAAGGCTGAAGAACTTAACCAGTCGCGCCAAGAAGAGCTTAAGCAACGTGAGCAAGTTGCTCGTGTTAAGCAAATACTTGAGCACCATAACCAAGACTCTATCCGCGGTGAGCGTACCTTTAATTTTACTTACGATAACAAAGTAAAAGGGATAGACGTAAACGAGAAAACCCAAAAAGCGTTATCGGGTGGTCGTTTAGCTATTTGTGTACTGGAAGGGCAGTTTTACGTACTCGATGATGAGCCGGCGCGTAAAGTCGCAGAAGTTGATGAAAAGTACATTGTTTTTCATGTTGAGCCTGAAAACAAACCAAAAGATGAAGACGACCCATATGCAGACTTTGAAGTACCAGATGATTTAGTATGGTAAGTGTCTGTTCAGTATTGTTTGCTAAAGTTAACAACAATGGCTGAAAACGTAGTCATGTTTGTTTGATCGCCTAACGTAAATTGATACGTATGCTTTTTACTAGATTGTTTACTACAATCAATAGACTATTTTCTAACCGTCAAAAAGAAGAGTGAATATAATGAGCAAGATGAAAGCACTAATAGTAGGCGCGGGTATTAGTTTAGCCGCAAGTTTTTCGTTTAACGCCGCCGCTGCTGATGGCGAAGCCCTTTACACCCAAAAAATGTGTCAAACATGTCACGGTGCAGAAGGTAAAGCACCTATTATGGGCGCATACCCTAAAATTAATGGTCAAAACAAAGACTATTTAGTGGCCCAAATGAAAGATATTAAATCGGGCGCGCGTAGCAATGGTATGACTGCCGCAATGAAAGCAATGGTTGCAACGGTAACGGACGAAGAGTTTGAAGCAATTGCTGACTACCTTTCAAAGGTAAAATAAAGCACCGCGTTTAAAAACGTATTATCGTTTTAAATTAAAGCGCAGCGTAAACAGCCACACAATTGTGTGGCTGTTTTGTTTGTGTTTGCTATAAAATTAATACTGCTTTAGACTTCTAAACATCTATTCGTACTTGTGTTGTTGTACGTATTTTAAAAGGCTGATTATGATTGATTTACCCCAACTAGATTTAAAAAATAAAGTGTCGGAGCAAGAGTGGCAATTGCGCGTAGATTTAGCAGCTTGCTACCGATTAGTAGAGCATTTTCGTTGGGGGGATTTAATATACACGCATTTATCGGCACGTTTACCTGGCACTGATCACTACCTTGTAAATGCGTTTGGCTTAACGTTTGACGAAGTAACTGCATCAAACCTAGTAAAGGTTGATTTGCACGGCAATATTATTGACGACACCCCCTTTAGCATTAACCCGGCAGGTTTTACTATTCATAGCGCAATTCACGAAGTGCGTGAAGATGCTCATTGTGTTATTCACTTACATACTAAAGAAACCATTGCCGTTGCTACACAAAAAAATGGCCTATTGCCACTAAGCCAATACTCTATGTTTTCGCTCCCTTCACTGTCGTACCATGGCTATGAAGGGCTGGCTGTAAATGATGACGAGCGCAAAGTATTACAAGATGATTTAGGCAATACCAATCATATGCTATTGGTAAATCATGGTGGTTTAACTGTAGGCCCAACCGTAGGCGATGCCTTTATGCGTTTTTATGACTTGCAACGTGCCTGCGAAATTCAGCTTGCATTACAAGCCAGCTCACAAGAGGTTATTCCGGTGCCGCAGCCAATTATCGACAATATTTATAACCAAGCTAATGTGGTACATAGCGGCAGCACAGGTGGGCAATTAGCGTGGCCTGCCATGTTACGAAAAGCGTACCGACTTGATCCCAGTTTTGCACAATAGCCTGCGTGGCTAATAAGGAATTTTAATGAAAGTAAATCGCGTAGAAGTATTTGATATTCATTGCCCAGAGCGTCCAGCCTGGACGCCGGTTTTTGTACGTATTCATACCGATGAAGGTATTAGTGGTGTAGGTGAGGCTGGTTTAGCTTACGATTTAGGCCACAGCGCAGCAGCAGCAATGATAAAAGAAATGGCTGATGCTTTTTTAATTGGGCACGACCCGTTTCAAACCGAAAAGTTATGGTCGCGTATGTTACGCGAAAGCTTTTGGGGTTTAGGTGGCGGCCCTGTTGTTTATGCAGCAATGAGCGCCATAGATACAGCACTTTGGGATATAAAAGGTAAAGCACTTGGTTTACCGGTATACCAATTACTGGGCGGCAAAGTAAACGATAAGCTACGTACTTATGCATCGCAGCTACAGTTTGATTGGGACAGCGAATTTAAAGCGTTAGTACAACCGCAAGAATACGCAGAAGCGGCGTTAAAAGCGATTGGCGAAGGTTATGATGCAGTAAAAGTTGACCCTATCCAATACGATAAAGACGGTAATACGTATTACGACCGTACTAAAATAATTTCTCGCGCTGAAATGAAGCTATACCGAGCTCGTATGCAAGCTATACGTGAAGCAGTTGGTGACGAAGTGGATATTATTTTTGAGTGCCACAGCTTACCTGGCGCGACCTCTGCTATACAAATTGGTGAAATAGCCGAAGAGTTTGATTGCATGTACTACGAGGAGCCAGTTAACTACTTAAACCATTCTTTACATGCAAAAGTAGCTGATAAAGTGGCAGTGCCAATTGCAGGCGGTGAGCGTTTATACAACCGCTGGGGTGTGCGCCCTTATTTAGAAGATCAAAGCATTGATGTACTACAACCCGATATCGGTTTATGTGGTGGCTTTACTGAAACTAAAAAAGTATGTGACTACGCCGATATTTTTGATGTGCGTATTCAGGCGCATGTATGTGGCGGGCCTGTTGCTACAGCTGCATCGCTTCATTTAGAAACCGCTATTCCTAACTTTTTGATTCATGAGCATCATACTTATGCCATTAAAAAGTGGAACCGAGAGCTGTGCTTACAAGATCCACAACCAAAAAATGGCTTTTTTGAAGTATCAGAAGAGCCAGGCTTAGGCATTGAATTAAATGATGAGATTGTTATGCGTTCGCAGCGTGTAGAAATTAAATAATTTAAGCTTTATTTAAAGAGCGTTATTTAAATGCTATTGTTTAAAGTAAAGGCCGGTAAGTGATAACTCACTTACCGGCCTTTTTATAGCTGTGTTTCTCTAATACCTATGAGCAATACCATTTGAATAGTTAGTGGGTTTAATTGGCAAGATTAATTGTACACGTAACGCCTTTTATCTCAGCGGTGGCTTTACTATCAAGGTGGCGTATATAGCAGCGATTATTGTTTATCATTA
The DNA here is from genome assembly GCF_024518735.1 of Pseudoalteromonas agarivorans. Classification (NCBI taxonomy): domain Bacteria; kingdom Pseudomonadati; phylum Pseudomonadota; class Gammaproteobacteria; order Alteromonadales; family Pseudoalteromonadaceae; genus Pseudoalteromonas; species Pseudoalteromonas agarivorans. Next base: position 39,566 of record NZ_JANIGJ010000007.1, read on the forward strand.
ACTCAAATTGATCGGGAAAGTTAAGCTGTTGATTGGCTGTTATATCGCTACGGTTTGTGTTTTTAAGAGTAAAGGTACTGGTGTGAATAAAGATATCGTCAGCAAGCGTTACGTTTTTTATATGCATTAAGCGCTCTATAACACGCTCTACCGCTTGGCTATTTGGCTGGGTAAGTAAGGCATGATGCAGCTTAGGAGTAGGCTGCATGTTAGATGCGCAACCACTTAAAATAGTTAAAATGCCAAGGGCTGATAATCGCGAATGTAATGTCATAGTCATTGCCGCATTTACGTAAGTGGTTAAATTTAATATAGCTTATCTAGGGTATGTTATAAAAATGCTTAGCATTTGCGTAGCTAAGGTTGTGCCATATTTTATTTGTTTTACACAAAGCTTGATGGCTATGCCAAACATCATTATAGCTTGCGTTAATTTGGCAAACCGGAAAGTTACTCGCAAACATAATGCGCTGCTCACCAAAGTACGAGAACATAGTTTCAAAACAATCTTGTTGCTGTTGTAAATTCAACGCTAAAAGCTCAAAACCCGAAAACTTAATCGCTATATTATTGTGCGCACTTAGCATGCGAATGCTTTGCTGCCAGTTATTAATATTATTAGGTAGGCCGCTATGGTTTATTATTATTTTTAGCTGAGGCAGCGCCTTAGCGTAACGAGCAAGCTGAGCGGCTATTGCAGTATTTTCAAGCTCAAACTGGGCTTCATAATGCAGCCCTTGCTGGCAAAGGGTTTGCAAATTACTAAAGCACACTGGGTTTAATAATCGCTGTGCGTCTGCGCCTTCGGTGATATCCCGTATGCCTATTAAATGGGGGTGGGCAAGGGCGTTTATTGCTTTTGCAAATTGCACAGGTGCGCAATCTAACTGAGCGTAACTAATGGCTTTAAAGGGAAGCTTTTTTAAATGCGCCGTTAGCCAATTAAGTTCGTTAATGGGGGCGTTGTTATCAAAACCAGCCTCTACATGTACTATGCCGGCGAGGGTAAAGCCGCTGCTCTCTAGTAGCTCTTTTTCGCTAATAGGTTGTTTTATTAACTCTAAATTTGGCCATGCTGGTGGGTTTTCGCCTTGCAGCCAAGTATATTGCCCCTCGGCAAGGTTAAAAAAATGCACGTGGGGGTCAATAATTTGCAGGCTCATCGGCATGTGCTCATTGTGTGGTATAGCCGCCATCAATATGTTGTAGGCTACCGGTTATAAAGCTTGCATCATCACTTGCTAAAAAGCTAACTAACGCGGCAACTTCATCAGCTTGTCCTAAGCGGTTTAGCGGTTGAAGGCTTGCCTCTTCTGCCACTATATCGGCCTTGTTAGCCCCACTTTTTTTACAATAAGCATCTATCGCGTTATGAAATAGAGGGGTTTCTATTGTCCCTGGGCATACCGCATTCGCGCGAATATTAAATTGGGCGTAATCAAGTGCTGTAGTTTTTGCCATAGAAGCAAGAGCATGCTTTGTCAGGTTGTAGGCAAACGAGTTAGGTTTACCAATTATTGCCTGATCTGAGGCTATTAAAATAATGGCGCCATTGTTTTGCGCTTTCATGCTGGGTAGTACACTTTGTACAGCCGCATAGGCCCCTTTAACGTTCAATGCAAATAATGCATCGAAAGTATGCTCATCGGTATCCTCAATGCTAGCACTGAGGTGTTTACCGGCATTAGAAACAAGTACATCTATGCGTGGGCTTTGTTTACAAATGGCCGTAATACATGCTTTTACAGCACTAACATTACTCACATCGCATTGGTGAAAAACCCCCAGCTCGCTGTACTCAATATCCAAATTGTGCACCGTGTAGCCATTTTCAATAAAGCGTTTTACAACTGCTAATCCAATGCCTTTTGTACCGCCTGTAACAATAGCAACCTTAGACATACTTGCTCCTAATTTAAGGTGTGTGATTAGTGAGAGTGACCACAGCCGCCTTCAGCGTGAACATGGCCATGCGAAATCTCTTCACTGGTTGCTTCACGAACCGATACCACTTCTAAATCAAACGTTAGCGTTTTGCCTGCAAACGGGTGGTTTAAATCACAATCTGCATTAAAGCGGCCTACTTTAACTAATGTTACCTGGTGTTGGCCTTGGTTTGAGTGCACCATCGCAGTCATACCTGGTTTCCACACCTTTACGTCACCTTGTAGGTGCTTAAGCGGAATACGCTGAATTAAATCGTCAACGCGCTCACCGTATGACTCGCTAGGCTCAAGTGTTACGCTAAACTTATCGCCAGCGGCTTTGCCTTCAAGTGCTTTTTCTAAGCCAGGAAGCATGCCTTCGCTGCCATGAATATAGCTAAGAGGCGCGTGGTTTACACTGCTTTCTAGTTGCTCGCCCGCTTCGCTTAATGTGTAATGAAATTCAACTGCTGAATTTTTGCTAATTTGCATGCCTGTCTCTTTAAGTTTTTGACTAAGTTAAAAGCCGATTTTACGCGAAATACCGAGCTTTATAAACTCAGCGTGGTTGAATAAGTGATTTTTGTAGATCTTGCAGTAAATCTTGTTTTTGCTGCGGCTGTTTGGGTTTTTCTGCCTGGGGAATAAATAGCGTTAATTGCGTGCCAGGCTTTAAAATGCTTGAGGCACTTAAGTTGTTCCATTTTGCTAAATCACTGTGCGGCACTTCGTAAAGCTGACTAATGCTCCACAAGCTATCGCCTTGTTTTACTTCATAGTCTATTTCAAGAGTGGGGATCACGACTTCTTGTGGCTCTAAATAAGGACTAATTTGATAATCTATAGTGAGCGATTTTGGGAGCGTTTTAGGCTGTCCAACCAGCAGTTTTTCACCTATGCCTATCATATTATTTTGTTTGCCATTGAGCTGCTTTAACGCGCTTACCGACATGCTGAAGCGTCTTGCAATACTGTATAGCGTATCATTTTTTTTAACAATGTATTCGCCTGCAAAATTAGACTTAAAAAACTGACTTTTTAACAGTGCCTCTTGGCCGATAGGTAAAAGCAATGAGTGGGGACCATTAGGTGAGCTTTGATTTTTTAAATAGCCCTGGTTAAGCGCGTGCAACTGTTTTGAGCCAACCCCAGAGAGCTTAGCGATGACCGAAAAATCAAACTGTTGGCCAACATTCATTTGCGTTGTTATTGGTTTATTAGCCAGCTTAGGACGCTTAAAGCCTTTTTGCGGGTGTTTAACTAAGTAGCTTAGCGCTAACAGTTTAGGTACGTAGTCGGCCGTTTCTTTTGGCAGCTTTAGAGAAAAGTAATCGGTACTTTTACCGCGTTTTTTATTTCGCTCAATGGCTCGTTTAACACGCCCCTCACCACTATTATAAGCCGCTAGGGCGTGTAGCCAGTCGCCATCAAAGCGTTTGTGTAAATAGCTGAGGTATTCAAGTGCGGCATCGGTGGAGGCAAGTACATCTTGTCGGCCGTCATACCACTGATCGGATTTAATCCCAAAATGATGCGCTGTGGCGGCCACTAATTGCCAAACGCCTACCGCTTGCTGCGATGAGGCAATGGTGGGTCTAAAATCACTTTCTACAAAGGGCAGTAAAGCCAGCTCCATAGGCAGGCGCTTTTGCTCAATTTTTTTTACGATATGATACAAATAAGGCGCGGCGCGTTTATTTACAGTGGGTAAATAGTTAGGTTGTTTTAAATACCAGTTAATACGCTTTTTTAAGGCGCGATTTTGATACACCGTAAAATGTAGGTTGTTGGCAATATGCACCCATAGGTTTTTAGCTTTGGCGGGGCGCTTTTTTACAATTGTTTTTTTTGCCTTTACCGGCGGCGCAGTATTGGCTTGCTGTAATTGTTTTGGCTTTACAGGCTCAAGCTCTATTTGGTTTTCGTAGCTTGGCTCAAAGTGAGTAAAAATTTGTGGTGCGTCTGTTTCGGGTTGTGTTTGTGTGCTGTTACAGCCATACAAAAAAATAATTACACAACTTACAAGCAATCCACGCATCTTCATCTCTTATCTACAATCCTTTATTTTATAACACTACTGCGCGTGCTCAATTAACTGGGCGCGCTTAAGCCCAGCCTGTAAAAATAACTGGCTCGATTTTGTATTGAGCGCTTCTTGTTTATATGGTGCTAAAACATCCGCAGGGAAACTCTCAGTAAGTTGCTCAAGCGTTTGTTTTTTATTGTTTTTCACATGGGTTATTAAATTTGTTAAAAACAATAAAGGCTGCTTAAGTTGCGCTTTTTCAAGCGCCCCGCCGTGGCCGGGAAGTATTGTACGCAAATTAGGCTGACTAATATAGCGTTTGAGCAAGGCTTGCCAATTTTGTAACTGGCCGTGGCCTGGGTAGGGGAGCCAGTCAACAATATCGCCGCCTATTAGCAGCGTGCTATTATTGGTGCTAAGTGTTAAATCGCCGTTTGTGTGGGCTTTTTCGGGCGTTATTTGTACCGCAAAGTTACCTAAATCAATACTTTGTTGCTCGCTGATTACGGTGCTAGGTGATTTTAAGTGATAGTTTTTCCAACGTAAAAAACGTTGTTTAGCTAAAGAGAGCTTTTCGCGCCACTGTGTTTGCTGTTGCTCGGGCAATGTGGCTAAGCGCTGATAGCTCAGCTCTATACTTTTTTCATAGCCTGCTAACTTATCATCGTAAGCCTTCTGGTATGTGGCAAAATTATCGGCTACCTGTTTATGTACTATTAGCTGCGCTTTTGGGAAAGCGTTTTGTAATACGGCCATGCCGAGTAAATGGTCGTCATGAAAGTGGGTCGCAACTAAATAACAGAGCGGGGTTTTAAGGTGTTTTTTTAACTGTTTTGCCAGTGCTTCAACGGCTGCAAAGTTTCCGCTTGCATCTACCATGAGTGCGCATTGCTCGCCCTCTATGAGCACTTGGTTGGAATCGTAAAAACGTAGCTTATCTTGTTGTTTTAAAAATTGTACATTTTCGTTTATTTGCTGCCAAGTAACCGCTGCCTTACTAGAGTGAGAAAATAGGCTAAGGGTAATAAAAAGGGCGGGGATTACAGTTACTAAAAGGGGTTTTAATGTCATTGTGTTTCTCTGCGCGGCATTTATTTACCCTCATAATAAACAAAAAGCGCACGGGGCGCTTTTTATTTTTTTATTGGGTCACTCGCCAAGCATTGGCTGAGTTTATCAATGAGTTGATCTTGTTGCTGTTGCTCTACACTGGCATGCGTTTTAGCTTCTAGCAACTCATGGCTAAGTGTAAGTGCTGCTAAAAGTATCGCCTGTTGTTCGTTGCGAACTGATGAGCGTTGCTTTGTTTGCTCAACCAAGTCATTTAAATTTTGTGCTGCTGCTATTAATGCATCTTCTTGCCCAACCGGGCATGCAAACTGCTGCTCTTTACCTAGCAACTCAACTGTGACCCGCTGGTTTTGCAGCTCAGACATTAGCTTGCCTGTTGTGCGCTTTGTAGTTTATCAAGTAAGCCTGTTAACGTAGAGCTGGCATCTTTTTGCTTTTCTTCGTTTTCAAGGGCTTCTAGTTGTAAAATTTCGTTTTCGTCACTTAGTTTTGCATTTTGCTCTTTTAAGCTAGCAACATCTGTTTGTAATTGGTTGTTGCGCTCGATAAGCGAGTCAATCAGTTGTTCGAGTTGTTGAAGAGTTGTGTTGTTCATAAAGGCGCTCATATAACTGTAATTAATGTCATGCAAATGTAAAGCAAAGTGTGTTGTTTTGCCAGCATTTACGGTGGTTTTAGCACAATTTTATTGTTTATTAAGTGATAATTCAGGGTAGCGGCTTTTTTGTTCATAAATGGTTCACTTAACTGCTCGCAAAGCGGTGTATAGGTTGCCAAAATACAGAGCTTATGGTTCACTGCCGATATTAAATTGCGTATAGCGAAAATTAACAATGCTTAGTTACAGACACTCTTTTCATGCAGGTAACCCTGCCGATGTGCTTAAACATTTAGTACTTGCACAGGTACTTCAATATCAAACCATTAAAGATAAACCTCTCGATTATATTGATACCCACTCAGGTGCGGGATTTTTTGAGTTAAGTTCATCTGATGCCCAAAAAACACAAGAATACAAAGAGGGCATTGCTAAGCTTTGGCAACATAGCAGTGAGCACGAGGCGCTAAACGATTATATTGCATTAATTAAATCGTTTAATGATGGGGACGAACTGGCGTTTTACCCCGGTTCGCCAAAAATTGCTGAGCATTACTTACGTCGTCAAGACAAAGGCTGGTTTTTTGAATTACACCCACGCGATTTGCAGTTACTTGAGCAAAACATGCAAGGTAAGCGCTCTATTCGCGTACGTGGCGAAAACGGTTTTGCCGGATTAATAGGGTTGCTTCCGCCAGCTTCACGCCGTGCATGTGTGCTTATTGACCCACCTTATGAGATAAAAGACGATTACGATACTGTAGTAAGCACTTTAGTTAAGGCGCACCAGCGCTTTGCAACCGGCACATATATGATTTGGTACCCCGTTGTTGATAGAGAGCGAATCAATACAATGGAGCAAGGGCTGATTGATTCGGGAATGCGTAATATTCAATTATTTGAGTTAGGCACGCAAGCGGATACTGACGTACACGGTATGACGGCATCAGGCATGATTGTTATTAACCCACCGTGGAAATTAAAACAAACTATGGAGAGCATATTACCTGAATTAGTTGAGCTTTTAAGTGAGCCTAGCGGGTTTTATAGAAGCGAGCAGTTAGTCGACGAATAACTGCCTGCCATTATGTAAAGTAAAAGCCCAACAGGGCTTTTATTTAATTAAAATAAACCGCATTAAAGGTGGCAAGCGTGTTGCCACTGCTATCTTTTAATTCTAAAGACTCGCCTTCTATAGCCCACTTTTGCGTGTTATTGAGCATGTTTAACATAGCCGCTTCTTGCTCCATGCTTTGTGAGCACATTTTTTTTGTACTTGCCAATTGGCTAAACGAAATTGAATGTTGCTCTGTGCTATAGCTACCACTGACGTTATTACACCCTAAAAAGCCGTTAACGCGGTTATCTTTATCAAATTGTATAAATGGCTCTTTTGTTCTTACACTGACTGTTTGCGCATTAATTGTAATGGCTTTCCAGTATGTATTTGTAAGGGTAACATCGCTTTTAGGTGAGGCGACTTTTTCAAGCTCAATTTCGTGAAGAATCCCCGAGTTTGCATTTTTAAAAGGGTCGTACTGCATTGTGCTGGTATAAAGAACCTTGTCTTTATTAATGATTCTAGCGGTGAGGTTATAGCGGTGTTTATCAACAATGTTGTTGTCATCATAAGCTAGCTCCACGGTATACGGCGGCGCTTTATTTATATCAATTACTTGTTGAGTAATTATTTCGGCTTTTACATCTGCTTTTGACACATCAGATAGCGTTACAATTAGTTGTGAGCCAGGGCGTGGCATACTGCGATCTTTATAGCTCACTTGCGTGGTTAAACCCATAACGCTTTTTTCTTGTACTGTGGATTGTGATTCGTTAGCTGGTTTTTCACAGCCCGCTAATGTGAGTGCACTTAGGGCTAATAAACCTAAGCCAGTAAATGTACGTTTTTGAAACCTAAATTGCTGCTTTGCCATGCTTGCGCTCCTTATTCCTATATTGCTGGTAAGTGTAGGGGGGAGGAGCTTAATCATGGCTTAATTTTTTAAGGCACAAAAAAAGGCGCTAATGCGCCTTAATACAATGCTTTAACGCTATTTTTTTACAAACTTTGTTAAAATAACAATACGTTGGCCGTCTACTCGCCCTTCAATATGTTCAGGGTTATTTGTTAAGCCTATATTGCGTACTGCTGTGCCGCGTTTGGCGGTCAAGCTACTACCTTTAACGTCTAAGTCTTTAATTAAAGTAACCGTATCGCCAGCTTGTAGCACTACGCCGTTACTGTCTACGTGTTTTATATCGTCATCTTCAGCAAGGGCTTTTTTGGCCCAAGTAAGGGTGTCTTCTTCTAGGTAAATCATATCTAGCGCATCTTGTGCCCAGCCATTATCAACAGCTAAGCGCGTTAGCATTCTGTAAGCCACTACTTGTACGGCAGGTGTTTGGCTCCACATACTGTCGTTTAAACAGTGCCAATGTGTTGGGGTAAGCTCGCTGTTGTTTTCTATTTGATCTTTACAGGTTTGGCAGGTGTAAATGCATTTGTCTGAATGGGTTTCGGTAACAGGAGGCACTTCGTAAACAGATAAGTGTTCGGTTGCGCTGCATAATTCACACTGGTTATTACTGCGCTCGATTAAGGCTTTTTCAATACTCATAAGGCGTTCTTATATAGGAAGAGGTTTACATTTGGCCGTATTATACCCTAGCAAAGGTAGGCGGCGATACTAATCCCTTAAATTTTGTGCGGGTATTGGGTTAATGTATTTATCTTCTATGCGTTTTATGTAACCACTGCTATGTAAGTGGGTAAGGGCTTGGTTAATTTTAGGCAGTAACGCTTTGTGCTTAGCAAGTAAACGCACTCTTAAATAACCATGCGAATGCTGGGCGCCAAACTTAGCATTAATATTTAATTGTTTAGACCAATACGCTGCGGTATGAATACCCATAATAGCAACGTCAATACGCGCTTTAGATAATGCAATCATTAGCTCTTTTTCAGAGGGGAAATCGACGCGGTTAAATTTTGCATCATCATGGTAGTAGTAGCCAAGTACTGTACCAACCTCTTTAGAGTATAAACTTTGCTTAGTTTGATACTGTGCGACGTTATCAGGCAGTGCAACAATCATTTCGGTTGCGGGGATCAGCGGCTCTGAAAAAATATAGTAAGGGTTATCTCGCTCGCTTTGCGCTAACCATTTTAAAGAAATTACATCAAAATCAATAAAGCCGTTTTCTAAATATTTGGTAATTCGCTTAGTGGGAAGCTCAACGTGGTTGGCGGTAATATTTGCTTGCGCCATTAAAGCGGTGATTATTTCTGGCAAAATGCCGGGTTTTTCTGGGTTGCCGGTGTAAAAAGGGTAGTGACTACCTGACGCACTGACATTGTAATTTAGTTCTGGCTGGTTTTGCTGGGCATGAGCAAACGTAGCAAGATGCAAAATAAATAAGGGTAAAAACAACTTTAAAAAAAACAAATACGTAACCTTTGCTAAACTTTTAACCTTGAGCGTTATGTAATTTTACTCCGCTTGCAATGATTCTAGAATCTTCATAGCAGTTGAATTACAGTGTATAACCTAATTGTAATAAACAACGTCAAATTAGATAGGTTTTATTAAGTGAATCCCACAAATATTTTACAGAACGGGCAAAAGATAACACAGTTTGTTGCAAGGCAACCTATTTTTGATGCGCAGCAGAATGTGTTTGCTTATGAGCTGCTTTATCGCGATTCAGCCCATAACGCATTTCCTGTGGGGACATCTGATGAGCAAGCAACCAGCCGTTTGTTTTTTAATACGCTGATGATGCTAGGGCCAGACAAACTTACAGCGCATCATTTGGCGTTTATTAACCTTTCTTCAGCCACTATTTTAGAAAATTTTCCTAAATTGTTAGTGCCACAAAATTGTGTGTTAGAAATCGTTGAGCGTACGAACAAAATAGCTGAGGTAACTCAGCGCGTGAAAGCGCTCAAGCAAGAGGGATACAAGTTTGCCTTAGATGATTACGATGGCGACGATAAATGGGCGCCATTACTTGCGCATGTAGATTACATTAAAATTGAAATGGACGATGTAATAATTAAAACCAATATGCGCATAAAAAAAATTAAACGCGCTAATCCGCATGCAAAAATTATTGTTGAGCGCATAGAAACGCATGCGCAATTTCACTCGTTAAAACAAGCGGGTTGCGATTTATTTCAGGGTTACTTTTTTGCCCGCCCAGAGATGATCACTTACAAAGATGTGGAGCCGGGTAAGGTTATTGTGTTTGATTTACTGCGCTTTACGGCAAAAGAATCTTTATGCTTTGATGAAATACAAAAACAAGTAGCCAGAGATGTGGCAATTACAGCGCGAGTATTGAAATTAGCGAATGCCCGCTCGGGCAGTACTAAATTAACCATTACTTCTATTTCGCAAGCGGTTGTGTATTTAGGAGAGGACAGCATAAGGCAACTGGTACGCGTGTTGGCGCTGAGCGAATTAGGCGCCGATAAGCCCTCAGAACTCACAAAACTTGCCTTAACCAGAGCGCAGTTTATTGCGCTATTGCTAGGGCAAAACCACGCAGAACTGGTTGGTCAGGGCTACTTGGTTGGGTTGTTTTCTGTGATGGATGCAATTTTAGATACAGACCTTGAAGCGATTGTTAAAGAATTTTCGCTAGATGAAAGTATTGCTCAGGCATTATTAAACAATGATGGCATTTTAGGGCAAAGCCTTGCGCTTATTAGGGCGTTTGAACTAGATGAAATGGATAAAATAGCGGTGTTAATGCCGGCAATAAACAGTGATTTGCATATAGGCCATATTTTTAATTATGTTCTTGATGCACTGTTGTATAGTGACGAAATTATTGAGGCTATTGCAGAATAAATATGCGTAATTGGTTATCTATTTTAAGTATTGCGGTTGCATTAGGGCTGTTATTTCCTGGTGTTACCAAACCTGTATTATCGATTGAGGGCAACATTGATAAATCGCAACTCGCCAAAGCAGGCATAGAAATGCTGGCTGAGGAAGGCGATGGCCGTACCCGTAGTATGTTAATGATGTTCTCTAGTATGTTGGGACTTGATAAATTAGAGGGTGAAATAAACGCGTATAGCAAAACACAAAGCATTTGGGGAACCGTAAACGAACTAGCTAATAATAATAATTTATTTGTAGCGGCGTTAGTTGGGTTGTTCTCTATTGTGATCCCAAGCTTAAAATTACTGCTGCAATTACTGTATTGCTGCTTGTCGGCCAGCAGATTTAAAAATAAGTTAGGTGTGGTTATTTGCGCACTGAGCAAGTGGAGCATGGTGGATGTGTTTGTTATTGCGTTAATAGTGACTTATTTGGCAGGCAATGCTCATGGCCAAAGTAGCGATTTACTAATTATGCATAGCACTTTTGGTGAGGGATTTTGGTATTTTAGTGCTTATTGTATTTTTGCTATTTTAGCGAGTAGCTTAATTACACCACCTAAAAAAGAAAATTAATTATTTGAGTTAGCTCAATAACTCAAATATTATTACTGGGTAATTTACTTAATAGGCTTTGTTTTGCAGCGTTTTTACTCAAATTTACTCGTTGTTGTGATGCTACTCACGTTTGTGGGGCAAGCCGTTGCGTCTGTAAATCAGCAGTGCGAAATGCCACATATGAGCCTATCAGCAAAGCATGTCACACATGTAATGAGCGAGAGTAAATTGCATACAGGTATGATGGAAATGGATTGCTGCAGTGATGAAGCAGATGTTCAAAATGATTGTCATTGCCCAATAAATGGCTGTGGAAGCAGCTCTATTTTAACGTCCCCGGCCTTATTTACTGCTTTTTCGTTATCGAGTGAAAAAGTTACCCAGCTTAATAGCGGTATTTCCTCCCCACCTAGCAATACCTTATATCGCCCTCCTATGTTTGCTTAAACGCAGGATAGGTGTGATACCAATCGACTTGATTATTTAGTCATTTAGCGTGCCAAATAAAGCGTTAACAGCGTTATAAACCTCTCATGTAGAACAACTACATGCCGATATTTATGCCTTGTTATCACTCTATTTAACTGTCGCTATACATAACGACTAATTTAACACCATTGGTATAAGTGAAATTTAGCTATATTCGCTTAAAGCGCCTGTTCTGCTTGTTAATTTAAGATTTTATTTTTAATTTTAGATGGAGCAGGCAATGACCCGCACTGTAATTTTTAAAGCTGTATTACTGAGCGCCACCTTATTTGGTGCTGTATTTAATAGTGATGCTATAGCAAAAGCATCAACCCTTAATTTAACGGATGCCATAAACCTAGCGCTCAATAACGAGCCGTGGCTGAGCGCCAGTGAGCAAAAGCAAGCCGCCGCCACAGCGCAAAGTATTGCTGCAGGAACACTACCAGATCCCGTATTAAGCATAGGTTTGCAAAGCGTACCCGTAGATGGCTTTGCGTTTGATCAAGAAAACATGACGCAGTTAAAACTGGGTATAAGCCAAAGCTTTAGCCGTGGTAATAGCCTGGCACTTAGCCAACAAGCAATAAAAGAAGAGGCACTTGAGCAGCCGTGGCTTAGGGCGCAGCGAAAGGCGCAAGTAAAAGCTAGGGTAATGGAGCTGTGGTTAAATGCCTACAGAGCACAGCAAAGTATTGCGTTAATTGAACAAGATAAAGCATTGTTTAGTCAGTTAATTGAAGTTACCGAAGCCAGTTACTCCAGTAGTTTAGGTAAAACCCGTCAGCAAGATATTATTCGCTCACAATTGGAGCTCACACGCCTTGAAGATAAACTGATTGTATTAGCGCAGCAGCTAGATGCCGCTAAACAAGGGTTAGCCCAGTGGTTACCACAGAGCATATTACGCCAACCATTAAGCCTAACTTTTACAGCGCCAGCCCCGCTTACCCAATTTAATAGCTTAGACTTTGATGAACTCATTAAGTTACTTATGGCGCATCCCTCTATGGTGGCTATAGATCAACGTATAGCCGCTAAACGTACACAAGTGAGCCTTGCTAAACAAAGTTATAAGCCACAACTTGGCGTAAATATGGGTTATGGCTACCGCGCTGATAACCAAGCTGGTGAATCGCGTGCTGATTTGCTTTCGGTGGGGGTGAGTATTGATTTACCTTTATTTACCGACAACAGGCAAGATCAGCAAGTTAATGCGGCTATTGCTAATGCAGAGGCCATAAAAACCGACAAACGCGTGGCGCTACAAAGCTTAAAAGGACAGTACTTTAAAGAGGTTAGTCAACTTGAGCGAATTGAGCAGCGCAATACGCTTTATCAAAACACGTTATTACCGCAAATGTCGCAGCAAGCTCAGGCTACTTTAAACGCGTATACCCGTGACGATGGCGACTTTTCTGATGTTATGCGCGCGCGTATTAGTGAGCTAAACGCCAAAATAGATGCCCTTAATATTCAAATAGACAAACACATAATTATTGCTCGCTTAAATTATTACGCAGCCAGTTTAGACTCGCTAGTAATGGCTGAGCTACAAGGATAAAACAATGAAAACTAACTTAAAATACCTTGTAGCGCTGCTTATTGGTGCCACGTTAATGTTTATTGCTAATCGTTGGTTGATTGATGACACTGAGCACTTAGCCACAACCGCTGATAATAAAAAAGCGAAGCCGCTGTATTGGGTTGCGCCAATGGACAGTAACTATAGGCGCGATGAACCAGGGCTATCGCCAATGGGGATGGAGCTGGTGCCTGTATATGCAAACGCTGAAAACGACAGCCCAGGTACTATAAAAATATCACCTGAAGTGGTTAATAACTTAGGCGTTAAAACCAGTAAAGTGCAACTGAAAACACTGCAAAGTGATATTCAAACAATCGGTTATGTGCAATACAATCAAGATCAGTTAACTCATATTCACCCCCGCGTAGAAGGGTGGATAGAAACCCTATTTGTAAAAGCGCAAGGGGAGCCCGTTAGTGCTGGTGAGCCACTTTACACACTTTACTCTCCTCAACTTGTGAACGCACAAGAAGAATTTTTACTCGCAGTAAATAGAAAAAACAGCGTATTGATCCGGGCTGCTAAAGCGCGTTTAGAGTCGCTAAATGTGTCTGATGGCTTTATTGAGCGCTTAGAAAAAAATAAAAAAGTGATGCAAAACATTACATTTTACGCGCGTCAAAGTGGCGTGCTTGATGAGCTTAATATACGTGAAGGTTTTTATGTTAAGCCCGGCACCTCAATGATGAGCATCGCTAAATTAGATCAAGTATGGGTAGAGGCAGAAGTATTTGAGCGCCAAGCAGCTTTAGTGAGCAAAGGGCTACCCGTTACAATGACCCTTGATTACATTCAAGGTAAGCAGTGGCAGGGCGTAGTAGATTACATTTACCCAGCGCTAAATGCTCAAAATCGTACTTTACGTGTAAGGCTGCGTTTTGAAAATACCGCAGGGCTACTTAAGCCTGATATGTTTGCCCAAGTAAGTATTCACACACACAGTGACTCACCGCAATTAGTTATACCTAAGCAAGCGCTTATTCGTACAGGTGCACAAAACCGAGTAGTACTTGCCCTAGGCGATGGGCGTTTTAAATCGGTGGCGGTAAAAGTAGGGCAAATTAGCCAACATGAGGTGGCTATTTTATCGGGCATTACGAAAGAAGACCGTGTTGTGACTGCTGCGCAGTTTTTAATAGACTCTGAATCGAGTAAAGACTCGGACTTTAAGCGTATGAGTGCACCGAGCACTCATGCCATGAGCGACATGCCTAACATGGAAATGGACAAGGCTGAAGCGGTTCAAACAGCTACAGTAATGGGAACCATAAATAATATAAACGCAGCGCAGCGGGTTATTAATATTAGCAGAGAGGCTATTGCTAAATGGAACAGAGGCCCTGCTACTATGGACTTTATACTTGCTAAAGAGCTTGATATTAGTGCGCTTTCACCTGATCAGCAGGTTCATTTTACATTTAGCATTATTGAGGGCGAATTTGTAATAAGCAAAATTGCTGAGCACCCTACTGACGAAGGCGCAGCTCATCATTCAATGCATGGGGAGTCATTATGATAGCTGCTGTTATTCGCTGGTCGGTTGTTAATCGTTTTCTCGTCTTGTTACTGAGTATTATTGTATTTGGCGCGGGTATTTACAGTGTAAAACAGACACCCGTTGATGCGCTTCCGGATTTATCGGACGTACAGGTAATTGTTAAAACCAGCTACCCAGGCCAAGCGCCCCAAGTAGTGCAAGACCAAGTTACCTTCCCGCTCACCACGGCAATGCTGTCTGTGCCTGGCGCTAAAACGGTGCGTGGTTTTTCATTTTTTGGCGACTCGTATGTGTATATTATTTTTGATGAAAATACCGATATTTACTGGGCCCGTAGCCGCGTACAAGAGTATTTAAGTCAGGTAGAAAGCCGCTTACCGGCAAGTGCAAAGGCACAACTTGGGCCCGATGCCACAGGAGTGGGGTGGGTTTATTTATATGCATTAGTCGATAAAACAAATCAGCTCAATATAAGCCAGCTTCGTAGCTTGCAAGATTGGTTTTTAAAATTTGAACTGCAAAGCGTTGAAGGTGTATCTGAGGTCGCTGCTGTAGGTGGCATGATAAAGCAGTACCAAGTGGTTGTAGACCCCGTTAAGTTACGTGCTTATGGCCTTCCTCTTAGTTTGATACAAACTGCAATTAGCCAAGGTAATCAAGAAACCGGCGCCTCAGTAATCGAAATGGCTGAAGCCGAATACATGGTAACCAGTACCGGTTATATTAAAAGTGTCGCCGACTTAGAAGTCATTCCATTAGGAATTAACGCCCAAGGAAGTGCATTACAATTACGAGATGTAGCGGATGTGCGCTTAGGTCCTCAAATGCGACGAGGCATTGCAGAGCTAAATGGCGAAGGCGAGGTTGCGGGTGGCATTGTGGTGATGCGTTATGGCGAAAACGCCCAAGAAACGATTTCTCGGGTAAAAGCAAAACTTGAGTCTTTAAAACAAGGGTTACCCGAAGGGGTTGAAATAATTCCGGTTTACGACCGCTCCACGTTAATAAAAAGCGCGGTTGATAACCTAAGTAGTAAATTGTTTGAAGAGCTCATTATTGTAGCCTTGGTGTGCGTGGTATTTTTATTTCATGTGCGTTCATCGCTGGTGGCTATTATTACCTTGCCTATGGGTATATTAATGGCTTTTATTGTGATGTATTGGCAAGGCGTAAACGCTAATATTATGTCGTTAGGCGGGATTGCTATTGCTATTGGCGCTATGACAGATGGTGCTATCGTAATGATAGAAAACATGCATAAACACATGGAAAAAACGCCACTGACCAAGCAAAACCGCTGGCAAATAGTGACTAAATCGGCCACCGAGGTAGGCCCTGCATTATTCTTTAGCTTGCTCATTATTACTGTAAGTTTTATGCCTGTATTTATTTTAGAGGCGCAAGAAGGGCGCATGTTTGCCCCGCTTGCTTATACCAAAACGTATGCAATGGCAGCCTCTGCCGGCTTAGCTATAACCTTAGTGCCGGTGTTAATGGGCTACTTTATTCGGGGTAAGGTCATTTCTGAGCATAAAAACCCTGTTAATAGAGCCTTGGTTGCAGGGTATAAACCGCTGTTAGCCACCGTACTTAAATTTCCAAAAAGTACGTTATTTATTGCATTTATAGTGACGGTTATAGGCTTTTATCCGGTAAACAAAATAGGCAGTGAGTTTATTCCTTTGCTAGATGAAGGCGACTTAATGTATATGCCAACAACTTACCCAGGGCTCTCTATTGGTGAAGCACGAAAAATTTTACAGCAAACAGACAAGCTCATAGCCTCTGTGCCTGAAGTAAAAACTGTATTTGGTAAAATAGGGCGCGCCGATACCGCAACCGACCCCGCACCGCTGACAATGATTGAAACCTTTATTCAATTTAAGCCCAAATCACAGTGGCGAGAGGGCATGACGAAGCAAAAAATTAAAGCCGAGTTGGAAAGCTTAGTTGCATTACCGGGCCTTACAAATGCGTGGGTTATGCCAATAAAAACGCGAATTGATATGCTTGCCACCGGTATTAAAACGCCCGTAGGTATTAAAATTGCGGGCCCAAGCTTGTTAGAAATTCAAAATATTGGGCAGCAAATTGAGCAATTGTTAAAAGATGTGCCCGGCACAGCCTCAGTGTATTCAGAGCGTGTAGCCACAGGGCGTTATATTAAAGTGGATATAAACCGCGAAAAAGCAGCACGGTATAATCTAAATATAGCCGACATACAACAGGTTGTAGCTACTGCAATTGGCGGCTCAAACGTGACTGAAACAATTGAAGGGCAACAGCGTTACCCGGTAAATTTACGCTACCCGCAGAGCTTTCGTGCTTCGCCTGAAGATTTAAAATTATTACCTATTATTACACCGTCAGGCCAACATATTGCACTTGGTGATGTTGCTAAAGTATTTATTGAAGATGGCCCTACCGGCATTAAAAGCGAAAATGCGCGTTTAAATGGGTGGAGCTTAATTGATATTAAAGGCAGTGATATTGGCAGCTATGTAGCACAAGCTCAGCAAGTACTTGGTGATAACCTACAATTACCCGCTGGTTATTCAATTACTTGGGCAGGGCAGTACGAATACATGCAACGCGCAAAAGCAAAGCTTACTTATGTGATCCCGCTGACACTCGCAATTATTGTAATACTGCTATACCTTAATTTTAAATGCCTAAGCGAAGTACTTATTATTATTGCCACCCTTCCTTTGGCTATGGTAGGCGGTATTTGGCTAATGTACTTTGAAGCGTTTAACTTTTCGGTGGCAGTGGGTGTAGGGTTTATTGCATTGGCCGGTGTTGCGGTAGAAATAGGCGTCATAATGCTTGTATATTTAAACCAAGCTTATACAGAGCAGCGCCAGCAGTGCGAGCAAACTGGAACTGCATTTAACTTACAAGCGCTACAACACGCTATTATGCAAGGTGCAGGGCTAAGAGTGCGCCCCGTAATGATGACGGTAGCTACCATTATTGCTGGCTTATTACCCGTTTTATACGGCACCGGCACCGGTAGCGAAGTAATGAGTAGAATAGCTGCGCCGATGGTAGGCGGGATGCTAAGCGCAATTATACTTACGTTATTGGTTATACCTGCGGTGTATTTACTGTGGAAAAAGCAGCATATTAGTCAATAGGTGTTGTTCTTTGTGAGTTAAAACTTGCTGAATGAAGGGGCGGTTAAATCGCGGCGCACGGTTTGTACCCTTGTGAGCTTGATAGCTGCCCCTAATTCAGCACGCTCTAATAACACAAGGTGGGCAATACCCGTTTCGTTGCCCTATAAAAATTACCCGTATTTTGTAACTTGTACCAAATAACCCGCCTAGCTCCTATTTTTTTATTTTTAGTGCATTGTTTTTAATTGAGTTTATGTTGGCACGGTTTACGCAACCTATACCTTATACAGTCAACTTAGTAAGGAATGCACATGCAAGTTAAAACAATTAAAGAAGTGTACGATTGGACCGTTCTATTTCACACACAAATGGCGGCAAATTTTTACAGCGTTAAGGAGTTACTTGATGAACGTAACGCGATGCTAGTGGACTATTATTTAGATTATGAAAAAAAGTTAGCTGAAGACTTAGTTGGCTTTAAAGCAATTACAGAGATCAACACCTTAGATACTTACAGCTACGAATACTTTGCAGACAACCCCGAGTTAATTACGTTCAACGATATTAGCAAAGACCAAGAATTTGATGAAAAGGTGATTCAAAACTACCTCTCTGAGCAGCACAAAAAAGTAATCGAACTTTACGAGTACTTATTAGAGCGCGCTGAGACAGAAAACGGTAAAGAAAAGCTCGAGCAAATTTTAGAGCTTGAAAAGCAAGGCGTTAAGCAAATGATGCAAAGCTCAAACCGCCATATGGATATGTAAACCTGATAAAATAACTCGGTTGTTACCTTTATAGGTGAATACCTTTATAGGTAAAGCTTTAAACGCCCTTGGGTTTACCCCAAGGGCGCTTTATTATGTGTGCTTTACATGGGGCGTAAGTAAAGCAGCAAGCTCACTTTAAAAAGCGCGGGTCGCAGTTACTTTACTTTAGAACAAACTATGTCACAGGCTTTTAATAGCCTTATAAAATTAAACGCACTCAAACTGAATCCCTGCTTTTTTAAGATAGAGCTGCTCTTGCTCTAGGTCTGCTTGTAGCAATGTATGCTCTTGCAAATAGCTGTTACTAAACTTAATAAATAACCCTAAGTTGCTTGCGCTTATTTCCATATCCGGCTTTAAGCTCACTTGGCGCTTTTGATTAAATAAAATGGCTAAGCGTAAAATAACAATCAGTTTAAGCACATGCTTTTGAGAAATAGTTAAAAACTCTGGCAGCTCAGTCAGTTTAATTTTTTTACGATAAAAGCGTATAAGTGAGCTTAAAATAAGTTGCTCTTGCTGCGTAAAACCGGGTAATTGACTATTCGCCACTATATAAGCGCTGTGTTTGTTAATCCCCGATGAGTTAATTGATAAACCAATCTCGTGTAATTTTGCTGCCCACGTTAACAAAGCAATATCGTCGTTATTATCTAAATGCCATACATTTTTTAACTGTTTATAGAGCCAAATAGCCGTATCAGCAACACGCGCTGCATGCGCTTTATCAGCGGTGTAGCGCTCACTTAAATTATTAATGGTGTTTGAGCGAATATCTTTATCGGCCAGCTTTTGCTGCATTTCGTGCAGCAACCCTTCGCGCAACGAAAAATCGCTGTAGGTCAGCTCTTTAATGGCAAACTCTGTAAATATCGCAATTAAAATTGCTAAACCACCACATATACTTTGTTGGCGCTCGGGTGTAAGCCCTGCAATAGCTAAGTTATCAATATGTTTAGCACTAATAAATTGCTGTTTTAACGCGAGTAAATCGTCGTAAGTAATGTTAGGTTGCTGCGGATTTGTGGCGCTTATCATCGCTAATATTGACTTTATAGTGCCCGACGTGCCAATTACCGATTGCCAATTTTCGCTTACATAATTAGAAAAAATGGCTTCAAGCTCTTGCTCGGCTCTTATTTGCGCTTTGTTAAAGCGTTTGGCCGTTATTTTTCCATCGCTAAAAAACTGCTTTGTAAAGCTAACGCAGCCCATATTACGGCTAGATAAAAGCTTATGCTTGAAATGTTTACCTATTATAAGCTCGGTACTGCCACCACCAATATCGATCACTAAGCGGTTTTCTTCATTATGAACATAATGCGCAACGCCCTGATAAATAAGGCGCGCTTCTTCTTGACCTGCAATTACATCAATATGAAAAGGAAACACAGCGCTAGCTTGGGCTAAAAAGGCGTTAATATTTTTAGCGCGCCTAAAAGTGTAAGTGGCAGCTACCTTTACATTACTTGCGGGGAACTCATGTAAGGTTTTAGCAAATTGCTTTAGTACCACGAGGGCGCGGTCTATTGCAGCTTGGCTTAAGCGAAATTTATCATCTAGCCCATCGGCTAAATAAACGCGCTGTTTTTCTTTGTGCAAAATTTGCAAAGTGCCGTTTACTTCTCGGGCAACCACTAAATGAAAGCTGTTGGAGCCTAAATCAACTGCGGCTATTGAAGGGTGATCATTCATTATAATAAGTGTGTTCCCATTTTTTTAGATAATCGTAAATTGCTATCTGAGAGCGAATTTTTTTACGGTTACCCCTTCTTACATAAGCGTTTTTTTGCTCGCTATCAATAATGCGTGCTTTGGTACGGTCTTTAAATTGTAGCTCTAATATATCAACTATAAGGCGTTTTAACTTAACATCCAAAATAGGAACACCTACTTCAACACGATGATCTAGGTTACGTGTCATCCAATCAGCAGAAGATATAAATACTTTTTCATCGCCATTGTTACCAAATACCATTACGCGAGGATGCTCTAAAAAGCGATCAACAATACTAATTACCTTAATATTATCGCTAAGTTTAGGCACGCCAGGGATGAGCGAGCACATGCCACGTACAATAATTCTAATTTTAACGCCAATTTGACCAGCTAGGTAAAGCCTGTCTACCAGCTCTTTATCGACGAGGTTATTTATTTTTACTGTTATTTTGCCTGGTTTGTTGTTTTTAACATGGTCAATTTCGTTATTGATTAAATTAAGCAGCGTTTCACGGGCGTTAATTGGCGAAAGCATTAAGTAGTCAAATTTGAACGGTTTATAACTGCTTTCTATAAATCTAAATACGCTGTCGCTTTCTTCACAAATACCAGTGTGGCGAGTAAATAGGCTAAAGTCAGTGTAAATTTTGGCTGTTTTTTCATGGAAATTGCCTGTACCAATATGAGCATATTTTACTATTTGGCCTTTTTCTTTACGGTGCACCACACATAATTTGCTGTGCACTTTTAGCGCGGGTATACCAAAAATTACTTTAATACCTGCACTGCTTAGTACCTTTGCCCATTCAATATTATTTTGCTCGTCAAAACGTGCTTTTAGCTCAACCATAACGGTCACTAATTTACCGTTTTGAGCGGCATTAATTAACGATGAAATTAGCCTAGATTTGCTCGCTACACGATAAATATTAACCTTTATTTGTGTAACCTTAGGGTCGAAGGCCGCTTGGCGCACATATTCAAGCACATGATTAAAAGTATGATAGGGATAATACAGTAAAATATCTTGCTCGCTAATAGCGTCAAATACACTGGCATGTTTATTAAACGCACTACTTTGCAATGCTGGGAGAGGTTTGTTTTCTAAATATTGGCGCCCTACATTAGGAAACGATATAAAGTCTCTAAAATTACGATAACGCCCCCCAGGAATTAACGCATCATGATGCGTGACACCGAGGCGTTTTTTCATCACTTTTAGCATGTTTTCAGGCATGGCTTGATCGTAAACCAATCTTACCGGCTCAGCATAAATACGTTGTTTTAACCCTTTGGACATTTTATCAAGTAAGCCAGCCTCTAGCTCGTCGTCTAGGTTGTACTCTGCATCGCGAGTTAATTTTATTGCATAACCGGCAATGCTTTTATAAGAAAAAAAGCTACTAAATACATCGTTTAAAAAGTAAGTGATGACATCATCAAGCATTACAATGGTTTTATGGCGGCGGGTTTTTTCTGGAGGCAGGTTTATAAAGCGATCAACCCTGTCGGTGGGTACCTCAAGCATTGCGTAATAACTTTTTTCATCACTCATTTCTACAAATAAGTAGGTCATGGTGTCGTTTATATAGGTAGAGAAATCTTTGTTCTCGTTTAGCAAAATAGGAGAGGTATGTTGCAGAACGTGATCATGAAAGTAATTTTTTAACCAGTTTAAATGAAACTCACTGAGCTCATCAGGGCGACTAACATGAATGTTATGATGGTTTAAGTCGGTTAATACCTGCTGATGTATGTGGTTAAATTTTTTACCTAACTGCAGTACTTTTTTTTGTATCTCACTAAGCAGTATTTCGTCTTCTTCAAAATTAGCATCGGGGAGTTTATTTAATAAAATTCGGCGCTTTACATCAGCAACGCGTACTCTAAAAAATTCATCTAAATTATTAGAGAAAATGCCCAAAAAGCGCATGCGCTCAATAATCGGATTGTTTTTATCTTTAGCCTCTTGTAGTACACGCTCGTTGAATGACAGCCAGCTTAATTCTTTTGCAAAATATTCAGTTGTTTGAGGGGGTTCTATATGGGCATTCATATCTATTCCGTTATCAGGATATGTTTCAAATTTAATTTGGGGCTGTGCGTGCGCTTATGAGGTTTAAATGTAAAAAGCGATAAAAGTAGTAATAATCAGCCCTTTTTACTCAAACATACGCCAGTTAGATGACATAAAAATGACTACCATGTCATTTTTATGTCAACGGCGTTTGGGCTATGCCTCTTCAATATCTACAATTAAATCACTGGTAATCGATTCAAGTGCATCAATAACTTCTTCTTTATTCATACCACTGGGTAAGGTGACAGTCGCTACGGCACTAAAAATAGGCACTCCCCAATTTGGCGCACTTTGTTGCCTTGAGTTTAAGTGAGTAATGCTAGCGCCTTTGTGGCGTATTACACTTGCCAGCTCCTGCACAATGCCCGGGCGGTCATTGCCAGTAATGACAAAATTTATTTGTTCTTTGCTACTTGGCTCTACTTCTGTGTTGCCAGTCTCAATCCGCACGTCGAGTTTAGGTAAGGCATTTAATTCGTTTTGCAATGCTTCAAAGTGCTCTTGCGCTACTTCTACCTGAATAATACCGGCAAAGTGGCCTAGTAAGTGGCTTAAATTACTGCTCAGCCAGTTACCCTTGTTTTGCAAGATAACCGATGAAATACTTTCTACTAATCCGGGCCGGTCTTGCCCTAAAATGGTGATTACCAACTGCTTCATAAATAGCTCTCTCTAAGCCTGAAAATGTAAATGCGTAGGCATTAAGTGTTTATAACGTTTCTATCATTGTAGTGGGTAATATAAACGCATAAAAACTAATTGTTTATTATTACTTATTTGTGTCTTTATCGTTGAGTTTTTTTAACTTTAGCGCTGCGGTCTGGTTTCGTTATACATAGATTTAGTATTGTCTGCGTTAAATTGTTTGTCCAATAAAAGCACAAATTAGTTCCTTCAAGAACATAAATACACTCTGAATTTATTAACAATTTTATAGCATTTTTGATAATAAGTGTCATTTATGAACCATAACATTTATTTTTTTAATGCTTTGAGCGCTATGTACTTTATTTAACCATAAAAGTGTTAACAACTGATGCGCCATAAAAGCATAAATTTAGTCATCTCCAGCAGGGCAATAAAACGCGTTATTAAATAGCTAAATAAGCACTAATTTAGGGCGTTTATATTAAATATTTCCCCTTTTTTTGTATCGATTTATGTTGTGGCATATCAGTGAGTAACAATTTAGCAAGCGCTGTTAATAGAAAAAAGGACTGATTTTAAAGCATTTAGGCGGGTATTTATTACATCTGTAACATTACTGTCATCTTGATGAAATATAATTTGCGCAACGACAGAATTAAAGGGTGTTTTGATGACTTCCAATCCGAATAAGCCGACTTTAAATACGGATCGAAGCCGTCTATTTAAAGACCGGTTTGCAAAGTGGGGTATTTCCGCAGGCGGAGTAATGGTATTAATAGCATTGTTATTAATATTCTTTTACCTTCTTTATGTAGTACAACCAATTTTTGAATCAGCAAAAGTAGAAAAACGTAACAGTTTTAACGTTGCTAATGCTGAACAAATTGTGGGCTTAGGTGTTGAGGAGCAAACTGAGGTTGCTTTTTTACTCTCTCAGCAAGGAGAGGTAGATTTTTATAGTGTGCAAGATGGCAGCTTTGGTAAAAAGCTTAAAACATTAAGCGCCGAGCTACCTAGTGATGCATCAAGCTTTGCAAACAGTGCGCCGTTTCAGGGGCATTATGCGTTTGGTTTAGAAAATGGCTCAGTGGTGCTGGTAGCACCTAAGTTTTTAGTTACTTTTCCTAACAACGAAAGAAAGCTAACGCCACGTTTAGATTACCCACTTGGCAAAATGGCATTAGAAGTTGACGAGCAAGGTGCTGCCATTAAGCGTTTTGCATTTAGTCATTACGAAGATAAAACAGCCGTGGTTGCTTTAACCGAAGACAAACGCGTTTTATTTAGCAGCTTTGTTGCTGAAGAAAACATGTTTACCGGTGAAGTAGAATGGGTAGTTGAGCGCACTGAGCTTAATATTGAAGGCCGTGTTGATGAGCTTTTAATGTCGCCAGACACCACCCGCACATTTGTACGTTCGGCAAATCAAATTTATGTTTACGATACACGCTACCCAAGCGAAGTAGAGCAAATTCAGCTGCTTTCGGCTAACGAAGAAAGTGCTAACTTAGTGTCTGCGCAGCTACTTGCTGGTGCTAACTCACTCATGCTTGCAAACGATAACGGTGAAGTATCGCAGTGGTTTGAAGTAAATACAGACAGCGGCCGTGAGTATCAAAAAATTCGCTCGTTTGAAACAACTAAACAAAGCAAGCTGAACATTTTTACCGAGTTTTATCGTCGAACTTTCTTCACTACGAGCAGTAACGGTGAGTTAGGTGTGTATTACACCACAAGTGAGGCAAAACTTTGGCAAGGTAAAGTAAGTGATGGCGAGATTAAAAACTTTGCTATAGCTCCGCGCTCAAATGCCGCCCTTATTTTAGCCGATAACCAACTAACCGTATTAGAAATTCATAATGAGCACCCAGAGGTTACCTGGTCTGCACTTTGGCAAGAAGTGTGGTACGAAGGTTACCCTGAGCCTGGTTATATTTGGCAATCTACATCGGCAAGTGATGACTTTGAGTCTAAATTTTCTTTGGTTCCTATTTCATTTGGTACGTTAAAAGCAGCGCTTTACGCCATGCTATTTGCAGTACCCATTGCGCTTTCTGCCGCTATTTACACCGCTTACTTTATGTCGAGCGAGCTGCGTAAAGTGGTAAAGCCAACGGTAGAAATTATGGAAGCCCTCCCGACTGTAATATTAGGCTTTTTAGCAGGCCTGTGGTTAGCGCCACTTATAGAAGAGCACCTACCTGCTATTGTCGGCTTACTGATTTTATTACCGTTAGGTGTGCTAGCAACAGCACTCGGTTGGACTAAGTTACCAGCGAGTATTCGCCATAAAATCCCTGAAGGGTCGCACTCTATTTTACTTATTCCGGTTGTTCTATTAATTGGTTGGTTCTCGTTCGCGATGAGCGAAACAGTAGAGCTTTGGATGTTTGACGGAAATGTACGTCAATACCTAACCAACGAGCTGGGTATGACGTTTGACCAACGTAATTCATTAGTGGTGGGTATTGCGATGGGCTTTGCCGTTATTCCTACTATATTCTCGATTGCAGAAGATGCCGTATTTAGTGTTCCTAAACACTTATCAAATGGCTCACTAGCACTTGGTGCTACGCAGTGGCAAACGCTCGTACGTGTTGTACTACTTACAGCAAGCCCAGGTATTTTCTCTGCCGTGATGATGGGACTTGGCCGTGCGGTAGGCGAAACCATGATTGTATTAATGGCAACAGGTAATACGCCAATTATGGATTGGAGTATTTTCCAAGGTATGCGTACGCTTGCAGCAAACATTGCAGTAGAAATGCCTGAATCAGAAGTAGGCAGCTCGCACTATAGAATATTATTCTTAGCAGCATTTGTACTATTCATATTCACCTTTATTTTCAACACAGTGGCTGAGTTTGTTCGTCAGCAACTGCGTGAAAAATACAGCTCAATGTAAGTGGAGAGACACGACATGGTAAAGCAGTGGTTTAAGTCTGGTTCTCCTTGGATTTGGATGACAGGTGGTGCGGTAAGTATCAGCTTAATTTCAGTTCTCGGTTTATTAGCAATGATAGCTTGGAAGGGATTAAGCTTTTTCTGGCCATCAGAGGTAGTTCAATTTGAGCTAGAAGGGTCTATTTCAAAACAAACCATAATTGGTGAAGTTTACGACCGAGAACTTGTGCCTACAGCGCGTTTAGCTGCAACAGGTATTGATGTATCAGATTTTAATAAAGACGAAGTTGAGCGTTTACTTATAAAAACAGGTAACCGCGAATATGTAGATTTAGATTTTCGTTGGATATTAGAAACCGATATTACTGAGCAAAGTACACCGGCTACGCTTGCTGTATTTGAGCGCAGTAAAAACGGTAACTTTTATGGCTACATAGAAGGTGTAATTAAAGATGGAAAGCCGGTTACTGGCGATAAAATCGAAACCTTACATGAGCTAGTAGAGCGTGCGGTTGATTTAAACGATGAAGCGCTTGATTTACAAAATGGCGACATTGGTCATATCAACTACGAATTAGAGCGTCTTCGCTTACAAGAAAAAGCGTACCTACTTGATGACGAACTAACCGATGAGCGTGTTGCTGAGCTTGCTCAAGCACGTGCCGAGTTACGTAACGAATATGCCGTACTTGAAAAAGAGTTATTTGCACTGCGTAAAAAAGCCAAGCGTGACCAAGTTTTAGTTAAGGACATGCGTGGTGAAGTAGTCACCATTCCACTGTATCAAGTGCTTGATGTTTGGTTGCCTAACGACATGGGCTTTTTCTCAAAATTAGGTCATTACTTTGTACAACTGGGTAAGTTTGTATCAGACGACCCACGTGAAGCAAACACCGAAGGCGGCGTATTCCCTGCTATATTCGGTACAGTATTTATGGTAATGCTGATGGCCGTTATTGTGACCCCATTTGGTGTTGTAGCTGCAATTTACTTACATGAATACGCAGCTAAAAATGCAGTAACTAAGATGATTCGTATTGCGGTAATTAACCTTGCCGGTGTACCGTCTATTGTTTACGGTGTATTTGGCTTAGGCTTTTTTGTTTACATGTTAGGTGGTAGCCTTGACCAACTGTTTTACCCAGAAGCTGCGCCTACGCCAGTATTTGGTACGCCGGGTGTTATGTGGTCCGCGCTTACATTAGCTATTCTTACATTACCGGTTGTTATTGTATCAACCGAGGAAGGTTTATCGCGTATTCCTAGTACAGTGCGTGATGGTTCATTAGCGCTTGGTGCAACCAAAGTTGAAACCTTATGGCGTATTATTATTCCTATGGCAAGCCCAGCAATTATGACAGGTTTAATACTTGCAGTTGCTCGAGCGGCCGGTGAAGTTGCGCCGTTAATGCTCGTAGGTGTTGTAAAAATGGCCCCTACGTTACCACTTGATGGCAACTTCCCTTATTTTCACTTAGATAGAAAGTTCATGCACTTAGGCTTTCATATTTATGATGTGGGCTTTCAAAGCCCGAATGTTGAAGCGGCACGCCCGCTGGTATACGCAACGGCCTTCTTATTAGTGTCGGTGATTATTACCCTCAACATAACAGCGATAGGCATACGTAACCATTTACGTGAAAAATTCAGATCGCTTGAACACTAATTAGTAAAGAATTATAGGTAACAAACATGATTACAGTCGCTCCACAAGTAAACCAAGCTAACAAAAGCTTGAAGTTAGACTTAGAAAACTTAACTGATGACCAAAAAGCGTTAGAGATTAAGGACCTTGATCTTTACTATGGTGAAAAGCAAGCGCTTAGCAAAGTAAATATGAATATCCCGAAAGGCCAAGTTACAGCGTTTATCGGTCCGTCGGGTTGTGGTAAATCAACGCTATTGCGTTGTATTAACCGCATGAACGATTTAGTTGATGTGTGTCGTATTGAAGGTGAAATATTGCTTCATGGCCAAAATATTTACGATAAAAGTGTAGATGTAGCCGCGCTTCGTCGTAACGTGGGTATGGTGTTTCAGCGTCCTAACCCATTTCCTAAATCAATTTATGAAAATGTGGTTTATGGCCTACGCTTACAAGGTATTAAAGAAAAGCGTAAGCTAGATGAAGTGGTAGAACAATCACTTCGCGGTGCAGCCTTATGGGATGAAGTAAAAGACAGATTACACGATAGCGCATTTGGTCTATCGGGTGGTCAGCAACAGCGTTTAGTTATTGCCCGTTCAATTGCGATTGAACCTGAAGTACTATTACTTGATGAACCAACATCGGCACTTGACCCAATTTCTACTTTGGTTATTGAAGAGCTAATTAACGATTTAAAGAACAAATTTACCGTTGTTATTGTGACACATAACATGCAACAAGCAGCGCGTGTATCTGATCAAACGGCCTTTATGTACATGGGCGAGTTGATTGAATACTCGGACACAAATACCTTATTTACAACGCCAAGCAAAAAGAAAACGGAAGACTACATTACAGGCCGTTACGGCTAGTCGTATACGTTTTAGTGTTGTAAACGAATTTAAGAGAAGGTAATTATGGAACATAATATAAATAAGCATATTTCTGGGCGCTTTAACCAAGAGCTAGAAAATGTTCGTAACCATGTACTTAACATGGGTGGCCTAGTTGAGCAGCAGCTAAGCAGTGCATTAGATGCAGTAAGTCGCAATGATGCTGAACTGGCACAAAAAGTACGCCAGAACGATTACAAAGTAAATGCGATGGAAGTTAGCATTGATGATGAATGTACGCGCATTATTGCTCGTCGTCAGCCTGCTGCGAGCGATTTACGCTTAGTAATTGCTATTGCAAAAACGATTGCCGATTTAGAACGCATTGGCGATGAAGCAGAGCGCATTGCTAAAGTGGCTTTGGATTCATTTACTAAAGATCAGCAAGATTTATTAGTAAATATTGAAAACATGGGTCGCCAAGTTTTAAAAATGCTACACGATGTACTTGATGCGTTTGCGCGCATGGATGTACAACGTGCCTTTGAAGTACATAAAGAAGATGCAAAAGTTGACCGTGAATATGAAGCAATCACGCGTCAAATTATGACTTACATGATGGAAGACCCACGTTCAATTCCTAAAATTATGGATTTAGTATGGTCTGTACGTTCATTAGAGCGTATTGGCGACCGTTGCCAAAATATTGCGGAATACATTATTTATTTTGTTAACGGTAAAGATATTCGTCATACATCTCAAGAAGATATAGAAAAATCGTTGTAGGTTTTTATCTATCATTCTTTTTTTTTGAAGCGGCTTAGTGCCGCTTTATGCATTGTTAGCCATGATGAAATAATAAAAAGCGTTCACAATCGCGGCTAATACTGTAAAATTCATGCTGCAAAGCATATCAATTTGATTAAAGGGTCAGTTATGCCTACAAACGCGTTTTTAGGAGTATTTGCAAAATCTCCTATCAAACCAATGGAAGAACACATCAAGAAGGTTCATCAAGCAAGTAAAGCCTTGATACCTTTTTTTAATCACGTATTTAAAGAAGAGTGGGAGCAAGCAGAAGAGCTTCGCTTAACTATTCGTAATTTAGAGCGTGAAGCTGATGATATGAAAAGAGATATACGCTTACAATTACCGCGTGGTTTATTCATGCCGGTAGAGCGTACAGATCTGCTCGAACTCGTAACTCAACAAGATAAAATAGCAAATAAGGCTAAAGACATTGCAGGGCGCGTAATTGGCCGTGAAATGACAATTCCTAGTGCTATGCAAGCAGACTTTTTAGCTTATCTAACACGTTGTGTTGATGCGACTAAACAAGCATCAAAAGCAATTAATGAGTTAGAAGAATTGTTAGAAACGGGCTTTAAAGGTCGCGAGGTGACTTTAGTAGAAAAAATGCTCGTAGAATTGGATGCCATAGAACAAGACACGGATGAAATGCAAATTAAAGTACGCCGCCAACTACGCGATGTAGAAAGCGAGCTAAACCCAATTGATGTTATGTTTTTATACAAAATAATTGAATGGGTTGGCGAACTTGCAGATATTGCAGAGCGCGTAGGATCACGTCTTGAGCTGATGCTAGCTCGTTAATTTATAAAAATCAGTTCAAACGAAAGATTAAGGTTACACAATGGATATCATTGCATCTTACGGCACGGTATTAGTTTTAATTGCCGCAGCAGTCGGCTTTTTTATGGCTTATGGTATTGGCGCGAACGACGTTGCTAATGCGATGGGTACTTCGGTAGGTTCAAAAGCGTTAACAATTAAACAAGCAATTATTATTGCTATGATTTTTGAATTTGCTGGTGCTTACTTAGCAGGTGGTGAGGTTACATCAACAATCCGTAAAGGTATTATTGATGCTGCTCCTTTTGCTGCTCTCCCTGATTTAATGGTTTTAGGTATGATCTCTGCACTTTTTGCAGCAGGTACTTGGCTATTAATTGCCTCATTTTTAGGTTGGCCTGTTTCAACAACTCACTCAATTATTGGTGCAATCATTGGTTTTGCATTAGTTGCAGTGGGTACAGAGGCTATTCAATGGAATAAAGTAGGTGGTATTGTAGGTAGCTGGATTATTACACCTGCTATTTCGGGCTTTATTGCTTACTTAATCTTTATGAGTGCGCAAAAGCTTATTTTTGATACTGATGCACCGCTTAAAAACGCAAAACGCTTTGTACCTTTGTACATGGGTTTAGCGGGCTTTATTATGGCGCTAGTAACAATCAAAAAAGGCTTAAAGCATATAGGTATTAACCTAGGCGCTACTGAAGGTTATTTAATTGCAATAGCGATTGCTGTGATTGTAGCTATTATTGGTAAAATTGCGATTTCACGTTTAAATATCGACCCTAAAGCCGATAAACAAATGCAATTTAATAACGTAGAAAAAGTATTTGCGGTATTAATGGTATTAACAGCGTGTTGTATGGCGTTTGCGCATGGCTCAAACGATGTAGCGAATGCAATTGGTCCACTTGCTGCGGTTGTGAACATTGTTGAAAGCAACGGTGAAATTGCTAAAAAAGCGGCTATTGCTTGGTGGATTTTACCACTAGGTGGTTTTGGTATTGTTGCCGGTCTTGCTATTTTAGGTAAAAAGGTAATTAAAACGATAGGTGAAGGTATTACTCACTTAACGCCTAGCCGTGGTTTTGCTGCTGAATTAGCTGCTGCGTCTACCGTTGTTATTGCATCAGGTACAGGTATGCCAATTTCTACTACACAAACCTTAGTTGGTGCGGTATTAGGTGTAGGTATGGCACGTGGTATTGGTGCACTTAACATGGGTGTTATCAGAAACATTGTAGTTTCTTGGGTAATTACATTGCCAGTTGGCGCTGCCCTTGCTATTGTTATTTTCTACGTACTAAGAACCGCGTTTGGGGTTTAACAAAAAAGTACTCAAAGACTTTTAGCTTGAAAAGATCTCAACGCCCTAGGTGTTGGGGTCTTTTTATTTGTGGAAAGAAAAAATGACCAACCTACCAAGTATTAAACAGCTACAGTATTTATTAGCTGTACATCAGCACCAGCATTTTGGCCGTGCAGCAAGTGCGTGCTTTATTGGGCAATCTACTTTAAGCAGTGCAATTCAAAACCTTGAAGAAACACTCGGTTGTCAGCTAATTGAGCGAGAAAATCGCAGCCTTATGTTTACCAGTATTGGTGAAGAGGTCGTTGAGCGCTCTCGTAAAATTATTAACGATACAATTAGTTTAAAAGAGCTAACCAAAAGCTTTTTAACGCCACTCAGTGGTAAGTTAGTGGTAGGGGTTATACCCACTATCGCCAGCTTTATAGCGGCGCCTTTGTATCACTTTTGTAAGCAAACCTTTTGTGATTTAGAGTTGGTACTTGTTGAAGATACCAGCGACAAGTTATTAGATAAGCTTGAACACGGCCATATTGATTTAGCCTTATTAGCCTTACCGTACCAAACGGAGAAGTTTCATACTCAAGTATTGGCTAAAGATCACTT
The DNA here is from genome assembly GCF_024518735.1 of Pseudoalteromonas agarivorans. Lineage (NCBI taxonomy): Bacteria > Pseudomonadati > Pseudomonadota > Gammaproteobacteria > Alteromonadales > Pseudoalteromonadaceae > Pseudoalteromonas > Pseudoalteromonas agarivorans. Next base: position 71,421 of record NZ_JANIGJ010000007.1, read on the forward strand.
TAGTTTAGTGCACCATAAAGATTACAGCCCTGCTAAAGGCGTTGAAGACTTTAACTTGCTACCCGATGCTAGTGTGTTTTTATTAGAGCGAGAGCATTGTATGACGGGGCATGCATTGAGTGCGTGTCATCTAAACCGCTCAAGCTGTATTAACCCTTTTGAAGCTGCAAGCTTACATACCTTATTAAGCATGGTAGAGCATCAGTTAGGGGTTACATTTTTACCGCAAATGGCGATTAATGCGGGCATTCTTAAAGATAAAAACATGATAGCAACCCCATCGCAAGGCGATGCCTACAGAGATATAGGCATACTGTGGCGTAAAACCACAGGAAGAATTCGCGACTTTAAGTTATTCAGCCAACAGCTAGAAGTGTTTTTAGCTCGCCAATGTAGCTTAGACTTTGAGAGTTAAGCCTATTTACCTTTAAGGTTAAAATGCAGCAGTAATATGTTGTTTTAGGTAAACAGGGTTTGTGCAGTGTGGTTATTGGTCACTATTAAGCACTCGCGTAGCATAAACAAAACAGCAGCCTATAAGGGCTGCTGTTTGCTATGTGTTTGGCTTTCAAAGGGTTCGAGTTCGGGTAGGAAAAGCAAGTAAATCCAAACCACTACATTAAAATACGGGAGTAGGCCTAAAGTAGCAAATACGCCTACTGGGTAGCGCTTTAGCTGCGCGTACCGATAGCACTGATACGCAATTACACAATGTATTACGAGAAGTAAAATAATCAACTGCGCCATACCTTCCTCCTTAAACCTGACAAGCTTTAACCTCTATGTAATTGCTAGTCATGTATGCTTATAGGTAATGTCATGTTTTTATTGTTAAATCATCAAAATAACAAGACATTTACTAAGTGGTACGTAAAGTATAGGCAATAAGTGTAATAATGATAGTAATAAAATGCTTAAAACTGTTTAAAAATGTTTAGCTGGCGCTAGTGTGTTGTTGGATAAAAGGTTTCTTCTGGTAAATAATTTTAAGCGTCGATTGTACTTTTTCTACAGGCACAGGACGGGCAATAAAATAGCCTTGTCCGTAGTCAACACCAATCTCTTTTAATGCAAAAAATATCTCTTCGCTTTCTACGTATTCTGCCACAGAGCGCTTATCAAGGGAGCGGCTTATATCGTTAATGGCCTTAACCAGTGCTAAGTCGATGGGGTCGTTAATCATGTCGCGTACAAACGAGCCATCTATTTTTACATGTTGTGCAGGTAACTGTTTTAAATAGTTAAATGTGCTAAAGCCTGTACCAAAGTCATCAATAGAAAAATGACAGCCTAAACTGTTTAGCTTTTCTATCATTTTACGGGTGGCTTTTAAATTGTTAACTGAGGCCGACTCGGTGATTTCAAAAATAATACGCGAAGGCGGTACGTGATATTTTTCTAGGCTCGATTCTATATGTGGCAATAAGCGCTCATCTAAAAACGATTGAGCAGAAAGGTTAATAGCCACTTGATTTAAATCTGGGTGTTCAGCCACGCTAGCAATGGCATTGCGAATAACACATTGGTCCATTAAAAAGGTGTCGTTTAGCAGCTCAAGAGAGGGAATAAATTGATTAGGGAAAATAAGTTTATCGTCTACTTTTAAACGCAGTAACGCTTCAAAATAAGCCACTTTATTGGCTTTAAAGTCCCATATTGGCTGATAGTGCAGCTCTACGTTATCTTGCTGAAGTGCTTGTCGAATCTCATGCCCCCACTCAAGCCCTGTTTGCAAGGTGTTATTTTGCGCATCTTCTTTTGAGTAGCAGTGGACTAGGTTACGGCCTAAACTTTTAGCAATATATAAGGCTATATCGGCTTGCTTGAGGCACTCACTCGGGTCGCAATTTTTAGCTGTTATTTGCGTTAAGCCAATAGAGCAGCTAATTGAATACACTTGGTCTTCAGATTTAAACTCGTGCTGTTCAATCGCGCTACAAATACTCTCTGCAATTAGGTGAGCGTCAAGCAGCTGCGTATTTTTTAAAATAACAGCAAATTCGTCACCGCCTATTCTACACACTAAATGTTTAGCGCTAATGTTTGCTTCAAATAATTGAGCTACATCTTTTAGTACAATGTCGCCTTGTTGGTGGCCTTTGCTGTCGTTAATTATTTTAAAATGATCTAAATCGATGTAAATAAGCGCGTGCTCTACATCACCATAAGTGTGCTTGGTTTGGCATATTTTATTGAGTTGTTGATCAAAATAATAACGATTATGTAAACCTGTTAGCGTATCGTGCAGGGCCAAGTGGCGCAGCTTTAATTCAGCTTGTTTACGCTCGTGTATGTTGTCGATTGTGGCAGTAATGGTGGCATTATTACGGCTGTTTTTTATTAACTGTAAGCGGCATTCCACCCAAATCTGATTGCCATTTTTATGATTAAGTTGAATCTCGACTTGCTGCTGGTGCATGCCGCCATTAAGAATATCGTTAATGGTCGTATTTAGTTTTACTTGGCATTCATCAGAGCAATAATCGATTAATGATTTTTGCAAAGACGATTTAACCCCAAAGCCACTTAGTGTTTCCCAAGCAGGATTGATAAAGCGAATTTTACCTTGTTGGTCGAGCTCTAAAACCACCGTATTTAAATGCAGCAAAATACGTTGGTGCGCCGAAAACAGCTCTTTGTAGCGTACTTCGCTAATACTTAACTGTTCAACCTTTTGGGCAAACTCAGCATAACTAACCATAAAGTCTTCACGGCGCGCAGCATGGTCACATACTTTATTTAAAAACGACGGGTCGTATGGCGCTCTTATAAAGTCGGTAACGCCGGATAGCAGCAGCTGCTCTGCATAGTCGGCATCGTTATTATCAATAATAGTTACAATGGCTTGTTTAGGGTTATGTTGCAGTATTTCTTCGACTAAAACACTTGAAGTATCTGCGCGCGACGCGGTTGCATCAAGCAGTACAATAGCAAATTGTTGTTGGTTGTAAGCATTTAAAGCACTTTGGCTTGAGGTGACATGGGTAATGGCAAAATTGAGCTTAAGTTGCTCCGCTATTTCATCGGCTTTTTGCGCTATTGGCTCAAGCAAGAGTAAATTAAGGCGGCTGCTTTTTTCTAAATGCGTAGACAGAACATTGGCCAGCACCTGCGGCAGCATATCTTGGTGCTCAAAAGGCAGTACGGCATCTATGCCATAACTACGAGCGGTGGTTTCTGCTATACGCTCACAGTAAATAGGCGGAATAAGTAAAATTGGGGTGTTTTTTGGGGTGTTAAGTAAGCCTGAGCGGATCATGCGAGAAAAACGCCAGCCATCTATTTTCCCCACGCTCAAGCCCGTAATAATCATGTTTACTGGCTGCTTTTTTAACAGGGTGAGTGCATCTAGGCTATCTGCGGCTTCAATAAATTCAAATACGTTTAAGTACTCTAAAGTGGCGCGTATAGTGCGGCGTTCTTCGCTACTTGCGTTTAGAATGAGCAACTTCAGCTTATCTGCCACTTTTTTATAACCCCAAAACTAAACCATCATTATTAAGGACAGTAAGAATAATGATATTTACCAATAAGAACAAGATTATTTAAAGTAGTTACTCAAATGTATCTAAAATAGGGCGAATCCTCTCAACTGTGGTAGATATCTTGAGCTTAGCCGAGGATAGATATACACTTGGCGCGATTTTAATGATGTGGAATACCGACTATGCGCGTGGCTGACTTTAGCTTTGACTTACCTGATGAATTAATTGCTCGTTTTCCTAAACAAGACAGAACCAGTAGCCGTTTACTAACCCTAGATGGTCCAACTGGCAACGTTGAACACAAAGTGTTTAGCGACCTACTTGATTTAGTAAACGAAGGTGACTTATTAGTATTTAATAATACCCGCGTTATTCCTGCCCGTATGTTTGGCCAAAAAGCCTCTGGCGGTAAAGTCGAAGTACTTGTAGAGCGTGTAGTTGATGAACACCGCGTACTTGCCCATGTAAGAGCAAGTAAGTCGTTAAAGCCTGGTAACGAAGTTATTTTAGAAGGCAAAGCCAAAGCGACAATGATTGCGCGTCACGATACGTTATTTGAGCTTGAATTTGATCGCAGCCAAAATGTACTCGATATTCTAAACGACATTGGCCACATGCCTTTACCTCCTTACATTGACCGCCCAGACACCGAAGCTGACCGCGAGCGTTATCAAACCGTTTATGGCGAAAAGCCCGGTGCAGTAGCAGCGCCTACAGCAGGGCTGCATTTTGACGATAAGCTAATGGCGGCATTAAAACAAAAAGGCGTAAACATGGCGTTTGTTACGCTACATGTGGGCGCAGGTACGTTTCAGCCGGTGCGTGTAGAAAGCGTAGATGAGCATGTCATGCACTCTGAATACATTGAAGTACCTGATGAGGTGGTTCACGCTGTTGCTAATACAAAAGCTAACGGTGGGCGTGTTATAGCTGTGGGAACTACTTCTGTACGCTCGCTGGAGTCGGCAGCAAAAGTACACGGCGGTAAATTAGAGAGCTATTTTGGCGATACCGATATTTTTATTTTTCCGGGTTATCAGTTTAATGTAGTTGATGCCATGGTGACTAACTTTCACTTGCCAGAATCAACCCTCATAATGCTAGTAAGTGCCTTTAGCGGCCAAGATAACATTATGGGCGCGTACAACACGGCTATAGAACAAAAGTACCGCTTTTTTAGCTACGGCGATGCGATGTTTTTAACACGTAAATAAGCACGTTTTTATCCGGTACCGTTTTTAAAAGCCCAGCTCGCACGCTGGGTTTTTATTTGCCTGCGCTAATACGCAGTGAATTTAGCGCAGCTAATAGTAATAACGGGGCAAAAAGGGTAGAATCGAGCGGTTAAATTATAGCTTGTTGGACTGTTTTTCCGACATTGAGGATGATATGAAATTTGAATTAGACCGCACCGACGGAAAAGCGCGCCGCGGCCGCTTGATTTTTGACCGTGGTGTAATAGAAACGCCTGCATTTATGCCAGTAGGTACTTACGGTACTGTTAAGGGCATGACCCCAGATGAAGTTAAAGCCACAGGGGCACAAATTTGTTTGGGTAACACCTTTCATTTAATGCTACGTCCAGGTACTGAAATCATTAAACAACACGGTGATTTACACGACTTTATGAATTGGGACTTTCCAATTTTAACCGACTCAGGTGGTTTCCAAGTATTTAGCCTTGGTGCTATGCGTAAAATTACCGAAGAAGGCGTGTTGTTCCAATCGCCGGTAAATGGTGACCAAATTATGATGTCGCCTGAAAAATCAATGGAAGTACAGCGTGATTTAGGCTCAGACATCGTCATGATTTTTGACGAATGTACGCCATACCCTGCCACCGAAAAAGAAGCAAAAGACTCAATGGAGTTATCGCTTCGTTGGGCTAAGCGCTCTAAAGAAGGCCACGGCGATAACCCATCAGCCTTATTTGGTATTATTCAAGGTGGTATGTACCCAGAGTTACGTGCACAATCACAAAAAGGCCTAGAAGAAATTGGCTTTGATGGTTACGCATTAGGCGGCCTATCGGTTGGTGAGCCTAAAAACGAAATGATGAATATTCTTGATCATTGTGCGTACAAAATGCCAGAAGACAAACCGCGCTACTTAATGGGTGTAGGTAAACCTGAAGACTTAGTTGAGTCTGTACGCCGTGGTATTGATATGTTTGACTGTGTAATGCCTACCCGTAATGCACGTAATGGTCATTTATTTATTACCACAGGTACAATTAAAATTCGTAACGCAGTACATAAAACAGATACTGGCCCACTTGATCCTGAGTGTGATTGTCATACCTGTAAAAACTATTCGCGTGCTTATTTGCATCACCTTGATAAATGTAACGAAATTTTAGGCGCACGACTAAACACAATCCATAACTTACGTTACTATCAACGTGTTATGGAAGGCCTACGCAATGCAATTAGCGAAGGTAAACTAGAAGAATTTGTTAGTGATTTTTATGCTCGCCGTGGCCAAGACGTGCCAGAGCTTGCAGATATAAATTAAAATTTAAAAATATAGAGGAAGTATTATGAGTTTATTTATTTCAAACGCACACGCCGCTGCTGGTCAACCTGCTGCAAGTGGTGGCTGGGAAATGCTAATTATGTTAGCTATTTTCGGTTTAGTTTTTTACTTTTTAATTTACCGCCCACAAGCTAAGCGTGTTAAAGAGCACAAAAGCCTTATGAGCGCGATGGCTAAAGGTGATGAAGTACTAACCCAAGGCGGTTTAGTAGGTAAAATTGTTAAAATTACTGAAGATAAAGATTTCATCGTGATTTCTTTAAATGAGCAAGCTGAAGTAACAGTACAAAAATCGGCAGTATCTGCTGTATTGCCTAAAGGCACAATGAAGTCACTATAAAAATAAAAAGGACATGCCTGTGTTAAACAAGTTTCCAATTTGGAAGTATTTACTTGTTTTAGCTGTGGTAGCCATTGGCCTTTTATATGCTTCTCCAAACTTGTATGGCCGCGATCCGGCCATTCAGGTTTCGGGGGCAAAAGGCGCAGATGTCGATCTCAGTGTAGTAGACAAAGTAAACGCAACCCTCAAACAGCATAATGTAACAGCTAAGTCTACCGTGCTTGAAGGCGGCCAAGTATTAGTACGTTTTAAAAATGTTGAAGAACAGCTAAAAGCGCAAGACTTACTGCGTAATTCTCTTAGCGACGATTATATCTCTGCTATTAATATGGCACCTGCGCAACCTGCCTGGTTAAAATCATTGGGTGGTAACCCTATGAAGCTAGGTCTTGATTTAAGTGGTGGTGTTCACTTCACCATGGAAATCGACATGGCAACCGCGGTAGATAACCAGCTAGAGCAAATGGAACAAGATTTTCGTAGCGACCTACGCGAAGAAAAACTTCGTTACCGTAGTGTTCGCCGCGTAGCGGGATCTGAGCGTATGCGTGTAGAAATGCGTACCGAAGAAGATAAAGAAGCGGCTGAACGCTTTTTAGCATCGCGCTACCCACTAAACGTATACATTGATGATAGCAGTAACGATCGCGCATTTTTTGCCACTATGAGTGAGCAAAAGCTTAAAGAAATACGAGACTACGCTATTAAGCAAAACGAAACCATTATTCGTAATCGTATTAACCAAATTGGTGTTGCAGAGCCTAACGTACAGCGCCAAGGTGCTGAGCGTATTATTGTGCAACTACCAGGTGTACAAGATACAGCACGCGCTAAAGAAATTTTAGGTGCAACGGCCACGCTTGAATTTCGTGAAGTAGACGAAAACGCAGACCCAAGTGCTGCTGCTCAAGGACGTATTCCTGCGGGCACAGAAATGATCATGAGCCGTGATGGCTACCCTGTGGTACTTAAAAAACGTGTAATCCTTGAAGGTAGCCATATCACTGGTGCACAATCAGGAAACGACGAATATCAGCGCCCACAAGTAAGCATTACCTTAGATAGCAAAGGTGGGGCAAAAATGAATGCCTTTACCAAGCGCGCTATTGGTAAGCGCATGGCAACGGTATTTATTGAATACAAGCCATCGGGTAAAAAAGATGCTGACGGTAAAGCACTTCCACCTATTAAGGTAGAAGAGGTCATTAACGTTGCGACTATTCAGGCTCGTCTTGACCGTTCATTCCGTATTACAGGTATTGATAACCCAGCCGAAGCCCACAACTTAAGCTTACTATTACGCGCCGGTGCATTAGTAGCGCCAATTCAAATTGTTGAAGAGCGCACAGTAGGCCCAAGCCTAGGTCAAGAAAACATTGAAGCTGGTATGACAGCTGTAGCCCTTGGCTTTGCGTTTGTACTTGCCTTTATGCTTATTTACTACAAAGGGTTTGGCTTAGTTGCCAACATTGCACTAGCAGCTAACTTAGTGCTTATTGTAGGTGTAATGTCGTTAATCCCAGGAGCCACATTAACGTTGCCAGGTATTGCCGGTATTGTATTAACAGTGGGTATGGCGGTTGATGCTAACGTACTTATTTTTGAGCGTATTCGTGAAGAGCTGGCCGATGGCCGCAGCCCTCAACAAGCCGTTCATTTTGGTTACGATAGCGCCTTTAGTACTATTTTTGATGCCAATATTACCACTTTAATTGCTGCGGTTATTTTATTTGCAGTGGGCACTGGCCCTATTGCAGGTTTTGCCGTAACGCTGGCAATTGGTATTTTAACTTCAATGTTTACAGCCATAGTTGGTACCCGTGCGGTAATTAACTTATTTATTGGTGGTAAGCGCATTGATAAACTTTCAATTTAAGGAGCGGACATGCAAATTTTAAGTTTGGGTGGTAAAACCCTACGTTTCATGTCACTTCGTAAAGTGGCTATGGGTTTTTCTACGCTATTAATTTTAGCGTCGTTTGCCTCAATTTTTATCAAAGGTTTAAACTTTGGTTTAGATTTTACTGGCGGTACCGCTGTAGAGGTTGGTTTTTCGCAACCTGCAGATTTGAAAAAAGTACGCTCAGTATTAGCTGAAAACGGTTTTGCCGATGCTTCAGTGCAGCTGTTTGGTTCTAGCCAAGATATTTTGGTTCGTTTAGCGCCGCGTGGCAGTGAAGTAAAAGCCGAAGTTATTGGTAACCAAGTTATTACTGCCTTAAAGCAAGCTGATGAAAGCGTAGTAATGCGCCGTATTGAGTTTGTAGGTCCAAGCGTAGGGGAAGACTTAAAAGAGCAGGGTGGCCTTGCCATGTTAACTGCGCTTATTTGTATTTTGATTTACGTGGCATTTCGCTTTGAGTGGCGTTTTGCTGTGGGCGCGGTAGGTGCACTACTACACGATGTAATTATTACAGTGGGTTTGTTTTCTGTATTAGGGTTAGAGTTTGACTTAACTATTTTAGCGGCAATATTGGCGGTAATTGGTTACTCACTTAACGATACTATTGTTGTATCTGACCGTATTCGTGAAAACTTCCGTAAAGTACGCATCGACGACACTATCGAAATTATCGACATGTCGTTAACGCAAACACTTAACCGTACACTTGTAACGTCAATCACCACTATTTTGGTATTGATTGCGCTATTTGTGTGGGGCGGACAAACCATTCACGGCTTTGCTACAGCCCTGTTATTTGGTGTGTTCATTGGTACTTATTCTTCAGTTTACGTTGCAAGCTCGGTAGCTATTACCATGGGCGTAAGTAAAGAAGATTTAATACCAGAGGTAATTGAAAAAGAAGGCGCAGACCTAGACGCATTGCCGTAATAGAGTTAACGCTAAATAAAACCGCTCAATTGAGCGGTTTTTTTATTGCGCGCGGTTTTATAGAGCTTGATTACCTTTAATACTAAACGTACAGGCCTTTTAGGCTGAACTTAAAGCCTGGAGCCGGTTATATAATTAAGCCATTACAATAACGTATGAATAGTTAACAGTATATTAGGCTATAAACTTAGCGCTGAGGTTGTACCGCCCCTAAATTGAGCAAATTTAATCCGGAATGGTCAATAGTACCTAATGCCATAAAATTGTCATACAGGCTTGCTACTTTAATGCCCCTATTAAACGACAATCAGGTTTTGCAGTGACGATGCAGCGCAAAGTACTAGAGTACATTTTAAGTAACGGTGAAATAACCACGTTATTTCAGCCTATTTTTGATATAGCTAATCAAACAATTATAGGTTACGAAGCGCTAAGTCGAGGGCCTAAAAACAGCCCTTTGGAAATGCCTAACCGACTGTTTGAAGCGGCCAGTGAGCACGCTTTAATTTCAGAGCTTGAGCTATTATGCCGCTCAAAAGCAATTGAAAACTTTGTAAAGCTTAATCTAAACGGTAAGTTATTTTTAAATGTAAGCCCTAAAACCTTGCTTGACCCTTGCCACCCAAAAGGTGAAACTCTGCACTTAATAGAGCAGTTTGGTTTAGCAGCAAACCGTGTGGTAATTGAAGTAACAGAGCAAGAAAAGGTAGACGATGGTTTTTTATTATTAAAAACAATTGCACACTACCGCGAGCTGGGTTTTACCATTGCCATTGACGATTTAGGTGCTGGTTACTCGGGCTTAAAACAGTGGTCTGAACTATGCCCCGACTTTGTAAAGATCGACCGTTACTTTATTGATCATTGCGATGAAAGCGAGGTTAAAAAAGAGTTTTTGAAATCGATTACGGTACTCGCAAAAGCAACAAACACCGCCGTAATAGCCGAAGGCATAGAAAGAGTAGAAGAGCTTGCCTATGTTGAAAGCTTAGGCATAGCAAACGTACAAGGTTTTTTACTGGAAAAACCAAACCCAAATCCAAGCCTTGATTACAGCTCAGAGCAATTACAAGCATTGAACTTTAAACAGCCAAGCAACACGTTTGATCAATCAATGGCGATTGGCTGGCTTGCTGTTACACAAGAAGCAATCGACAGCGAAACCCGTTGCAAAGACGCCCACAAGCTATTCGAAAAAGATAAAGCCGTGATGAGCCTAGCGGTTTTAAATAAAGCCGGCCAACCGGTTGGGTTACTACATAAAGATCAGCTTACTGAGGTGTTTGCAGCGCCCTATGGCCATGCACTTTACGACAAGTGCCCCGTAACCGACTTTATGGATAAACAACCTTTAGTGGTGGATGAAAACCAACTTCTTGATACCGTGAGTCAGCAAATTACAGAGCAAGACTTTGATATTCGCCGCCATATTGTGATCACCCGAAATAAACGTTACCTAGGGCTTGCCCCTTTGCGTGATATTTTAAAGCACATAACAGAAGAAAAAATTCGTCACGCCCAGCATGCTAACCCACTCACCATGCTCCCTGGTAATGTAGCGATTAATGAGGCAATAGAGCAAAGGTTACGCTCACAAAGTGCGTTTTCGCTTGCCTATATAGATCTTAATCACTTTAAGCAGTTCAATGATTTATACGGCTATGCCAGTGGCGATAGTGTGATTAAATTATTGGCAGATGTAACCGTGCAAGCATGCGAAAACAGTGCTAACTTTGTAGGACATATAGGTGGTGATGACTTTATGGTTGTGTTTGACCAATCAGATGCTGTGTATATTTGTAATACCATAATTGAGCAGTTTGAACTGCAATCACGCACTTTTTTTACGCCTGAGCACATTAAGAGCAAAGGTTACTGGGCTACAAATCGTGAGGGAGAAAAGCAATTTGTACCTTTACTTACGTTATCAATTGGCCTTGTGGAGCCCGACTTACAAGAATGTAAAAACAGCCATCAAGTTGCAGCACTTGCAACAGATGCTAAAAAAGAGGCTAAGCGATATCGCCATAGTTATTTGTTTATTTGTAAGCGCAGAAAGCCTGCGCCTGCCGTAGTGCGCTTAGCACCAGAGAATAAACAGGTGGTATAAGAAATAGGTAATTATTATGTTGCCATTAAAAGTAGTTGTTGGTGGGTTTGCTTTATTTGCGGTTAGTTTTTTTGTGCAAGGGGTAGAAATTGTTAATGTTGCTCAAAAGCAAAGTGTGCAAAATGCCCGTGAAGAATACCTAAGTGAGCTATTAACACGAGCCCTAGAGCGGGCTAATTACCCTGTAGACATAAAAATGCAGCCAGTGAGCTTACAGCAACAGCGTGACCTGATTGAGCTAGATAAAACAGAGCTAGATGTTTATTGGAGCATGAGCAGCCCAGAACGAGAGGCACGGGCAATAGCCGTTAAAGTCCCGCTATTTAAAGGCTTTATAGGCAAGCGCGTTTTATTAACCAGTAAAAAAAATGTCGAAAAATTTAAAAGCATTACCACGTTAGCGCAATTAAGTGAGCTCTCGGCAGTGCAAGGGCATGATTGGCCAGATACAAAAATAATGGCCTATAACGGCTTACATGTAAGGCCGCTGAGTAACTATCAAGCTATGTTTACGCTTACTAGCCGGGGCAGAATCGATTACTTTCCTCGCTCATTTATCGAAGTTAATTCTGAGCTTGTTGCCAATGCGCAGAGTAACTTAGTTATTGTGCCTAATTTATTTATTAGTTATCCCACCGGTATTTATTATTTTGTTGTAAGTAGTAAGCCAGCTTTAGCGCAAGCCATAGAGCTTGGGTTGCAAAACATGCAAAACAGCGGAGAGTTTGATGCGTTATTTGATGAGTATTTTGCAAAAGACATAAACTCACTCCCTTTTACAAAAGGTTATACCACGGAGCTTAAGCTCGATAACCCTTACTTTTAAAACAAAAAAGGAGCCATAGGCTCCTTTTTTATAATAGGGTTACATGCACTTTATTAGCGAAGTAACGCTTCAGGTAATACTGGGCGAATTTCACGGATAATTGCTTGAGTAAGCTTAGGTGCACCACAAATAATGTTACCGCTATTGTTGTAGTTAACGCCACCTGCAAAATCAACAACCATGCCGCCAGCTTCTTTTACAAGTAACTCGCCTGCTGCTGTGTCCCACGGTTTTAAACCAATTTCAAAAAAGCCATCAACACGGCCCGCAGCTACATATGCCATATCTAGTGCTGCAGAACCTGCACGACGAATATCAGCAGTTTGTGTAAACAATGCTTTAAACGCGTCTGTGTATGCATCTAAGTGATGTTTTTGTTTGAAAGGGAAGCCTGTTGCTAAAATAGAACCAGCTAATTCTACGGTTTTAGTAACGCGTAAACGCTTGCTGTTTAGCTGTGCGCCTTGACCACGAGATGCTGTGAAAAGCTCGCCACGAATTGGATCGTAAATTACAGCTTGGTCTAAACGACCTTTTACTTTAAGTGCGATAGAAACCGCGAAATGAGGGATACCCTTGATGAAGTTAGTTGTGCCATCAAGCGGGTCAACAATCCATTGGTAATCTGCATCTTTGCCTTTGTGCTCACCTAGTTCTTCACCAACAATGCAGTGATCAGGGTAAGATTTTAAAATTGTATCACGAATTACGGCTTCGGCTTCTTTATCAATGTTAGTCACTAAGTCGTTAGTGCCTTTTTGTTGAATTTCAACTTTTGATAAATCTTCACTTGCGCGAAGTAAAATTTTGCCTGCGTTGCGCGCAGCGCGAACCGCAATGTTTAACATTGGATGCATGGTATTACCTTTGGGTTGTAAAAGAACGTTTATATATTTAAGCCGGCGTATTTTAGCGACTTTTGCCATAAAGTAAACAATAAACCCTAAATACTTTTGTGCGTTTTTTATACGGCCTTGAAATGCATGTAAATTTATTCGTATCTAAGACGTGTTGGCGTGTATGGATTGAAATTTGTTCAACCGAAGGGCGACTTAATCACAGCGCGAAGTGCGAAGCCTTGGGAGTTCAATAACTTCCATGAAGCAAAGCTTCCGCGTCCTGCTAGCAAACATACTGTTGTAAAAATTAATCTTACAAGGGCAATACACGCCAATAATACTAAAAAGTAAAAAAAGTGCTTTACCTAAAGTTAGCTTGAGGTTTTATCTTGTGTTTAAGCAATCAACTAGGGTAAATAATAATGAAATTAGAACACGTACATTTAGTAGTAAACGATATAAATGCCATGCTTAAATTTTATCAAGCAGCCTTTCCTTATTGGTCAATTAGAAGTGAAGGGCATAACACTTGGTATGGTAAACCTAAGCGCTGGGTACATTTTGGCGACGATAATCACTACATTGCTATAAGCGATAATGGCGAGCATAAAAACAGAGATTTGGCAGGGCATCAAGTCGGGCTGGCTCACTTTGCCTACGTTACAAACAACCTAGACGCTGTTATACAGCGCTTAAAACACGCCGGATTTAGCATTGATAAAGAGGGGGCAGAAAACCCATTTAGAAAAAACGTATATTACCTAGACCCAGCAGGGTTCGAGGTTGAGTTTGTGCAATATATGAGTGACATTCCAAGCGAGCGTAATAACGACTTATAAAATAGGTAGTAAATAACGGTGTAGAAAAGCGCATAATATGGCTTTTCTACCCATTGTGTTTTTACCCGTATTATTTATTACTCACCCCAAGCTGGGCCTTTAAATCATTAGCAAAACTCACAAACTTTTCTTTAATGGTGCGTTTAACTTTTACCTCCACCGAGCCTAAAACTGTTTTACCTTCGAGGTTAATTGTTGGGCCTTGGCGCTTATTAAGCGACACCGTTTTGTTTTCAAAACTACCTAATATACAAAACATTTTAGAAACTACATTAACATGCTCTGGTACGTAAATTTCTTCGCTGCCAAAAATACAATTTACATGCACGGTAACATGTTGGTGGGCAAAAATGGCATCAGTAAAATCTAAAACAATCGACCCCATATAGTTTTGAATATAAATATCTTTAGGCACCACCCATTGGCCGCTACGCTCGCTTGAGCCTAAAATGCTTCGCAGTGTTAAGTTTTCTTCATCCGCTTGTTGGGCGCTGTAGTTAGGGGCAAATTGCGTTTGCTTATGAGCACTGTACTGGGTATCTGTAGTAAGGGTTAAATCCTCTACTAAATTAAGTAACGCGGCATTATCGGTTGCTTCCATTGCACTGTCTAAGCGCCTTTCAAAGGCTTCAGCTGAAATAACACCATGGCTGTAGTTATAAATAAGTTGGTCTATCACTTGTTCGCGAACTTGATCTATTGGGCGGTCTTCAATTTTTACAGACATGGGAATAATCCTTTTTATATGAGTTACCACAGTACATAGCAAGTGGTGTACCAAAAATTAACTATTTATATATCAATGGTTTATTGTTTTAATAACTCCGCTTAATTTATATATTAACGATAGATTAACCAAAACAGCAATATAATCGTTATTTTCACCACTTAAGAAAGTTTTACCTAATAGCCTGTAAATGTTTACTCGGAGGTATTTTTATTTATACCCAATAAAATAGCTAACTTCATGAATTTAAAGTGTTAATAAAGTTGGCCTAAAGCTCGCATATATAAAAGTGTCTTTAATCAAAAGGAGAAAGATTATGAAAACATTCAACAAATCTATGATTGCGGCTTTAGTTCTAGGTACTACAGCTATGGGTGCTCAAGCGGGCACTTGGGAAAATGAAAGTAAAGATGCTTGGATTGATGGTAAGGCAGAAACAGTGCTTCTTATGAACACTAATCTAAACAACTTTGACATTAACACTGATGTAAAAAATGGCAAGGTAGTACTTACAGGTAAAGTAGACAGCGACCTTGATAAAGAGCTAGCTGAAGAACTTGTAATTAGCCTAGATGGCGTATCTGATGTAGAAAACAACCTAACTGTTGTGAAAAACATGGATATGGACGACAAAGATCGTGACACTATGGATGATGACGATAACGACTTAACTGACGCTAAAATCACCACAGTAATTACTACACGTTTCTTATTTGACTCAGAAGTTGACGGTACAGATATCGACGTTGATACCGACAACGGTATAGTAAAACTTAAAGGTTCTGTTGAAACAGAAGCTGAAAAGCAGTTAGCAGTAAAAATTGCTAAAAATGCTGAAGATGTTCGTGACGTAGTAGATGAACTAACTATTGTTGCTGAATAATACACTATACTAAAAAGCCCAGCTTAGCTGGGCTTTTTGCTTGTCATTTTTAAAGGAGCTACATCATGGATATCATTCGTATAATATTGTCGATTTTATTACCGCCACTGGGTGTATTTTTACAAGTTGGTTTAGGTATGCACTTTTGGCTAAATATTTTACTAACTTTACTGGGTTACTTCCCTGGTTTAATTCACGCTATCTACATTATTGCTAAAAAATAATGTGTGGTGTGTTCAATGTGAGCCGGCCACTTTTTTATAGTTATTAAAATTGTAAAAAAGCGGCTTACATACTTCTGCGTTTATTTTTCTGTTATTTCCTACCTATTCGCATGCAAAAAGATTACTATTTAAGCAGTCAGCTTACTGATTGTTAAAATAAAGGTTTTTGCTAGTGACAAGCCTTAAAAAACTTTTTATACTGCAACCCGCTTTAGTCGCTCAGTGGCTAAACGCTTCAAAAATTAACTACCTCGTAGTTATACAAAGTTGGCCCCTTAGCTCAGTTGGTTAGAGCACACGACTCATAATCGTTAGGTCCCCAGTTCGAGTCTGGGAGGGGCCACCACTTTTCAAAGCTTTCCAATTTTTAAATAGTTATAGCCAATAAAAAATATTCTCTACTGTACTTTTTATACAGCATTTAGGTTAGTTGTTTACGTGCCTATACCGTCTCTATTATTTAAAAGCCAGCTTCAATCATTTTCCTATCTGGCCAATACCAAACTATGGGTAATTCAGATGATGGTGTAGATGTGGACTTAAACTGGCTTAGTGCTGGAATAGGTTATCGCACAGCTATTGGCGCGAACACTGACTTTTATGGTTTAGCAACTTACGAAAACGTAGAGCTAGAGGCATCGTATCGTGGAAGTAGTGCTTCGAATGACGAAAATGGCTATAGTCTATCTGTAGGTGTTCGCTCTATGGTAAGTGATAATATTGAGCTAGATGGCCGAGTAGGCAATGTCGATATTGCAGATGAGAGTGAAACATCTTTCAGTGTGGGCGCACGTTACTACATTAATAACAACGTTTCACTTGGGGCTAATTACACCTCATTGGACGAGCTAGATTTAGTTAGCTTAACTGCTCGTTATAGCTTTTAAGTATTAATAAATAAAAAATAAGCGCACTAAACAGTGCGCTTTTTTATGCCATTTACTTTTTTAAGTAGCTTCTAATTTACTTGGTACTTACTGTTAGTACGAATGTAAATAGTGGCTGTTTTGTCGCTAGTGTTCTCAATCGTGTGGGTAAAGTTACCGGTTGATTCTACATAGCTGCCTGCACTTAGGTTTTGCGCTTTATCTTGCTCGCTTGAGTTGTACTCAACGGCGCCGGCTATAACAACAGCACGAAATTCGCTTGCATCTGTTTTTAATTCACCTTTAAAGCCGGCAGGAAGTTTAATCATTGAGCCGTTCATATCGGCTGTACTTCCCCAAAGGTAGGCGGTTTGAACGCCTTGGGCGTTAATGTCGTTTAAATCGCTGCTGTTTAACCATACTATGTTGTCTGCATGTAGGTTTAACGGGCGCTCACCATTATCAAACTGGGCATTAGTTGGTTTAACTAAGTACGGCCCTGAGTCGATTTCTAAGTAAATTAAATTTGTTTCAGCATTGGCTGCAGTGGTGTGGTTTTCACCTGCTGGTTGTGTCCAAAACGAACCCGCTGGCATCCACATTTTTTCGGCTGTTGGGTCGTCATTATGCATTTGCCCTTCAATAACGATACCGCGGTAGGTAATGTTGTGAATGTGCGGCGGAGATTCAAAGCCTTTTTTAAAGCGTACTAACATGCCTGTTGCAGTGTCGGTTGTGCGGTTTCCCCATAAATCTGCAGCGCCAGGGCTTTTATCACCACGTAGCGGGTTTAAGTAACCCCAGTCAATATTGCTTGCAGCAACAACTTTTGATGCGCTTTGCTCTGCAGAGGCTGGCGTTGATATGAGTGTTGCAACCAGTGCAAGAGTTGATGCGTTTAGTAAAAATTTCATTTAAAAGCTCCGTTAAGTTGGTATAGCGCTATAGTACGGCTTAAAATTCAGTCAATAAATGGGCATAAGTTAAATACACTTTCGCAAAAACGTGGATAATAACGTTATAGTTACGCATGCTGGTTTATGCAATAAGAGGGTTTGATGAAAATAGCTGATTTACAAGTATTACTCAAAGTGGCTGAGCTGCAATCAATTACAGCTGCTGCAAATCAATTAGATATGAGCTCATCGGCTGCAAGTGTCTCGTTAAAGCGTATAGAGCAGGCGCTTGGGGCACAAATATTTGTGCGCACAACAAGGCAAATACGCCTCACGCCTGAAGGGGAACGGTATTTACCTCTGTGTCAGCAGGCACTCGATTTATTGCAACAAGGGCAAGTGCTTATTCATGAGGAACAGCAATCTATTAGTGGTGAAGTGCGAATAGCAGTGTCATCGGAAATGGGGCGCAACCTTATGCGGGTATTACTAAATAATATTATGGATAAACACAGCGAAGTGACGCTGCGCTTACAAGCAAGCGACAGCCGCGCTGATTTTTACCGTGATGGAATTGATGTTGCGCTGCGCGCCTTAACTAAAGAAGCCGCACAGGAGCTAAATTTATACGGCTTTAAAATTTGTAACATAGCACACGTGCTATGCGCCTCGCCTGATTACATTAAAAAGCACGGTGAGCCGTTAACGCCAGATGACCTACTGAATCATAATGCCCTTTTATATAAGCTCTACGAGGTAGTGCATGATGGGTGGGAGCTGTATAACGATAACCAAAAATACAAGGTTAAAATGAGCAGCGATCGCGCCGTTAACGATGGCGATATAGTTAGGCGTTGGTGTGTTGATGGCACCGGGATAGCCAAAAAATCGGCCATTGATGTAGCTGAAGATTTATTAGCAGGCAGACTAAAAAGGTTAATGCCCGATTACAAAATCCCCCTCACTGAAATGTGGTTAGTACTGCCTAGCCGCCAGCTTATAACGCCTGCCATTAGGCTTATTCGTGACGAGTTAAAACACACGATTAGCCAATTAAGAAAAAACCTGATTGCGCAAGGTATAATTAACGAGCAAGAGTGGCCCGATTCACCCTAGTGCACCTTACGCGAGGTTAGTGTTGCTAGCCTTGCGCCTTTAAAATTTAATTCGCTTTCCTGTGGTGGATTAAATTAAAATACACGCTCTTCTTTTATGTTCTATTTTTTCTAATTATTGGGCTTATTGCTCAGCTGATCCTATATTTATTCTAAGCAAGTGTTAGTTAAGTCCTTTATCCATTTACAGGTATTGTATGTTACTTAAACAAAAAGTTTATATTAGTCTTATTTTGGCTATTGTTGTGCCGTTAGCGGTTTCTACATTTTTATTTTCAAATAGTATTCAAAATCATACCGATGAAAAGCTCGCAAAGGTTGATCTACCCACCGCATTGAGTGAAGTAAAAAGCAAAATTGAACTCGAACTTGCCACTCCTATAATTGTTGCCAAAGAAATTGCGCAAAACAGCTTTGTTAAACAGTGGCTAAGCAACGGTGAGAGTGAGCAAGCAAGAGCCGATTATATTAATTATTTAGCCAGTATTAAAAAAGATAACAACGCAGTTATTGCGTATATAATTTCCAAAAATACCAACAACTATTACACCGATATTGGCATATCTAGACAGATAGATAGAAGCGAAGATGTATGGTTTGATCAGTTTCTATCCTCTAACAGACCCTTTGAAATAGCACTGGATATAGATAAAACCACAAATAGCATGGTGGTTTTTATTAACTATGCACTGCAAATTAATGGTGAGCGTACCGCCATTACTGGCGTAGGGCGCTCGCTCGATTCTATGATCAACTTAATTAACGAATACCGTATTGGCGAAGCCGGTGTGGTGTATTTGGTCTCTGATGAAGGTGAGGTAATGCTTCACAGTGACAGAAGTAAAATGGGTCAAAAAATTAATATTAACGATATAAAAAATGGTGCCATTATTAGTAAAACAATGGCAGGCGAAGATTATGTTGTGTCGAGTACGCCTATTGAGTCATTAGGTTGGCATTTAGTGGCAGAAGTGCCCGAGCAGCAGTTATACGGGCCAATAAATAGTGCCATTAATAGCAATTTATTATTTGGTGTGATCATTGCCATTATTGGCTTTGCCCTGGCCAGAGTTTTAGTGTCGCAAATATTTAAACCCATTGAAAACATAACCGCTGCAGTGAGCGCGTTAACTAAAAAAGATGGCGATTTAACCGTAAGGCTGCCTACTAACGATAACAACGAAATATCAGAGCTTGCCGCTAACTTTAATTTATTTTTAGAGCAGCTACATGGCATGTTTAAGCAAGTGTCGGACTCAGCAAACCATGTTAAAAGCATTTCAGAAAATGTGTTAGTACAAGTACAAGGCGCGGCTAACTTGGCCGAGGTACAATCATCTAGCACGCAAACGGTGGCGGCAGCCGTTAACGAAATGGAAGTAACCGTACAAGACATTTCAAACAGTGCCAGTAACGCCTCTGACATTGCGACTTTAACAGAAGAAGCGACTCATAAAGGGGTGGAGTTTGTAAATAGCACGATAAAGCAAATGGAGCAGCTAGAAAACGCCATGGCTACCTCGGTTGCCTCGGTAACTGAGCTTTCAGGAGAGATAAAGTCAATTACGCAGGTGCTTGATGTTATTAAAGCAATATCGGAGCAAACTAACTTACTGGCGCTCAATGCTGCCATAGAAGCCGCGCGGGCAGGCGAACACGGTCGTGGTTTTGCCGTTGTAGCCGATGAAGTAAGAACCCTTGCAATGCGTACTGCAGAGTCGACCGAGCAAATTAACGAAATGATAGACACGTTAAATTCTAAGGCTTCAAGTACGGTGTCGGCTATAGAGCTTGGCAGTAAAAATACCCTAGAAAACGCCGAACGTTTAAAAGTAACGGGGAGTACCTTAACGGGTATCTCTCAAGAAATTGTTACCCTAAGTGAGCTAAATAGCTCAGTGGCAACAGCCACCCGCGAGCAAACGTTGGCTACCTCAGAAATTAGTCAAAATGTGGTGATGATTTCTGATTCTGCTGAGCAAACAAAACAAAATATGAAAACCTCAGAGCAGCTATGCAATGGGCTAAATGAAGAGTCGAATATATTAAAAGACTTACTGGGTAAGTTTACGCTTTAAAAAAAGTGACAACATTAAGCTAAAAAACGCGTTGTAACTTAGTTAATCTAAGCTTTGGTTAAGAGGTTTATTATCCAAAGTTTAGGTTAATAACAACGCGTTTTTAAAGGGTTAATTTTTACGGTAAATTTCATGTTGAATGTCGTAAATATTAACGCTTAAGCTGTCAGAATCTCGGCAATAAGTTTTTAAACACTCAAGCAAGCTCTCGCTTAACATTTGTTTTTGTTCAATAGAGCGCCCGGCCATGATATGCGCCGCAATATGAATAAACCCTTCTTTTCCTTCACCTAGCTGGTATTGCTGATAAGCAATGGCGCGGGTTTTAATGGTTTCTAAGTCAAACAAACCACTTTGAAAAGTCGCGTTGTGCACTTTTTCAACAAGTACTTGCGGTAATACAGGAAGATCTTCAGAGTGTTCAATAATAATGTGCGGCATTTACGCGTTTCCTATTATGAGTTACTACGTGGGCGTACGTATAATTGTACCAAAGCCTGAACTGTGCGCTAACCCCTCAATGGCCTAAATTTAGTTGTATTAATTTTTGATGGTAGTATAAAAACAGTCACGTGAACCTTCGCTTATAAAGCAAAATTAAGGATTAATATGAAATTACCACACCGCTTTAAACGTTTAGCTGTGCTATTAAGTGCAGTGGTTACCTTAAGTGCCTGCTCAGATGATGTTGCATCGGTGAGCTTAGGGCTGTTTACTACTAAAGATGTAGTGGTAAATTCGCAGCAAGACCCACTAGTAAAAGGGGTTACGTGCCATATTAGCCATATTGAGGCCGACTTAGATTTTTCAGATCCCTCTGATATGTCTATTGCGTGTCGCCAAACTGGGCCAATTACAGCCGATATGTTACAAGCAATAGATCGCAGTAAGTCGGGCGAAGTGGTGTTTAAGTCATCAAAAAGTATTTTATTTAAATCGCTAAAAGTACGCCGTATTTACGATGCACAAAACCGCACATTACTGTACTTATCGTACTCGACTAAAGAGTCGAGCGGCAGCCACCACCACGCACTTTCAACTGTGCCTTTATACAATACAAAAGCTTGGAACTGGGCACTTGAACAAAAATAAGAGCACACTATGTTAGCGTTATTTAAATCAAAGCCGCTGCTAGAACAAGCCGAGCAGCAGTGGCTAATTGATACCTTTATTTGGGCGGTAGAGCACTTTGATGCCGCATTTTTTACCAAGCACACGCAAATAATATTGCCAACGGTGGCGCATTTTCCTGATTCGGTATCGAGTATTGAGGAAATGGCCACTAAGGTATTTGTACGAGTACGTGATTACGCAGGTATGAGTGCGTGGCCAATACAATTAGTTGCGCCACAACAGTTACAGCCGCAAGTATTTCCGCATTTTGAATTTGCTGAACACTTACGCGGAGAGCAAAGCCAACTTATTGTACCGCCAAGCCACACGATTAATATTTCATTTAATCCTAATCAAATTAATCAGCCGCAAGATTTAGTGGCCAGCTTTGCCGGCACACTGGCTACTGTATTAATTCATCATGTTGGGGTGTTACCGCCAGGCGGTAAAGACTACTTGCCACAAGCGGCAGATGCGCTGGCCTGTTTTTTAGGGTTTGGGGTAATGATGAGCAACACTGTGTATCAATTTAAAGGCGGGTGTGGCTCGTGCTATAACCCTTATGCTAATCGTGAAGCGAAGCTCAGTGAAACTCATACCGTATTTATGCACGCGCTGATTAGTTATTTTAAAAACGATCATGACTCTAAAAAACATTTAAAGCCACATTTGCGCAGCCAATTTAAAAAAGCCCAAAAAGAGATCAAAGCATTAGTTGATAATTCTGCTAATCCGCTATTGCTTGCCTATGCACCAACTTAAACCGGATACTTGTGAACTACTTAGACGAATTTTTACTGATTGCCATCGCCCACTTTTTTGCAGTAGCCAGCCCAGGCCCCGACTTTGCCGTGGTGCTCAAACAAAGTATACAGCAGGGCAGGCGTAACGCCTTATGGACAAGCGCTGGTGTGGGCGCTGCTATTTTATTACACGTAGGATATTGCGTATTAGGGGTTGCGCTAATTTTAACGCAATCGCCTAATTTATTTATGACATTAAAGTACGTTGCGGGGGCGTATTTAGCCTATTTAGGCGTACAAGCATTGAGGGCTGCCAAACCACCGGTAAATAAAACAGACAACATAGAAAACAAAACTACCCCACAAGAAAGCGTATGGCATGCATTTAGGCGCGGCTTTTTAACCAACGCGCTTAATCCTAAAGCCACTCTCTTTTTTATGTCGTTATTTACCTTAGTTATTAGTGTAACTACACCAACTAGCGTGCAAATTGTGTATGGGGTTTATATGGCTCTGGCAACGTGGGTGTGGTTCTCTATGCTTTCTTTAGTGTTGTCAAAACCCAGTGTACGGGCGTTTTTTCAAAAAAGCGGCTATTGGTTTGACCGGGGTATAGGTGTTATTTTAATTGCTTTAGCCATTCGTGTAGTAATTTAACCCTAGGGAGAAGTCATGCCTATTTATAATTTTTCGTTTGGATCGAATATGTCCTCTAACCGCTTGCTTGCGCGTTTACCAAAAGCAAAGCGAGTTGGCACAGCTGTACTAAAAGGCTACGAGCTTACGTTTAATATGTTATTTAAAGATGGCTCGGGCAAGTGCAGTATTCAAAAAAGTGATGACAAAAACGCCTTGGTATATGGCGTGGTCTATGAACTTGATGAAGCCGAAAAAGCAATTTTAGATACCATAGAAGGCCCAGGCTACGATTGCGTTGCTATTAAGCCCACTTTGTTAAATGGGGAGCAAATAGAGGCCCATTGCTATATTGCTAACACCCACGATAACGATGTACTGCCATACGACTGGTATATTCAGCACGTTCATCGCGGCGCACTTGAGGCTGGCGTACCAAAAGAATACAGTGATGCAATACTTAATCGGCCGCATAAGCCCGATACAAATAAAGAGCGTGCTGATATTGAATTTGCAGTGCACCAAAAATAATAAGGATAATCATGAAACTCACCAAATTAGCCAGTTTAGCGTTGCTTGCCAGTGCCACTTTTAATAGTTGGGCACAAATTAATACCACGGACTTAGAAGAGGTTATTAACACCTCAATGGCACGCTTTGACGTACCGGGTATGGCGGTAGCGGTTGTGCAAGACGATAAAGTTGTATTTGCTAAAGGGTTTGGGACAAGCAACCTCAATACAAATGCAAAAGTGAACAAAGACACACTTTTTGGTATTGCCTCAAACACAAAAGCGTTTACCAGTGCAGCGCTGGCTAAGTTGGTTGATGAAGGTAAGTTAAGCTGGGATGACAGGGTAATTGACCACTTACCTGAGTTTAGGTTGTACGACTCCTACGTCACCCGCGAAATGCGTGTTCGTGATTTATTAAGCCATCGCAGTGGCTTAGGGCTTGGGCAGGGCGATTTAATGATTTGGCCAAGTACTGATAAATCTATAGAGGCTATTTTAGCCGGCCTACAGTATTTAAAGCCAGCCAGCAGCTTTCGCAGCCAGTATGCCTATAACAACTTAATGTTTGTAACCGCAGGCGAAGTGGTGGCACGTGTATCAGGTATGAGCTGGAACGATTACATCGAAAAAAATATATTACAGCCTTTGCATATGGATAACTCTCGCGCGGGCTTTTCGCGTATTCCAAAAAGCAATAAAAACTGGGCAATTGGCCACATACCAATGGATGGCAAGCTCAATCCTTTTTTTGTTAACTACCTAGAAGATTTTAGAGGCGCAGGGGCTATTGCATCAAGCGTAAACGATATGAGCCAATGGTTACTAACGCAGTTAGCTGGCGGAAAAATGCCAAGCGGCGAGCAACTATTTAGTGAAAAACAGCAAGCGCAAATGTGGCATCCGCATATTACCTCTATGGCTTCTAAAAGTGCGTATGAGGCCTATCATCAGCAATTTAGAGGCTATGGGCTAGGTTGGAGCGTTGAAGATTACCACGGCTTTAAAAAGCTAGGCCACGGCGGGGGCATTTTAGGTATGGTGTCGCAAGTCACATTATTGCCTGAGAAAAAACTTGGCATTGTTATTTTATCTAATCAGCAAGCATTTAGTGCACTTTCGGCAGTAACCCACGAAGTGCTTGAAGATGCCCTTGAGCTTGAAGATAAAGACTGGGTTGAAGAGTTGGCTAAAAAACATTTTGCGAGTAAACAAAAAGCCTACGCCAATGCAAAACCCGACACCCCAGCAGATTACCAGCCACAGTTACCTAATATAAATTACACCGGCACGTTACATGACGATTGGTACGGCGATGTAATTATTGAGCAACTCGATGGCAAACTACGTATTGATTTTACCCATACCAAACGCTTAAAAGGCACGCTTGAGCATTACACGGGTAATACGTTTATTGTTAAGTGGGATGAAAAGCTACTGGAGGCCGATGCGTTTATTCGTTTTGATATGGGCGCAAACAACCGTGTTAATAGCGCAAAAATGCGCGCGGTATCAACAGCGGTAACAGACTTTAGTTTTGATTTTAGAAACCTTAATTTAAAAGCTAAGTAGTGATGCTATACACCAAAGTCGCAAAGCCACCGTAAGGTGGCTTTGTTATATTAAGCACTCACATTAAAGGAGCGTTTATGCGTACTGCAGTTATTTCACACCCTCATTGCCGTAAACATAAAATGATTGACGATCATCCAGAGTGCCCAGAGCGCCTAGACGCTATTGCAGATAGACTTTTGGCAAGTGGTGTAGATATTGGCTTAACGCATCTACAAGCGCCTAAAGCGCAGCGTGAGCATTACTTATTAGCCCATGATGAGTCATTAGTTAACCTTGTGGAGCGCTTAGTCCCTGAGCAGGGGCTACATAACCTTGATGGCGATACCTGGCTTTGCCCTGATTCGTTTAAAGCGGTAGAGCGCGCCGTAGGAGCAGGGTTGTTGGCTGTAGATGAAATACTCGCAGATAAACTCGATGCGGCGTTTTGCGCTGTACGCCCGCCAGGGCATCATGCCAATGCACACGCTTCTTCTGGGTTTTGTGTATTTAATAATTTAGCTATAGCAGTTAAGTATGCCCAAAGTAAAGGCATTAAACGTATAGCAATTGCTGATTTTGACGTACACCATGGTAATGGCACCCAAGACATATTTATAAACGATGAAAACATATTACTTTGTTCGTTATTTCAATACCCATTTTACCCAAACACAGCTGTAAAAAATAACAGCCACATAGTTAATTCTCCTTTGCCAATTGCCAGTAGTGGCGATGATTTAAAAGAAGTGTTTAATACCCAATGGTTGCCAAAATTAAAAGCCTTTAAGCCAGAGCTGCTATTTATCAGTGCAGGGTTTGATGCCCACCTAGAAGATGACATGGCAAGTCTAAAGTTTGTAGAAGATGACTACAGCTGGCTTACAGAGCAGTTATGCGATGTTGCAAAAGAGAGTGGCTGCAAAGGTGTTATATCTTACCTTGAAGGGGGCTATGCGCTATCAGCATTAGGAAGAAGTGCTGTAGCGCATATAAAAGTGCTTAGTGAGTACTAAGACCAATCCGCAATAATACTTAATTAAGCGAATTGGTATAACTAAGGGTTACAAACCCAGTAAATCAAACGCCTGCTTGGTATTAAGGGTTTTAATT
Source organism: Pseudoalteromonas agarivorans (assembly GCF_024518735.1). NCBI lineage: Bacteria > Pseudomonadati > Pseudomonadota > Gammaproteobacteria > Alteromonadales > Pseudoalteromonadaceae > Pseudoalteromonas > Pseudoalteromonas agarivorans. The sequence continues at coordinate 97,688 of NZ_JANIGJ010000007.1, forward strand.
TTGCCAAGGCAGCATTGCCCTTCATTTAATAAATAAGTAGTGACCAGTTGCGCTAGCTGCTCCTGTGAAAGAGGGGCGCATGCAGCGCCTTGCAGGTCAACGTACTCACCTTGCTTGTTCAACACGCGCACATTACTAAGCTCACTTTGCGTAACGCTGTGCAAACACGCTTCTTGTTCTTGTTTATCGTGCGCTATTTCAAGCTCATTATAAACAATTAATAACTGTGGAAAGCTGTTTAGCATAGTTACCCTACTGTTACCTCATATGAGGTAAATTTACGCACATTAATAACGCCAGTATCAAAAATTAAGTACTGACCTTTTATACCTTGCAGCACGCCGCTTACTACTGGGTTTTTATCAAAATTAAACGAGCTAATTTTAGTAGGGTACTCTGTCACCGGAAAGTTTAAATCAACCACGTCTTCATCAAGTTGCTCTATGGCTGTGGCACCAAATAACTCGCTTAGCTCGTTTAATTTATCGCTAATTTGCGGGATCAGCTCTGCCGCGGCGGCTTTAAGGTCAATGGCTTCGTTTTGGCCCTTTAGCATGTTACGCCAATTGGTTTTATCGGCAATAAACTCGGCCAATGCCACCTCAACTAAGCCTGATTGTAAACGTGTTTGTACTTTAAAAATAGGCAGTGCTTGAGTGGCGCCTTGATCAACCCAACGTGTCGGTATTTGCGTATGGCGAGTAATACCTACTTTTAGCCCAGAGGTGTTGGCTAAATACACATAATGCGGGATCATGCAGTTTTTTTCGCCCCATTGCGGCTCGCGGCAAGTGCCTTTATCGTAATGGCAAGTTTCTGGTTTCATAATGCACATATCGCAGCTAGCAAGCTTGCGCATGCATACAAAACAGTGGCCTTGCGAGTAACTCTTTTTGGTTTTTTTGCCACAGTTTGAGCATAAAATGGTACCGCTAAACGTCAGCGTTAACTCTTTACCAATGAGTGCGTTTAGGTCGACTAGGTTGTCGCCCACAGGAAGGTGATGTTGAACCGGCTCTGTTAAGCTCGATTTTAATTTACGCAAAGTGCCTTGCATCTTTACTTGGCCCCTAAAGATGTTGATATTAAAACGTGGAGTTTAACATCTTTAAACTGTATTGGCTTTTTAAGAAATACAAATAGTCATCTAGAGGAATTGGCTTAGCGTATAGGTAACCTTGCGCTCTGTCGGCGCCCATTTCTTTCAATAAGTGGTGCACATCTTGGGTCTCTATGCCTTCCATGGTTATAGATAGCCCTAGGTTATGTGCCATATCTATAGCGGTTTGCACAATCACTTTATTGGCGGTGTTATTCGTTAAATCAAATACAAACGATTTATCTACTTTAAGCTCCGTAAAGCGGTAATTAACCAAATAACTTAGCGATGAATAGCCAGTGCCAAAGTCATCAAGGACCACGCGCACTCCTAAATCAGAAAGCTCATTAACCAATGAAATAAGCGCTTCGTGGCTTTCGACTAATGCTGACTCCGTTAATTCAAACTTAAGAAGCTGCGCCGGAACTTGGTATTTTATAAGGACGTTTTCGACTTTTTCGGCTAGGTTTTTAATCGACAGATTTTTAGCACTTAAATTTACGCTAATTGGGTGATCGTTGTAGCCTTGCTCGGTTAGTTTGAGGATATCCTTACAGGCTTGCTCAATAACCCATAAGGTAAGCTCGTTAATAATACCTGTGTGCTCAGCAAGGGTGATCAGCTCTTCTATCGATACGCCTTTAAAAGCAGGGTCGGGCCAACGTAACAGTGCTTCGGCGCCACATACCTGATTAAAGTTCAGCCCTATTTGAGGCTGATAGTATAACGCTAGTTGGTTGTTTTTAATTGCTTTTTGTAATTTAGCGGCCAATGCCACATCCATTAATATATTACTGCCGTTAGAGGCGCTTACTACTAAATCGTTATTACTTTTAGCTTTTTTAAGTGCCAAGTAACCCCGTTTTGTCCAGTATTCAAAGTCGTCACTGTGGGCTGCGCTACTAATCCCTATGTTATAGGTAAGTTGTAAGTTTAAGCCTTGAATTTCGTATTGTTTGGGCAGGCTATTTATAACTTTAATTAAGGCCCCTTCAAGTGACTCCTGGTTTTGGTTTTTAGTAGATATGCAGGCAAATACCCCGCTGCCTAAGTCGGCTAAGCGGGGGCTGTTATTAAAATCTGTATCTAGGTTGGTAAATTCGCGCTCATGGCTAAGCTCTAACTCTATTTGTTTAGCCACGTGCTTTATTAAAGTGTAGCCCTGCGATGGGGTAATAATGGTATTGAGCGAGTTAAAATGGCGAATTTTAATTAAACACAAGGTGGTATTACGCCCCTGTGCTTGTAAGCTCATAAACGCTTGTTTTAATTTGGCACTGTTAAGTAATTTAGTTTGCTGGGTATGTGTAGCATGATAAAGCGCACGCTCGCGCTGGTAGCGCACTCTATCGGCAAGTGCCATAGCCATTAAAATAACTTCACACAATATAGCCACTAAAAACGCGTGACGAATCGCAAAGCTATAATCCAAATAGCCCGTTAATTCTAATGGCTGTATTGCCGCGCCAACAATGAGGGGAACCCACGAAAAAACGTAAAACTTCGCCCACCTAAAGCCCGTGCGTAGTTTGTTATAAATTAAAATAACACACGTAATATATAACAAGCTTAATACACAAAAAAAGATGGGTGCTGCAATGTATTCGGGTATAAATAAAGTGGTGATTGATAATAAAAATATTAAAATAAGTAGCGCTTTACTCATTTTATAGCGCCAGCATTTGTCCTTGTGGTAGCGCAAAAACATGGTGCAAAAGGCGAGAGTAAAAAAGGCCATTGCGTAGTTTGAAAAAATCACTTTTTCGTGTAAGTACAATTGCCACTCTAGGGGCCACAAGTAAAAGCCAAAGCCCATTACAATGCCCATTAAACACAGCGCACTAATTATATAGCCTATATAAACTAAATAAACGCGGTCTTTAATCCCAAAATAAAGCACTAAATTATACAGGGCAGCCATTAATAACACGCCGGCAAATATGCCCCAAATGCCGGTTTGCGAGCGAACTAAATCAACAAATTCTTTATGGCGATACAAATTAACCGGGGTTTTGCTGATCCCCGTTGTATCTATTTTTATGGCTAAGCGCTCTGTTGTTTTACTCTCAAGTGCAAAACGTATATGCGGTACGCTATATTGAAAAAGCGTGAGAGACTTTACTTTATCACCTAATTTATAGCTTTCTATAAGCTCATTTCTTTTGTTTAACCGATACACGCTTAGGTGATCAACCATCGGGTTATCAAAATGGGCAACAATGTCTTGAGCATCCAAGCTTTTATTTTCAAGGTCTATAAATAGCCAATAGTTTTGCTGCTTAAAGCTCCATTGAATATCGGTTAACGGCTGGTGGGTGATTAGCTCGGGATCTAAAATAATATCGTTGAGTGTGTGAGATTTACTTTCATCTATGTAGTAGGCAAAGTCTAAATATACAGGCGTGGTTTTATCGATGGTATAGCGAGTCGGCACAACCAGGTTAGAAGCGAGTGTGCTAATAATATAAAATATGAAAATCAGTATGGCTATGGCCGCGGCATGATAACGTAAAGTTTTCGTTTCCAACGTTGTATACTTGTAATAACTCTTTTAATTAGTGTAGCACTAAAAAAGCGCATATAAACTGCGCTTTTTTAGTTAAATTTTTAGGGCCTGCTTATCCTTCAGGATTAAAATTTGTTCTAACTAGGGACGATTTAATCGTGGCGCGAGGTTTGTAACCTAGTGGGCTAAGTAAAAACCGAGCAACAAAGAGTTAATCGTCCCTAGGACGAACCTTCGTGCAGCGCGTGTTTGGTATTTATACTGCGTTATCGCCTATTTATGGGGAATAACCACACTACATAGGCTCTGCCTTGCCTAAATACCAAACACACTGCTGCAAATTTAATCTCGAAAGATAAACAGGCCCTAAGTTAAACCAATAATTTAGTTACAGGCTACTGCTCTCGGGCAATCGCTCTGTAAGCAATATCGGTGCGGTACTCCATACCTTCCCAGCTAATTTGTTTTACAAGCTCGTATGCACGTTGCTGTGCCTCGGTAACGGTATTGCCGAGTGCCGTTGCACATAATACACGTCCACCTGCGGTGACAACGTTTTCGCCATCTTGCTTAGTACCCGCATGAAATACTTTTTCATCAGCAGGGTAGTTAACTTTAAGGCCTGATATTGCATCACCTTTAGGGTAATCACCTGGGTAGCCTTTAGCAGCAAGTACAACACCTACGGCTGCGCGCGGGTCAAACTCAATGGTTGTTTTATCAAGCTCTTCGCGGTTAGCCGCTTCAACTAGTTCAACTAAGTCTGATTTAAGACGAAGCATCATAGGTTGCGTTTCAGGGTCACCAAAACGACAGTTGTACTCAATTACTTTAGGCGTGCCCTGGGCATCAATCATTAAGCCTGCGTATAAAAAGCCAGTGTAAGGATGACCTTCGCTTGCCATACCCTCAACGGTAGGAACGATTACTTCGTTCATAATGCGCTGGTGGATTTCGTCGGTTACTACAGGTGCCGGTGAGTATGCGCCCATGCCGCCAGTATTTGGACCTTCATCGCCATTGTATGCACGCTTATGATCTTGGCTTGTTGCAAATGGCAAAATGTTTTTACCATCAACCATAACAATAAAAGAAGCTTCTTCGCCTTCTAAAAACTCTTCGATCACGACGCGGCTGCCAGCCTCGCCAAAAGCATTACCGGCAAGCATATCGCGAATAGCGTCTTCAGCTTCGCGCTCATCCATTGCCACAATAACGCCTTTACCAGCTGCTAGGCCATCTGCTTTTATTACAATTGGCGCGCCTTTTTCCTTTAAATAAGCAAGGGCAGGGTCAATTTGTTCAAACGTTTGGTAATCAGCGGTTGGGATAGCATGGCGAGCTAAAAAGTCTTTAGTAAACGACTTAGAGCCTTCTAGCTGCGCTGCACCGGCTGTTGGACCAAAAATAGCGAGACCGTGTTCACGGAACTTATCTACAACGCCCAATACAAGCGGTACTTCAGGGCCAACAATCGTAAGTTCTACATTGTTTTGTCGTGCAAAGCTTAATAGGCCATCTAGGTCTTCAACATTAATTGCAACGTTTTCTAGTTTTGGCTCAAGTGCAGTACCGGCATTACCCGGTGCTACAAATACAGTGTTTACTTTCGTGTTTTGAGCGGCCTTAAACGCAAGTGCGTGTTCGCGGCCGCCGCTGCCAATGACTAATACATTCATGGCGAAATATTCCTATTTAAAGCGGTTTTTTAAATTTCAGCGTCATACGGTCGCTTTCACCAATAGCTTTGTATTTATCAGCGTCTTGTTCGCCAAGGCGTAAGCTAGGTGGTAGCGTCCACACCCCTTTAGGGTGATCGGCTGTATCTTTTGGATTGGCGTTAATCTCACTGCTTGCAACTAATTCAAATCCAGCTTTTTTAGCTAAATCGACCACGTAACTTTGCTTCATGTAGCCGGTTGATTTTTGATCCTCATCAGGTCGGCTTTCATCTAAGCGATGTTCAACTACACCTAATACGCCACCTGGTTTTAACGCTTTATAAAAAGACTTAAATGCACTGAGTGCGCCTTTAGTGTCTTTACCCATGTACCAGTTATGTACATTGCGAAAGGTTAATACCATGTCGGCAGTGCCGGCTGGGGCAATATCAGTGTGCGTTAATGGGGCAAACTCAGAAATTTTTACTTTGCTAAAACGCTCATATTCGGCCACTTTTTTCTTAAAGCCAGCTAAAGAGCGCTGGTAGTAACCTACCGATGAATCACTCGGAAAATGCGCTGCGTAATATAAGCCTTGCTCTTTAAGTGCTGGGGCTAAAATTTCGCTGTACCAACCACCACCAGGGGCAATTTCAACCACAGTCATTGTTGGTTTAAAACCAAAAAATGCCAGTGTTTGCTTAGGGTGACGGTATTCATCGCGGGCGCTATTTTTAGCGCTACGCTCGCTTGATTGAATAGCATGGCTAAGGCTTGACTCGTGGTTATGGCTAAGTGCCATTGTTGAGGTCAGCGTAAGCGAGGCAACAAGTAGTGACTTTAGTGCAAATTTCATCGTTTGTTCCTTAACATTTTATATAGGTGTTGAACCAGAATACGTGAATTGATTGCAAACAAAAAGGGCTAAACGTTGTGTTTAACCCTTTGTGTGATTAGTGGCGGAAGTGGCGCATGCCGGTAAATACCATCGCCATGCCAGCTTCGTCAGCGGCGGCGATAACTTCTTCATCGCGCATTGAACCACCCGGTTGAATAACCGCGGTAATACCAGCGGCTGCGGCTGCGTCTATACCATCACGGAATGGGAAAAACGCATCTGATGCCATTACAGAGCCAGGTACTTCTAGGTTTTCATCAGCGGCTTTTATACCCGCTATTTTAGCTGAGTAAACACGGCTCATTTGGCCTGCGCCTACGCCAATGGTCATACCGTCGCGGGCATATACAATCGCGTTTGATTTAACAAACTTAGCCACTTTCCAGCAAAATAGTAAATCTTTAAGTTCTTGCTCAGAAGGTTGGCGCTTAGATACGACTTTTAAATCGCCTTGGGTAACCATGCCTAGGTCGCGGTCTTGTACTAAAACACCGCCGTTAACGCGTTTAATATCGTGGCCAGTTGCTTTGCCACTCCATTGACCACACGCTAATAAGCGTACGTTCTTTTTCGCTTCAACAATTTTTGCTGCTTCGCTTGAAACGCTAGGAGCAATAATTACTTCAACAAATTGACGCTCTACAATGGCTTGTGCTGTTGCAGCGTCAAGCTCGCGGTTAAAGGCAATAATGCCACCAAACGCTGAGGTTGGATCTGTTTTAAAGGCGCGGTCGTAAGCACTAAGAATATCTTCGCCAATTGAAACGCCACACGGGTTTGCGTGTTTAACAATAACACATGCAGGTACATCAAATTCTTTAACACACTCAAGTGCTGCGTCGGTATCTGCAATGTTATTAAACGACAGGGCTTTACCTTGTAGCTGAGTAGCTGTTGCAACAGACGCTTCGCTTACGTTGTTTTCAACATAAAAAGCAGCATCTTGATGTGAGTTTTCACCGTAACGCATATCTTGCTTTTTAGTGAACTGCATATTGATAGTGCGTGGGAATTTAGTCTCTTCAGCGGCTTCTTCAGTGTAATCAGGTACCATTTTGCCAAAGTAGTTAGCAATCATGCCATCGTACTGAGCTGTGTGCTCATACGCGGCAATGGCTAAATCAAAACGTGTTTTGTACGTTGTTGAGCCATTGTTGCTTTGCATTTCGCTAATAACGCGCTCGTAATCGTTTGCGTTTACCACGATGGTGACGTCTTTGTGGTTTTTAGCGGCTGCACGAACCATGGTAGGTCCGCCAATATCAATGTTTTCAATAGCATCTTCAAGGCTGCAGTTTTCTTGAGCGACAGTATTCGCAAAGGGGTATAAGTTAACTACAACAATATCGATAGCAGAGATGTTGTTATCTGCCATTACGCTTTCATCTTGTCCGCGACGCGCTAAAATACCGCCGTGAATTTTAGGATGAAGGGTTTTTACGCGACCATCCATGATTTCAGGATGACCTGTGTGATCTGATACTTCAGTCACTTTTATGCCGTTATCAGCAAGGAGTTTGCAGGTACCGCCAGTTGATAAAATATCTACACCTTGCGCTTCTAGTGCGCGGGCAAATTCAACAATACCGGTTTTATCAGACACACTTAATAGTGCGCGACGAATAGGACGATGAGTATCCATTGTAGTTTAATTTCCTCAGTTAATGAGCTAGCTTAGAAGCGGGCATTTTAACTGATTACTACTCAAAAAACGACTTATAAAGCGCCAATAAGCGTGAGCATTTTGCAACATCTATACTAAATTGTGCGCATAAAAAAAGCACCCTAAGGTGCTTTTTTTGCATGATACCAATTGTATTGGATTAGTAAGCAGTTATAACGATAGAAAAACAAGTCTATAACAAGGCAAAAATTTTACAGTGTAGTTATTCTACATAAGAAATTTTTAACGCCGTTATGGGCTTGTTTAGCTCGTTAGCATGCTTACGCTTTCAATATAATTGGTATTAGTTCATGCCGTATTTTTTAAGCTTTTTACGTAAAGTACCACGGTTGATACCTAGTAAAATTGCCGCACGAGTTTGGTTTCCACGTGTGTATGTCATTACTTCTTCAAGTAATGGCGCTTCTAGCTCTGAAAGAACAAGGTCGTAAACGTCTTGCACATCTTGACCGTTAAGCTGCTTTAAATAGTGGTGAACAGCTTTTTTTACTGCATCACGCAATGGCTGCGGTTTCTCGTGTGACTGAACATGAGGGTTTGTGATAAATGGAGAAGTCACGTTTTGTTCGAACATTATTTAATCTCTTTCTTTCTTAGTTAGCTGCTAGTGTTTTAAAGTATTGCGTTAATGCGTCAACCTGTGCTTGTGGGTTGTCGAGCGCATTAAATACTCGCCTAAACTGACCGTCACTGTCATGGGTTTGCAAATACCAAGATACATGTTTGCGAGCGATTCGCGCTCCCATTGGCTCGCCGTAAAACGCATGGAGGTTATCTAAATGCTCCATTAAAATACTTCGCACCTCTGAAATAGCAGGTGGTGGTAAGTGTTCTCCAGTTCGCAAATAGTGGTCTATCTCCCTAAATATCCAAGGGCGACCTTGGGCGGCTCGGCCAATCATGATGGCATCTGCACCCGTATAGTCCAAAACCTGCTTTGCTTTTTCTGGAGATGTAATATCACCATTAGCAACCACAGGTATCGACACTGAGCGTTTTATATCCCTAATCGTGGCATATTCTGCTTCACCTTTGTACATACATGCGCGTGTACGCCCATGTACGGCAAGTGACGCAATGCCATAACGCTCAGCTATTCTCGCAATCTCTACACCATTACGGTTGTCCTGATCCCATCCTGTACGGATTTTAAGTGTGACCGGGATATCAACAGCGTTAACCACTGCATCAACTATCTCTTCCACAAGTTCAGGAAACTGTAATAATGCAGAGCCTGCGAGTTTCTTGTTCACTTTTTTTGCTGGGCACCCCATATTGATATCTATGATCTGTGCACCGTTAGCAACATTGAATTGTGCGGCCTGCGCCATAAGCTCAGGATCAGCTCCTGCAATTTGCACCGCGCGTATACCCGACTCACCGCTGTGATCCATACGGTTCATCGATTTTTCAGTTTTCCAAACCTTCGGGTTTGACGATAACATTTCAGACACGGCCAAGCCTGCGCCTAAGCGGCGGCAAAGCTGTCTAAATGGTCTGTCTGTAATACCTGCCATTGGCGCGACTATTACATTATTCTCAAGTTGGTATGAACCGATACGCACTGTATTCAATAGGCCTCTTTTCAAGGGGCGCTAAGTTTACGGTTTTTTTAGGAAAAATCAAAGGCTATAAATTGAACAAAAGTGACTTTTTTTTGCCCTTTTCGTATTGACTTTTGATAACCGCATGACAAGTGGGTCGATTTGTTTGAAATTTAAACAAAAAATAATTTTGTGAAATTATGCGTGCTAATTTTCTAACTGTAAAAAAATAGTAAAGCCTGTTAAATACAGGCTTTACATGCAAGTTTTGAGTTAAAACTCTAAATTTATAAATGTACGCTGCTAGCTATTTTTTGTACCGCTTACACGAGTCCAATCACCCTCTAGTGCAATATCGTCAAGCTCAATAAACGGTGCGTAAATATCGGCAACCGATTGGGCTTGTTCTTCTAATATGCCCGACATAGCAATTTTGCCACCCGGTTTAAGTAATCCCAAAATTACACTGTGAAGCTCACGCAGCGGCTGCGCTAAAATATTAGCGACTACAATATCAGCACTAAACTCAGGTTGGTTTTCTGGTAGGTATACCTCAAGCTTATCGGCTACGCCATTACGCTGTGCGTTATCTAAGCTTGCTTCAAGTGCTTGCGGGTCAATATCAATACCAATCATGCGCTCTGCGCCAAGTTTAATGGCTGCAATGCCTAAAATGCCCGATCCACAACCAAAATCAACCACTGTTTTGCCGGTTAGGTCTTGGCTTTCTAGCCATTTAAGGCACAGTGCCGTTGTTGCATGCGTACCCGTACCAAATGCAAGGCCTGGGTCGAGCAATACATTGACTGCATCTGGGTCTGGAATGTCGCGCCAGCTTGGGCATATCCACAGTTTTTCGCCGAACTGGATTGGGTGAAAGTTATCCATCCACTCACGTTCCCAGTCTTTATCTTCTAGTTGCTCAATTTTGTATACCAGTGTGTCTTTAATTTCATCATGACGCTTAAGTAATGCAATTACCGCGTTCATATCATGATTAGCTTCAAATAGACCAATTACAGTGGTATCGGCCCAAAACTCAACGGTGCCAATTTTAGGCTCATAAATAGGGGTGTCTTTAGCGTCAATAAAAGTAACAGAGGCGCTGCCTGCCTCCATTAATAAGTCACTCACTGCATCTGCGGTAGCAGCATTGGCATTGATACGGATTTGGATCCAAGCCATGGTTGTTTCCTTTAAATAGAAAAAAGGCCGCTACAGCGGCCTTTTTAGTTTATATGAAGCGCTAAATTATTTAGCGTCTAAAAAGCTTTTTAGTAAATCAGAGCGAGAAGGGTGGCGTAATTTACGCAGTGCTTTCGCTTCTATTTGACGAATACGCTCACGTGTTACGTCAAACTGTTTACCTACTTCTTCTAAGGTGTGGTCGGTATTCATATCAATACCAAAGCGCATACGAAGTACTTTAGCTTCACGGGCTGTAAGGCCTGCTAGCACGTCGTTTGTTGCGCCACGAAGAGATTCCATTGTTGCCGAGTCGATTGGCGAATCAATAGTGGTATCTTCGATAAAGTCACCTAAGTGCGAATCTTCATCATCACCGATTGGTGTTTCCATCGAAATTGGCTCTTTGGCAATTTTAAGTACCTTACGGATTTTATCCTCAGGCATCATCATGCGTTCTGCTAATTCTTCAGGATTTGGCTCACGACCCATTTCTTGTAACATTTGACGAGAGATACGGTTAAGTTTATTAATCGTTTCTATCATATGTACTGGAATACGGATTGTTCTTGCTTGGTCAGCAATTGAGCGGGTAATCGCTTGGCGAATCCACCACGTAGCATAAGTCGAGAACTTATAACCACGGCGGTATTCAAACTTATCTACCGCTTTCATCAAGCCAATGTTACCTTCTTGGATTAAATCTAAGAACTGTAAACCACGGTTTGTGTATTTTTTAGCAATTGAGATTACAAGACGTAAGTTAGCTTCAACCATTTCTTTTTTCGCACGGCGCGCTTTTGCTTCACCAATGCTCATACGACGGTTAATGTCTTTGATACGCTCAATGCTTAAGCCTGTGCTTTCTTCAATTACACATAGCTTTTGAATGCAACGAATAATTTCAGGCTTCACTTCTTCAAGTTTAGCTGAATGTTTTTCGTTAGCATTTATTTCTAGGTCTAGCCACGCTGAGTCAGTTTCGTTATTAGCAAAGTGCTTAATAAACGTTTTCTTAGGTAGCTTAGCAATTTGTACCGCTTGTTTCATGATAAGGCGTTCTTGAATACGCACTCTATCCATCATTTCACGCATGTTGTTAACCATGCGATCAAACTGTTTTGGTACTAATTTAAAGGTTCTGAAAAGCTCGCCAATTTCAAAAATAGCGGCTTGAGAATCTGGGTGCGAACGCCCTTTTTCATCAAAGGTAGCGCGAGCTTTAACGTATAAATCACGTAAGTTTTCAAAGTGAATACGGGCTTCTTCTGGATCTGGGCCTGTATCTACTTCTTCTTCGTCTTCATCGTCATCACTGTCTTTGTCATCTTCATCATCGTCTTCATCAAGTTGTTCTTCACTTAATTCAGAGCCAATGTGAGTTGCTGAGATTTGCGCTTCGTCTTCGTTAGGGTCGAAAAAGCCTGAAATAATGTCGCTTAAGCGCATTTCTTCTGCTTCAAACTTATCCCACTGTTCAAGTAGGTAAGTAATCGCTTCAGGGTATTCGGCAACAGAAATTTGTACCTGGTTGATACCTTCTTCAATACGCTTAGCGATTACAATTTCGCCTTCACGTGTAAGAAGTTCAACAGTACCCATTTCACGCATATACATGCGCACTGGGTCAGTTGTACGGCCAATTTCTTTTTCTACAGTTGCAAGGGCTGCAGCAGCAGCTTCTGCTGCGTCTTCGTCTGTCGTGGTTTCTTGCATCATTAATTCATCAGCATCAGGCGCGTTTTCGCTAACCTTGATACCCATGTCATTAATCATGCTAATGATATCTTCTACTTGATCTGAGTCGATTATGTCTTGTGGAAGGTGATCATTTACTTCAGCAAAAGTTAAGTAGCCTTGCTCTTTACCTTTTTGAATCAGAAGTTTTAATTGTGACTGAGGAGTTGGATCCATAGAGATTGTTTCTTCCACTCTGATAAGTTGATACAACAGGCGTCATCATAGAGTTAGCCTTTTAACTAACTTTAATAATGTGACGCAGTGAATAGCACAGTATAACAGTTTAAATCAAGTCTGACTAGCTGTTACTCGCTTTTAGCGCTGTCATAAGTAAATGACATTCTAGTTTTTCATCACTTGATAAGCCCTGTGTCTTGTCCTTTATTAATAGGGTCTCTAGTCGATAATTTAAACACTGATCTTCAATAAATTTAAAAGTATTTTGAAAAACAGTCTCTAAACGCTCATCACTAATTTGGTGCTGCCATGTGGCAAGCTTTACTAGCGGTTCGTAATCCTCGGAATCTCTAAATGATTCGAGTAAAACCGCTGTGTTAGCATTGTCTTTTTGCAGTGCGCGCTCTTGTAAGCGCAGTAGCAAACCAATACCCGCTATGTTCATTTGCGCCAATTCTGGCAAATGGGGCACACTTTTAGCTAACTGTGGGTGCTGAATTAAAATACCAATAGCTTGGCGCATTGGGGTAATTTTAAATTTTCGCTCAACAGCGTGTTGTTGCTTTGGTGTTTTTAAGCGGCTATTTAGCTGCTCACGCGTACGGCCAATTAATCGCCCTAACTGCTCTAAAATATTTTCTTGGTAAAATTCACTCGGAATTTTTTCAATTAACGGCAAAGCGGCACTTAATAGCTTCGCTTTGCCTGAGTCGAGTGTTAGGTCTACTTCTTGGCTAAGCTTATTAAATAAAACTTTGGTAAAATCATCTGCTTGGCTTAAGCGTTGCTCAAACTGTGTTTTACCTTCTTGCTGAACCAGTGAATCAGGGTCTTCGCCGTCAGGTAAAAATACAAAGTGTAATGCTTTGCCATCGTTTAAGTAGGGCAGGGCATTTTCTAGTGCTCGCCATGCAGCGTCGCGGCCAGCTCTGTCGCCATCGTAACAACAAATAACTTTGTCGGTGGTTCTAAATAGCGTATGCATATGCTCGCTTGTTGTTGCGGTGCCAAGCGCAGCTACGGCATATTCAATACCTTGCTCTGCAAGTGCAACTACATCCATGTAACCTTCTACAATAAGTACATGTTCAAGCTTTTTATGTGCTTGTTTTGCCTCATAAAGGCCATATAGCTCAAAGCCTTTATGAAAAATGCGGGTCTCTGGTGAGTTGAGGTATTTTGGCCCTTGGTCGGCTTGCATTACACGCCCGCCAAAGGCGATAACACGGCCACGTTTATCACGAATAGGGAACATTAACCGATCGCGGAAAAAATCAAACTGCCTACCTGGTGTTTTTTCGGAGGCGAGCTTAAGCTCGACCAACTGTTCTTTTTGCTCTTTTGTTCGGCCAAGTTGTTGGCACAGCGCTTCCCATTCGCTCGGCGCATAACCAATCATAAACTTTTTAACGGTTTCGCCACTTAAACCACGCCCTTTTACATAATCAATCACCGCAGCAGAGTTACTGTGGTGCTTTAATTGATGCTGGTAAAAGCGTGCTGTGTGTAACATTAAATCGTAATCTGAGCGCTTTTGCGCTGCTGTGCGCTCAGGTGCTGAGCTACTGCCTTTCTCGCGAGGTACGTCTAAATTTAAAAGGCTTGCAAGCTCTTCTATGGCATCAACAAATTCAAGCTTGTCGTATTCCATAACAAACGAAATAGCGTTGCCATTAGCACCACAGCCAAAGCAGTGGTAAAACTGTTTATCTTGAGAAACAGTAAACGAGGGAGATTTTTCGTTGTGGAAAGGGCAGCAAGCTTGGTAGTCTTTGCCTGCTTTTTTAAGACCAACTTTAGAGTCTATTAGCTCTACAATATCTGTTCTGGCGAGTAAATCGTCAATAAAATTTCGTGGGATCTTTCCAGCCATGTTTTGTAAGTAGTCCTAACAATTGGTGAGGTGTAATTTCAACACAATGCGCGCATTTATAAAAGGGGTATCGGTAAGCTAAAAAGTTACATTATATCCATGGGCAATAATACTTAATCATTTTCAGGTGCTAAACCTGACGCTAACAGCGTACAAAGCTAGGATATTGAAGGTAGAGCAGTGCAGGCGCAGTAAGTGATAGCCCTAAATAACCCATTTTACCTAGCCCTCAATGTGCTTTTGTAGTTACACAATAAATCACTTAATTACATGCACGAGCATTACTTAAAAGCGTTTTGTTTGTCTACTTAAACGAAGAAACCGAGCACTAGGCTCGGTTTGCTTTAATCATACTTTGTGTATGTGGGAGTATTAGGCTGTTAATCGTTGCTTAATTAAACCAGAAAGCTTGCCCATATCGGCACGTCCTTCGGCTTTGCTTTTGATTATGCCCATTACTTTACCCATGTCTTGCATACCTGCTGCATTAGTATCAGCAATAGCCGCATCAATAAGGGCAACTATTTCTTCTTCACTCAATTGTTGAGGTAAAAAAGTTTCTAGTGCTGCGATCTCATTGGCTTCAATTTCGGCTAAATCTTCACGCCCAGCATCTTTGTACTGAGTGTAAGAATCACGACGTTGTTTAACAAGCTTCACTATAACGGAGGTAATACCTGCGTCGTCTAGTGTTATTTGCTCGTCAATCTCACGTTGCTTGATTGCGGCAAGTACCATGCGAATAGGGTTAAGACGTTGTTTGTCTTTCGCTCTCATCGCATCTTTTTGCGCATCTTTTAGCGTTATTAAAAGGCTCATTTATACAAGACCTAATACTATTAGTATAATTTAACGCGACGTGCGTTATCGCGAGAAAGCTTCTTCATGTGACGCTTAACCGCTGCAGCTTTTTTACGCTTACGCTCAGCTGTTGGCTTTTCATAGTGCTCGCGACGACGAACTTCTGAAAGGATACCTGCTTTTTCACATGAACGCTTGAAGCGACGAAGTGCTACGTCAAACGGTTCGTTCTCTCTTACTTTAATTACTGGCATTAAAAATTCACCTACCTAAATTATGAGCGTTGCTCAAGTTGATCAAACATTGATCAAGTGGTTCAAAAATGGTGCGGTATTGTAATCCGAAGCAACACCACATGTAAAGGATAATATTAACAGAAATGCAGCGGCTTAAATAGTGTTAATTTGGCTGGCGTTGGTATAGCCTGCAGAATACTTGTCCTGCTTTTTTTTCTTTAATTAACAGCCAGTTATCTGGTTGTGAAAAGCTGCTTAGTTCGGTTTCTACCTCAACATAAATGAGCGCGTCTTCGCTAAGCCATTGGTTATTTTCTAATAAATCACAGCTACTTTGCGCTAAGTTTTTACGAAATGGTGGGTCAACAAAAACTAAATTAAATGGTGAATTTGTATTCTTTTGCTCTAAATATGAGAGTGAATTAGTGTGTTTTACCTGTGCATTTTCAAGCTTTAAGGTACTAATATTTTGCTCAATTTGCTTAGCAGCCGAGGCATCTAGTTCGATAAACGTGGTGCTTTTAGCAAACCGAGAAAGCGCTTCAAAGCCAAGCCCGCCAGAGCCTGCAAAGCAATCGAGTACTGTTGCATCGCGCGTATCTTGCATTAACCAATTAAACACGGTTTCTTTAATGCGGTCTGTTGTTGGGCGTAGCCCTTCTACATTTTTTACCGGCAGTTTACGGCCACGAAATTGCCCGCTGATTACTCTAATAAAGCCGTCAGTAGATTTGCTAATTGCTTTATTTTTCGTTGTTTTTTTTCTCATTTAGGTCACTAAAAAATGGTATAAGGGATCTAGCTCAGATAATATTGTGCGTAGTTTACGTTTAGCTTCATTTTTCAACCGCATTAAAAGTGTTACTATTTAGCACTTACGTTTTGAACGGTTGTTTGGCCGGCACGCTTTGCTGAGCCACACCAAGCTATTTCAAATTTTAGTTTATCAGATTTTTATAAGTGGTTATTAGCAAGTATGGCAAAAAAAAGTAAATTCATGTCTTGGCTCGGTTTTGGTAAGTCAGATAAAAAACAAGCAGAAGCTGATAAACAACAGGCATTAGCTCAGCAACAAGAAGCTGAGCGCTTAGCGGCAGAAAAGGCTGAAGCAGAGCGTGAAGAACAAGCGCGTATTGCTGCTGAAAAAGCACAAGCAGAGCGTTTAGCAATTGAAAAGGCTAATGCAGAGTTGCTTGCAAAAGAACAAGCCGAAGCACAGGCGCAACAACAAGCACAAGCTGCACGTTTAGCTGAGCAAGAAGCGCAAATGCGTTTAGAGCAAGAGCGCATGGCTGCACAGCGAGCTGAGCAACAACGTTTAGACACAGAGCGTGAGCAAGCTGAGCAAGATGAAAAATTAGCAATTGAAAAAGCCAACGCTGAGTTGCTTGCGAAAGAGCAAGCTGAAGCACAGGTACAACAACAAGCACAAGCCGCTCGTTTAGCAGAGCAAGAAGCGCAAATGCGTTTAGAGCAAGAGCGTGTTGCAGCAGAAAAAGCTGAAGCTGATCGCTTAGAACAAGATCGTATTGTACAAGAACAAGCAGAAGCCGAACGTGCAGAGCAAGAGCGTATTGCTGCAGAAGCGGAAGCTGAGCGTTTAGAGCAACAGCGAATTGCCACAGAACAAGCAGAAGCTGAACGTGCAGAGCAAGAGCGTATTGCTGCAGAAGCAGAAGCTGAGCGTTTAGAGCAACAGCGAATTGCCGCAGAGCAAGCAGAAGCTGAACGTGTAGAGCAAGAGCGAATTGCCGCAGAGCAAGCAGAAGCTGAACGTGTAGAGCAAGAGCGTATTGCCGCAGAGCAAGCAGAAGCTGAGCGTATAGAGCAGCAGCGTATTGCAGCAGAGCAAGCAGAGGCCGAGCGTGCAGAGCAAGAACGTATTGCACAAGAACAAGCAGAAGCTGAACGTGCAGAGCAAGAACGTATTGCAGCAGAGGCCGAAGCTGATCGTTTAGAGCAAGAGCGCATTACGGCAGAGCTTGCAAAAGAAGAAGCTAAACTTGCCGAAAAGCCTAAAAAAGAAGGCTTTTTTTCACGTCTTAAAAAAGGGTTATTAAAAACCCGTGTAAATATAGGCTCTGGCTTTGCATCTATTTTTAGTGGTAAAAAAATAGATGATGATTTATTTGAAGATTTAGAAACACAGCTTCTTACCGCCGATTTAGGTGTTGATACCACCATGAAGCTGATTGATAGCCTTACTGATGCCGCCGATCGCAAGCAGCTTAAAGATGGCGATGCGCTTTATGACTTAATGAAGCAAGAAATGGCCGCAATGCTTAAAACAGCTGAGCAACCGCTTGAGATACATGCTGATAAAAAACCATTTGTTATATTAATGGTCGGTGTAAACGGCGTAGGTAAAACGACAACCATTGGTAAGTTAGCTAAGCAATTTCAAAATGAAGGTAAGTCGGTTATGTTGGCCGCAGGTGATACCTTTCGTGCAGCAGCCGTAGAGCAACTGCAAGTGTGGGGCGAGCGTAACAGCATTCCTGTTATTGCCCAGCACACTGGTGCAGATAGTGCCTCGGTGGTGTTTGATGCATTTCAAGCCGCTAAAGCGCGTAATGTAGATGTATTAATTGCTGATACAGCAGGGCGCTTGCAAAATAAAGATAACTTAATGCAAGAGCTTGAAAAAATAGCCCGCGTAATGAAGAAAATTGACCCTGATGCACCGCATGAAGTTATGCTAACCATTGATGCGGGTACAGGTCAAAATGCAATTAGCCAAGTAAACTTATTTAATCAATGTGTTGGTT
Organism: Pseudoalteromonas agarivorans; assembly: GCF_024518735.1. Taxonomy (NCBI): domain Bacteria; kingdom Pseudomonadati; phylum Pseudomonadota; class Gammaproteobacteria; order Alteromonadales; family Pseudoalteromonadaceae; genus Pseudoalteromonas; species Pseudoalteromonas agarivorans. Next base: position 115,860 of record NZ_JANIGJ010000007.1, read on the forward strand.
TAACCGGTATTACCCTCTCAAAACTTGATGGTACTGCTAAAGGTGGGGTTATATTTGCGGTTGCAGATAAATTTAATATTCCTATTCGTTACATTGGTGTTGGCGAAGGTATTGATGATTTACGCGCATTTAAAAGCGATGACTTTATTGACGCTTTATTTAGCCAAGATGAGGATGACGCTTAATACATAAAAGGGAGCTTGCTCCCTTTTTTGGTCTGTTTATCTTTTGAGATTAAACATGCGCTGCCCTTTGGGCTATTTCTTTTTATTGCTAGGTTTTACTTAGTCCTCTGGGCTATAAACCTTGCGCCGCGATTAAATAGGCTCTAGGCAAAGCAAATTTCAATCCTGAAAGGTCAACAGGCCCTAGCTAAGGAATTCCATTTTACTAATTTGGGACTGGCATAATAAAAAATGATAAATTTTCAGCAAGTAAGTAAAACCTATCCGGGTGGGCATCGCGCTCTCGAAAAAGTTACATTTCATATTAAGCCTGGCGAATTGGCTTTTTTAACAGGCCACAGTGGTGCGGGTAAAAGTACCTTATTAAAGCTCATTAGCTTAATGGAGCGCCCCTCTGCAGGCAACGTGCTAATTAATGGTGTTGATTTAAATAAAGTTAATTCTCGGCAAATTCCTTATGCGCGCCGCGATATTGGTATTATTTTTCAAAATCATCGTTTGTTAGAGCGTTACACTGTGTTTGATAACGTTGCACTGCCGTTGATTATTGAAGGCACTCATCATAAACAAATCGCTAAACGAGTTCATGGTGCACTAGATAAAGTAGGGCTGTTAGATAAAGTTAAATGTCATCCTTCTACACTCTCAGGTGGTGAGCAGCAACGCGTAGGTATTGCCAGAGCGATTGTAAATTCTCCGCCTATTTTATTAGCTGATGAACCAACGGGTAACCTTGACCCCGAGCTCTCTATGGAAATATTAAGGCTATTTGAAGATTTTAATAAACACGGTACGACAGTACTTATAGCAACACACGATCTAGGTCTGGTGTCGCGTTTAAAATACCTTAGCCTGACTTTAAAAGATGGCCGTATGCTTGAAGACCCACTTGCGGAGGGCACGCTGTGAGCTTGTTATTTAAAGGACGCCAAAACTCAAACGACAAACAAAAAAAATCAGCCATAGCTGGCGGTTATTTTTTTATTATTAATATTTTTCGTCAAGGGGTGCACAGTTTAGGTGAAATGTGGCGTACGCCACTTGCATCATTAATGACAATTGCTGTACTTGGGCTAAGTTTAACATTGCCTGCAACGCTGTATTTAGTTGTAAAAAATGTACAGCAAGTCAGTAGCGGGTTTGAAGAAGCCAGTGAAATATCGCTTTTTGTAAAAGAAAGTATGAGCGAGCAAGAAACACAAACCTTAGTAAAGCGTTTAGCACTTTACGCCGAGGTAGAAAGTGTTGAATTTATTTCTAAGCAGCAAGCACTAACAGAATTTAAAGATGTGTCGGGGTTTGGGCAAGCTTTAGAATACCTAGAAAGCAACCCACTACCCGATGTTGTATTAGTGACACCTACTAAGCGGCATCGCCAGCCTAATGCAGCTAAAGCGCTGCTTACAAAGCTTGAGAACGAGCGCGAAGTAGATTTTGGTAAGCTTGATATTGCTTGGCTTGAGCGCCTAAATGCATTATTAGACTTATTAAAAGAAAGCGTTATCACAATTGCTTTATTACTTCTTACCTCTGTCACGCTTATTATTGGTAATACGATTCGTTTATCGATTATGGATAAAAAGGAAGAAATACAAGTAATGAAGTTAGTAGGTGCTACCAATACGTTTATACACGCTCCGTTTTTGTGGACCGGCATTTGGTATGGCGTTATTGGGGGCTTGTTTGCATTTATTTGTATTGCCTTAATGATGTGGTGGTTAACTAGCGCAGTAAGCAGCGTTGCAGGCGTGTATCAAACAAGCTTTTCGTTAATTGGTTTAACGCTTAATGAGTTTGGCGCATTAGTATTACTAGCAACCAGCTTAGGCTTTATTGGTTCTTACTTATCGGTAAACCGATATATTAAAGAAATTGAGCCTGATAAAGTATAAGTACGGCTGCTAATGGCTGACTCAAAAATGTCATGTTTGTATATTATTATCCTCAAATGAGATTAGTTGTAAATGCGCTGTTACGCTTGCGCTAATCTCTTGCAATCCCTTAGTTCATCACTTATTCAGTCGCATGTAGTAGACTTAACATACACTAAAAAACCGCTTGATTTACGCTTAAAAAAAGTTTTAAATTGGGGTTAGCACTCTTAGAGAAAGAGTGCTAAGATGGTTTCAAATGTTTATCACCGAGGTGAAAAATGAGTAAAGATTTATACGCAATGGCACTTACAGTTGGGCAACAAAGCGCAAGCATGGACGGCTACCTTCAAGCGGTTAGCACAATTCCTATGCTTAAGGCTGAGCAAGAGAAAGAGCTAGCAACACGACTTCAAGAAGAAGGCGATCTTAGTGCTGCAAAGCAACTCATTATGTCGCATTTACGCTTTGTAGCACATATTGCTAAAAGCTACTCGGGTTATGGTTTACCGCAAGCCGACTTAATCCAAGAGGGCAATATAGGCCTGATGAAAGCGGTTAAGCGTTTCGACCCGAGTGTGGGTGTACGTTTAGTGTCTTTCGCTGTTCATTGGATTAAAGCAGAAATTCATGAGTTTGTGCTTAAAAACTGGCGCATCGTAAAAGTTGCGACCACTAAAGCGCAACGTAAATTGTTTTTTAACCTTCGTAAAAACAAAAAACGTTTAGGTTGGTTTAACCAAGCTGAAGTAAGCACTGTAGCGAATGAGCTAGGTGTGAGTGAAAAAGAAGTTCGTGAAATGGAATCGCGCATGAGCGGCCAAGACATGGGCTTTGACTTAACGGGCGACGATAACGACGACGCACCAACAAGTACATATTCACCAGTACAATATTTAACAGACGGCTCAGCTGATTTAGCTGACGATATTGAGCAGCAACAATGGCAAGAGCAGTCTCATACTCGTTTATTTAGCGCGCTTAAAACGCTAGACGAACGCTCACAAGACATTGTAAGTGCACGCTGGTTGTCTGATGACAAAGCAACACTACAAGAGCTTGCTGAAAAATATAGTGTATCTGCTGAGCGTGTTCGCCAGCTAGAAAAAACAGCGATGAAAAAGCTGCAAAGTGCTATGAGCTAATAGCGCAAAAATAGTAAAACTTAAAAAGCCCTGCATTAATATGCGGGGCTTTTGCTTTGTGGCTGTAAGTATTTTAATCAACGTTTTAGCTACTTAATATTGTTTTTGTTAGCTTAGTTGTATGGCTTAAATATACTTAAAATACCGCCTAAAGCTATCTAGCGTTGATCCCTTTACCTTGCGCCTGCGCTAATTGTATATATTTTTTATGCACTAGTTGCGATACCGGAACTAACTCAAAGCCTTGCTCGGTGAGCTCAGGTAGCGCTTGGCGTAAAAAGTCGATGGTTTCTGGGTAGGGGTGGGCAATCGCTATGGCAAAGTGATGTTTAGTCGCTTTATATTTTAGCTCATCCAGCCTTTGCTGCAGTTGCTCATGCGTGGTTATATTGTCTAAAAACACATGGCGGCCTATATTTTCAACCCCGATAAAATTTGCCGCATTTTGCGCTTGGCTTAAGTCGGTAGTACGGCTATCTAAAAAGAATAAATTACGTTTTTTAAGTACTTCCATAGTCCACTTCATGGCTTGGCTTTGTTGAGTGAGAGCCGACCCCATATGGTTATTAACCCCTTTTACTTGCGGTAAGCTTGCCAATGCGGTGCCTAAAGTTTTTTGTAGCTGTTCTTTATCCATATTTACAGTGAGCCCGCCAGGGCCGAGTGCTTTACCGTTTAAGGCTTGCATAGGTACATGCAATAAAAGCTCTTTATTTGCTTGGCTGGCAAGCGTGGCAAAAATTTGAGAGTAGGGTGTGTGGGGCAAAATTGAATACGACAATTGCCCTGGTAAGGTAAGAAATTCTAAATCTCGCTGATGATAGCCAATATCATCAATTACGATGGCTATTTGCTTTGCCCAAGTAGCGCTAGATACAAAGCAGATAGCCAACAACAGCCATTTTATTATTTTCACGTTTATAGTTTTTATTATCTTTTTAATTTATTAAGGGTATTTAATCTCAGCGCCGGGTAATAAAGCTATCTCAGCAGCCATTTTTAGCGCTAACTGCGTTGAATTTACTTAAAACTTATTGCTAGAGAATAGCAGAATTTAATAGTGTTAATATTTATTCTGTTATTAAATCACTTACCTAGAGTTCAGATTATTTACTATTGCATGCTAAGTAATTGCTTAGCTTTTACTAACTGCAAGTCGCCCAGTATTTCATGTTCAAATTGTGGTGCATTTTTGTTCTGCTCATTTTTTATTATAACGGCTTTATTTGATTGTGGAAGTGTTGCTTGCGCAATTGCTACATCGGGGGTAACTCCTACGCCTTCAATCGATACGCCCGCAGGTGTAAAGTACTTAGCAGTTGTTAATTTTAGCGCTGTATTACCATCACCGAGTGGGATCAAAGATTGCACCGATCCTTTGCCATAAGACTGATTACCAACCACTGTAGCGCGCTGATTGTCTTTTAAAGCAGCGGCGAGTATTTCTGCCGCAGAGGCCGAATTTTCATTAATAAGCACCACAATAGGCAAGCCTTTAAGTATGTCGCCTCGTTTGGCGTAGTAGGCTTGGTTAGCGTCGTAATAGCGCCCTTTAGTAGTAACTATAGTACCGCTTTGTAGAAATAGATCCGCTACCGCCACTGCGCTTTGTAAAGTACCACCTGGGTTGTCACGTAAATCAATGACTAACCCTTTAAGGGGCGTGCGATAATCATTTTTAAGTGCAGCTACCTGCAGCGCCACTTCATGTAAGGTGTGATTAGAAAAATTATTTATGGCTAAATACCCAGTGCCTGAGTCGAGTAATTGGCTAGTGGCGCTTTCTAAGTTTATTTCTTTGCGATTTACCGCAAAGCTGATTGGTTGCTGCTGCCCTGCGCGCTTTATTGTTAGTTTAACCGCGTTAAAGCGGGTATCTTTTATCAACGCGGCTACTTGCTCTAAGCTACGTGTTTGCGTGTTTGTATCATTAACACTAACTATAATATCGCCCGCTAAAATACCGGCCTTTTTGGCTGGGGAGTTTTTAACTACACCGACAATAGTAATGTCACTGTCAATGTCTTTTACTTCAATGCCTACGCCAGTGTAATGGCCATTTGTATTGTTAAACAAAGCGTCTAAGTCATTTTCATTGAGGTATTTAGAATAAGGGTCTAGCTGGTCTAGTAAAATTTCAACTTGCTGATTATTAAAGGCACCCTGCGCACCTTTTGAAAGTGATAAGTCATCAACATAATAGGCTTTAATATTGAAGAGAATTTCAGAAATTTGCTGACTTTTAAGATCTTTAACTGAGCTGGCAAGTAATGAATTGCTAAAACAAAAAATAGCAATACAGGTCAATGCGCACAATAAAAACGAATAGCGCGTACGGGAAGAGGGAAATGAGCGTGGTTGTGGTATTTTTTGAGTCATCAGCTGCTCCTAATGCGGTGCAGCTGTTTTATTCACTTAAATACGTCTGCACCATTTAACAGGATTTACTGCGCGTCCTTTGTGGCGTATTTCAAAGTATAGACCAGAACTCGACTGTCCGCCGCTTTGACCTACTAATGCCAGCGTTTCGCCTTCTCGAACCATGTCGCCCACATCTTTTAATAATGTTTGCGCATGGCCGTATAGGCTCATAAAGCCCTCACCATGATCAACCACAATAACCCAGCCAAAGCCTTTAAGCCAATCAGCAAAAACAACTTGGCCATTATTAATACTGTTTACATTAGTGCCTTCTTTTGCACCAATTAACACGCCTTTCCAGTCTATGCCGCCATGTTTGCGCTGACCAAATGTGTGTTTTAGCTTTCCTTTGCTGGGCCAATTAAGCTTGCCTTTACTTTTATTAAGGCCGAGTAATTCAATTTTTTGAGTCTTCTCTTGCTCAAGTTCTTCAATGGTGGTGATTAATGTTTGCTCGTTGTCTTTTAAGTAATTAATCGAGCTTTTAGTGCTATTGAGCTGTGCTTGTAAGTTTTTAAGGTTAGTTTGGCGCTCGCTTTGGGCGTTTACTAGCGCGCTTTGGCGTCTTTTTTGTTCTTCAAATAAGACGGCTAATTTTTGTTTGGTTTTGGCAAGTGCGGCTTGGTTTTCTGAAATTTGTTGTTGTAGTACTTTAAGCTCTTCAATTTGCTCTATGCGCGCTTTATTTAAATAGTTGTAATAGCTTAATGTACGCTCAAATTTAGCTGTGTCTTGCTGGTTTAAAAGCATTTTGGGGTAGTCGTCGCCCCCAGCCATGTAAGCACTTTTTAGCTGGGCAGCTAAAATGGCTTGAAATTGCGCATGTTGAGCTTTTAATTGCTGTGCTTTTTGTTGCTGTGCTTGTTGTTTTTGCTCGGTTTCTTTTACTGATTGCTCAGCCATATTGAGGGCTTTGGCATTTTTAGCTATTTCTAACTCGTGTTTTTTTAAGTTTTTTTGCAGTGCGGCAATTTTTTTTCGCTGTGCATTGTACTCTGCTTGGCTTTGCTCTAATGCAGATTGCACTTCAGATAGGTCTTTTTTAGTGCGGTTTTCGTTAGCAGTTGCAGGTGCAACCACTAACGAAACCAATACAAATGTATAAACACTAAACCAATTTACTGGTTTGCTCATGTGTTATTTCAACGTCATGATTGGCGTGCCGGTCATTTCGCTTGGTTGCTCCATGCCCATAAGGTGAAGCATAGTAGGTGCTACATCACTTAATGCTTTGCCTTCACTTGGCGTTGCATCGCGTCCTACATAAATAAATGGCACTGGCTCGCTAGTGTGAGCGGTATGAGCTTGGCCCGTGGCAGTATTTGCCATTTGCTCTGCATTACCGTGATCGGCTGTGATAAGCGCTTCACCACCAAACTCATCTAGGGCTTCTACCACGCGGCCTATACATGCATCAACAGCTTCACAGGCTTTAACCGCGGCTTCAAACACACCAGAGTGACCCACCATATCGCCATTCGGGTAATTACAAATAATGGCATCAAACTTACCGCTTTTAATAGCTTCAATAAGTTTGTCGGTTAGCATTTCTGAATTCATTTCTGGCTGAAGGTCGTAAGTGGCAACCTGTGGAGAAGGAATTAATTCGCGTGATTCGCCTTCAAATTCATCTTCGCGTCCGCCACTAAAGAAAAACGTAACATGAGCGTATTTTTCTGTTTCAGAAATACGTAGCTGCGTTTTGCCATTTTTTTCAAGCCATTCACCTAATACGTTTACCAATGGCGTAGGCCCAAATGCGACAGGGGCATCAATATCGGCTGAGTATTCTGTCATCATTACAAATGCGCTTAACTGTGGTGATTTTTTCTTTTCGAACCCATCAAAGCCTGGCTCTACAAAGGCACGGGTAATTTCACGGGCACGGTCGGCTCTAAAATTAGCAAAGATGATGGTGTCGCCATCATTTATTTGTGCTGCTTCAGTGCCTTGTGGCGTGATGGTGGTTGGAGCTACAAATTCATCGTTTTCGTCGCGCTCATAGGCGGCTTCTAATGCCGATACACCATCAGCATAATTAAATTCGCCTTCACCTAATGCCATTACATTGTAGGCTTTTTCTACACGGTTCCAACGGTTGTCTCTGTCCATGGCGTAATAACGCCCCACAAGAGAAGCTAAGCGGCCACAATTTAGCTCGGCAAATAAGGCTTCTATACGCTCTATTGATGCTTTAGCACTGCGTGGTGGTGTATCACGGCCATCTAAAAAGCCATGAAAATATACTTCTTTTGCACCGCGTTTAGCGGCTAATTGAATACTCGCGACAATATGATCTTCGTGGCTGTGAACACCACCTGGGCTTAATAAACCCATAATATGCACGGCTTTGCCTGCAGCGACTGCTTTATCGATGTTTTCAACAAGTGCAGGAGTTGAGTCAAATTCGCCATCGTTGATTGCTTTGGTAATGCGAGTAAAGTCTTGATAAACAACACGACCAGCACCTAAATTTACATGGCCTACTTCTGAGTTACCCATTTGCCCTTCAGGTAAGCCTACATCTAAACCTGAGCCTGAAATTAATGTGCGTGGACGGGTTGCCCATAGGTTGTCTAAAACGGGGGTGTTGGCCGCAAGAATCGCATTGCTTTGCTCATCTTCGCGGTATCCCCAACCGTCTAAAATCATTAATACCAGTGGTTTTTTATGCTCTGTCATAATAGCTCCTGAAAATTAGCACCTGTTGATGGGTACTGTGCGCCGAAAGGTTATCTGGTTAGTTTTAGCATACCGTGTTTTAGCGCCAGAATCAGCACTGAGAACAAGATATTAAATTTTTTACTTACTTTCATATATGGGGTGCTTTATGTGTTTTTAAAGCGCAGCAAACTCGCATTTTAACTTGGTTTGGGTATACTTGCGTGGCTAAAGTACAAAATACCTAGAATATTAGGGCGTGTTGCACTTTGGTGGCTGAATTTGCAGCAGTATGTTTGGTTTTTGGTAAGGCAGAGCCTATGAATTGTGGTTATTCCCCATAAATAGGCGATAACGTAGCATAAATACCAAACATGCGCTGCCCGTAGGTTTTTTCTAGGGGCTATTACCTCTTTGTTGCTTGGTTTTTACTTAGCCCACTAGGTTACAAATCTCGCGCCGCGATTTAATCGCCCCTAGATTGAACAAATTTCAATCCACAAAGGCCAACACGCCCTAGGTTTAGAACATAATTTCATAGTGGAAGTAGAATGGATCAATATATTGAATTTATTACAAATCATCCTATTTTAAGCCTAGCTTGGGTTGGTCTTGTATTCCTTATTGTAAGCGGCTGGATAAAGAGCAAGTTTTCAGCAGTGAGAGAAATAAACCCACAGCAATTAACACTTCTTATTAATCGTGAAGATGGCAAAGTAGTTGATATTCGTGCTCAAAAAGAATTTAACGCAGGTCGTATTGCGGGTGCTGAACACTTAAGCCCTGAAAAAGCAAAACAATCTGACTTTTCAAGCCTTGAAAAGCACAAGAGCAAACCCATTATACTAGTATGTGCCACAGGCATGGCTGCTCAAGGTATTGCTAATGCAATGCATAAAGCAGGCTTTGAATCGGTTTATGTATTATCAGGTGGTATGGGGTCGTGGCAATCTGCCAGCCTTCCAACTACAACAGGTCGCTAATCAGTTTAGTAGTACCGATAGAGGATTTATTATGAGTAATGTTGTTTTATACACCAAAGCGTACTGTCCATTTTGCCAACGTGCTCTTGCACTTTTAAACAGTAAAGGTGTTGAGTACACAAATATTGATATTGGTGTTCAACCAGAGCTTCGCGATGAAATGATTGCTAAAGCAGGTGGCGCAAGCACAGTACCGCAAATTTTTATTAATGATGAACATATCGGTGGCTGCGACGACATGATGGCTATTGAAGCGCAAGGTAAACTTGACGCTAAGCTAAATGCTTAATTTTAATTATAAAAACTAACACGTAGGAAGCACAATGAACGAAGAAAATCAAAACGCAGCAGCACAAGAAGGTGGCGCACAATTTACTATTCAACGTATTTACACTAAAGATGTATCGTTTGAAACGCCTAACTCGCCTGCGATTTTTCAAAAAGAATGGACGCCAGAAGTTAAGCTAGACCTAGACACGCGCTCTAATAAGCTAGACGAAGGTGTGTTTGAAGTGGTTTTAGCACTAACGGTTACTGCTTCTATCGGTGAAGAAACTGCGTTTTTATGTGAAATTCAGCAAGCCGGTATTTTTACAGTTGGTGAGCTTGAAGAAGTACAACTAGCACATATGCTAGGTGCATACTGCCCTAACGTGTTATTCCCATACGCGCGTGAAGCCGTATCTAATCTTGTTAACCGTGGTACTTTCCCACAGCTTAACCTTGCGCCAGTGAACTTTGATGCGTTATTTGCACAATACATGCAACAACGTACTGCGCAAGCTGAGCAGGTTTCAGCAGACGCATAATTTATGAGTACAGCAACTTCAGCTGTTACTGTATTAGGGGCGGGGTCTTACGGCACCGCTCTTGCTATTTGCTTAGCCCGAAATGGTCACCAAGTGACACTTTGGGGTCGCAATAGCGACGACGTTGCCACGCTTGCAGCTGAGCGGAAAAATCAACGTTACCTTCCTGATGTACCATTCCCCGACACTCTTTTATTACAAGCCGATTTACAACAAGCCGTAGCCAGCAGTGCTATTGTACTTGTGGTTGTGCCAAGCCATGCCTTTGCAGATACATTGCAGCAAATTAAACCTGCGCTGGTTGAAGGTGCGCAAGTTGCGTGGGCAACAAAAGGGCTTGAGCCAAATACTGGTCGCTTGTTACAAGAGGTTGCCCTGCAGGAACTAGGTGATGAAATGCCGCTTGCGGTTTTATCAGGACCAACCTTTGCAAAAGAAATGGCAATGGGGCTACCTACCGCTATATCGGTGTCGTCTACCTCAACGGAGTTTGCGCAACAACTTGCAGATTTACTCCATTGTGGGCGCTCGTTCCGCGTGTACAACAACGATGACTTTATTGGCATTCAGTTAGGTGGCGCGGTTAAAAATGTAATAGCCATTGGTGCTGGTATGTCTGATGGGGTGGGCTTTGGTGCTAATGCACGTACTGCACTGATCACTCGCGGCTTAGCTGAGCTAACGCGCTTAGGATGTGCCTTAGGTGCAAAGCAAGAAACCTTTATGGGTATGGCTGGACTTGGCGATTTAATCTTAACATGTACCGACAATCAATCGCGCAACCGTCGCTTTGGTTTGGCATTAGGTAAAGGTGAAGGGGTTGATGCTGCTATTGAGTCTATTGGGCAAGTTGTTGAAGGCTTTAGAAACACAAAAGAAGTGTATTTATTAGCACAACGCGCCGGTGTAGAAATGCCTATTACTGAGCAAATTTATAAAGTACTTTATGAAAATAAAGATATGAAAGAAGCCGCCATGGCGTTATTAGGCCGAGAGCAGCGCGCCGAATAAATGAGCATATAATGCCCATTTTATTAAAAGCATGAACATGCTTTGCTATTAAAAAAACCGACGCTATGTCGGTTTTTTATTGTTTGGTACAAGGTGCTTATTGCGCGTTAGGAAAGCCTAGCTGGCGCCATGACTCATAAACGAATACCGCCACAGCGTTTGATAGGTTCATACTACGGCTATTAGGCTGCATAGGAATGCGCACACGCTGATCGTTAGGTAGCGCTTGAATCATCTCATCGGGGAGACCGCGAGTTTCTGGCCCAAATACCAAGCAATCACCGGCTTCATAACTGGCTTCGTGATGAAACTGGCTGCCTTTAGTAGTGCATGCATACACTTTTTTAGGTTGGCACTTTTCAAGGTAGGCTTCAAACGAGGCATGGCGCTGTACGTTACTAAACTCGTGGTAATCTAGCCCGGCACGTTTTACTCGCTTATCGTCCCACTCAAAACCTAATGGCTCAATTAAATGCAATGAGTAACCTGTGTTTGCACACAAGCGTATGATATTTCCTGTATTTGGTGGAATTTCAGGTTGATATAAAACGATATCCAGCATAATGCGCCTTTCTATTAATCTATAATTTGACGAGTGGCAGTATACACGAAACCGGTAAAAAAATGATATACTCGCGCCATTGAATACCGCAAGTAGTGAATATTAACGTGCATCACCGTAGTTACGAATTTTGGGTTAAAACATCAAGCATAGTTACCATGGTTATGGTTAGCTTAATGATAGCCGCTAAAACCTGGGCATGGTTGGCATCGGGTTCAGCTTCTATGCTTGGCTCATTAACCGATTCATTAATGGATATTACCGCCACGGCCATGAGCTTTTTAGTGCTAGGGTATGCACTGCGCCCTGCAGATGACGATCACCGTTTTGGTCATGGCAAAGCAGAAGCCCTAGCCGGACTTGGTCAGGCTGCGTTTATAGCAGGGTCGGGGTGCTTATTGGCGTTTCACGGTATTGAGCGATTATTTAACCCAATTGTGCTTAGTCATTCACTGTTAGGTGTGTGGGTGAGTATATTTGCTATTGCTTGTACGTTAGTGATTGTGTTTTTTCAGATCAAAGTGGTTAAGCATACCGAATCCATCGCTATTAAAGCAGACTCGGTGCATTACAAAGGGGATTTAATTTTAAATGCGGCGGTATTACTTGCTATTTTGCTCTCGTACTATGGGGTGTTATACGCAGATCCGCTGTTTGCCATAGGCGTTGCCGGTTACTTACTTTATAACAGTTGGGATATTGCGTGTGAGAGTGCCGATCATCTAATGGATAAAGAACTCCCAGATGATGAAAAGCAAAGTATTTTAGATATTGCTAATGCACATAAAGATGTACACGGTGTACATGATATCCGCACTCGCCAAGGCGGTAAAATTAAGTTTATGCAAATGCACTTAGAGCTTGATGACCATTTAAGTTTAATACGTGCCCACAATGTAGCTGACGATGTAGAAAAGGCGCTTGCCGAGCGCTTTGACTCTGAGGTTGATATCTTAATTCATCTAGATCCGCTTTCGGTGGTACCTAAGTATCAAACGAAGAACAAAACTGATACAAGCGCATAAGCACAGGTTTTCTAATTTCGTCGCGTTCAAACAATAACTCGTGTTTAGCCCCTGCAAAGCTTTTCAGCTCGGCATTAGGGAGCCTATTTACGAGCTTTTGTTGCGCGTTGTTATCAACCACTTCATCGTTTTGTGCGCTGGCAATAAAAATAGGGAGGTTGATTGTGTGGGTATCCACGGCAGACATAAAAGCAAAGCTTGCATTTAACCAGCCATATGTAACGCCGCCTAACTGTAAAAGAGGCTGTTGTTGATAAGTGAGCCTAAATAGGTTGTACCGCACTTGGCTGCTGGTTAAGGTATTAAGCGCAAATTCTTCTGGGTTGTAATCGTTTTGCCCTAGCGCATAACTGTAGCCAAAACCGAGCTTTGTGGCGGCGCGGGCTATAAATTTAGCCACCGGTTTAGGAATACCTTTAGTGTAAATATCAAACATGGGCGCTGATAAAAACGCACCGCTGAAAGTATGCGGGTAATTTGCAAAATAATCGTACGCTATAGCGCCGCCCATAGAGTGGGCTAATAATATTTTTTTGCCTTGCCAGTGCTTATTTACAATATGTTGATTAAATAAATCTAAGTCGGCACTGTAGTCACTAAAGCGTTTTACATACCCTTTGTGCTTATTTTTTAACGGTCGATACGAGCGGCCTTGCCCTTGGTGGTCGGCTATAAATACCGCATAGTTATTAGTGTAAAGCTCCCACAGCAGCTCTTTGTATTTTTCAAGCCCTTCTATGCGCCCAGAGCTAATTACTATGGCAGTGTTAGCTGTTTCTGGCACTGCGTAAGCAAAAAACAGTTTACCTTCAGATGCATTAAAATAGTTTTTATTAAGTACATTTTCGTAAAAGTGATTAATGCGTGCTTGGTTACTTTCAAGCGCTGATTCGGTACTGTAAAACATGCTTACTCTTTAATTAGTGGCAGGGTGATATTGGCACAAAGCCCGCCTTTTTCTTTATTAGATAGCGCTAAACTACCGCCGTGGGCAATAATAGCATTTTTAGCGATAGCTAAGCCAAGCCCTGTGCCGCCACTTACTCTGTCGCGAGCATCAGATTGCCTAAAAAAGGGCTCACAAAGCTTGCTCAGTTGCTCATTTGGAACGCCAGGGCCATCGTCGCAAATCTCTATATAGATTTGGTTGTTATAGTGTACGTTAAAGCTAATGTTGCTGTGCGCGTATTTTATTGCGTTACGTAATAGGTTTTCGAGTGCGCTGGCAATTAATGATTCATCGCAGCTTAGCATTACATCGGCATTGCCACTAAAAGTAAGTGTTTTAGTATTTTGCTTGGCTTCAAACTGCGCATCGTTTAATACGTGTTCTACTATACCTTTTAACGATTGCTTTTGCAGTGACAGTGTTTGGCTTTGCGCTTCTAAACGCGACACTTGCAGCACGTCGGCAATCATTTTATCAAGCTGGTTTGCTTCTTTTTCTATACGTAATAAATACGATTGGCTTGCCTCGTTGGCTTGCATTTGTGCAAGGCCTGTTGCCATTTTTAAACGCGTAAGCGGGGAGCGTAACTCATGAGATATATCAGCCAGTAAGCGCTTTTGGGCACTAATAAGTTGCTCAAGCTGATTAGCCATGCTGTTAAAGTCGCGTCCAAGTACCCCTAGCTCGTCTTTTCTGCTTGCAGGTATGGCAACTCGCGCTGATAAATCGCCTGATGAAAGTTTTATAGCTGCTTTTTTAAGGCTGTTAATCGGTGCGATTAAATTGCGACTAAAAATAAAACTCAGGATTAAAGAGGCAAAAATAGCCACGAGTACTTTCATCCAATTCGGCATTAACTTAAAGCGCATGAGCAAAGGAGGTTGGTGGTTAATGTCTATTTCGTAGAGGTAAAACTGCCCCTCTGGCACGCTAATATTAACAGGGCCGAAAGCTTGGTATTTTTCGGTAAAAATGACCTGTGGTGCCAAGTTTTGACTAAAGCTAAGTAAGTTTAAATCTATTTCAGCGGGGATCTCTTTATTGCTTAATGCGTCTTCGGGTTGTGCCGCGCCTAAAAATAAAATTTTTCGTTTTGAAAGCCTAGGGTGCGATAAAACATCAGCAAGGGTGCGTTTGTGCTTAGTGGCGCTTCGCTCAATGCTTTTAGCAGTATAAATTAGGTTTTTTTTCATTGGCCCACGCAAAGGCTCGGTGCTTACTGCATTAATTGCCGTAATGTTGCTTAAAAATATAAGCGCAGCCACCGTGCCTGTTATTGTTAGCCAAAACCAAATAAATATTTTAAAAAATAAATAATGTCGAGGGTGCTTTAGCCATGCAAAGTAATGTTTGTTACTCACCTTGGATGAAGACATAGCCTGTTCCTCGCATTGTTTTTATTCGCTCGCCTTGAATATGCTCAGCTATTTTTTTTCGAATATTGCTAACGTGCATATCAATTGAGCGGTCGAACGAAGCTAAGCGCCTGCCTAGCACTTCTTCACTTATTTGCTCTTTACTGACAACTTCGCCGGCATTTTTAATTAATAACACCAGTACTTCGTACTCTGTGCCAGTAAGCGTGAGGGTGTGCTCGTTAATAGCGGCCTCTCGGGCTGCCAAATTAACTGTAATGCCATTTATATTCATTTTGCTAGGCGTTGCAACGTTTAGGCTATTTATGTGCTCTATACGGCGGGTAATGGCTTTTACACGGGCAAGTAACTCGCGGTGATTAAAGGGCTTGGGTATGTAATCGTCTGCGCCAAGTTCTAAGCCAAAAATGCGGTCAAAGTCTTCGCCTTTTGCAGTAAGCATAATAACCGGTGTTAACTTTGTTTGCCTAAGTTGTTTAAGTACTTCAAAGCCATCAAGGGTGGGGAGCATGACATCAAGCAATATCAGCGCGTAGTCATTTGATAGAGCAAGCTTTAAACCTTGCTCGCCATCGTGAACGCTTTGTACGTCAAAACCTTGCGCGGCTAAATATTCAGTAAGTAGTTCGCACAAACCTGTGTCGTCATCAATCATTAATAGCTTCATTTCAAACCCTTAGGCAATTTCTATATGGTTATTTTACTTCTTAAATTGTGCAAAAGTGAATCTTTACACAACCTTTACACTGCTTTGCGTTACTTTGCGTTGCAAGAGGTATAGTTAACTCACTGGCTTAGCAGCCACAACCAAATTCAATCCATCCAATATTAAGGTGATGATTATGACTAAAGTAAATACACTTTCAAAATTAGTACTTATTTGTGGTCTAGCAACGGCTACACTTGGCGCCGGTAGCGTATTAGCAAAAGGCGGCATGCACGATAAGCAAGGCCATTCTCAAGCGCGTTTTTTATTATCTGAGCGCGGTGCCGACAAGCTTGATTTAACGCAAGAACAGCAAACTAAGCTTGAAGCTATTTTTGAAGCGCAAAAAACACAAATGAAAGCATTACGTGGCGATGATAAAGAGGCCCGTAAAGCACAGCGTAAGGCTCAAAAAGAGAAAATGGATGCTCTACTTAGCGCACCAACATTTGACGAAAACGCTGCAAAAGAGCTATTAGCTGCTCGCCACGAAAAAGGCACTGAGTTTGGCTTAATTAAGCTAAAAACACAGCATCAAGTAATGCAGGTACTTAACGCAGAGCAGCAAGAAAAGTTTGCAAAAATGCAAAAGCGTATGGGTAAAAAACACCGTAAGCAAAGAGACTAATTTATAGATTAAACACTAAAAAGCCAGCTTAATGCTGGCTTTTGTCGTTTAAGAGGGTGAAAAACGCTTATTTAAAAAAGTCGTCATCGTTTTTTGCCATCATCTCTTCAATATCTTCAATCATATCTTGGCTAATTTGGTTAGCCGAGGTAATAGGCGTTGATATTTTATTGTTCTCAAAAGACCATTCACCTAAATCAATAAGCTGACAACGCTTAGAACAAAAAGGACGATGTAGGCTTTGCTGTGACCATTCAACTTTGTTTTTACAGGTTGGACAGTTAACAATTGTTGGCATACTTTACTCTCTACAATGTGTTTTAGCCCAAATTAGGGCTATCACTTTTACATATTAGTTACGCGATTAATTTCAGCCAGAGACGTTAAACCATCGGCGGCTTTTCGTAAACCCGATAATCGCAAGTTATTAAACCCAGCTTGTAGCGATACCTCTGCGATTTCGAGCGAGTTGCCACCGCGCATAATAATTTGTGCAATTTCAGGAGTAATTTGCATGACTTCGTAAATACCCACTCGGCCTTTGTAACCATCGGTGCAATTTTCACAGCCTTTAGGTGCGTATAGTGTCATGTCTTCAATTTGTGTTGTGCTAAATCCTTGACGAGCCAATTCTTCTGCTGGCAGTGTTTCTGGGGTTTTACATTTAGGGCATAAACGCCTAGCTAAGCGCTGGGCAATAATCAAACTTATAGAGCTTGCCACGTTATACGCAGGCACGCCCATATTTAATAAACGTGTTATGGTTTCGGGCGCTGAGTTGGTATGTAGTGTAGATAACACTAAGTGACCCGTTTGCGCCGCTTTAATTGAAATTTCTGCGGTTTCTAGGTCACGTATTTCACCTACCATCACTACATCTGGATCTTGACGTAAAAAGGCACGCAGGGCGTTAGCAAAGGTCATTTCGGCTTTCGGGTTAATTTGTACTTGGTTAACCCCTTCAAGGTTTATCTCAACCGGATCCTCGGCGGTACTAATGTTACGCTCTGGCTGGTTAAGTATATTTAAACCTGTATAAAGCGATACGGTTTTACCAGAGCCCGTTGGGCCGGTAACTAGTATCATGCCTTGCGGTTGCCCAAGCGCATCCATATAAAGCTTTTTCTGATCCTCTTCGTAACCTAATACATCAATACCTAGCATAGCGCTTGATGAATCAAGAATACGCATTACTATTTTTTCGCCCCATAACGTAGGCATAGTACTTACACGAAAATCGATACTTTTACGCTCGGTAATTTTTAATTTAATACGGCCATCTTGTGGTTTACGTTTTTCAGCAATATCGAGCCTCGACATTACTTTTATACGCGCCGACAGTTTACTTGCTAAGGTATTGGGAGGGTTGGCAACTTCATGCAAAATGCCATCAATACGAAAGCGAATACGGTATTTGTGCTCGTAAGGTTCAAAGTGTAAATCAGAAGCGCCTTTTTTAATGGCATCCATTAATATTTTATTGATATAAACAATGATTGGCGCATCGTCTTTATCATCATCTTTAGGTGTGGTTTCTTTAGGGCCTTCATTATCTAAGTCGGCAAACTCTTTAAATTCATCGGCGCTTAAATCTAAGCTGCCTGCAGCATCAAGTAGTTGCTCAATTTTGCTATCCAGCTGAATATAGTCAACCACGACTATTTCGCACGATAAGCCGGTGCTAAATTCAAAGTTTTCAAAGGCACCGTAATCGGTCGGATCTGAGGCGGCAATGTATACTTTTCTGCCTTTTTGAACCAACGGTAAAATGTGGTGTTTACGTATTAGCTTTTCTTTAACTAAGTCTTCGGGGATTTGTGCAGGGTCGAAGTCTTTTAAATCAAAATACGGTACGCGAAATAAGTCTATACATTGTTCAGCTAAGTCGTTGCTGTCAATTTTTCCACATTTAGATATAAGCTCAGCGGTTGAGGCAAACTCTTGCTGTTTTGCTTTTACGGTATCGGCATCAATGCGGCCAAGCGTTATAAATTTTCTCAATAACGGTGAGTTAATATTCATTGCGCACCTATTTTAGTCCTTCAATAGTTAACAATTTATCAGAAAAAAGCAGGTGATTAAATTCGCTGTGCTTATCAACACCTTTTTTGCTAACCAAATTACGAGTTTATGTTGTTATGACCGCATTAAGGGGCATTAGTTGTATTTTATACTGCATATTGTAGGTAATTTTTATGAAGAACAACAAGTTCTGCATGAACAAGCGATAAATCGCGGTCATTATTTAGAATATCATCAGCTTTTTGTTGTTTTTCTTCACGCGGCATTTGCGACGCTATAATGCTATTTACTTGCTCAAGGCTAATATTGTCGCGTTTTATAGTACGTTCAATCTGCACAGGCTGTGGTACATCAATCAATAAAGTACGGTTGCAGTATTTGTTAAGTTTATTTTCAAACAATAATGGTGCAACTAATACAACATAAGCACTGCTTGCATTATTTAAATCGGTGAGTATTTTTTCCCGAATAAGTGGGTGTAATAGTGCATTAAGCCACTCTTTATCATCATTGTTGGTAAATATTTTAGTGCGCAGCCTTGCTCTGTTTAATGTACCATCGGGCAGTAAAATACCCTCGCCAAAGTGTTCAATAATTGCATTTAACCCTGTGCTATTAGGCGCTACTACTTGGCGAGCAATAATGTCGGCATCAACAACGCAAATACCCAGTTCTTCAAACATATTACTAACAGCCGTTTTACCGCAGCCAATACCGCCTGTTAAACCCAATACCCAATTGTTTATTTTAGTTGCTGGCTCATTCATACTAATAACCAATTAAATTAAAATACGCAGCTTGAATTTGAGCGCCCCACAGCAGTGCTATCCAACCCGCTATGGCTAAATAGGGGCCAAATGGGATAGGGGTTGCTTTGTCTTTACCTTGGATACTTAAAAGGGCAATACCAATAATGGCGCCCACCACACTTGAAAGCAAAATAATGGTTAATAGTGACTGCCAGCCAAGCAGTGCGCCAAACACGGCCAGTAACTTAAAATCGCCATAGCCCATGCCTTCTTTACCGGTTAATAGCTTAAATAGCCAAAATACACTCCACAGGCTTAAATAGCCGCATGCTGCCCCCACTATTGCTTCGCTCGGGCTTATTGTTAAACCCATTACAGCGGCTATGAGCGCAAGCCATACTAAAGGTAAAGTGAGCTGATCGGGCAGTAGCATATGGTCAATATCAATAAAGGTGAGCGCCACTAAAATCCAGGTAACAAAAATATATAAAAGGGCGTGCTCAGTAGCCCCAAAACTATAGGCAATAACTAAACTCAATAGTGCGGTAATGGCTTCAACTATTGGGTAACGTGCTGATATTGGGTTACTGCAATTAGCGCATTTACCTTTAAGTATAATCCAACTAATAATAGGGATATTTTGCCAAGGCTTAATTGCGGTATTGCATTTAGGGCAGGTAGAATTAGGTTTTACTAAATTAAATGGCTCACTGTTACTGGCTTGTGTAGGTTTGGTTGTTAGCTCATCTTCTAATAGTAACCTGCATTCACTTTGCCATTCTCGCTGCATCATTAACGGCAGTCGATAAATAACTACATTTAAAAAACTACCTACACATAAACTAACTAAGCCAACGGTGGTTAAATAAAACCACTGTTGACTTTGCATCGCAGTGGTTATATCAAGAAAAAAATTTTCCATTAAAATACCTAACTTCAGGCCATTTATAGGCCAATTTTATTTTGCTTTGTTGAATAGTTCTTACTATTCATTTTATCTTGCGAGCTATTAATTAGCGTTTGAAATTTTGCTTACAGCTTACAGCTTACAGCTTACAGCTTACAGCTATGCTTTTAAATTACAGAGCCTAACTGGAAAATTGGCAAGTACATGGCAACAATTAAGCCACCTACAAGCACACCAAGCACTGCCATAATAAGCGGCTCTAATAAGCTAGATAAGCCATCAACTGCATCATCAACCTCTTGCTCGTAAATTGTTGCTACTTTGGCTAGCATACCATCTAACGAGCCAGACTCTTCACCAATGGCTACCATTTGAATAACCATATCAGGGAATATTTTAGAGTTACGCATCGCCCAGTTCATTTGATTACCCGAGCTCACCTCTGCTTTAATATCTAAAATAGCATAGCGATACACAGCATTACCGGATGCACCAGCAGCTGAGTCAAGCGCATCAACAAGGGGTACACCCGCAGCAAAGGTGGTCGAAAGCGTACGAGCATATCGTGCAACAGCGGCTTTATTTAAAATCATACCAATTACAGGGAGTTTTAATATAGCCCGGTCTGTTGCATCTCTAAGTTTTAAACTTCTGAGCTTGGCTTCTTTGAACGCGTAACCAAAGCCAACAATGGCTATTAAAATCACCCACCAATATTCCTGCATAAATTCCGATATACCAATAACAAATAAGGTAAAGGCAGGTAGTTGTGCGCCAAATCCTGCAAATATATCTTGAAACTGAGGTACTACGAATATAAGTAAAATAGAGGTTACAATGCCAGCAATAACCAATACTGAGATAGGGTAAAACATCGCTTTTTTAATTTTTGATTTGAGCGCTTCAGATTTTTCTTTATATAAAGCTACCCGGTCAAATATTTTATCAAGCGCACCCGATTGCTCGCCCGATGCCACTAAATCACAATACAAATCATCAAAATAGCGAGGGTGTTTTCTAAGTGCTTGTGAGAGAGGTTGACCTGCTTTAACTTCATCGCCAATGGTTTCCATTAACTTACCAACACTTTTGTTGGTGGAACCTGAGCCAATCATTTCAATGGCTTGAATTAATGGAACGCCGGCCATTAACATAGTGGCAATTTGGCGTGTAACTAACGCAATATCTTTAGGAGTAATTTTTTGAACACTTTGTATGCCAAATAACGGCTTAGGCTTGCGCTTAACTTTTGATGGGGTGATACCTTGTTTTCTAAGCTGGGCTTTAACTAGGGCAACACTAGAGCCTGTTAGCTCCCCTTCAAGTTTTTTCCCTCGTGCACTTACGCCTACCCATTGAAAGGTATCAAGGCCTTTATCTTCTTGTTTTTTTGCCATTGGAAGTACTCAGTTTTATTCGGGTTAAAGATTTATAATCATCATAAGCATAACTTAAACTAATGATTCTTGGTAGAAAATATGTTTTGTCAAAAACGCTGGCCAACAGACCAAAACCGTGGGCCGTATATATAGCCTTTATCAGGGTCTATATTATTATAAATTTCTATTGCTTTTTGTAAGTAGAATGCCCATCCGAGAATAAATACACATGCTAAAAAAAATTTTACATACATATTAATGGAAAGTGGCTGGTTTTTCTTCTTATAAACCCTTCCAATTAGTAAACCCCACATAATAAATAATAAAGTCTGTGAAACAGGCATCACGTGCACACCAGAGAATAGCGAATAGGTTAAACCTATAGTAAAAGAATAAAAAATACCTTCTGTAACTATATCATTTTTATGTTTTCTTAAGTGTGTAAATGCTTTTTTTAGCATTGTAAATACCAACACAACAATACATATAAGAGCAATTCCACCCCATTCATTCAAAATTTCAATTAATGAGTTATGTGGATGGCTAAAGGGTGCAGAGCTTCCCAGCGACATTTCAAATACCCCGGGACCATTTCCTATTAGTAAGTTCTTCCAAGTTAAATTGAATAACGTATTCTGCCACAAGTCAATGCGTCCTGATGAGCTTGTACGGAGTATTTCAGCACCTCCTTGATTAAGTGAATCCAGTACATAAAAACTAATATAGCTTACAACTAGGCAAGCTAACCCTGTTAGTATTTGCTTTTTTAAAGAGGTTTTTAATATAAGGGCTAACACCGAGAAGGTTAGAAAAGAGAGCAAAGCGCCACGGGCTTGACCAATAAATATGAGTAACAGGTTTAAAAATAAAACTATGAATACGATGCGTTGAATATTCTTAAATTTCAGAAGTAGTATTAAAAAAGGAAGAATAAAGACCTGTACCTGATTAAAAAAGCGGATATTGATAAAGCCAGAATATATTATATAAGGATTTAGTGGTTGCTGCTCAGAAAGCGTAAAAATGATGTTGAGCAAACAAATTAATACTAAGCTTGTGTGGGATATTAATAATACATAAATGATAAATAAAATAGATTTCTTATCACTTATGGTACTTACATAGTACATACATACAATAAATAAACTTATATGAAATGTATAAAGCAAGCTAAAACTTTGCTCTTCACTCATCAACGATGATAAGAAACCACAAAATAGAAAGGTACATAGCAAGACGCCACTTTCTTTATCTAATAATGATTTTCTGATAGGTTTTTTATTAGAGAAAAGATCAGTAATAGCTAGAAGACTTAGACTAATTAAGAAAGCTATTTGGATGATTCGTTGGTGGTTATGATAATCGTAGGAAACTATAGGAATTATAGGAATTAACGCATATATAAAAAGTAAACTGATGGGGAGTGTTTTTATTATATTTTTAGTATTCATAAGTGCTAATTTGCAGCATTAAAAAAGCGCCTCACTAGGCGCTTTTAAGTCTTAATTAATAGAGCATTAAGAGTGAGGACAGCTCTTTGGAGCTAAGTCTGTGGCATCACCTGATAGACCAGAAGTCGCACATGACCAAGCGCCTGATGCATTTCTCGTCCACGTTAATACTGCGTCAGTTATTTGTGAAGGAGCATTTTCAATATTGCAGATAATAGTACCCTCACCATCGGTCATAGTGGCTTCTATAGTGCAATTTTGAGTAGTAGCGTTTTTAATTGCTTTAATATCATCAACATCATCAACATCTTCGCCATTATTGGCTAATATTTCCATTTCAGTTTTAGCGCCAGTAATCTCAGCTAAACCAGCTGTAAGTTTTGAAGATGCTTGGTAGTTTGAATATGCTGGCAATGCTACTGCAGCAAGAATACCGATGATTGCTACAACAATCATTAATTCGATTAGGGTGAAACCCTGTTGTTTTTGAGTCATTGTTTTCATGTTTCCTCTCCTAAAGGATAATGTTTTGTAAGATAGTCAGGTTACTGGCGAAAGTGCCAAGCTTAATTTACCTGATTAACTTTACAGATTTACTTAAAAATAAATTTTCACGTACTTTTAGCCTTAGGTATGAAACACAAAAGCTAAATGTGAGTTCATTATGTTGCAACTTGCACAGACTACCTAAACACAAAGTAGACTAAATATAGGAAACATACTGACCATTTGCTTTAATCTTTTAGGTATTTTTTGAAGATTAAAACAAAAAGCAGTTACTTATTACTATATTTTTCAAGGAAGTAATACAACAGGGTTAGTCTAACACTTTTTTTATGCTTAAAGCACACAAAATTTTCTAAAAAGGATACTTTATTTAACAAAATGTTACAAAGTAAGCCTTTTGGATTATTAAAAGTCTTTTCATGCGTTTTGTCAATTAATTAGCATCAATAAAACTAAATTGTTGTCGTGCTTTTATACAAAACGCATCGATAAATCGATTGATTGTAAATTTTTTGTAAGTGCGCCGCTGGATATAAAGTCTACACCTGCCTGCGAGTAAGTTTTAAGCGTTTCTAGCGTCATATTGCCAGAAACCTCTAATTTAGCGCGCTTATTAGTAGTGACCACAGCTTGCTGAATTTGTTCAACGCTAAAATTGTCGAGCATGATTATATCGGCGCCTGCATTAATGGCTTGCTCAAGTTCACTTAACGACTCAACCTCTACTTCTACGGGTTTTGTAGGGTGGTTTTGCTTGGCTTGTGCGACTGCTTTATCAATTCCGCCACACGCTGCTATGTGGTTTTCTTTAATTAAAAACGCATCGAATAAGCCTATACGGTGATTTGCACCTCCGCCGCATTTAACAGCGTATTTTTGAAGTAGCCTGAGCCCTGGTATTGTTTTACGGGTATCGAGCAGCTGGGTTGTGGTGCCGCTAAGCTCTTTTACATAATTTGCAGTTGTGGTTGCGGTACCTGAAAGCGTTTGTACAAAATTAAGCGCGGTACGCTCTGCAGTTAAAATAGCACGGGCAGAGCCCTTAGCTGTAAATAAGGTGCTATTTGCTGGCACAAAGTCGCCATCATTTACTAATACGTTTACTTCAACGCTTGGATCTACTTGCTTAAACACTTCTATAATGATGTCTTTACCGCAAAAAACGCAGTCTTCGCGGGTAATTACTTTAGCATTTGCGTGCTCGTTTTGTGGAATAAGCTGCGCGGTAATGTCACCGTCTTGTGCAGATTGATAATTTAGATCTTCATCTAAGGCGAGGGTGACAAGTTGAGTAATAAGCGTGTGCGAAATTGACATATGAAGGCTCATAAGTGTTAATAAATTAAGCAAATTTTACTATGTTTAAATAACTAATAGAAGCGCTTTTAAATGAGCGGGGTTTATTACACCTACATATATAGCGTGGCTGCTAAAAGTTATGCTACCAGCTGAATGTTAGCTAGCCGCAATGGCTATCATTCTTTATATAAATCCTTTAGCATCAAGTTTATGTATACCGTGGTATTAAAATAATGCAGATAGATTCAAGCGGAGTTGTCGCTAATATAACACAGCGGCCCTGTACGCATTTTGATGAGCGCCCTGAAAATACCGATATTTCGCTGTTGGTAATTCATAATATTTCATTGCCGGCTGGGCAATTTGGCACCGAACACGTTGATGCACTGTTTATGGGGGAAATTAACTGTAAGGCGCACCCCAGTTTTTGTGATTTAAATGGGCTTAGAGTGTCAGCGCACTGTTTTATAAAGCGTACTGGCGAGATTATTCAATATGTGCCATTTAATAAACGCGCGTGGCATGCCGGGCAATCTGAATATGAAGGGCAAAGCGCATGTAATAACTTTAGTATAGGTATTGAGCTTGAAGGTACAGATACCACACCTTACACTCAGGCGCAGTACACCAGCTTACATAATCTAACAAAGGCAATTATGACCCGTTACCCGCTTATAACCACTAAGAGAGTAGTAGGGCATTGCGATATAGCACCTGGGCGAAAAACCGACCCTGGGGAAAGTTTTAATTGGCCAGCTTATATAAGCAGGCTAGAACAAGCAAATTAAGTGAGTCGCTATCATGATTTTAGTTTCTATAATTATTGCACTAATACTTGAGCGTTTAGGTGCGCGCTCACAGTATTGGCAAATAAGCCATTACGTTAATGGTTATTTAAATCGCTCGGGTAAATTACTTAGTGAAAACGGATTGTTTGGCTCGGCGATTGGCTTTTTAATTTGGTTAGTTTTGCCGGTAGTGGCTGTTGCGCTTATATATGTACTCTCTGACTTTGTACTGTGGCAATTAGCTATAAATGTTGTGGTTTTATTGGTTTGTTTTGGTTGTGCTAAGCACCGCGCTTTGTATAAGTCGTATTTAAATGCACTAACGCGGGATGATAAAACCGCGGCCTCATTATACGCACTACAAATGGGGCAAAAACACCTAGAGGATGAAGAGGGCGGAGAAACATTTGGGCAAACCTTAGCGTGGATTAATTTTAGATTTTATTGCGCCGTTATTTTTTGGTTTGTAATGCTTGGCGCCCCAGGAGCCGTGTTGTATGCAATAGTGCGTACGTTGGCCGATTTAGTCAAAGAAAACCATAAAGTGGTGTTTGCAAATCGTTTTACGCTGCTGCATAAATTATTATTTTGGCTAGATTGGCTACCAGCGCGTGTTGCAAGCTTTGGCTATTTAGTCATTGGTAACTTTAATAAAGGTACAAGCTGCTGGCTGCATTATGTATTGGATTTTAAAACGCCAAACCGCAAAGTTGTTACGTGTACAGCACTTGCGGCTGAGCAAGTAGAACAGCGTTATTACGGATGTGCTATTGAAGCCACTTGTATGATTAAATTAGTTAAACGCAACGTGCTTTTTTATTTAGTACTTATCGCACTGCTTACTTTATTTGGCGGTTTATCGTAGTCGCGATTTTATATCGCGCAATGTACGCCGCGCTTAGGGTGAGTATCGCGGCAGGATAATTAGTCGCGGGGTAAGCCCGCAGCAAGGGCCTTCTCTAATTCAAAAATTAATTTCTTCAATAAATTCAACTAGAGTGAATATTCTAATCCACTCTGGTCAGACCATTTGTTTTCATCTTGTTAACGTTTGAATAAAACAACCTCAATTGTGCATTGTTTGAACTTCGTTCAAAATGCGTTACGCTACTCTAATTGCTCAAATAACCCGTAAATTGACAGTTATTTGCCTTTTTGATACCTTATTGAAAATTTTTGGTATGACCAATTTACCTTTTGGGTGAATCGTCAAGCTCTAGGCCTTCAAAATTAGGCTTTTTAGTATTTATGCAACGTGGACGTTGATTAATGTCTTTAAAGATTAAAGCAGCAAAATTATCTGATGTTATTTTACAGCAACTTGAGAATATGATTCTTGAGGGCTCATTAGCGCCAGGTGAAAAACTGCCGCCAGAGCGCGAACTAGCAAAACAGTTTGAGGTGTCTCGCCCCTCACTGCGTGAAGCTATCCAAAAGCTAGAAGCAAAAGGATTGGTCACTCGCAGGCAAGGCGGTGGCACGTTTGTAAAAAATCAGCTTGAAGAAGGACTCACTGATCCGTTGTTTGATTTGATCAGTAAGCATCCTGAATCACAGTTCGATTTACTTGAATTTCGTCATGCGCTTGAAGGGATTGCTGCATATTATGCGGCGCTTCGTGGTACCAGCACCGATTTTACCAAGGTTAAACAAAGCTTTGATAAAATTGCTCAAGTTAATAACGATTTACAATTAAAAGCCAAAGCAATTAATGCGTTTCACTTTAGTGTAGCCGAAGCCTCACACAACGTGGTTTTACTTCACTTAGTGCGAGGCATGCAAGCGCTACTGGAGCAAAATGTATTGCAAAACTTAACGGTTTTATTAAAAAAACCAGATATTAGCAATCAATTAGCCCAGCACAGGCGCTTATTAATGGATGCCGTAATTGAGGGCAATCCAGAACAAGCCCGTTTAGCAAGTAATGCCCATTTAGCCTTTATTGAAGAAGCATTACTTGAAGCGGGTAAAGAGCATTCGCGAATTGAACGTAGTTTAAGACGCACAAAACAAAATTAAGCTAATACGCTGTACTTAGAACACACTAAATTAGGTATACGTGGTATTAAATTAACAACATTCGTATTTTAAACATAAGGAAACCTCCATATGTCTGAAGTCAATAAAATTGACGTAGACGCGCTAGAAACACAAGAGTGGTTACAAGCTCTTGAATCAGTTGTGCGCGAAGAAGGTGTTGAACGAGCTCAGTATTTACTTGAGCAAGTGTTAGAGCAAGCCCGTTTAGACGGCGTTGATATGCCAACTGGCACAACAACTAACTACGTTAATACTATTCCAGTAGATCAAGAACCGGCGTACCCAGGGGATGTAAACCTTGAGCGTCGTATTCGTTCGATTATTCGTTGGAATGCAATCATGATTGTATTACGTGCATCGAAAAAAGATCTCGACTTAGGCGGCCATATGGCGTCTTACCAATCATCAGCTGCGTTTTATGAAGTGTGTTTTAACCACTTTTTCAAAGCGCCAAATGAGGTAGACGGCGGTGACTTAGTTTACTACCAAGGTCATATTTCTCCGGGTATTTATGCGCGTGCATTTGTTGAAGGTCGTCTTACGGCTGAACAGCTTGATAACTTCCGTCAAGAAGTAGATGGCAAAGGTTTACCGTCATACCCGCATCCTAAATTAATGCCTGAATTTTGGCAGTTCCCAACGGTATCTATGGGCTTAGGTCCAATTGCGTCTATTTACCAAGCACGCTTTTTAAAATACCTAGACGGCCGTGGCTTAAAAGACACTAAAAACCAACGTGTATACGCGTTTTTAGGTGACGGTGAAATGGATGAGCCAGAATCACGCGGCGCAATCTCTTTTGCTGCACGTGAAAAGCTAGACAACCTATGTTACCTAATTAACTGTAACTTACAGCGTTTAGATGGCCCAGTAATGGGTAACGGTAAAATTATCCAAGAACTAGAAGGCCTATTTAAAGGCGCTGGTTGGAACGTAATTAAAGTTGTATGGGGCAGCGGGTGGGATATTCTGCTAGCTAAAGATACATCAGGTAAATTACTACAATTGATGAACGAAACAATTGATGGTGATTACCAAACATATAAAGCTAAAGATGGCGCGTACGTACGTGAGCATTTCTTTGGCCGTTATCCAGAAACAGCTGCACTTGTTGCAGATATGACTGATGACGAAATTTTTGCGCTTAAGCGTGGTGGTCATGAGCCATCAAAACTTTATGCTGCATTTAAAAAAGCTGAGCAAACCAACGACCGTCCTACCGTGATTCTTGCTAAAACTGTAAAAGGTTACGGCATGGGTGAAGCGGCCGAAGGTAAAAACATTGCGCACCAAGTGAAAAAAATGGACATGAGCCATGTTGAACACTTACGTGACCGTTTAGGCCTACAAGATTTAGTATCAGAAGAGCAAATTAAAGATCTTCCATACTTAACGCTTGAAGAAGGTTCAGAAGAATACAAGTACTTACACGCACGCCGTGATGCACTTAAAGGTTACACACCTACACGTATTCCTAAATTTACTGAAGAGCTAAAACTGCCAGAAGTAGACGCGTTTAAGCCGCTACTTGAAGAGCAAAAACGTGATATTTCTACCACAATGGGCTTTGTACGTGCACTTAACGTGTTGCTAAAAGACAAAGGCATTGGTAAAAACATTGTGCCAATTATTGCTGATGAAGCACGTACATTTGGTATGGAAGGTTTATTCCGTCAAATCGGTATTTACAATCCACATGGCCAAAACTATACCCCTCAAGACCGCGATATTGTTTCTTACTACAAAGAAGCTACATCAGGCCAAGTACTTCAAGAGGGTATTAACGAGCTAGGTGCAATGTCGTCATGGGTAGCTGCTGCAACATCTTACAGCACTAACGATTTACCTATGATCCCATTCTACATTTACTACTCTATGTTTGGTTTCCAACGTGTTGGCGACATGGCATGGATGGCGGGTGACCAACAAGCACGTGGTTTCTTATTAGGTGCAACAGCAGGTCGTACTACACTAAATGGTGAAGGTCTGCAGCACGAAGATGGCCACAGCCACATTCTTGCAAATACGGTTCCTAACTGTATTTCTTACGACCCAACGTACGCATTTGAAGTAGCGGTAATTATTCAAGATGGTATTCGTCGTATGTACGGTGAAAACCAAGAAAACATTTACTACTACCTAACGCTTATGAACGAAAACTACCATCAACCAGCAATGCCAGAAGGCGCTGAAGAAGGTATTCGTAAAGGTATTTACAAGCTTGAAAGCTACGAAGGTAAAAAAGCCAACGTACAGCTATTAAGCTCAGGTACTATCATGACTGAAGTGCGCAAAGCTGCAGCTATTTTAAGCGAAGAGTACGGTATTGCTTCTGATGTTTACTCAGTAACATCATTCAATGAGCTTACCCGTGACGGTCAAGACGTTGAGCGTTTCAACATGCTTAACCCAGAAAGCGAGCAAAAAACGCCATACATCACTAGCGTATTAAACGACTCAGTGACTGTTGCTGCGACCGACTACATGAAAAACTACGCAGAGCAAGCGCGTTCATTTATTCCAAGCAGCAACTATAAAGTGCTTGGTACAGATGGTTACGGACGCTCTGATAGCCGTGAAAACTTACGTCGTCACTTTGAAGTTAATGCAAGCTACGTGGTTGTTGCTACGTTATCTGAACTTGCTAAACGTGGTGATGTTGAAAAGTCAGTGGTTGTTGAAGCAATTAAAAAGTTCGACATTGACACAAATAAACTAAATCCACTGTACGCATAAGAGGTTTGCAATGAGTATTGAAATTAATGTACCAGATATCGGTGGCGATGACGTAGAAGTAACCGAAATCTTAGTAAGCGTTGGCGACAAAGTAGATGTTGATCAATCGCTACTAACCGTTGAAGGCGATAAAGCATCAATGGAAGTACCTGCTGCGCAAGCAGGTACAGTCAAAGAAATTAAAGTAAGCGAAGGCGACACGGTCACAACAGGGTCGTTAATCATGATTTTTGAAGGCGAAGAGTTAGGTTCACAAAGTGAGCCAGAAGCGCCAGCTAAAACTGAGGCATCTGCACCTGCAGAAGCTTCAGGTTCTTCAACTAAAGAAGTAACCGTACCAGATATTGGTGACGACGAAGTTGAAGTAACAGAAATCATGGTCGCTGTTGGTGACAGCGTAGATGAAGAGCAGTCAATTTTAAGTGTTGAAGGCGATAAAGCATCTATGGAAGTACCAGCTCCTTTTGCCGGTACTGTAAAAGAAATTAAAGTAGCCGAAGGCGACAAAGTAAAAACAGGCTCTTTAGTGTTTGTTTTTGAAGTTGCTGGCTCAAGTGCACCTGCATCAGATGCGCCAAAGCAAGAATCTGCGCCAGCAGAGACTACTCAAAGCGCCGAGCCAAGCACAAAAGAAGTAAACGTGCCTGATATTGGCGATGATGAAGTTGAAGTAACTGAAATCATGGTTGCTGTTGGCGATACGGTTGAAGAAGAGCAATCTATCTTAAGCGTTGAAGGCGACAAAGCGGCAATGGAAGTACCAGCCCCGTTTGCTGGTACCGTTAAAGAAATTAAAGTGGCCGCTGGCGATAAAGTCAAAACTGGCTCACTTGTGTTTGTTTTTGAAGTTGCAGGCAGTGCGCCAGCAAAAGCAGCAGCCCCGGCTGAGCAAAAGCCAGCGGCTGCACCAGCAAAAACCGAGTCTGCGCCAGCTCAAGCTGCACCTGCTGCTAAAGCAAGCGATGAAGGTTTTGAAAACAACAGCGCATATGCTCATGCATCGCCAGTTGTTCGCCGCTTAGCGCGTGAGTTTGGTATTAACTTAGCAAACGTTAAAGGCTCAGGGCGTAAAAACCGTGTAGTTAAAGAAGACGTGCAAAACTATGTTAAAAACCTAGTTAAGCAAGTTGAATCAGGCCAATTACCTGCTGGTAAAGGCAATGCGGGCGGTGGTGAGCTTGGCTTAATTCCGTGGCCGAAAGTAGATTTTGCTAAATTTGGCGAAATTGAAGAGAAAAAACTATCGCGTATTCAAAAGCTGTCGGGTAAAAACCTACACCGTAACTGGGTGCAAATCCCACATGTTACACAGTTTGACGAAGCTGATATCACCAGCCTTGAAGTGTTCCGTAAAGAACAAAACGTGTTAAGCGAGAAGAAAAAGCTTGGCGTTAAAATCACACCACTTGTGTTTGTGATGAAAGCGGTAGCTAAAGTACTTGCTGAGTTCCCAACGTTTAACTCGTCATTGTCTGAAGACGGTGAAAGCCTTATCCTTAAAAAGTACATCAATATTGGTGTGGCAGTAGATACGCCAAATGGCTTAGTTGTTCCAGTATTTAAAGATGTGGACAAAAAAGGCATTATTGAACTATCTCGCGAGCTGATGGATATTTCTAAAAAGGCGCGTGAAGGTAAGTTAACGTCATCTGATATGCAAGGCGGCTGTTTTACTATTTCAAGCTTAGGCGGTATTGGCGGTACGGCATTTACGCCGATTGTTAATGCACCAGAGGTGGCTATTTTAGGTGTGTCTAAATCTGAAATGAAACCTAAGTGGAATGGTAAAGACTTTGAACCAAAATTAATGGTTCCGCTTTCTATGTCGTACGATCACCGTGTGATTGACGGTGCTCTAGCTGCACGCTTTACCGCAACGCTTGCTAGCTACATGAGCGACATACGTCAATTAGTGATGTAATCGCTACAATATGAACAAAATCAAATCCCAGCCAGTTGTTTTTAGCTGGGATTTTTACTATATGCAATGATACAATCTTTGCACTATTTGTGAATTGCTCTGATTTTCTGCCCATGCAGAAACATGGCAGTTAAATTTTAGGGCAGTGTCCCGTTCAAACAATTAAGGTAATAGCATGAGCAACGAATTAAAAACTCAAGTTGTTGTACTAGGCGGTGGTCCTGGTGGTTACTCTGCGGCTTTCCGTGCTGCTGACTTGGGCTTAGAAGTTACATTAGTAGAATCGCGTGAAACATTAGGCGGCGTATGTCTTAATGTTGGTTGTATTCCTTCAAAAGCACTTTTACACGTAGCTAAAGTGATTGATGACGCTGCTGAAATGTCATCTCACGGTGTTTCGTTTGGCGCGCCACAAATTGATTTAGATAAAATCCGTTCTTGGAAAGATTCTGTAGTAAGCAAGCTTACTGGCGGTATCGACGGTATGGCTAAAATGCGTAAAGTAAAAGTAGTAAATGGCTACGGTAAATTTACTGGCAGCAACACTTTAGCTGTTGAAGGTGCTGACGGTACAACAACTATCACTTTCGAAAATGCAATTATTGCTGCAGGTTCTCAACCAGTTAACTTACCTTTCATCCCAGAAGATGACCGTGTAATTGATTCAACTGGCGCACTAGAGCTTAAAGATGTACCAGAAAAACTACTTGTATTAGGTGGTGGTATTATCGGCCTTGAAATGGGCACAGTTTACCGCTCATTAGGTTCTACAGTTGATGTTGTAGAATTTGCAGACCAACTAGTACCAGCTGCTGATAAAGACGTAATTAAAATTTACTCTCGCTACGTTAAAGACAAGTTCAACGTTATGCTTTCAACTAAAGTTGTTGGCGTTGAAGCGAAAGATGATGGCTTATACGTATCATTTGAAGGCAAAAACGCTCCAGCTGATGCCGTACGTTATGACAAAGTACTTGTAGCTGTTGGCCGTACGCCAAATGGTAAGCTTTTAGATGCAGATAAAGCAGGCGTAAACGTTGATGAGCGTGGCTTTATTAATGTTGATAAGCAATTACGTACTAACGTAAACCACATCTTCGCAATTGGTGACTTAGTTGGCCAACCTATGCTTGCGCATAAAGCGGTACACGAAGGCCATGTTGCTGCAGAAGTTATCTCTGGTCAGAAGCACTTCTTCGACCCTAAATGTATTCCTTCAATTGCGTACACTGACCCAGAAATCGCATGGGTAGGTGTTACTGAGAAAGAAGCAAAAGAGCAAGGCTTAAGCATTGAAACTGCGGTATTCCCGTGGGCTGCTTCAGGTCGTGCAATTGCATCTGCTCGTACAGAAGGTCAAACTAAACTAATCTTTGATAAAGACAGTGGTCGTATCATTGGTGGTGCTATGGTTGGTATTAACGCAGGCGAAATGCTTGGCGAAATCGGCCTAGGTATTGAAATGGGTGCTGATGGCGAAGATATCGCATTAACAATTCATGCTCACCCTACATTGAACGAATCTATCGGCCTTGCAGCTGAAGTATTTGAAGGTTCAATCACTGATTTACCAAACAAAAAAGCAGTTAAAAAGAAGAAGTAATTTAACTTTTTAATTTAGCCTTTAAAAACCCAGCTTTTGCTGGGTTTTTGTTTTTATAGCCGCCAATTAAAAAAATAAAACAAAAC
This sequence comes from Pseudoalteromonas agarivorans, assembly GCF_024518735.1. NCBI lineage: Bacteria > Pseudomonadati > Pseudomonadota > Gammaproteobacteria > Alteromonadales > Pseudoalteromonadaceae > Pseudoalteromonas > Pseudoalteromonas agarivorans. The sequence continues at coordinate 149,680 of NZ_JANIGJ010000007.1, forward strand.
TAGCTTTTGTTGGTATCGTTTTTTATTTTGAGCTGATAGCTGATAGCTGATAGCTGATAGCTGATAGCTGATAGCTGATAGCTGATAGCTGATAGCTGATAGCTGATATCTATTCCCTTTTATTTTAGCTACAATACGCGCCGAACAAATTTTAGGTAATAGCCCTCTTGAAAAATCCCCAACATAACTCAGTATTAGTTTTACGTGCTCAGCAAATTAGCGAATCGCGCCGCGAATTTAATGCCCGTGGCGGCAAAATGGATCGCTGTGAGCAGTGTTTAATTGCTAAGCATTACTGTATATGTGAGGGGGTAGAACAAGCGCTGTGCGATGCTGGCGTGTGTTTATTAATGTATCATAATGAAAGCTTTAAACCGTCAAACACAGGGCGTTTAATTGCTGAAATAGTCCCTGACAACTATGCATTTAGATGGGACAGAACAGAGCCAAGCGCTGAGCTGTTAGCTTTATTAAACAACGCTGATTATCAACCTATGGTGATATTTCCAGCTGAAGATGTAGAGCCGGGCAGGGCAACCACCGAAGTAAACATTGAGCCTGGCAAAAAGCCATTATTTATATTTTTAGATGGCACCTGGCGCGAAGCTAAAAAAATGATCCGCAAAAGCCCGTACCTAGATAATCTACCGGTGTTGTCGATCACCGCAGATAAACTATCAGATTACCGTTTACGCGTTGCACCTCACGCATATCAGTTAGGCACTGCTGAGGTAGGCATTATGGTGTTAGCGCTCGCAGGTGAGCAAGATGCCGCCTTAAAGCTTGAACAGCACTTTATAAAATTTCGTGATGCGTACTTACTTGGTAAGCGAAATAAGGGCAGGCCACAGTAACTTAATTTTAGGCAAAGAAAAGCGCGCTCTATCTCTAGGCGCGCTTGCGGAATCTTCTAATTTTGCATCCTGCAATTGAACTTAATCAACTCCAATTTTTACTTATCCATGTGATTACGATATTACTTTTTAGTTCTATGTAATTTAGGCTATCCGGGCCTATCTCCTTTAAATCCCTGTACATCCTGTAGTGGTAAAAACTATTACCTATTCCTTTTGGCACCTCCTAGTGCAGTCCATTAATTTACAATTCCATTGTGTTGCCTCAAGGGCCTGTCCATTCAATTCCTATCACATCCTGTTAAACAACTATCCGCTGTTGTTATCCTTGCTGTATCGTCCTGATACGTTCCTTTGTGCAACAATCCATTGCGATACTCATCCTGAGCCTGTCCTAATTTCCGTGTTGTCCGTAGTAACCTAATCATTGGTTGTTCGAGTAAGCAGTCCATTTCCTTTTACTCGATAAGCATCACTGCTTGGTTGATGTAGTAATTGTAGCGTGCTGGTGCAACTAAAATAGGTTAAAACGGCTATAGATTTACTTATAAAAAATGAGTGTTTATAATAAATTGAATAAAAACAATGATTTATGTTGGTTTCGCTGGGTTGTTATAGGTTTTTTTACTCATTAGCTGTCATCTCTGTAAGAAATGTCTTACGCGGTATTTCCTTTTTGGTCATTAATTACTTATTTACATTTATGTAAAGAGTGTATATTTTCACTTATCACGATAACATCCCCTGTAAATAATTACTATTTAGGTAAATTGATATGAGAACTGCACTGGCTATACTTACTTGTATTATTAGCGCTTCGCCTGCGTTTGCGAGCGATGTTGTTAATATTTACTCTTTTCGTCAACCGTTTTTAATTCAACCTATTTTAACCGACTTCACTAAGCAAACAGGCATTAAAACGAATGTGGTTTTTGCAAAAAAAGGGTTAATAGAGCGTGTTAAGCGTGAAGGAAAACACAGTAAAGCCGATTTAGTATTAACATCTAATTTTAGTTCACTTATTCAGCTAGAAGATCTAAATTTAACGCAAAGTATTAAAAGTGATCGCATTAAAAACAATATTCCTGCGTCGTATAGAGATAGCGACGGGCAGTGGGTGGCATTAACTAAGCGGGTTCGCAATGTGTATTCATCAAAAGAGCGCCTAGGTGCATTACCTGAACTCACCTACGAAGATTTGGCTAACCCACAGTACAAAGGACAAATTTGTACACGCTCTGGCAAGCATCCTTATAACCTTGGCTTAGTTGCTTCGATGATTGCTCATCACGGTGAGGAAAAAACTAAAACATGGTTAGAAGGTGTTAAAGCTAATTTAGCACGTAAGCCACAAGGGAACGATCGCGCGCAGGTAAAAGCGGTAAAAGAAGGTTTGTGTAATCTTGCTTTAGGTAATAGTTACTACCTTGGCAAAATGCTTCAAGACGACGAGCAAAAAGCGTGGGCTGAGTCTGTTTATATTAATTTTCCTAATCAGCAAAATCGCGGCTCACACATAAATGTTTCGGGTGCTGTCATTACTAAATATGCAAAAAATCCTGATAATGCCCTTAAGCTTATTGAGTTTATGAGCGAAACCCAAGCACAAAATATGTATGCCTCAGTAAATATGGAGTACCCGGTTAAGCAAGGCGTTGAGCTATCAAGTTTAGTGGCCTCTTGGGGAAGCTTTAAAGAAGACGGCCTAGCACTTGATGAGATCAGTAAATATCGTCCGTTAGCCCTTAAGCTAATAGATGAGGTGAAGTTCGACCTTTAATGAATTTTATATTTAAGCTGTCTAAATGGCAGCTCTTTGCTTGGTCGACAGGGCTTTTATTGTCGGCCCCGCTGTTTTTTCTGATATATGAATCTTTACAAGGCGACTCAGAGGTATTTTCTCATCTGTGGGATACCGTGCTGTGGGATTATATTACTAACACCGTACTGCTTATTTTTGGCGTATGCCTGCTTAGCTGTGCAATTGCGCTACCGCTTGGCTGGCTCAGTGCGTATTGCTCCTTCCCCGGAAAAAAGCAATTTGAATGGGCGCTTATGCTGCCCCTTGCAATGCCTACCTATTTAATAGCTTATGTGTATACCGATTTGCTAGATTACGCTGGCCCTGTGCAAATAGCCCTAAGAGACTGGTTTGATTGGCACTCGCCAACGGATTATTGGTTTTTTGATATTCGCACTTTGCCCGGCGCTATTGTAATGATTGCACTTGTGCTGTATCCGTATTTATTTTTAATTTTTAAAACCGCACTGCGAGAGCAGTCATTTAAGCTAGTGCAAGCTAGTCAATTAATGGGTTTATCGCCTTGGCAAAGCTTTTTTAAGGTAAGTATAGTGCTTTCTCGTGGCTCAATTGTGGCAGCCCTTGCGCTCATAAGCATGGAAACCATGGCCGACTATGCAACGGTAAGTTACTTTGCAGTGAGCACTTTAACCACCGCAGTGTACGATACATGGTTTGGTTATTACTCACTCACGGCTGCAGCGAAAATATCGGGCGTTATGCTGTTACTGCTGTTTTTAGCTTTAATGGCGGAGCGCTTTAGTCGGCGTAACCAAGCCGTGTTTGAGCGTCAATCAGGTGTTAATAGCGAGTCGTTATACAAACTTAAAGGTAAACAAGCATGGCTGGCTACGTCATTTTGCAGTGTTATTTTGCTCATTGCTTTTATTATACCTATGTTGGTATTGCTAAATTATGCAATAACTTACTTTGATAAAGCGTGGAACACGGCATTTTTTAGTTACGCGTGGCAAAGTTTAAAAGTAGCTATTACTGTAAGCGTAATCAGCATAGTACTCGCTACACTAATCGTTTTTTATCACCGTGTGGCAAAGCAAGGCTATTCTTTAATACCTGGTCGCTTAGCGAGCACCGGCTATGCACTGCCAGGTACGGTACTGGCTATTGCTGTGTTATTACCGCTTAGCGCATTAGAAAACTCAATAAATATAGCCCTTGAGAGCTACAACCTAGATATAGGCTTATTACTAACCGGCAGCATTGTCACTATTATACTGGCTTACTTAGTGCGCTTTTATGCCATTGCGCACGGTGCTATAGAATCGAGCTTTGTACGTATTAGTCCATCACTGGATATGGCTAGCCAATCTATGGGTAAAAGCCAAGGGCAAACACTGCGCTTAGTGCACCTTCCTTTATTACGTAGAGGTCTTTTAACAGCTGCATTGCTTGTATTTATTGAATGTATGAAAGAGCTGCCAGCCGCATTACTATTAAGGCCTTTTGACTTTGAAAGTTTAGCCACACATGTATTTCAATATGTGAGCGATGAGCAGCTTGAGCTTGCTTCTATTTCCGCTTTATTTATTGTTTTGGTTGGGTTGATCCCCTTGTATTTTATTAATCGTTCTATGGAGCAACGCAGTTAAATGAGCCGTTTAAATTTACAAGGTGTGGGTTATCACTACAGTGGCACGCACGTGCTACACAATTTAGATTTAACGGTGGGTCAAGACGAAATTGTGTGTTTGCTCGGGGCCAGCGGCTGCGGTAAAACAACCACCTTAAAAGCAATTGCTGGCCTTATTGAAATAAATGAAGGTAGCGTATTTATAGATGGCAAATGTGTAAGCGATAAGCATACATTTGTATCACCAGAGCATCGTAATATAGGGATGATGTTTCAAGATTATGCCTTGTTTCCGCACCTCAGTGTGGCCGATAATATTGCGTTTGGGCTGGGTAAAGTAAGCAAAGCGCAAAAACAGCAACGGGTAGAGGAAATGCTAGAGCTAGTGCATTTAACGGGGTGTGCAAAACGCTACCCTCATCAGCTCTCGGGTGGCCAGCAGCAACGCGTGGCTATTGCGCGGGCTTTGGCTTATAAGCCTAGTTTATTGCTTCTTGATGAGCCTTTTTCGAACATAGACACACAAGTACGTTTTGAGTTAATTGCTGATATTAGGCGCATTATTAAAGCGCAGCAGGTTTCTGCGGTATTTGTTAGCCACTCAAAAGAAGAAGCCTTTGCGTTTTCAGACACGCTAGCCATTATGCATCAAGGAAAAATAGCCCAACAAGGTACACCAGAGCAGCTTTTTGCCGTGCCAAAGACAAAGGAGGTTGCAGAGTTTCTGGGTCAGGGCATATACTTAGGCGCAGAAGTGTTAACGGCAACTGAATACACAACGCCTTTTGGTGTTGTGCAATCGCAGCATGAGCATACGCACAGTGCAATAAAAGGGCAGGTGTATATTCGTCCACACCATATTGAGCTTGCGCAAAATACGCAGGCCGATAACCCTCAAGGTGTGAGCATTTTAAGCCGTCGGTTTATAGGCTCGGCTTATGTTTACACTGTTGTAATTGCAGAGCAAGAGATTGAAGTTGCCGCACAATATGGCCAGTCATTTGAAATAAATGAGCAGGTTATAATAAAAATAAAACCTCACACGGTGAATTTTTTCGAATCATAACAAATGTGTTATTCGCTGTGTTTTATAAAGCTAAGGAATAACAATGACGCAAGCGCAATCTGGGATTTGTGCTGAAGCAAACTTACACGGTTTGCATTTATTTTTTAATGTATTTGATGGTCAAGACGAGTCATTGCGTGCAAAGCTTAAGCGCGTAAGCGCAATTGAAGAAGAGTTTAGTGATCAGTTCTCCGAAGCCATGCTCTCTTGCATGGTGGCTATAGGCGCGCAATATTGGCCGCATATACTACCTGAATATATCCCAAGCGAGCTGCAAAGCTTTCCTAATATAAATCACAGTGATTTTGTTATGCGCGTACAGCCATGTGATTTATTCATACAAATTCGCTCAGACCGAGAAGATGTTAATCACCTTTTTGCATTGCAAATATTAAAGTTGTTTTCGCCCGATGTAGAGCTGGTTGAACAAATTCGCAATTTTAGGTTTTTAGATGGGCGAGACTTTAACGGCTTTATTTATGCAGGCGACACCCCACATGGACGCCAAAAACGAATCACGGCACTGGTTAATAACCCCGACAGCTTTGAACACCAAGGCAGCTATATTCATGTACAGCGTTATAAACATGACCTGAGCGTATGGCAGCATTTATCACTAAGCGAGCAAGAGCATATTATGGGGCGCACGCGTTTAGATAACACTTTAATTGAGCCTAAGCTAGATACTAGCCACGCGACTAGAAGTGAGCTTAAAGATGAGAGCGGCCAAGCAATACTGCTTAACCAAAGCATGCCGTATGGCGATGTTTACGAGCAAGGCATGCTAAGTATTACATGCTCAGCATCGGGGAATGCGTTTGAAAAGGTACTTAACAGCCGCATAGGAAAAGGGGAGTTTTACGACCACTGGCTTGATTTTACTCAAGCCGATATGGGCTCAGCGTTTTTTGCGCCGTCAGTTAGTTTTTTAAAACAGCTTTAAACCGTATCAAATAAAATACGTACGCGCTCTAGTGTAATGTCTATTTCAGATATTTTTGCTGGCGCAATAAAAATAGTGTCATCTCCGGCAATTGTGCCCAATACACCATCCGCTTTGCCTAATGAGTCTAATAAGCGAGCAATTAGCTGCGCAGCCCCTGGGCTGGTGGTTATAATAATCATCATTTCGTTATGCATAATATCAATAACAAGCTGGCGTAGTGGGCTTTTAGCAGTCGGTACGCCCATTTCTGCGGGTAGGCAATAAACCATTTCTTGTTTAGCATTACGGGTACGCACAGCGCCAAACTTGCTAAGCATGCGCGACACCTTACTTTGGCTTATATTGTCAAAGCCTTGCTCTTTTAATGCTTCGACTATTTCGCCTTGCGAGCCAAAGTTCTCTTCTTTTAAAAGTGCTTTAAACGCTTTTACCAGCGCTTCTTGTTTGTCTTGTGGTTGCATAGTCTTTATTCATTTTTGTTATTTATAATGCAAATTCTACACAAAAATGAATAATTATGCAGCAGTTGTTTAGTTAACTTGCCAGTTTGCTGCGATAAACCAACAAAGTTTACAACTATGGTCGAAAATATACCTGAAATAAGCAGGATAAATTTGTTTTTAGTCGCTAATTTCATTATCTTAAGAGCCACAAATATTTCCTACCTCAAATTACGGAGAATTCCAATGAAAGTTGCTGTATTAGGTGCTGCAGGCGGTATCGGTCAAGCGTTGTCTTTATTATTAAAAACAGGCTTACCAGCTGGTTCTGAATTATCACTTTACGATGTTGCACCAGTTGTACCAGGTGTTGCGGTTGACCTATCTCACATCCCTACAGATGTTAAAGTGGCAGGTTTTGGCGCAGACGATTTAAATAAAGCGCTTGAAGGGTGTGATATCGTACTTATCCCAGCGGGTATGCCACGTAAACCAGGTATGGATCGTGCGGATTTATTTAACGTAAACGCAGGTATCATCAAAACATTAGCAGAAGGCATTGTCGCTAGCTGTCCTAAAGCGTTAGTGGGTGTTATCACTAACCCAGTAAACGGCACTGTGCCAATTGTTGCTGAAGTATTCAAAAAAGCAGGTACTTACGACGCTAAGCGCGTATTTGGTATCACTACGCTTGACGTAATTCGTTCAGAAGCATTTGTTGCTGAGCTTAAAGGCGTAGACGTAGCAACCGTTAAAGTACCAGTAATTGGTGGCCACTCTGGCACAACCATTCTGCCTCTACTTTCTCAAGTTGAAGGCGTAAGCTTCACTGAAGAAGAAGTAGCTACACTTACTCCACGTATCCAAAATGCAGGTACTGAAGTAGTAAATGCTAAAGCGGGCGGTGGTTCAGCTACATTATCTATGGGTGCTGCTGCAGCACGTTTTTGTATGTCTTTAGTTAAAGGCCTACAAGGTGAAGACGTAGTAGATTACGCATACGTTGCTGTTGAAAATGGCGATGCAGAGTACTTTGCTCACCCAGTACGTTTAGGCACAAACGGCGTAGAAGAAATTCTTTCTTACGGCGAGCTAAGCGCATTTGAAGAAAAAGCTAAAAACGACATGCTTGAAACTCTGAAAAAAGACATCAAAGAAGGTGTTGATTTCATGGCATAATAGCCAAGTTATGCACAAAAAAGCCTGCTTATGCAGGCTTTTTTATTGCTCGAAAATTATGGCCCTTAAATACTAATTAAGGGAGGCTGCAAAGTTAGTGATCTCGCTCTACAGCTATACGCGCTAAGCTGATTAACGCTTGCTTGTACTGCGACTCTGCTAAAAAGTCTAAACAGGCAATGGCCTTGTCTGCTTCTTGCTGCGCCTTTTGCATTGTAAATTCAAGTGCGTTGGTTTGTTTAAGTGCCGTTAAAATAGCCTCAAGGTTATCCATACCATTGCAATGCTCAATGGCATCACGAATAAGGGCTCTTTGCTGATCACTGCCGTGCTTCATCGCATATATTAGCGGTAAGGTTGGCTTACCTTCTGCTAAATCATCACCAATATTTTTACCTAATTGGTCAGCGTCTGCGTTGTAATCAAGCACGTCATCAACTAACTGAAAAGCAGTACCTAAGTGCATACCATATAAATTAAGCGCATCTAACACACTGTTATCTTGCTCGGTAATAATAGCCGCAAGCCCTGTAGCGGCTTCAAATAATTTAGCCGTTTTAGAGTAAATAACCTGCATGTAACTTGCTTCGGTGGTATTAGGGTCGTTGCAATTCATAAGTTGCAATACTTCGCCCTCAGCAATCACGTTGGTGGCATCAGCAAGCACTTGCATAATTTGCATTTTTCCCAGCCCCACCATAAGTTGAAACGAGCGGGTGTAAATAAAATCCCCAACCAGCACGCTGGCAGCATTACCAAACTCGGCATTTGCAGTTGGTGTACCACGGCGCAGGTTAGATTCATCAACAACATCATCATGTAATAGTGTTGCAGTATGAATAAATTCAACAATCGTTGCCAAAGTAATGTGATCTTTACCTTGGTAACCCAAAGCTCTTGCTGCCAATATTGCCAGCATCGGGCGTACGCGTTTGCCGCCGCTGTTAACGATGTACAAACCAAGTTGATTGACTAACGCCACATCTGAGCGCATTTGCGCGTGTATAAGTTGATTGACGTCATTCATATCGCTTTCGATTAACGCCTGGATAGCTTTTATATCCATTGATCTCCGAGCCAATTTTTATGTGTGAACGGCGCCGATTGTACAACAAAAAAAGCACTAGCTCGATATTTTGTGACGATTCATTAAAAAAACCGAGTTAAAAACCTTAATTAGCGCTTAATTAGGGTATTTAATTGTATATTTCACACTCAAAGCGCGACTATTTATTGCGCAGTCAATGGGTTCTGGAGTAGGCATAGCGACACGTAAATTTATTTTGTCTTTGCGCTAAAAAGCGCTTGGCAACAGGGCAATTTAATATAAAATAGGGGAAATATTGAATTGCTCTCAATGCAGCTACTTTTTATTCATTTTAATTACAAAATAGGCTTGCTAGTTTTTATGCATTAGCGTAAACTTCGCGCCCTATCGAAGAATATTTTAGTTGCGTCGATTTGAGGGCGCACAGACGGAGTTAATTATGTACGCGGTTTTCCAAAGTGGTGGTAAACAGCATCGTGTGACTGAAGGTCAAACGATTCGTCTTGAAAAATTAGACGTTGAAACTGGTGCAGCAGTTGAATTTGATTCAGTACTTTTAGTTGCTGATGGTGAGAAAATCGAGATCGGTGTACCGTTCGTAAACGGTGGTAAAGTAACAGCTGAGGTTGTTTCACATGGTCGCGGTGAGAAGATTAAGGTTGTTAAATTTAGACGCCGTAAGCATTCTCGTAAGCAAATGGGCCATCGTCAATGGTTCACTGAAGTTAAAATCACTGGCATTAGCGCTTAATTAGAGGTACTTAGAAATGGCACATAAAAAAGCAGCTGGTAGTACTCGTAACGGTCGCGATTCAGAAAGCAAACGCCTAGGTGTTAAGCGTTTTGGTGGCGAATCAGTTCTAGCGGGTAGCATCATTGTTCGTCAACGTGGTACTCGTTTCCACGCTGGCGCAAACGTAGGTATCGGTAAAGACCACACTATCTTCGCAAAAGCAGATGGTAAAGTTCAATTTGAACAAAAAGGTCCTTTAAACCGTAAATACGTAACTATCGTAGCTGAGTAATCAGTAAGGTAGTAAAAAACCCCGCCTTTGCGGGGTTTTTTGTTTTCAGAAACGTCAAATATATACCCAAGCCTGCATTTACGTTGGCTTGGGTATATAATAGTTAAATTAAAGCCAATCCCTAAAGTGAGTAATCATGAAGTTTGTAGATGAAGTAGAAATTCGCGCAGAAGCTGGTGACGGCGGCAGCGGTGTCGTGTCTTTCCGTCGAGAAAAATATGTACCAGACGGTGGCCCGGACGGCGGTGACGGTGGAGACGGTGGTAGTGTTTATCTACAAGCTGATGAAAACTTAAATACCCTAATTGATTACCAGTTTGAGCGTTTTCACCGTGCAGAGCGTGGTACTAATGGTCAAAGCCGTAACTGTACAGGTAAAAAGGGCGAAGACTTGGTAGTAAAAGTACCTGTTGGTACACGTATTACCGACGTTGACACTCAAGAGGCGTTAGGCGATTTAACGCAGCATGGTCAAAAAATTGTGGTTGCAAAAGGTGGTTTCCATGGCTTGGGGAATGCACGTTTTAAATCAAGTACTAACCGTGCTCCACGTCAAAAAACTTTAGGTACTCCAGGCGAAGTTCGTAACCTTAAATTAGAGCTTATGCTACTTGCCGATGTAGGCCTATTAGGGTTGCCAAATGCAGGTAAATCAACGTTTATTCGCAGTGTATCGGCAGCAAAGCCAAAAGTAGCTGATTACCCGTTTACCACGCTAATTCCTAATTTAGGGGTTGTGCGCCCAGAGGCTAACAAATCCTTTGTAATAGCCGATATTCCGGGCTTAATTGAAGGTGCCTCAGACGGTGCTGGCCTAGGTATTCGCTTTTTGAAGCATTTAGAGCGTTGTCGTGTATTGTTACACGTGATTGATGTTATGCCTGTTGATGGTTCAAACCCTGTTGATAATGCATTTGCCATTATTAACGAGTTACACCAATACAGCCCTAAGCTTGCTGAAAAGCCACGCTGGTTAGTGTTTAATAAAATAGACTTATTACCAGAAGATGAAGCGCAAGCTTTGTGTGAGCAAATTGCGCAAGAGCTAGGTGAAGAAGAAAACGTTTACCGTATTTCAGCAGTCAATAAGCTTAATACTCAGCCATTAATTCACGATATTATGGCATTACTTGATAGCATGCCTAAAGAGAAGTTCGTTGAGATTGAAGACGAAGAAGTTGAGTTCAAGTGGGATACCTACCATCAAAAAGCAACCAAAGGCGATGATGATGATTGGGACGACTGGGATGAAGACGACTACGATGTAGAAGTGGTCTACGAGCGTTAATAAAAAACATATTTTAAAAAGGAGCATAAGCTCCTTTTTTATTTTTTAAGAATAAAGTACTAGGTATTTGATGTGATAATTTCAATGATCGCCGCAATGGCAAACAACCGTGTAATTGGTCTTGATAATAAAATGCCGTGGCATTTACCCGCCGATCTACAGCATTTTAAAAAGGTAACAACAGGCAAACCTGTCGTTATGGGGCGTAAAACATTTGAATCGATAGGTCGCCCTTTACCTGGGCGTCGCAACATAATTATTACCCGTAATAGCCAGTATAGCGCTCAAGGTATTGAGACGGTCACCACCCCAGAGGCTGCGCTAGAGCTGGTTAAAGCCGAAGAAGAGGTGATGATAATTGGCGGTGGTAATATTTATCAGCAGTTTTTACCAAGTGCCGATCGTTTATATTTAACCTTTATAGATTTAGAGGTTGAAGGGGATACGCAGTTTCCAGATTACCAAGCGGTAGCAACGTGGGAAAACGTCGACGAACAGGCAAATAAACCCGATGAAAAGAATCAATATAGTTATAAATTCGTAACTTTATATAAAAAAGATTAACATTATTGCGAAACTTACAGCAGGTTGGTACAATATTAGACAATCAATATAGGTAAAAAGTACCATAAAGGGTGTTTCATGTTTAAATTGTCAAAGCTAATTGTTATTACAGCCGTTGCTGCTGGTTCGTTAATGTATACCGTGCCTGCTAAAGCCAATGATCAATTAGCAGTATCTATTTGTGAATATATCACAGCTGATGATAAAAACCGTTTACGTAGTAAACTAAAAAGCTCACGTGTAAAAATTCGCAATATTTACGATGCTATTCAATGTAATGGTAATAATTTACTTCGCCATGCTGTAGTTAGTAACGCTGTTGACTCGGGCGAGTACATAGTTAAAAACTTATCAAAAAGCGCACTGTCTGATGGCGCTGATATAGCATGGGCCGAAGGCAATGGCCACGGTGGCTCACCGTTAATTGCTGTAATTAAAGACCGTGCTGGCCTTTAATTAACACAATAAAATAAAAACCGCGCTGGTCGCGGTTTTTTTGTGCCTGGCGTTAGCTAATACGCTGCGCTTTAGTAATGGTGATAGCTGTATTAAGCCTATTTTAATTTACCCACCCAAGTGATGAAACTCTCACCTTGTAATTAACCTGCGTTTCTTATCTTTAATAGTATATAAATTTAAGTCGGTTGGTTTAATAAAGGCGCTGCATTCGCTAAGCCTTTACTCGTATATTTGGGGCAAATATACGTGTTTTCCCTGAGTTACATAAAATTGTCATAAATAGTTAATAGTCTACGCGCTTAAACAATAGGGGTTGTTATTTATGCGCGTATCATCTTTTACTCGGCTGTTAGCCATACTGTTAACATTGGCAAGTATTTTATTAGCCATCACACTATTTTGGGCAAGCCAAACTTTACTTAAGCTTGAGCAACAAGACAGCGCATACAGTAAATTAAAAAACACTATTTTAGTGGATTTAGCCGGTGACTTAGGCAGTTATCTAGAACAAGGTGATAGCCAATACTTAAATCAATCATCAGCCCTAATTGAGCAAGTAAAAACACAGCAACTCACAGTACTCCCCTCGGTACTTGCCGAGCAATTAAATGAGCAGCTCAGTACGTTAGATACCGATATTAAAGGTAAGTACAGAGCGCTGGGTAAATTGTCGGGCAACGAAACGGCGTTACTTGATAATGCAATTCGCCAAATGGCCGGCTCAGCCTCGTTACTGATTGGTTATGCAAAAAAATCCCCTAATCAAAATAGCGATGCGCAAGCTTATTACACACTGGGCGCAGATTACTATAATGAGGTGACCAACCTTGCCTTATTTACTTATCAACTAATCGTAAGTTACGACAACAATACTGAACAAAGTTTGCAGCAAAGTATTGCTAATTTAAATGGGTTAGCAGCCAAAATAGAGCAACTCCCTAATTTAGGTGTTATGAGCGAAGTTGACGAAGATGCTTTATTTTTTGACGAAGAAGCTGAAGATTTGGCCGATGAAATAAAATCTGAAATTACCAGCTGGCCTAACCGCTACCCCCGTGATTTAGCCAGTACATTAGCGCAAGCCCAGCAACGAGAAGCGGGCACCAATGAATTGCGTGAGCAAATTAGCTTGCTCTCTAAAACCGTTATTAATGCAGAGCAGCAACTAAAACACGCACAAGGGGCGCTTAAAGAAAACGTATTTTGGGTATTTTGCTTTGCTATTGGCGCTTTGGTGATGCTAGCCGCAGGGGTTTATATTGTGCAGCGTAACCAAGTGCTCAACCCATTAAGGCAGCTCAGAGACGGGTTTGCCTTTTTAATTGAAAGTAACGAGCTTAAAAACATTGAAAGTAAGAACCCAAAAACAGAGGTTGGCGAAATAGCCAGTTACTTTAATTTATTAATTGAACGACAGCGCAAAGAGGCGCAAGAGCGTGCCCAAATGCTAAAAGTGGTAAATGATTTTATGCAGCAAATGAGTGAGCATTTGCAAACTATTAGTCAAAAAGCGTCTACAAGTCATGGGCAAGTGGAGCAAAACCAACATTTGCTTGCTGATATTCAACAAATTGGCGAGCAGGTAAATAATATTAATGCCCAAGTGGCTGATAACGCTCAACACACTTTTAGTGCAATGGAGCAAAGTTTAGGCTTTGCACAAAGCATGCTAAGTGCCAGTTCAGACACGCAAACACGGGTTGAGCAAAGTATGCAAAACCTACAAGAGCTGCTTGCGGGGGTTGAAGGCGTTGGGCAAATTATTGAAGTGATCCGCAATATTGCCGATCAAACAAACCTACTAGCGTTAAATGCAGCAATTGAATCAGCACGTGCTGGCGAGCATGGCCGAGGCTTTGCTGTTGTAGCTGATGAAGTACGCCAGCTTGCCCGCCAAACTCAAGGCTCATTGAGCGATATTAATGAGCAGCTCACACTACTGAGCGAAAAGTCGGGCACAGTATCTACACAAATTGCGGCCTTAGCAGATGGCGCGCAGTCGCAAACACAAAACGCGCAAGAGCTAAAAGTAAACTCAGAGGGCGTGGCCGATAACGCTCAGCAAGCCAACAAAGTGGCATTTGAGGCCATGGAGCTGGCTAAACAGCAAAGTAATTTGCTAGATAACTTTAGCCAGTCAATGCAAAGTATGAAAGGCCAAGTAAGCGAATCAAGCTTACTTGTTGACGATATTCATAGCCAGTTACAACAGCAAATGCAAACCATAAAAGTAAACCTTGGCTTGTAAATACCTGCTAACACAAAGGTAATTAGCGTTATACTGTAGGCTCATTAATCAAATGCTTTAAGGATTTATCATGATTGAACAAGGTCAAACGTTACCCGCAGTTACATTAACGCAGCTAACAGACGAAGGCATGCAAACTCATACTAACGCTGAGCTTTTTAATGGTAAAAAGGTTGTGCTTTTTGCTGTACCGGGTGCATTTACGCCTACCTGTTCAAATGCGCATTTACCTGAATTTATAACCCTTAGTGATAAAATTAAAGCGAAAGGTATTGCGGCAATTTACTGTGTATCGGTTAACGATGCTTTTGTAATGAAAGCGTGGGGAGAATCTCAAAATGCCCAACAAATCGATATGTTAGCAGATGGCGATGGCAGTTTTACTAAAGCGTTAGGGCTTGATAAAGACACCGGCAGTTTTGGTGGAACACGCTCTACGCGCTATGCAATGATAGTCGACGATAATGTAGTAACAGGGCTGTTTGTAGAAAAAGACAAAGAGTTTTCAGTAAGCCGTGCTGAGTCTGTGTTAGAAAAACTATAATCGCATTATTAAAGCCCTAAGTGCATGCACTTAGGGCCTTTTTAATTATGGCTGGTATTGGCCACTTAATGTTAAACCCGAAAAGGTTCTGTAAGCGTTAACGCTTAAATGCCACGTACCCGCTTGCGGATTGCTAAACGTACATGTTTCTGCGTTGCCGTTTTTATAAGGACGACAATCGTAGCTAGATGCGGTAGGTTGGCTGCCAAACTTAACAAATAAGTCGGCATCACCTGTACCACCTGAGGTGGTGACTGTAAATGTGCTCATTCCTGCTGGCACATCTAAAGTGTAGTGCTTCCAGTTACCTGTTGTAGCCGTTACATCGCTGACCGTGCCGCCACCGGCTTCTGGTGCAGTTGAACCGCCACCTGTAGAACCACCTGTAATATTACCCACTAAACTAACGCCAGAATAAGCCGAGTAGCCACGAAGCATTACATGGTATGTACCAGCTGTTGGGTTATCAATAGAACACTCCTCACTATTACCGCCTTTGTACGGACGACAATCGTAGCTTGAGGTAGTTGGTTGGCTGCCTGCGCGTACGTATAAATCTGCATCGCCGCTACCGCCACTCATTGTGAATGTAACATTCGTTGCACCACTTGGCACAGTCATCGTGTAATACGCTTGTGAACTTGCAGCGCCGCTTAAGCCTGTTTTAGCTTCGCCATCTGTCAGTTCGCTATCGCCACCGGTAGGAGGTGTTGTACCGCCACTTGCTGCGGCTACAGCGGCGGCTGCATCAACAATACCTGTACCACAACTTGTACACGTTGCTGGGAATGAGCGGGTGGTCGATTTTAAAATGCTTTCTATTTCATCTGGGGTAGCATTTGGTTTAGCTTGCTTTATCAGGGCTGCAACACCGGCAACATGAGGCGCCGCCATTGATGTACCTTGAGAGAACGCATAGTTATCGCTTGAAGGTGTAGACGAGCCTGAGTTATAAGTTGATAAAACGCCTTCAGAGTCGTTTGCAAAGCTTTGTGCGCCGCCCGGCGCTGCAACATCAATATTGCTACCGTAGTTTGAATAATATGCTCGTCCGCCGTTACGTCCAACAGAGGCAACATTGACAACGCCACTACAGTTACCTGGATTATAGTTTGCTGAGTTATCGTTATCATTACCGGCAGCAATAACCACGACTGCACCGTTGCTGCGTGCTGTGTTAATTGCGTTTTGTGTGGTAGAGCTACACGAGCCGCTGCCACCTAAGCTCATGTTAATTACATCAGCAGGGTTTGAGTTGGCAGGAATGCCCGATACACTTCCGCCAGATGCCCAGATAATGCCATCAGCAATGTCTGACGTTAAACCACCACACTTACCAAGTACACGTACAGGCACAACTTTAGCGCCATAAGCCACACCGGCAACACCTTCACCGTTATTAGTAACAGCCGCAACCGTACCTGCTACGTGCGTACCGTGCCAGCTTGAGCCTTGTGCGCCGTTATTTCCACATTCGCCAGCAGCTACAGCATCGCCCGGATCGCGTGCGTCACTGTCGCGACCGCCGCCATCATTAGCTACCGATAGATTAGAGATCATATCGTAACCCGGTAAAATGTTAGCATTTAAATCAACATGTGGGCGGTAGCCAGTATCAAGTACCGCAACCACTACGCCACTGCCTGTTGCAGTATCCCATGCGGTTGGTAAGTTTAGGCCGCCAGCTTGCTCGTAGTAGTGCCATTGATCGCCGTAACGAGGGTCGTTAGGCGTTGCAAATGGTTTTAACATTTGATCCACTTCAATGTATTCAACATTGCCAGAATCAACCATTTCTTGCATAAATTCTTGTGCTTCTGCAGCGCTTAGTTTTTTATCTGCGCGCATAACGTGGTGGTTATTAAGGGCCATTGCACGGATGTACTTCGCTTTTACTTTACCTTTTTTAGAAGCGAAATTTTTTACAAAGCGTTGAGCACGCTTTTTCATATTTGCAGGGCTTGCGTCAGCAGACGAAATGCTTAGCATATCGTTCGCGCTATTTTTGTACTTAATAATAAACTGAGTTTCAAAACCCGATTGGCTTTGTAGTTTGGCTGTTGTTTCTGCCATAGAGGTAGACACATCTTGAGCAACACTTGCAGATGCTGCAAATACCGTACTAATAGTGAGCGCGATAGCGCAACGCTTAAATGATTTACTTGTTGTCATAATTATCCCTAGTTGTTATTAGTTAGTTCGTAATATTGAATTACGAAACAGAAACAAAGGTAAATGATCTGTTAATTTCTTTAAAATAATAATTGCTTATGTACCTATTTCTTTTAGTTATAACCTAGGTGTACGGTGCCTTTGTCGTTGTTTAGTATTTATCATATAAAACAAAAATAAGTATAAAGGATTGTTATATTTACACTGTTTAGAAAAGCCCATAACTAGCCTTGGTTACATTTATTGCTATAAATTTAATAATAAATTCTATTCAGAGTGTTTAAACAAACTTTGCTATAATCGGGCAAATTTTTGAGTAGGGCGAAGTAATGAATCAAGTAGATGTAATTGTGATTGGCGCAGGTGCAGCCGGATTAATGAGTGCAGCACAAGCAGGTTATCGCGGGCGTAGCGTTACAGTGCTTGATATGGGCAAAAAGCCTGGTCGAAAAATTTTAATAAGTGGCGGTGGGCGTTGTAATTTTACCAATGAAAATGCCAGTCCAGAAAACTACTTATGCAGTAACCCTCACTTTGTTAAATCGTGCTTAAGCCGCTATACCCAACACGATTTTATTGAGCTGGTGGACCGCCACGCCTTGGCATACCATCATAAAACCTTAGGCCAATTGTTTTGCGATAACAGCGCGCAAGATATAGTCGATATACTACTTACCGAATGCGAGTGGGCTGGTGTTAATATTAAATTGCGCAGCGAAGTGTTAAATGTTGCTAAAACCGACATTGGCTACCGTGTTACCACTGAGCAAGAAACACTTACTTGTGAATCGCTAGTCATCGCATCGGGCGGTTTAACAATGCCCAAGCTTGGCGCCACTCCTATAGGCTATAAAATTGCAGAGCAGTTTGGCTTAAACGTACTACCTACCATGGCGGCGCTTGTGCCATTTACTTTGCATCAACACGATAAAGAACGCTTTGAAGGGCTTTCAGGAATTAGTATACCGTGCGAAGTGTCTAGCGAAGACGGCACCGTATTTAAAGAGAATATTTTGTTTACTCACCGAGGTTTATCGGGGCCAGCCATATTGCAAATAAGCTCATTTTGGCGAGCGGGGCAGGCAGTAAGCATAAACTTGCTCCCTGATCTCGATTTAAAACAGCAACTGGCTGATTGGCGAGAAACACAAGCCCAAAAATCATTAAAAAACAGCCTTGCGACTATTTTACCCAAACGCTTTATAGACATACTGCACGACAGCAAAGCTATTCCAGATTGTAATATTAATCAGCTTACCCATGCTCAAATAGATGAGTTAGCAAGCTATATTCACGCATGGCAAATAAAACCTAATGGCACAGAGGGCTATCGTACCGCCGAGGTAACTTTGGGGGGCGTTGATACCGATGAGCTGAGCTCTAAAACCTTTGAAGCTAAAAAAGCCAAAGGCTTATATTTTATAGGCGAAGTAACCGATGTAACGGGCTGGCTTGGGGGCTATAACTTCCAGTATGCGTGGAGCTGTGGGTTTGCATGTGGGCAATATGCATAAGTATTTCAGCGTATTGTGATAGATGAGATAAAAATATTACACTCTTAATTAAGGTGATTTTAAAGAGTGTAATATTGGTGCGTATATTTTTGCTGTTAAGTATTGTCGCTACAAGTTTTAATGCATTAGCATCAGAAAACTACAGCGATCATGAAGCGTTTTGCTTGCAACAGCCCAAAACGCACTGTTTAACTTATATTGAAACGCGCCTTAATGAAGTCAAAGATAACCCTGCACAGTGGTACAAAATAAAAACCTACCAATTTGATTACTACTACGACTACCAACAGTTCGAAAACTTACTCAACGCTATTACTCCTTTTTTAGAGCAAGATAAGCTGCCCGATGTATTTAAGCTACAAATGTATTTTTATTACGCGAAAGCACTTAACTATATTGGCAAAAAAGCAGAAGCTAAAACGTATGCCGCTAAAGCGTTTACCCAGTTAGACGGGATATATAATGCTTTTGGTGACCCTTTAAGATTAGTGGAGTTGGCTAACCTACACTATGTGTTTGGTAGTAAAAAAGCAGCGATGCGATTACTAAGAGATGCCGAGCAGCGCTTTGCAAAAAATAACGATCCTATTTTTCATTTAGAGCTGCACATTAACAAAGCGCATATTTACTTAAAGTGGCAGCAATACGAGCACGCAGTAAAAAGTAATTTAATGGCCTATAACGCCATAAAAAACACCAACCACGCTGCTAAAATAGTGCTTGCTAGCGGTAACTTAGCGTACAGTTATCAGCAAAATAAAGAGTATTTAGAAGCTATAAATTATTATAAAACCGCATTCAAATTTACTGAGCCCTCAAGCATTTACCATGCTATTTATAGCTTACGTTTAGCGCAGGTATATTTACAAATAGGTAAAAAGGTACAAGCGAAAGAATGGCTTAGTCGCATTGATAGAAACGCCACCGAGTTTGGTAAAGGCCATGCTGCATTGTATAGCAAGCTGCAGCACGCCCTTAGCAATAATTAATTTGCAATCGCTGCTTTATATGGGGTGTTAACGCCTGCGTAACGCGGGCCAAATATTTCTAAACCTTTAGGGCCTGTAAACTCCTTTGGCGCTGGTAAAATTACAACGGCTACTTTCATGCCTACCTCGTAATTAGGATTAGTAATTGGTGTGCCTGTTTGGCTGTTAATACAGCATATTAAATCAGGAATAGTTACGTGCACTTCATCATTTAAAAACGCGGCCATGTTTTCGTTTTTAACCGTTATTTTGTAGTTGTTATTTACAAACTCGCCTAACCCTTTAAGTGTTACTTCGCCTAACGTAAAACCCTCTACGGTGTTAAATTCAAATGTGCTTACCTCGCCTTCAAAGGCAACAAAGCCGCCGCCGTGCTTGGCAATTATGTGTGCGGTGTTAGCGTGCTGCTCGTTGGCCTCACGCATTGCTTTACCGAGTTTAAGGGCTTTACTAATGGTGCCATGAATAACCGCGTTTTTCATTTGCTCAATAGGTAAAATATGATCAATGGCTGCTATGTCGTTACGGCTAATTTTAGCCAGTGCTCGCACGACTGTTTCGGCGCGTAAGTCGTCCATTACATTTTCGCAAATAAAGCACTCACCAAATTCATTCGCGGTAATAATGGGCGCTGCGGGTAAGTTATTTAAATAATAGGTTGAATGGGTGATCTCCGGTACTGCGCGCCCAGCGGGGTCGGCATCAATAATGTAGCCATCAAACATTGCAGCTAAGTAAAACGATACTGCGGTGTTTGAGCCGCCAAGCTCACAACAAATAGTGCCATAAATAGCATCGTTACCTGTGTATTCAAGGGTGCGCTGGTAAGCGGCTAAAATAGCGTGCTTAGTGCTGCGGGGCAGGTTTGCATACGCGCGTTCTTCTTGTTCACTTAAAGCAGAAATAGCGCCTAACATGTAAGGCGTACAAACAAGCTCACCCGCGGGGACTTCATCGGCACTAATTAGTTTAAAGGTTTTACCCTGTGCGAGTGCTTCGTCAATATAGGCGATGCCTTCACTTAACTCACCGCCGCCGCCAGTGCCTAAAATGGCGCAGCCGTATAAAATATCAATAAGTTGGTCACGATTAAGAATTTGCATGTGTGTATCGCTATTGGTTAACTCATACCCATCCCCAAAACAGATCACTTAATTAAGCGGATTGGTATAAAACAGCAGGCATTAAAAAATACCTGCTGTAAAGGTGAAAAAATTAAAATTGGTAACTGAGCTCAATACCGTAACTACGAGGCTTATTAGGTTGGCGCACTAGGTCTGTAACCCCATCGGCCAGTAGAAAAATATCTTCAATAGCGCGCTCATCCGTAAGGTTGTCTACGTAAACTTGAACGCTCCACTGCTCTGATTTAAGCCCTACACCGGCATTTAGGTAGGTATAACGCGACGACTCAACATCAGGAATATCAATACTAAATGTTTTAGGGCCTTCAATTAATAGCTCAGCGCGCGAGAACAATGACCACTCACCGTTTAGTGCTAAGTTATGATTTGCCGACAGCCCGTAGTTATACTCAGGCACCCAAAATTGTGGCCTGCCAGCCAGTTCGGGGCGCAGTGCAAAGTGTTTAATTTCTGAATCAACAATACCTGCACTGAGGTCAATACTTAAATTGCTGGTGGCAGCAAAAGCGGCTTCAAGCTCTAAGCCTTTGGTTTGTACTTCGTCAATAGAGAGGTTTTCAAGGGTGAAGGTATCTATATTAAATTGGGTAAATTGCGCATCGTCTTGCTCAATAATAAACGCGGCGCCATTAAGGGTAACTTTGTTATTAAACAAAGCGGTTTTAAAGCCTATTTCGTAGCTGTCAGAAATTTCTTTATCAAAGGTGCGGCTAATACCGTCGGCCGGCTCGTTAAAGCCCCCACTTCTAAAACCACGCGAGTAGCCGGTGTAAAGTAGTAGGTCGTCATTCATTTGGTACGCTAAGGTAACTTTAGGCTGTAATTGGCTAAACGATTTTTTAGCGTAAGTGGCGTCTTTATTGGTTGGGTCGAACGACTCACGAGTATCGTGATCGTAACGCATCGCACCGGTGAGCTCTAACTGCTCGTTTATATCGTAGTTAAACTGCCCAGCAAGTGCCCATGCATCGCTGCTGTTATTATCGATAATTGAAAGGTAGGGCTCGTCGCTGGCAAAATCTGCACGCGTTAAAATTTCGGCATCGGTAAAATCATCGTAAAATAATACCGCAGTATCGCGGTCGCGCTGTTGATAAAACGCCGACACCGACCATCTAAAAGCCTGAACCGACTGGGATATAAACCGCGACTCTAGCGTTAACGATTCAATATCGTATAACCCTTCAGTACCAAATGGGGCTCTAAAAAAGCCATCTTCGTCAATAAAGGTGGCATCGGCAGAGTAGTCGCCATCGTAAAAGTGCTCGTTTTCTGAATTGCTGTACGCGGTTACAAACTCAAATTTACCTATATCGTAATGTTGGGTTAGCTTGGCGCTTAGCTCATACACATCACGCTCATCTTGGTTAATAATATTTTGTGAGGTATTAATTGAAAAGTCTTCAATGGTGTCATCGCTCACCCCTTGGTAGTAAGCAAACCCAGCTTCGCTTGAGGTGTATTTACCTTTAAGATTTATTGAGGTGTCTTCGCTTAGCTCAAACTCTAACTGTGAAAAAACCGATTGCTCTTTTAACGGGTCGGCGTAATCGCCTGTGTAGGTATTTTTAATCAGTCCGTCGGTATCTTTAATGTAACCACCGGCTCTAAAATAAGCGGTGTTTTCATCGTTAAGCGAACCCGATACAACCGCATTCAAATTATACGTGTTGCCATTACCTATTGAGCCTTTAATTTTACCTTCAAAGTCTTCAATAGGTTTTTTAGTTGTTACAATAACCGCACCACCAATGGCGCCGCGGCCATACAGTGCCCCTTGTGCGCCACGCATAACTTCAATACGTTCAATATCAACTAGGTCTTGGTTTATAAACTCTAAATCGGGGGCGGTAACACCATCAACTACAAACGCTAATGGCGGATCGCCCACCTGCGGTGTAATTAAGCCACGAATAGTAATACGGGCAAGGCCGGGTCTAAAATTATCGAGCTGCGATAAGTTGGGAGTTAAATTAGCAACATCACGAAAGTTAGTAATACGTGAATTTTCGATTGTCTCGGCGCTAAATGCGGTAACAGAGTCGGGCACGTTTTGTATCGACTCAACACGCCCACGCGATATCACCGAAATTTTCTCTATAGTGTCAGTTACTGTTTGTTGTTGTTCTTGCGCATGCACATAGTTTATGCACGACAGGGTAACTGCCGATGCTAATAGTGTTTTACGAAAGCGTATTTTGTTGTATCTGCTCATGTTCTATGTCCTAATGTGACTATCATGGTGATGTTACTTAGTGATAAACATTGTCGCTTTTTCAGACAAAATAATATTTTGTAAACCCTTAATACAGCACACACAAATTGCTGAAAATAACGCTTAAGCGCGTAATTTTATGTATTTGTTGACCTTAAATTTACAAAATTCATTATTATTAAATGTGAAACCGGTTATGAAAAAAACGATAAAAATAGACAGGTACAATCAAAAAATACTGGCAATTCTGCACCTAACTGCCGATTTAACAAACGTTGAATTGGCCGAGCAAGTTAACTTGTCGCCCAGTGCATGTTTTCAGCGAGTAAAAGCATTAAAAGAGGCGGGATATTTTAGAACCTTTCATGCTGATATAAATTTAGAGCAAATTTGTGAGCACGTGTTTGCCTATATGGAATTTACACTAGAGGACAATAACCTAGCAGCACGGCGTAAGTTTTTAGCTGACATACACAACATTCCAGAAATAATGGATTGCATGCAATTAAGTGGCGATATTGATTATATTTCTTTTTGTTGTTTTGCCGATATTCAAGCGCTTAATGCAATGTGCGACAGGCTAACCGGCAGCTCACAGTATGCAATTAAAAAGCTGACTACACGCATAGTGCTTGAGCGCGCTAAGTTCTTTTTAGGCTACCCGTTGGAAAAACTTAAATGGCGAGACGAAATGAAAGTAGACGACGAAGAGTAGCCCCCTAATTTAGATTAGTAAAAAGGCGCTTTATGCGCCTTTTTATTGTTTAAAGTTATTGCTGAATAACCGGTTTGGGCGCAATGGCTTTTGCAAACAGGGTATAAATAACGGCCGTTAATATAATGGCGTCAATCACGGTAATACCGCTCATTGATACGTTAAATAAAGTGCCATTACACACCGCATATGCCGCGCCTACAAACCATGCGCTAAATGCGGGAAGTGAAAAGTTAGCGTTATTTGCCAAAGCCGCTGCGTTATAAGCATGGGGTTTAATAAACAGTGCATCAACAATAATTACGCCCGCTACCGGTACAAAAATATCAGACAAAAACGCTAAAAAGCTTATAAACATATCTAAAATATTTATAAAGGCTGCGCCAATTCCCACCAAACCTAATAACACAATAACCCACTTTTTATGCCAATGCGGGAAGGTAGCCTCCACGCTAAGTGCGGTACTGTAAAGGTTTAACGAATTTAAAATCCAGCTGCCTGCTATCACAATAAAAAACGCTGAAAACCCTAAATTAAGCGCAAGCATTAAGCTTAATATTTCGGTTTCTTGCATGGCGGCTGCGGCAAACACAGCCACAAAAATAACCAAAAGCTCAATAATCATATACGCAATAAACGAGGTGTACACGCCGCCACGTTTTTGCTTAGAAAAACGGGTAATGTCGGGCAATATTATTGCGCCAATAATAACGCCGCCAACAATGGCAGCTACACCATCTTCAAGAGAAAGCGCTGCTGATTTTTCTAAATTAATAAAATCAACCAGTGGCATACTATCGAGTGCGCCAAAAAGCATCATAGCGGTGACCGCAGCCAAAATAGGGATCATGATAGAGGCCAGCACATTAATGGCTTTAAACCCATACAGCGTGGTTATGAGCATGGCGCAACCTGCGACTATATCGATGGGCCATTCGGGCATAATAATATTAAATTCTGCACTGAGTAAGCGCACCACGGCATTAGAAAACAAATCAATATTTACGCCAAACCAGCCAATTAAAGATAAAGCAAAGGCAATATTAACAATGCCCGCGCCAGCATTACCAAACGCTATTTTTACCAATAAATAAGAGCTTAAGCGGCTTTTTACACCTATGGTGCCCATGGCCCCACCAATAAGGGTTAATATAAGTGAGCCAATAATTAACGCCCACAGTGTATTACTCACACTTGAACTTTGATGTATTTCTAGGCCGGTGATAAAAGTGGGCAGCGAAAAGCTGAGCATAGCGGCTATGGCTGCAATGCGCGGCCAGGCAACAAGTTCGTTGCTATTAATAGTGTGGGGGTCGTTCCCGTTTGGCATTGCCTGTTTCTCTTTTTTATTATCTTTTATATTACTATACGCCGCTGGCGTGCAAAATTTTTTATTATTAGGTGTTTATTCAAAATATGAGGTTTAAAAAGTAGGGGGCGCACAAAATTATATTTTGTGGTGATTATTTTTAGGGGGTTAAAGGCGTAATCATTTAGGCAAAAAAAACCGCCAAAAAGGCGGTTTAAAGGTCTACACAACACAATTAAATGTTTTACCTTATTGGGTTATTTTAATAACGCCAATACATCAAAGCAGGCACCCATAGTATGGTAATCCGTTTTACCAATTGGGCTTTTCATGGTATCTATTTTTTTGTTATCTACGGTTAAAATTCTAAACCACGCACCGTATTGATGATCAACTAAGTGCTGCCACGAGTACTGCCAAATTTTGTCATACCACTGCTGGTATTTTTCATCCCCTGTGGTTTCATAAAGGTAGGCCGCACAGCACAGTGTTTCGGCTTGCACCCAAAAGTACTTGTCGTCATCGCATATGCTTTTATCTGGCGCAAATCCGTAACAAATACCGCCGTGTTGTTTATCCCACGCAACGTCTATTGAATTATCAAATAACGCTTGAGCGCGCTCTACAAGCCAAGTTTGTGGCTTATGCTTATTTAAAAACATTAGTAGCTTTGACCACTCAGTTTGGTGACCTGGCTGAAAACCCCACGGGCGAAACAAATTTTTAGGGTCGTCTTTGTTGTACTCTAAATCAACCTGCCAATTTATATCGTAGTGCTCCCAAATAAGCCCACCCATTAAATTAGCTTGGCGATTCACCATGTTATCGGCCAGTGTGAGCGCACGATTTAAAAATAGCTCATCTTGAGTTGCTTCATAAGCGGCAATAAGAGCTTCGCACGTATGCATATTGGCGTTTTGCCCGCGATACGGATCGCACTTAGTAAAGTCACTGTTGTGCTGATCTTTATATAAACCCGCTTTTGCATCCCAAAAATGCGTTTCCATTGTTTGAAATGTATCGTTTAGGTATTCGCGTGCCTCTGTAACACCTACACGGTATGCCCAACTGTAGGCTAAAATCACGAACGCAAAGCCATAGCAGTGGTTGGTATCATCAAGTACAGTGGCGTTACCTTGCTCAACACTTAATAACCAATTGTAACCGCCTGTTTGCTCAACAAAGTGGTGCTTACGAATAAACTCAATACCCGATTTAACGCGGTTTAGGTACTTTTCGTCATTAAAGGTTTGGTACGCACGTGCATAGTTAAATACAAACCGAGTAGAGCTTACTAAGTGGCGAGTTTGCTTATCAAATACCTCACCATTATCCGAAAAGTTTTGGTAAAAACCGCCGTGTTCGTCGTCTATGTTTGGCTCATAAAACGCCAGCGTATCGGCAATATGTTGTGTTAAAAATTCGCGGCTTTTAAAGTTATCAGGTGTGTGGCTCATAGTGCGCTCCTAAAATCGTTAAGCGATTTTTCGTTAGGAAGAGACGTAAATGCCCCTTTGTAAGATGCTGCATGAGCACCACATAACGAAGCAAATTCAAAAATAGTTGTTAGTGTTTCGGGGTTGTCGCAAAGCTTACTAAAAGAGCTAGGTGTCAGGTTTTGTAAGCCTAGTTGATACAGCAATCCACCTACAAACGCATCTCCTGCGGCGGTGGCATCAACCATAGTAACCTTTTTAGGGTGAAGCGTTTGCTTGGCATTTTTGGTATACCAATGCATCGGGTTGCCTGCATCGGTAACCACAAATAACTCACAGCCATTATTGAGAGTGTCGGCTATAAATTCTTCACCCGTTTGCTCACCCGCTAAGTATTCAAGCTCTTCTTTAGAGGCTTTAATAATAGAGCAGTGCTTTAGTAAGGGTAAAATGTGTTCACGCGGGTTAGCATTACTAGGCCATAAGTTGAGGCGTAAGTTAATATCAAAACTGACAATTGAGTTATTTTGCTTGGCAAATTCCACCCCATACGCGGTGGTTTTACGTATGCGCTCGTCGGTTAAGGTATTTGAGCAAATATGAAAAATATCGCATTGCTCAAACCATTCACTGCTAAAGTCACTATTAGTAAAGTGCAGATCGGCGGTGTTATCGCGGTAAAACTCAAACGTACGGTCGCCGTCATTATCGAGTGATACAAACGCAAGGGCGGTTTTTGCTTGGTCGGTAAAGCGCATAAAGTCGGTTTTTACGCCTTGCTCTTTTAAGGCGTTATGTAAAAAATCACCAAAGCTGTCGGTGCTTAGCATGCCAGCAAAGTAGGCGTTACCACCTAGCTTTGCAATAGCTACGCTTACGTTTGCAGGCGCACCGCCTGCAAACTTAGTAAACGCTTCGTGCTCGCTGTTGTTTTGGCTTAATTTATCAGAGAGTAAATCAACCAATACTTCACCAAAACATATTGTGTGTTTCATAATGCTGCCTTAGTTATTAATCAAGTAGCCAATGCAGCGCAATAGCGGCTGTCCATGAGAAATCTTTACCACCACAGCCAGCGCCTGTTTCTGGGTTAAAATATTCGTAGTAACCCGATTTAAGCACTAAATCGCGCGTGTCGTCCTGAATTTTATCTGCCGTGGTCACAAACCCTGCTTCTTTAAGGCCGATGGCTATCATCCAGTTAATGTGTAACCAAATAGGGCCGCGCCAGTAACGCTGTGGCTCGTATTTTTCTTCTTTAGGGTGGGTAGATGCCACACTAAATTGACTCGACTCAATAAAATCTTCTGTCGCGGTATTAATAATACGCGTTTGCTCGTCAGTTGTTAAACCAGCATAAACGGTTAGTAGTGCCGCTGATGTTTTAACTTTCGCTAGGCTGTTGGTTAACACGTTTTTACAGTAAAAGTATTCGCTTTGCTCACACCATAACGTGTTAATTGCTGTTTGAGTTAGCTCTAGACGCTGTGCTAAATAATCGGTACGTGCATCGTTTAAACCGAGCTGTTCACCCATTTTGAGTAAATCTTTTGTTGCACGGTGCAAAATAGCAATAATACCTAGGTCGTTCATTTTGTACGGGCAGGTTTCGTAAATTACTTTGCTATCAAAATTGTTACGTTTAAAAAAGTCTACTAGGTATAAGAAACGGTCGTACTCGCTTTTATGCGGGCGCTGCGACGAATCAACATGGCTGGTGTCGCGGCGGGTGTATTCCCAATCAACACCAGGTACAGCTTCAAGGGCATCATCCCACGATGGGCTGTTATCCATACCCGATTCCCACGGGTGATAAGTGACCACTAAGCCTGTGTTTTCAGGATCGCGGTCGTTGTACCACCATAAATGGTAATCAACAACTTGAGAAAATAATGCTTTAACTTTTTGCTCTGCAAGGGCTTTATCTTGTGCGCTAGCAAGCATTTCTTTCATTACTGTTGCCACAACCGGTGGCTGCGAAATAGACGTACTTTTAATTTTTTTATCAGAGCCCCACACATCTGGGCCAGGGAAGTAGGTAGTTGAGTCTTTATGAAATAAGATATGTGGCACCATGCCGTCATCCCACTGGCCTGAAAATAACACATCAATTTCTTGCCACGCACGGCTCTCGTCAGACTTCATCCACCCTAGGGCTGTAATCGCTGAATCCCAGTTCCACTGAAACGGGTAAAGGCCATGCGTAGGGACGGTATAGCCACCTAAATCGTTTGCTATAAGTGTTTTAGTAGCAAGTTCTGTAAGCGATGCCGCTGTGGCTGCATCAAGTTTACCGTTGATTGTAGTAGTCATATTGGGTGCTCTTTGTGTGTTATTTTCAATTTGGATAATATTAAAGCACTCATTATGGGTTGTAAATGTTTTTTTTCTGTGCTTAAATCCTGTTCGAAGTAACAAAAAACTAACATGTATACTTGATTATTTCGCACTTACTTAGCCACACTCTAAGTAATTACACACAGACAACTAGCACAATTGGAGAATACCCGTGAATAAAACTACGATCGCCTCTATTGTATCTTTATGCCTCACACAAGGCGCGTTTGCCGCAGAAGAGACTGCGCCAGATACAGCAAAAAAAGAAAATAACGTTGAACGTATTATCGTCTCTGGTACCAGCAAAGGACGCGTTATTTCAGATACCCCACAGTCAGTAACCTCTATTAGCGAAGATGAGTTAATAAAGCTTTCATCAAGCAGCCAAGCAGATGTATTACGTTATATCCCAGGTATTAAAGTAGAAGGGGGCGGTGGTGAGGTTGGAACAAACCTACAAGTAAGAGGCTTACCTTCATCGGGTCAGTTTCAGTTTACGCCACTGTCGTACGACGGTTCACCTAGTTTGAGTGTTTTTGGCTTAAACTCATCGGCGTTTGATGTGTACTACCGAAACGACTTAGGTATTGAGCGTGTAGAGTTTGTGCGTGGCGGTGTGTCTAACTTATTTGGCCAAGGTTCTGTAGCGGGTATTATTAACTATATTTCTAAAACAGGCAGCGATGATCCGCAAAGTACTGTGCAAATGGAGCTTTCTGATCAGGACCGTACCCGTTTAGATTTTGCTACAAGCGGGCCGCTAAACGAAGATGGCCTTTATTATGCGTTGTCGGGCTTTTACCGTTACGATGAAGGCCCGTTAGATACAGGGCTTGAAACGAAAGGCACTCAGCTGCGCGGTAATATTCGTAAAGAATTTGATGACGGCTCTGGCTCATTTACGGTGTATGGCCAATACATTGACGACCAAGCGCAGTTTTACCTGCCTATTCCGCTTGATGGCGACAGCCGCGAACGCTTAACTGGTAACGATGGACGCGAAGTGGAGTCATTACAAACTGCTAATGTGTCTAACCTGTCTTACGATACTGCCAATGGTCGTTATGAATCGCCAATTAGTGATGGTGTGGTAACTAAAGGTGGCTCTATTTCAGTGGTGTTTGAAAAAGAGCTCGCTAACGATTTTGCTATTAACATGCGCAGTAAATACGCAAAGTACCAACACGAATTTAATTTATTTTTAGATGGCGACGGTATTATTAATGTACCTGAGAGCCAAGAAGAGTTTTTAGCTAACCGTGGCTTAGGTGATGTAAGCGATGCAGCGTTTACTTACACTGCATCGGGGCAGGCACTGGCAAGTGATGACTTATTATTTGCTAATCGTATTTTAGATAGAGACCGCCCAGCAGAGGATTTCTCTGCCGAATTTAATATTGTTAAAAGTATTTTTGTTGGCGATTTTAGCCACGATATTACCGTAGGTACGTTTTTCTCTCACAGTGAAGCCGATGACGATAACGTTATTACGACCTACTTGGGGGAATTTAACAATAACCCAGAACTGGTTGATTTAACGTACACCAATGCCGATGGTGATGTTGTTCAGTACACACAAAATGGTATTAGTGGCCCAGGTATTTCTTACACCAACCAAACAATTAGCGCTACCCGTCGTGCGCTTTATGTAGCGGACCAAATGGAAAGCGATGATTGGATTATCGACTTTGGTGTACGTTATGAAGAAATTGACGGCAAAATTAGCCGTGAAGGCAGCCAAGTTGTACAAATTTCTGATGATCCATCACTTGCGCCTAATTTACAGGTAAACACCACAGGCAGTGGTGTAATGACTTACGGCGAAGTAGACACCTCTGAATTTGCCGTATCGGGTGCAGCCTTATACCGCTTAACCGATAACTTAAACGTATACGCGAATGCATCTCGCGGGTTTTTCTTCCCAGAAATTAGAGGAATTCAGTTTAATGATTTAGGTGAGCCTGCCAGCTACGAAGCCGAAATTGTTGAACAAGGCGAGCTTGGTATTAAGTTTTTTGATAACGACTTTAGCGGTAGCATCGCGTTATTTAGAACCGACTTAAAAGACAGACGCAGCGTAGACTTTGTTAACGATGGCAACGGTGGCGTATTAGAGCTGCCTGTTATGCAATCAACCAAAGCAACGGGTGTGGAGCTTACTGGTCGCTACGATATTACCGACGAGTGGGCGGTTGATGCCAACATGACCTACACTGACCACGAATTTACTGAGTTTGACTCAGACCCTTCTATTATTGGTAACGAGTTACGTCGTAAACCAAAAGTATTATTTAACTCTTCTATAAGCTACACCGCAGATAATTGGGATGCTGCTTTGTATCATAACTTTACAGGTAAAAACTTTGCTAACGATGCAAACTCTGTAGAGCTTGATTCATTCCACTTGTTTAGATTTGATGCGGGTTATAACTGGCAAATCGCCCCAGAGCAAACCGTACGTTTAAGCGTAGGGGTATTTAATTTGTTTGACTCTGATGGTGTTACCGAAGGCTCGCCGCGTTTAGGTAATAGCCAAACGTCAGACAATCCTTACTTTGTAGGCCGTCCAATTCTCCCACGACGCGTTACATTTAGAGTCAAATACGACTTTTAAATAAATGCTTTACGCCTATTAACCTGTTTTGGGGTTAATAGGCTTTTTGCATTGTGATGCATTTTTCAGCTAAGTTAGCGATAGGCTTGTTTTTAGGGACTGTTTTAGAAGTAAGCATGTAGCTGTTTAGTTTTTTATTTTTGAGAAGGCGCTGTGTTTTCTTAATGTGAATACGCGAAATAATTATGAATATATTAGATTTTTCAATAGTTGCTCTTTACCTTGGTGCCTTATTGGTAATGGGGTTTATGCTACGCGAACAAACCAATAAAAGTGATTACTTTTTAGGAGGCAAAAGCTTAGGGTGGAAACCTTTAGCTTTGTCGGTAATGGCCACTCAGCTTTCGGCCATTAGCTTTATTTCGGCTCCTGCATTTGTTGGTTTGCGTGAAGGCGGTGGTATGCAATGGCTCTCGTATGAGTTAGGTGTGCCGCTTGCGATGATTTTAATTTTAGCGACTATTTTACCTAAGCTTTATAAAAGCGGCATTGTAAGTATTTATGATTACTTAGAAATGCGTTTTGGTCGTTCTACCCGTGTGCTTATTAGTGTGGTGTTTCAGTTTAGCCGCGCATTTGCCACCGGTATTATGATTTATGCGGTATCGCTTATTCTCCAAGGCACCATGGGCATAGAAGCATGGCAAGCCATTGTGCTTACCGGCGTGATCACGGTGTTATATTCACTGCAAGGCGGTATGAAAGCCGTGGTGTATGGTGATGCAATTCAAATGATCATCATTGTACTAGGTACTATTGCTTGTATTGGCTTTGGACTTTATCACTTAGGTGGGGTTGATACCTTTATTGCTAATGTTGATTCGAGCCGATTAGAAGCCATAAAATTTGATTCGTTTGGATTTAGTGGCGATGGTTTTGGCTTTTTACCTATGATTTTTGGTGGTGTGGTGCTTTACGCCTCTTACTATGGGTGTGACCAAACACAAGCGCAACGTGCACTTAGTGCAAAAGATCCTAAAAACTTACGCTACATGATTTTAGCCAACGGCGTTGTGCGTTTTCCTATTACTATTTTATATTGTGTGTCGGGCTTAATTGTAGGCACACTGGCTATGAGCAACCCCGAGTTTTTAGCCAAAATTCCAGCCGATAACCCAGATTGGATGATGCCAATCTTTATTTTAGATTACTTACCACATGGCTTAATTGGTTTATTAGTGGTGGCTATTTTATCTGCGGCTATGTCATCACTTAGCTCTGCTATTAACTCGCTTTCGGCGGTAAGTATTGAAGACTACAGCCGTATTTCAAATAAAGAGCTAGACCAACCAACCTACTTAAAACTGGCTAAATACTTAGGGCTTATTTGGGGGGCAATTACGTTAATTTTATCGCTTTATGCTGGTGATATAGCGCCAACTATTATTGAAGCCATTAACAAAGTAGGCTCGTTATTTTATGGCCCAATACTGGCGGTATTTTTAATTGCCGTAGTTAGTAAGCGCAGTGCTGCGCTGCATGCAAACATAGGCTTAATTAGTGGTGTGTTAATTAACTTGTTGGTGTCGGTATTTGCGCCAGACGTATTTTGGTTTTGGTGGAACTTTATTGGCTTTGTGGCCACTGCGGTGATTACCCTTACGACAAGCATTGCGATTCCACGCGAAGTAAACGAGGTTGCTAAAGCGCAAAACGCTGAGACTATCTCAAACTCAATTTTAACCGGTAAAGATATCGTTATGCTGCTTAGCATGTTTGTTGTGATGGTATTAATTTGCCTTGCTATTCCATCAATTTTTTCGTGAGCGTTAACCCATGGATTCTAAAAAGTCATTTTTAATCGATTTATTTACCACGGCGGTAAATGCCTGTAAACCCAGTGCGTGTATGAGCAAGTACTTGGAAAGTATAGATGCCAGCAATGGTTTATGTGTGGTGGGCGCCGGTAAGGCCGCCGCCGAAATGGCCGCAGAGGTTAACCGTTTTTATGGTGATAAATGCTTTGGTGCGGTAGTGACACGTTACGGTTACGAAAGTGCCGGCGATACTGGGCGCATTAAAGTGCTTAGTGCTAATCACCCAACGCCAGATGATAACAGCTTAGCAGCAGGTAAAGAGTTATTGGCGCTTGTAAAAAATAATCCGGCCGATATTCCTATTTTGTTTATTATATCAGGCGGCGGCTCGTCGCTTATGTGTTTGCCGGTAGATGATGTGCCGTTTGAGCAAAAGCAGGCGCTTAATCAGTTTTTACTTAAAAGTGGTGCAAGCGTTGATGAAATTAACGTTGTGCGCAAACAGCTCTCGCTTGTTAAAGGCGGTAAGTTAGCACAAGCGGCTAAGTCGGATTATGTCACGCTGATTATTTCGGATGTAGTAGGGGATAAGCCAAGTGATATTGCATCAGGCCCCACAATTAGCGATAACAGCACTAAAGCTGATGCGCTGGCTATTTTACAAAAGTACAACTGGCCGGTTATTAACGAAATTGAAGCGTATTTATTAAAGCCTGAGCAACCACGCGAGGCTGATACTCAAGGCAAACACTTTATTGTGGCTAATGCCCAGCACGCGATTGACAGTGCTATTGATGTAGCACAGCACCAAGGCTGGGATACGCAAGTACTGGGGTACGACATTCAAGGTGAGGCAAAAGAGGTTGCCCGCGCACATGCTAAAATTGCCCTTGAGCAAAAAGCGCAAGGTAAGCGCGTTATGTTGTTCTCTGGCGGTGAGCTTACAGTAACGGTAGCCGATGTTTATGGCGATGGTGGCCCCAATCAAGAGTACTTAATGGCATTGGCTGAGGCGCTTAACGCCGAGGCGGGTATTTATGCCATAGCCTGTGATACCGATGGTGTAGATGGCAGTAAAGACGTTGCCGGTGCGTATATAAATAGCAGCACGATTGCGCGCGCACTTGATGCTGGCGAAAACTTACACGCTCAGTTAGAAGGCCATAATAGCCATCAGTTTTTTAAAGCCATTGATGATTTAATTATTACTGGGCCAACCAATACTAACGTTAACGATTTTAGAGTGATAGTGATTGAGTAGGCGCGCTCGCCTACTTGTTCTTTAAAGTGGTTTAACGTAACCTTGTGCTCCAATTTTATTAGGGTTAATAGCTATGTTTTCGCTAAATAACAGTAACTTATTACGCTCAGGATTTGAGCTTGGAAAAGGCGACAAACTTTTTCAAGACATTGAACGTGATATTATTAAAGTGGTGTTTTGGGAGCAGTGCGTAACACAAAGCCATATTGTGAGCGCCACCCGAATTCCGCAGCAAACTGTCTCGCGTTTACTTAAATCGTTAACTCAGCATGGCGTAATAATGCAAACCGATACGCTTATCCCTAATAAAAAGGGTAAGCCTGGGTTTGGTATTGCGCTTAACCCCGAATACGGCTTTACCTTTGGTTTAGCTATTTTGCTTGATGCTATTTCTGTAGCGGTCATGGATTTTACCGGCAAAGTTATTTACACCCATATGCAGCTTATGTCAGACATGAGTATTAATAACGTACTTAAAAGTGCGCAAAAGCTGGTGGACGATATAAGCGCAGAGCATAACATTGCAAGCGAAAAAGTGCTGGGTATGGGCGTGGGTATATCGGGCTTTTTTAGTTCTATGGACGGGAAAATGAATACCCACCATATGCTAGAGGAGTGGTCGCAGGTTGATATTATCGATATTGTCTCTAAGCACTTTCAACTCCCTACGTGGGTGGTGAATGACGCTACAGGCGCCGCCGCTGGCGAAGGGGTTGCAGGTATAGGCCGCGAGTATAAAAACTTTGTTTATATGTTTGTCTCGGCGGCATTTGGAGGCGGAATCGTAAATAACGGCGATGTATTGCGTGGTACTTACGGTAATGCTGGCGAGCTTGGCGATATGTTACCGCCAAAGTTATACGCTCATCCCAATTTAGAGTTACTAAAGCGCATTTTGAAAAAAAATGGTGTAGCGGTTGATTCAATTTACGACTTGCACGATAACTTTGACCCAGAATGGCCAGGCGTTGAAGAGTGGCTATTTAAAGTTCAAGACTCTTTTGATTTAGTAGCAACTTGTTGCTCGGCGCTATTAGATGCAGAAGCGATTATTATTGGCGGCCATATACCTAAAGAGCTGGCCGAAAAAGTAATAGCGCGTACTGAGGTTTACGCACAATTTAGACGAGGCGCTAAACGCCCAATGCCCAAGCTGGTGGTCTCAAACATTAATAATTTTCCGGTCTCCATTGGTGCAGCCACTTTGCCATTTAGAGAGCTGTGTTTGTAGCTTAATAATAGAAATTTTAAAACAAAAAGCCGATATTGATTTATACAATATCGGCTTTTTTAGTATTTAAACCTACTCCTTAACTAAGTGTTATTGCGAATGGGTTTTACTCTTCAACGAACGGTTCACCTTCTGTCATCCACTTAGCTGCTGGCTTGCCTTTTAAGTAATGGTCAAAGTACTGCATCATACGCACTGAAAAATCGACCTGATTAGGAAACTTTTTCAAATGATGTGGTTCACCTTCGTATTGTAAAAAGGTGGCGTCTTTACCCGCACGGCGCAGGGCTAAGTAATATTGCACGCCTTCGTGCCAAGGCACTGCGTCGTCTTTATCCCCAAACATAATTAAAATAGGGGTATTTACTTTATCGGCAAAAAACACTGGTGAGTTTTCGATGTATAGCTCGGGTGCTTCAAATAAATTTTTACCTATGCGGCTTTGCCCAGTTTCGTACTGAAATTGACGCGCAAGGCCCGACTTTAAACGTATGCCGCTGTATGCGCTGGTCATGTTTGATACCGGCGCGCCCGATACAACCGCTTTGAACATATCTGTTTGGGTGATCATAAACGCACTTTGATAGCCTGCCCATGAATGCCCTTGTAGGCCTATTTTATCTGGGTCGGCTATGCCTAAATCTATTAATTTTTGGGTAGCGTTTATCATGGTTTGCGTTGACGATTTACCTGGGTGGCCTATTTCAAAGCGGATGTCAGGTAAAAAGATTGCATAACCATTTGAGGTAAACATAGGGAAGTTAGGGCGATGATTTAGCTCCATTTTAGGAAAATCATACATGCGCTGGCTCATATAGCGGTAAAAATACACAACAACGGGCACTTTATCGCCTTTTTTGTAGCCTGCTGGTTTAATTAATACCCCTTGTAAGTCTTCGCCATCAAAGCCTTTGTAGCTAATTAGCTCAGGCTTTTCGCCCCAGGAAAAATCCGCCATTTGTGGGTTTAAGTTGGTAATTTTTTTAGGCGCTGTAAAGCTAAAGTCGCTTTGGTAGTAATCAGGAAACTGATGATAAGTTTGCTCGGTAAAGAGGTATTTATCGGCATGTTTTGCCTTTTTAACTACATCAATACGTTTTTTGCCACTCAGTACGTTAGTAACCGTTTGTGAGGCTAAATCAAGCTTGGCTACTTCACGTTGCTTTGATTGTAAGTTAATGGCTGATACAAGTAATGTATCGTTTTGGGCAAAGCCTACGTGGTTTTTATCAAGTTTAATAACGCGATATTGCGTATTGCTTGGTTTACCATTAGTTAAACGCTCAGCGCGTTGAGTGTTGACATCAAACGCCCAAATATCGTATTTGCTATAAACCAATACTTGGCTGCTGTTATTTAACCAACCGGCAAACCCATAACCAGGTTGCGGTGATGGATAGTCGTGTTTGTCATCGGCAAACGTGGCATTAATAGCTTTGCTAAGGGCGGTAACTTTATTGGTTTTTAAATCTTTAAGTTGTACTTGGCTTTGTGCAAAGTATGCCGCATAGCGCCCATTAGGTGCAAGGCTTGGTGTAAACGGTGAATTTTTAATAATGGGAGTTTGCTCACCGGTATTAATGTTTATGCTGTAGTAGTCGGCAAAAAAGCCACCGTACATAATTTTTTCTAGGTGGGCTTGGTTAGAGTAGCCTAATACACTTTGGCTACGATTAGTGTTAAGCGCTAAATCGCTGACTTTTTCATTGCTTAGTTGTACTGCTTTTTGGCTTTTTAAATGAAAAACAGCGCTGTAATGGCGGTTTTTATTAACCTTGTTCCACTGTTGTTCTTCTCGTGGTTTTATTTGGGCATCGTTGTTGTGCCACACGTTTAGCGCTTTATGTTCACGAATCGTGTCAAAGTCATACAGTGATGCTTCGTCGGTGTACTCTTTTGCTTTTATTTTAGCGACCAGTTTGGGGTGGTTTTCAAAATATAAGCGCTCGCCATTTTCAGACCAGCTAATCGATGCTGTTTTACCTATTACCCATTCTTTATTAGGGGAGTCGATAGTGCTAAGGGTGTTATTTTGCCAAAGCTTTAGAGAGTATTGTCTGCGACGCTCATCATCGTTTACGTAGTTACCGAGGTTAAATGCGGCTATTTCTTTATCAGGGTGCCAACTAATTGATTGTGCAACCACGCCTGGCTCATCAATTAATACGCTTTGCGCAAAGTTATTATTAAGCTCAAGCAGTACAAGTTGATTGTTATTGCCATCACTAAAGCTTTGGCTGGCAAGTAGCTGAGCGCCACTTGGGCTTAGCGCATAACTAAATACATTATTTAAGCTGTGGGTGGTGCTGTTTTTTAAATTTATTATTACTAGCTCAAAGCTTTTATCTTTTTTATCTGGTGTGATAGCGCTTTTTTCTTCGCTGTTATCTTCAGCAGGTGTGTCTTTTTCTGCTTTTTTATCAACTCGATAAGCAAGCCACTGGCCATTGTTACCTAAAACATAGTCTTTTACGTCGGCAAATTGCTGTTTTTCGCCGGTTTGGGCATTGACTAAAATGAGGTTGTTTTTAAGTGATGACTTTTTCTCGCTGGTCTCTTGCTCAAGCAGGGTGGGTACTTGTGTAAATGCCACCCAATTAGCCGCTTTGTTAATAACGGGCTTGGTGCCGCGCTCCACGGTGCTAATAAGGGTATTTGTTGTTAAGTCATAAACTTGCCCATTTGCATTGCCACGGTAGGGTTTAGCGCTAAAGCTGAGGATTTTACCATCATCTGAAAGTTGGGTGTTTTTTGCGTACTTAAAATCGAATACGTCTTTAAATTCTAATGGCTTTTGAGCCCAAGCAGTGGGGCTCGCTAAGCTTGCAAGCAGTGCTGAGCTTAAAAAGGTGAGCGTTGTTTTCATTATTGATTCTCGTTTTTCACAGTACTTTTAATGTAATAAGTATTGTAGCGAGTTTGGTTTATATTTCGAGCGGATCAGATAAGCGGTATAAGAAAAGGGACGAAAGTGTAACCGTTAGCGCGAATAACTAGCGCTAACGGTAAAATAATAAAGTAAGGTTA
Organism: Pseudoalteromonas agarivorans; assembly: GCF_024518735.1. Classification (NCBI taxonomy): domain Bacteria; kingdom Pseudomonadati; phylum Pseudomonadota; class Gammaproteobacteria; order Alteromonadales; family Pseudoalteromonadaceae; genus Pseudoalteromonas; species Pseudoalteromonas agarivorans. The sequence continues at coordinate 188,455 of NZ_JANIGJ010000007.1, forward strand.
TAACCAAATTTTTTGTAGTTCAGGCCATTGTTTTTCAAATTGCGAACTTGGCTTTACTTTAAAGTCGCTGCGCACAAACTGGTTCATTTTACCTTCAACATAGGCTAGTAAAAAGTTAGCAAGGGTGAGTTCGTCACTTTGAAAGGTTTTACCTTCACGAAGTTTTCGCTCGCGCAGTACTTGTTTAAATTGCGTTTCTAGCTTTTCAAATAGCCCTTGTACACGTTCGCGTAAACGCTCTTGCTCGCCTTGCAGGGCGTCGCCGGTAAGTATGCGTGTTATACCTGGGTTTTTTTCTGCAAACGTTAGTAGCAACAACAAAATATTATAAACGCGTGTTTGGCTTTCTTTTTCGTTTTCTAAAATAAGGTTAATGCGCGATAAAAGCGTGTCTTCGATAAACTCTATTAGGCCTTCAAACATACGTGCTTTACTTGGAAAGTGACGGTAAAGCGCAGCTTCAGACACGCCCACTTCAGCAGCAAGCTTTGCAGTTGTAATCCGTTGTCCTGGGCTGGTTTCTAACATTTGCGCGAGGGCTTGCAGTATTTGCTCTTTGCGATTACTTCTTTTTGTCGCAGGCATGAACCTTCCTTTTTTATTTGTTATTTTTAGCTGCTAATCATTTTTTGTTCAAATGAGTGGCTTATGTTAATGTTTTATTCAGTTTGTTTCCAGCACTTTATAGTTGCTTGGCAAGTTGTTTAATTACCTCAAGAGCAATGCGTGTTTTACTATTTACCGCAAGTGCTAACTGCTCATTTTGCCAGTAAAGTGTTAAAGCATTGTGATCGGAATTAAACCCTAAACCACTTTGCGATACATCGTTAGCGCAGATCATATCGAGATTTTTATTTTTAAGTTTACCCTTTGCATAGCTCTCTACATTTTGCGTTTCAGCAGCAAAACCCACAGTGTAAGGGCGGTTTTTCGTTAAGTTTGCCACGGCGGCTATTACATCGGGGTTTTTAACAAGGGTGAGGGTAAGCTCATCGCCTTGTTTTTTCATTTTTTGAGTCGCTACATTAGCCGCTCTATAATCGGCTACGGCTGCACAGCCAATAAAAGCATCAGAGAGTGGGGCATAGGTTAATGATTCATTTAATAGCTGCTCAGCGCTTTCAATGTTTATTAAATTAACGCCAACAGGGGCCTTGATATTGACAGGCCCTGAAATTAAATTGACATGAGCGCCAAGCTTTAAAGCGGCCTCAGCCAGGGCAAAGCCCATTTTTCCAGAGCTGTGATTAGAGATAAAACGCACAGGGTCAAGCGGCTCTCGGGTTGGCCCTGCCGTAATTGTAATGGTTTTACCTGCTAATAATTGCGGCTGATCTGTAGCAGTGCACAAAGCCACAAGCTCATGCGGCTCTAGCATGCGCCCAGCTCCTACATCGCCACAGGCTTGCTCACCTTTGCCTGGGCCCCAAATAAGTACGTCACGTGCTTTTAAAGTGGTTAAATTTGCTTGTGTTGCAGGGTGTGCATACATTTGCTGGTTCATTGCTGGGGCTATTGCCACTTTAGCAGGGGTTGCCAGTAATAGTGTGGTAAGTAAATCATCGGCTATGCCTGCGGCCATTTTGGCAATGGTATTACTCGTTGCAGGCGCGACTAAAATTAAATCAGCCCATTTGGCAAATTCTATGTGGCCCATTGCAGCCTCTGCTGAGGGGTCAAGTAATGAATCAGACACCATTTCACCACTCACCGCTTGCATGGTTAATGGGGTTATAAAATGCTTAGCTGACTCGCTCATAACTACTTTTACTTCGCAACCTGCCTCTTTTAAGCGCCTAACGAGCTCGGCACATTTATAGGCCGCGATGCCGCCGGTGATGCCAAGTACGATTTTTTTGTTTGTTAAGTTAGTCATGAGTGTTTTTTGCTTGAGTGTATATGCAGGCTAAAATAACAAATCTTTGTGCTTTGAGCTAAGTTTTTAGGATTAAATAATCAGGCTAATTTTAAAAATTGCATTACAGTTATAAGACTGTTTTTTAATCATCAAGGATGAATAATGCAATTAACATCGTTACCTAACTCACTTCGCCCACGCGAAAAACTCATTGCAAAAGGCCCTAAAGCATTGACCGATGCTGAGTTATTAGCGATATTTTTGCGTACAGGCTTACCCGGTATGAATGTGGTTGAGCTTGCACAGCACCTGCTTAACGAAAACAAAACATTGCATAATTTATTTAACGCCAGCCAAGATGAGTTTTGCGCACAAAAAGGGTTAGGGATGGCAAAATATGTGCAATTGCAAGCGGTGCTCGAGCTGAGTCAGCGTTACATGCAGGAGCGTTGCCAGCGCGATGCGGTGTTTAATTCGCCAAATGCGGTGTATGAATATTTAACGCTGCAAATGCGCGGGCTACAGCAAGAAGTGTTTATGGTGCTTTATCTCGATAGCCAAAACCGTTTAGTAAAAGACGAAATTTTGTTTTATGGCACGATAAACTCAGCCAGCGTTTACCCCAGAGAAGTTCTAAAAGCGGCCTTAAAAAATAATGCTGCGGCCATTATTTTGGCACACAATCACCCAAGCGGGATTGCCGAACCAAGCCAAGCAGACAAACTTATCACTAATAAATTACAACAAGCACTGCAATTAGTAGACATAAATGTGCTTGATCACATCATTGTAGGAGGAGAAACGTGTGTTTCTTTTGCACAGCGAGGCTTGATTTAAGGTTGCTTGATGAATAAGTGTGTTAAAAATGAGCGGTTTGGACGGTTTTAGCAAATTAGTTTAATTTAAATGCAGTTTTTACTTTCCCTAAGGGCATTCGATCTTTATAATTAGCCGCTATCAAATTTACATATGAGCTGGTTGGATAGATCAGTATTTGATCTTTGCCTGTAAAAGCTGTATAAAGAGCGCCCTTCGATTTATCTAGGGCACAAATACATGGCCTTAGGTTAAATTAAGCTCGAGCGAAGTTATTGGAGATATATAGACATGTCTAAAGTATGTCAAGTTACAGGTAAGCGTCCAACGGTTGGTAATCACCGTTCACACGCGAGAAACGCGACTAGACGTCGTTTCCTACCTAACCTACAAACACACCGTTTTTGGGTTGAAAGTGAAAAACGTTTTGTAACACTACGCACTACTACTAAAGGTATGCGTATTATCGATAAAAAAGGCATCGACGCGGTACTTACAGATATCCGTGCTCGCGGCGAAAAAGTTTAAGGAACTGAATCATGCGCGATAAAATCCGTTTAGTTTCAACTGCTGGTACTGGTTTTTTCTACACTACCGACAAAAACAAGCGTAACATGCCTGAAAAGATGGAAATCAAAAAGTTCGATCCTAAGGCTCGTAAACATGTGATTTTCAAAGAAGCTAAAATCAAGTAATTTAGTTTTCTTTCAGAATTGTAAAAACCCAGCTTATGCTGGGTTTTTTGTTTTTAGCACTTATCAATATTAAACAGCCCCTAAAATATTTTATTAAATCAACAGATATAATTTAGGCATAAAAAAACCTTGCAGGTAAAACCCACAAGGTCATTATTTTTACAGCTTACAGCTTACAGCTTACAGCTTACAGCTTACAGCTTACAGCTTACAGCTTGGCAAACACGTCTTGTAGTGGTGGCACTACTTGCTTTTTACGGCTTAATACGCCATCTAGCCATACTTTATCTTCGCTCAGCTTTTCACCGTAAGCTTGCTCTACAAGGTTTGCATCATCTGAAGCAATCAGCATTTGTGAGCCTTCTTTCATGATGTCGGTAAGCAGTAAAAATACTGAGTGGCGGTTGCCTTCAATTTTTAGCTTAGCAATATCGGCTTCTAAGTCTGCTTTAATTTCGTCAAACACTGCAAGGTCAATAACCTCTAGCTGGCCAATGCCCACTAGGTGACCGTTCATGTTGAAGTCTTTAAAGTCACGCATTACTAAGTCACGCACAGGGGTGTCTTCAACAGCTGACTTAACACGGAACATGTCCATGCCTAGTTCTTTAAAGTCTTCGATGCCGGCAATTTCTGCTAGTGCTTCTACACATTTAATATCAGCCGTTGTACAGGTCGGCGATTTAAAAATAACGGTATCGCTTAAAATTGCACATAGCATGATGCCAGCAATATCTTTAGGGATTTCTACGTTGTAGAAGTCATACATCATTTTAATAATGGTGTTTGAACAGCCTACCGGACGGATCCAACACTCAAGCGGTGTAGATGACGTTAAATCGCCTAGTTTATGGTGATCGACTACGCCAACAACACGTGCTTGGTCGATATCATCTGGTGCTTGTGTTTTTTCTGTGTGGTCAACAATATATACATCTTCGCCAGCGTAGCTTAATTTAAGCTCAGGTGCTTCGAAGCCAAATTTATCTAGGATAAATTGAGTTTCTGGTGACACTTCACCAAGGCGTGTTGGAATTGCTGGCTCATCGATTTGGTTTTTTAAATAAGCAAGTGCAATTGCACCACAAATTGAATCTGAATCTGGGATTTTATGGCCCACTACATACATAGACATTGATGGAACTCCTTTAAATTTGCCGATATTCTACCAAAGTCTGTGGCCTTTAACATATAGACAGTGCAATTAAGTTTTAGTTACACTTTAAAATCTTGAATTTACTGGGTGTATAAATATGCGACTGGGCCGCAAAGGTTGGAACAACGTTATTATTTTTTCGATGTTGATTATGATCTTCTTTTTAAATGGCTGGCATAAACAGTTTTTAGGGGGCGAAGACGAGCCTACATTACAACCGGTACTGCCATTACAAAGTTTTGTGTTAACACTGAGCTTTGTTGATCAGAAAATTGAACGTATTGGTACAAGTTGGCGTACAACCGCATTACAAGAAAATACGCCCGTGAGGTGGGGTGCATCACAGCAGCAATTAGCTGAGCTAATTAACCATTGGCAAACGGCTGCGTTGATGCAGGTAAATGAGTCTGTTGTATTTAATCCAAACTCACCATTGTACGTGGCCACCTTTGAGCTGGCTGGCGAGCGCTTGCCTTGGGTTTATTTACTGTACAAAGGTAACGGTAAGTATTATTTGTTGGAAAAAAATAGCCAGCGCGTGATGGGGCTTGATTTAGCGACTGCAAAGCAGTTATTTCCAAGTGTTGATTTTTCAAAAAGTGAGTTGCATTAATGCCTGAATTACCAGAGGTAGAAGTAAGTAGACTGGGGATCACCCCGCATGTAGAAAACCAGGTAGTGACGAAGGTAAATATTTATAATGCCAGCATGCGATGGCCTGTGCCCGATGATGTTTATCAGTTAGAAGGGTTGAGGGTAGAGCGAATTGAGCGCCGTGCAAAGTATTTATTGCTGCACTGCGAATTAGGGAGTGCTATTTTACATTTGGGAATGTCGGGTAATTTGCGCGTTGTGGATAAACGCGAGCCGCTTAAAAAGCATGATCATGTTGAGTTTGTTCTTAGTAATGACAAGGCGCTGCGATTAAACGACCCACGCCGGTTTGGTTGCTGTTTATGGCAAGCACCGGGGGATGTTCATAAGTTACTTTCAAAACTTGGCCCTGAGCCGCTTACGGATGATTTTTTTGCAAAGCGTGTATACGAGCAATCGCGAAACAAAAAAGTCCCCGTGAAGCAATTTATTATGGATAACGCGGTGGTAGTGGGCGTAGGTAATATTTATGCCAATGAGTCGTTATTTAAGGCGGGGATACACCCCAAACGCGAAGCAGGCAAAGTATCGTTAAAGCGATATCAAACCCTGATCCCTATTATTAAAGACACTCTAGCAGCGGCAATAACACAAGGCGGTACAACCCTTAAAGACTTTGCCCAAAGTGATGGCAAACCAGGTTATTTTGCACAGCAGTTGTTAGTGTACGGGCGAAAAGGAGAGGCGTGCGTAACGTGTAAAACGCCACTTGAAGAAATTAGACTAGGGCAGCGCAGTACGGTGTTTTGTAAGCACTGCCAAAAATAGCCGTGTTATAGCTCAAATGGCGCCACGCCGACGGCTTTCATTTTATAGCCCACTTGGGCTATTTCACCAGACCAAGTTTCGGTACTGATAACGCCGGTAACAACAATCGCATCATACAGGCTCTCTATGGGGACGCCGCCTTTTACTGTTACATGAACGATTTGATTTGGCGGCGGGGGCGGTACGTGAATACACGCGCCAAAGTATGGCACAAGCAAAAACTCAGTAATGACTTCACTGTCGCCCTCAAGTGGGACAACAAACCCCGGTAAGCTCACTGATTGGCCATTTAATGCTTCAACCACAGGAGCATCTAGCTCTGGTTGCACCCAGTTTTGTTCACTGCCTTCGTGGTTAGCCTGTGCTTGGGTATCTATTTGTACATGCCCTTGTGGGATTAAGTCTTCCCAAAAAATTTCTTTCGGCGGGTTTGCACTACTGACAAAGCTAATAAGTAGGCAGCTTACTAGCGTGCAGTAATAAAGCGCGGATTTAAAAAGTATCATGAAATTCCTAAAGTTAAGTTTTTATACTCATACCATCGCTAAGCGAATAAAAGTAAGCGCGGGTGGCTGGTATTAAGCCAATTATAAACCCAGCGGCCATAATAACGACTATTAAAGTGAGTTCATAGTAAGAGAGCATGGCAATATTAACGCTTATGCCTGCATGGCTTTGCAAATAGCTGCTACTGATAAGCATAACGCCATAATACAAAGCACAGCCAACTAGGCAGCCTAATAATGTTGTAAATAACGATTCCATGCTTATTAGTGTAAATAGCTGCCATGGCCGTGCGCCGACTGAGCGCAATATAGCAAGCTCTCTTCGGCGTTGATTTAAATTGGCCAGTAGTGTGGTCAACATGCCCAATAAACTGACTAATATAACAACGCCTGAAAACAGTAAGAGTACTTTTTCGACAATGGCGAGCATTTGCCACAGCTCTTTTAAGGTCACTGTGGGCATAATGGCCAGAAGTGGCTCTTTTTTGTATTGGTTGATATTACGCCTAATTTGCAATGTGTATAAAGGCGAGTCGAAGCCCATTAAAAACGCAGTAATTTGACTTGGCTCACCGATTAGGTTGTTATGCTCATCGTGCTCATCGTGCTCATCGTGCTCATCGTGCTCATCGTGCTCATCGTGCTCATCGTGCTCATCGTGCTCATCATTCGCAGAGTGTGAACCACCATGTATTAAATCAATAGCTGCTAGAGGTATGTGTAAGGTTTTATCTACTGGCGTGCCAGTGGCGTTTAAAATACCGATAACAGTAAACGGGTTGTCTTTATGATGGTGAAAGCTCGTATTACCCATGCCGTGTGAGATTACTACGTTATCACCTAGTGTATACCCTAAACGGCTCGCTACATCGCTGCCAAGTACCACCTGGTTTAAATGCTCAAACGCGTGGCCTTGTTGAAAACTTAACGTTTGTTTTTTACCAAAGCGATAGTGGGTAAAGTAATCACGGCTTGTACCTAGTACAGTTTGGCCTTTGTGGCTGTCGCCTAAACTAATAGGAATGCTCCATTTAACACCACGTTGAGCTGCGATGTACTGATAACTTTGCCAGCTTACCCCATTATTTGCGTAACCTATTCTAAATACAGAGGAAAGAAGTAATTGAATATCGCCGGTGCGGGCGCCTACAATTAGGTCTGTCCCAGATATGGTATTACTAAAGCTGGTTTTTGCATCCACGCGAATTCGCTCAATACTTAGTAAAAGCATCACGCTAATAGCAATGGTAAACAATGTGAGCAGTACACTTGCTCGGCGATTTAGCAAACTTTTATAAGCTAACTTAGTCAGGATCATAGCTGCTCCTGTAAGCTAACTAGGCTAATTTCACGATTAAATAGCGGTTTTAATGTTTCGTCATGGCTTACAAAAACTAACGTACTGTTGGCGCGCTTAGCCTGTTCGAATAACAGCTTTATAAAGCTTTCTCTATTTGCGGTATCGAGTGCCGAGGTAGGCTCATCAGCAATTATAAGCTCTGGGCTGCCAATAAATGCGCGAGCGGCGGCAACCCGCTGTTGCTGACCAATACTGAGCGAGGCAACATCTTTACTATGATAAGACTCACTTAAGCCTAATGCTGTTAATAAGCGTATCGCTTCTTTTTGTAAGCTTGGCTTGGGCTCTGTTGTTTGCTGTAAGGCTTTTTGTTTTCTGCTTTTTGAAAATTCACAGCCAAGCGTGACATTCTCAATGGGTGTTAAATACGGTAATAAATTAAAGTTTTGAAAAATATAGCCAATATTCTCCGCTCTAAATACGTCTCTTTGCGTATTGCTAAGTGTATTTAAATCGCGATTTAAAATACGTATGTTGCCACTACTTGGTGTGTTTATACCTGCCAATAGCGCAAGCAGGGTTGATTTACCGACGCCGCTGGGACCATGTAAAAAAATATGCTCGCCTTTATTAATCCTAAGGGTTGGGATATTTAGCGTAGGCTTGGCATCATTTTTATGCCATTTAAAGGTTACATTATCAAGCTCAATCATACAGTGTGGTGTTACCAACCCCAAAAGTTGAATTCTTTACGCATTTTAAGATTTCTAAATAGGTTAAGCGGTTTAGGTTTTAGCTTTTCTTTTTTGTGCAAAAATTCATTTGCAGCATTAAGCACGCGTTGGCTAGATTTACCATCAGTATATGGGTGGAGCTCTAGGCAATAGTCTTCAATACTTTGCATTAATTTATTAGGTTTAGTTAACGCATGTTCTATTGCTGCTTCTACTTTATCGGCTTCAGTTACATCAAGTAAGTGAGGGAGTGGTTTTTGATTGCAAAACGTAACAACTGGCTTTCTAAGTAATAAAAACATCAATAATACCGAGGATGTATCACACAGCATTACATCTGCAGCTTTAAGCAAAGGGAGTACGTTGTCGGTTTCTATAAAGGTTAAGTTTTCATTATTTAATGCTTTATATTTCTCAACCCATTCTTGGGGCATTTTAGGATGAAACTGCATTAAAATACGCCACTTCCCTTGTAGGCTAAAATGCTTTATTTGCTCATATAATTTGGGAGCAAGTGATAATTTTTTTGAAAAAGTAGAGCAAATAAGCAGTGTTGGACGTGGGTCGTCGCTTTCGTATGGGTTAGCTTGTGTATCGGTAAATAGGGGGTCGAGCGTTGGCCAGCCGGTTTCTACCACTTTAAAAAAACCATGTTGTTGCGCCAACTCTTTAAATCGGGTGGTAGTATTGGGGCCCTGCGTACAATACAGGTCGTAGCAGCCTCGTATCGCAAAGTGGCCATGATTGCCCTCTGAGCTGCGCTTCTCAGAATTAAAACCATGAAAAACAGCAACTTTTTTACCAGGAATAAAACTTGGAACAATATTGCCTGGAATATAAGTTATATCAGGGTGCCAGCTTCTCACATCAGATATTGTATGCAAGCGCTGCTCATCATCATCTAAAAAGTCGGGGTTTACTTCATTACCTGCTAAAAACCACCGAACTTCTCCACCATGGGCTAAAATTTGCGCCTGAAGCGGCCTTAAAATAGCGTATGAATAATTTTGCGAAATATACATTAGATACTTTTTATTTGCGGTCGCAGTTAGGTAGTCCAAGCGTTACTCCTCTAGTTAGCACGCTAAGTTTACCGCATTATTACAGTCATATAAATATTGCGTGGTTATTTAAACTGAGCTCTGGGTAATAAACCTATTTCTAGCAGCTATTGACGCGTAAATTCGCCTTACTTTCATTGAAAATCTCTGGCTAGAGAAAATAAATTTAAATTTCAGCATATTACAACACGCCCTAGTAAGTCTCTTAACCAGAGTTCAGGTTATTTAGTTTTCAGTGCTGATTGAGCTTTAGGGTAGGCTGATTTATTATATAGCGCTTATAACCCCATACCATACTTTGCTCTATGAGCATCCCTAACCCCGGAGATAGCATGACTAGCTATAAAGTTTTAGACGTAAACGATGACTTACCCATTCGCACTAAAGGTGCCGTACACAGCGGTAAAGTTCGTTCGGTTTATTGGCTAACAGATGAAGACAGCGCACGCCTCATTAAAGAAAAAAACTATAAAGTTCCGCAAGGAACTGAGCTGGCAATTATGGTTATTTCAGACCGTATTTCTGCTTTTGATTGTATTTGGCAAGGAGAAAATGGCTTAAACGGCGTGCCGGGAAAAGGTATTGCGCTTAACTCTGTTGCATCTCATTGGTTTAAGTTATTTGATAAAGCTGGCCTTGCGGGTAACCACATTGTTGATATTCCACATCCTTATGTATGGATTGTGCGCAAAGCAAGTACCGTAAAAGTAGAAGCGATTGCGCGTCAATATATAACCGGCAGCATGTGGCGTGATTACAGTAAAGGGGTTCGCAACTTTTGTGGCATAGATTTACCTGAGGGCTTAACGGCAAACCAAAAGCTTGAAAATGTACTAATAACCCCTTCTACAAAAGGTATTATCGAAGACGTGGCTGATATTCCACCTGTTGATGATGTGAATATTACGCGCGCTAATATCACTGATAATTTAGACGTATTTAATTTTAAATCGGCAGAGGATGTGACTAAATACGAAAAGCTATTGGTTGAGGGCTTTAAGCTAATTAGTGAAGAGCTGGCAAAGCTTGATCAAATATTTGTAGATACAAAATTTGAGTTTGGTTATGTAGAGGATTTAGACGGAAACCAACAGCTTATTTATATTGATGAAGTAGGCACCCCTGATTCTTCGCGCATATGGGATGGCGCGGCTTACCGCGATGGTAAAATAATCGAAAACTCTAAAGAAGGGTTCCGCCAGTTATTAATTTCTACTGTGCCAGAAAGTGACGTGCTGTTAAATAAAGACCGCATGGATGAGCGTGAGCAGCTTGCTAAAGACTTTATTTTACCAGAATCGGTCATGCTTGAGGTGTCTAACACTTATGTAGGCATTGCCAGTAAAATCATTGGTAAAGAGATTGTAATTCCAGAAGATCCTCGCCAAGAAGTAATTAATATTTTAGATACTGATTACGGTCTTATTGTAAAATAGTACAACTAAAGTATTAAAATAAACAAAGCCCAGTCTTTATTTTTAGTTACTGGGCTATATTCCTTGCAATTAGTGCTGGTCTCTAATTAACTTAACCTAAGATTAACTTTTAGGTATTGATATGTTTAGGCAAGTGCAGCAAGTTTTTAATAAAAGAGGTTATTTACTCGCCGCTACTTTATTTTTTAGCCAAGGAGTACTGGGTGCAAATATTGATTTAGTAATTCAAGACCAGCATGGTCAGCCACTAAAAGACGCAGTCGTTGAGCTTTATAAGGCGGCAAAGTCAGAGCGCACTATGTTACCCGTTGCGGTAATGGACCAAGTACATAAAGCGTTTTTACCTGATTTACTGGTGGTGCAAAAAGGCCAGCAGGTTAACTTTCCTAACAGCGATAATATTCGCCATCATGTTTACTCTTTTTCTCAGGCTAAGCCCTTTCAGCTAAAACTCTATTCAGGCCAACCTAAAGAGCCTGTAATTTTTGATCAACAAGGTGTTGTTGTACTAGGCTGTAATATTCATGACTCTATGGTTGGCTATATTTATGTAGCCAATAGTGAACACGTTTATAAAACGAATAATACGGGTAAGTTATCCTTAGACATAACGCCGTTACCGACTACGCTGAGTGTGTGGCATGCGCTACAAACTGCACCGTTGGAAAATAAAAAAATGATAACAATAAACAATAACAATGAGTTACTAATTAAGGTTAATACCTCCACCCCAGCACCGCGAAATACTTTTGGTAGTAAGTTTAAGGGCGGTAATGACTAACAGTTTAAAAAACCGCATTATTGTTTTATGTGTAGGCTTAGTGTTACTGACCACTATGGTGAGCATTGTTAGCTTTTGGTGGTCTACAAGTAAATTTCAAGAAGAAAAAGTAAATCAAGATATTAGCGTAGCGCAAAATGTATATAAGCAATATCTGAGCGCAAAAGAAAGCCTACTGCTTACTGCTGCTAAAGTACTCACTGCCGACTTTGGCTTTAAGCAAGCGGTTGCCACTCGCGATGCAGGCACCATAAGTAGTGTGTTGTTTAATCACAGCCAGCGTATTGATGCAGAGCTTATGCTACTGATTGATTTATCAGGTAAATTAATTTCAGCCAATACTAATGCAGATTTGTACCCTCAAAATTTAAAGCCGTTACTGGATGAGTTATTAACTTCGCCAGAGCAATCGAGCTTTGTTGTTCTTAATAATCAGCTATATCAAGTTATTTTACTACCTGTAAGGGCGCCTAGAACCGTTGCATACAGCTTAGTGGGTTTTAAAATTGATGACGAAGTCGCCCTCGAGCTTAAAAATCTAACAGGAATGGATGTCAGCTTTATTGCTGAGCAGGACAACCTCGTAAGAAGCTCGTTGCTTAATCGCCCAGAGGTTTTTTCACCTAAAAACTACTTTAACACTACCACTACAACGCGTTTGTTTGGTGATTATCCTGTATATAAAAACCAAGATATTATGTTGCCCTCCCTACAAGGGGATGCGGTAACAATTTTGCTCAGTGCTGATTTAACGCAAAGCTATAACGATTTTGAAAACTTATTGTTTACGCTAATTATTATGGCCATTTTAACGATGCTGGTGGGGGTTATTACCAGTAGTTTACTGGCAAATAACTTAACAACCCCACTCTCACAGCTTGCTGTTATTGCCAGGCAATTTGCACAAGGTAATTACGCATTTGAATTTAATGCATCTAAACAAAGTACCGAAATAGCAACCCTTGCTAACGCCTTTGATAACATGGGTAACGATATTAACGAGCGTGAACAAAAAATTAGTTTTCAGGCACGCCATGATTCGCTTACAGGCTTTTATAACCGCTCGGCTATGCTTGAAGTACTCGATGATGAGCTGACTCCCTCTACACAATACACCCTAGTTGCTATTGATATAAAAGGTTTACGGCATATAAACGATAAGCTAGGCCCACGCGTAGGCGATGAATGTTTAAAAGCGGTTGCCAATCGAATTAGTGGCTTTTCGGACGAACTTGGCGGCTTTCATGCGCGTATTGGTGGCGATGAGTTTTTAACTGTGTTTCCAAGTGCCGCTGCCAGAGAGAAAAAAAGCGGTGTAGTTGGTTTAATGGCACAGCTATTAGCGTGTTATATCATTAAAACGTTAAAAATTAACTTACGCTTTAGCGCTGGGGTTGTCGAGTATCCTATGCAAGGCCTTGCCAGCGATGATTTAATGCGACGCGTACTTATTGCCGTAGACAATGCAACAGATAGCCAAGACAGTATTCATTATTACCAAAATGGTGAAGACGAAGCGCATTTAGAACGCCTTAAAATGTTAGATGAGCTTAAACAAGCCATTAGCGATGATGATGGGCAATTATTTATGACCTATCAGCCTAAACTGCATTTACACACACAAAAAATAAATAAAGTCGAATCACTGATCCGCTGGCAGCGTAAAGATGGCAGCTGGGTAAACCCAGAGCTGTTTATTGATTTAGCCGAGCAATCGGGGCTTATTGTTGAGCTTACATCATGGGTTGTTAACACTGTTGTTTCTCAGGTGGCTGATTGGCAGGCTAAAGGGATTGAAATGCAGGCAGCAATTAATGTATCAGCACAAGATATTGCCTCACCGAGTTTTCATTCAGCGTTAGTGCGTACTCTAAAAAAATACAATGTTGATCCAACCCTCATTACTGTTGAATTAACTGAGCGCGACATGATTGAAAATGAGGAAAAAGGCATAAAAGCATTACAAAACTTAAAAGCCATCGGTGTAAAAATTTCATTGGATGATTATGGCGTAGGGCAAACATCACTGGGGAGATTAAAAATGCTGCCTATTGATGAGCTAAAGTTAGATAAGTGCTTTATTTTAAAGTTAGATGAGTCGCGCAAGGATCAACACATAGTGCAGTCGTCTATTACCTTAGGGCATCAACTAGGCTTTAGCGTTGTTGCAGAGGGCGTTGAAAACAGAGATTCGTTAGACTTACTTAAACTTATGCATTGTGACCATGCTCAGGGTTACTACCTAAGTAGGCCTTTAAAAGCAGAATTATTAGAACAGTGGCTAAAGGAATATTATGAAAAAAGTTAAGTGTTTATTACTTGGGTTATTACTTAGCTCGAGCTTTTCTGGTTTCGCAAGCGATGGTAAATTATTAGCGACCCCCGGGGTTTCGCAAATAGAAGGCGGCGGGGGCGGCGGTATTGTGCCTTGGGCACAACTTGCAGGTTACGCCAGCGAAGACGAGTTCTCTGTGAATGGCTTTTGTAGCCGTGCAGATGTAACAGACTACACTTTAGATGTATGTGGAGCACAAGTTAACCTATTTAATCGTGTAGAACTTAGCTACGCTCAACAACGTTTTGACGTGCCTGCACTTGATACCGAAATAGAGCAATCTATCACGGGCGCTAAAATTCGTTTATACGGCGACATAGTTTACAGTGACTGGCCGCAATTGAGTGTAGGTATACAGCATAAATCCCTTGATGATGGCGCTGTTGCGACCCTAGTAGGTGCAAAAGATACTAGTGGCACTGATTACTACCTCGCAGCTAGTAAACTCCACTTAGGCGCTGTAGGGGGGCTTAACTGGTTTTGGAACGTCACAACTCGCTACAGTGAGGCTAATCAACTCGGTTTGCTTGGTTATGGTGGGGCAAATGATGATGCAAAAATTTTATTTGAAGGCAGCACCGCTGTGTTTTTGAGCCGAAGTGTTGCCGTAGGTATAGAGTATAGGCAAAAGTCTAATAACCTTAATTTGGGTGAACAAGACTGGAAAGATTTATTTGTTGCTTGGATGCCAAACAAACACGTGAGTGTCACCGCTGCATACTTAGATTTAGGTAGCATTGCAGGAGCGAGCGATCAAACAGGGTGGTACTTATCGGTAACAGGGTATTGGTAATGAAAAACGTTGTCATTTTATGGTTGTGTTTAAGTGCCCTGGCAGGGTGCGCAAGCTCAACAAATTTATCGCTTTATCAACAGCTTGATGGCCGAGCGGGGCTTACGCGTATTGTAGACAGTTTTATTTACCAAATAGGTAATGATGAACAAGTACTGCATTATTTTGAACACAGCGACATAAGCCACTTTAGAGAAGGCTTTATTATGCATATGTGTATGCTAGTTGATGGCCCATGCAAGTACAAAGGTGACTCTATGGTAGATATTCATACTGGGATGCACATAACTGAGAAAGATTTTAACCATGTGGTGGACTTACTTATAAATGCGATGGAAGAGCAAAATATTAGCCATAGCATACAAAATGAGATCCTATCTAGGATGGCACCGCTGCGTAGTAAAATAATAAGTATTTAGGTAACATCTATAAATTATTTACTCGTAGCAGTGAACCTTACTTTTGTAATAGTGTCCACTTAGTATTATTTCCTATAAACAATAATTGGCGCGCACAGCTTGTATGTCTTACCTATTTATATCCCGCAAAAATGTACACGCAAAGTACTATAAAAAAATAATCAAAAAGCTGAGTATGGATTGCCAACTGCATGTTATGGGGGCGCCAAAGCTTTCAGCTATACACTATTTAAGTAAAGCGTTTAAAGTTGATTTTAACGATGTTATTAATGCACAACTAAAACGTAAGCGCGCCCGTAATAACCTTTGGAACAATGCTTTAGTATCGGCGGTTTACAAAGTGGGGCTGCGCTTTTTTGAGCGTTTGCGTTACGCAAAATATTTAGCTTTATTAACTGAAGTTAACCCTGATGTAATGGTGATATGGAACGGTAATAAATTGCCTAATACTACCGTTGCTATGGCTGCCAAGGCACTGGGTATTAAGCAATTTTATTATGAAAATGGTTTGCTTCCGGGTACCACCAGTTTAGACCCTCAAGGGATTAACTTTAATGCGTCGCTAAGTCGAGATCCTGATTTTTATTTAAATTTTAATGTAAATAATGCCTTAAACTTTGATGCACCGGCGCTTGTCCCTCGAGAAAACCATAAAAAACGCTGTGATTTTGCAGCTGAAAATATACCTGAACGCTACATATTTGTGCCTTTTCAAGTGCCTCACGATACGCAATTAGCGAGCTTTTCGCCATGGATTGACTCAATGGAAATGCTATACGATGAAGTTGTTAGCGCAGTGAAAGCGTTGAACGATCCTAGTTTTAAGGTCGTTTTTAAAGAACACCCGTCGTGGCACAAGCATTACACCCATTTATACGATAAAGACCCAATTGCACTTTTTGCAAACGGCAATAAAACCTGTGAACTTATTGAATGCGCAGAAGCGGTGATCACTATCAACTCTACGGTCGGTTTAGAAGCGCTGTTACTAAATAAGCGGGTAATTACTGTAGGGCAGGCTTGTTATAATATAGAAGGCTTAGTTAAGCATGCTGATACTCGTGAGGGCTTAGCTGCCCAAGTAGCAGATGTAGCTCAAGGATGGCAGTTTAATCCGCAGCTACGCGATAAGTTTTTTTGCTATTTAAAGCATGTGTATAGTGTGCCGGGCGTTTGGAAACACGCCGAAGAAGAGCATATCAAAGCAATTGAGTTACGTTTTAAAGGGGCGGATAAATTTGCACAATATAGCAACAGTGTGCCCAACGAACTTATTTAACCGCGTATTGTATATCAACATGTTGTGATTTAGCTGTAAGGACAATTTTTACAGCCATTTTTACAGCATGTTCCTCGCTTTAAAAAAAACCATTTACTAAACACCATGTAGCCATTTTGCATGGTGTAGTCTAGCCCTTCAATTAAATTGTCAGTACCTCTAAACTTTTTAGCAAACTCAATTTGTGCTTTGATTGGCTGAGTATAAATATGCGCTAAATAAGCGTTTATTTTATTAAGCGTACATTGCGGGCATAAACAGCTTGTTGCTGACTCTTCAAGCGGTAAAATAGCAGGTAATTGGTTACACCAGCATGCGTTTATATCGTTTACATTACAACTAAGCGGAGTGTGGCATTGTGAGCAGTTTAATCTCGTCATTTTAAGTCTTATCAGCAGTAGAGCAGCAAGAATAACAAATATTATGAATATACAAAAAGCATTGGCCGAATTTATTACCTTTGGTGAGCAAAGAGATGATGCTATTAGCGTGATTATTTCTACCCCAGCAGAGGAAAGTGCTCCCGGTTATACACTCACAAAGCCGGTATTGATTGACGTGTTAACACGTTGTGTAAACCACGAAATAGAAATAGATGATTTAGAGCTATGGGCAAATGTGGTTGAATCGCGAGATGATATAAATTGCGCCGAACACGAAGGGGTTATTTTTGCGCTCAGTAATAGCGAGCAAATGGGAGAGCTTGATAGCCAAAAGCTTGAACAATTACTGGCATTATTGAAGGACTAGATATTTAGGCTGACTCTTATTTTAGATGCCAACTTACTGCGGTTATATGTAACGAATAAATAAAAAAGCCGTATTTAAATTAAATGCGGCTTAGTATTTTTTTACCACTGACAATTAATTTACTTATGATATCCCAAGCACGTTTCTACTTCGTTTTTAGAGCCTAATATTACCGCCACACGCTGGTGGATTGCATCGGGTTGAATATCCATAATACGCTCAGTACCCGTAGAAGCGATGCCACCTGCTTGCTCAACTAGCATAGCCATGGGGTTGGCTTCGTACAGTAAACGTAGTTTATTAGGTTTGTTTGCATCTTTGGTGTCGGTTGGGTAGGTAAATAAACCACCACGGCTAAGTACACGGTGCACATCGCCAACCATAGCGGCAATCCAGCGCATGTTAAAGTTTTTAGCACGTGGGCCGGTATCGCCAGCGAGTAAGTCATTAATATAGTTTTGCATTGCTGGCTGCCAATGACGCTGGTTTGACGCATTAATGGCAAATTCGTTTGTATCAGCAGGGATAGTGGCAAAGTCTTGTGTTAGTAAAAAGCTACCTTGGGTTTTATCTAGCGTAAACATGCGTGTGCCTTTACCTGTAGTAAGTGCAAGCATAGTTGATGGACCGTAAAGCACGTAACCTGCAGCAACTTGTTTGTGGCCTGGCTGCATAAATATACTTTGATCGGCGGCATCTGAGCCTTCTGGGGCTTCCATAATTGAAAATATAGTACCCACTAACGAGTTAATGTCAGTATTTGATGAGCCATCAAGCGGGTCAAACGCCACAATGTATTTAGCGTCTTGGTTGCCAGCTACTGTGTAATCTTCTTCTTCTGAGGCGATGGCTTTAACTGACCCAGACTCCAGTAAAATATCTTTTAAAAGCTGATTAGATAATACATCGAGCTTTTTTTGGGTTTCACCTTGAATGTTTTCATCAAGCGTTGAGCCTAATACGCCAGAAAGCGCACCTTGGCCAACACGAAACGAAATTTCTTTACATGCTGCTAAAATGGTTCTAATTAACGATAAAAGTTCTCTAGGACAACCGTCTTCTAGTAATACTGGTGGGAGTCTACGCATTCTATTTTCCTGATAACGTGTACTAGCTAATCTAAATGTGAGAGAGATTAACTTAGTGCGCTGAATTTCGTCTTAAATACCTGTATTGTTTAAATAGCACTGTAATAATGGTGCCACCTAATCGTACTTAAAACGCCAATAACAAAGATAAGATTATGAAAAAAATACCACTAATAAGTTACATATTCTTTACTGTGCTGTGCTCTATGATAACCCAAGCGCACGCAGCAATTAAGCCTATAGATGAATTTACTGCGCAAATGAATCACTTTCCTGGGTACTTTTCGTTTTACTACGATACTCAAAACGGCAAAGTGTTTTTAAAAGTAGATAAATTAGAGCAGCAATTTTTGCTTCAGCAAAGCTTACCCTATGGAGTTGGCTCTAACGATATAGGCTTAGATAGAGGCCAACTTGGTAACACGCATTTAGTTCAGTTTGAGCGTTTTGGCGATAAAGTAATGTTGCGCGCGCTAAATACATATTATCGCGCTAATACCACTAACAAAGCTGAGCAGCAAAGTATCAAAGAGGCCTTTGCATCCAGTATTTTAGCGGGCTTTAAAGTGGTAGCGCAAAGCGAAAAAGCGCTCCTGATTGATTACACACCTTATTTATTAAGCGATGTACACGGGGTAAGCCGTACGCTTGCAACGCGCAAGCAAGGCAGCTTTAGCCTTGATGAATCACGCAGCGCTGTATATATGAATCGCTCAAAAGCGTTTGTAAAAAACACCGAGCTTGAAGCAGTATTAACGTTTAAGGGCACTAAACCAGGTAAATTTGTGCGCCAAGTAAGCGCCGATGCATACGCACTTACTGTACATATGCACCACTCACTTATTAAATTACCTGATGATAAATACACGCCACGTAAATTTGACCCGCAATCAGGGTATTGGAGCATTGAGCACAAAGACTATGCAGCCCCCCTTGGTGAATCTATGTTTGTGCGCTATATACCGCGTCATCGCTTAGCTAAAAAAGATCCAAGTTTACCGATTAGTGAACCCGTAGAGCCCATTACTTACTACCTAGATCCTGGCGTTCCTGAGCCGGTTAAAAACGCGTTACTTGAAGGCGGTAAGTGGTGGAATGATGCCTTTAGCGCAGCAGGCTATAAAAACGCATTTATAGTCAAAGTATTGCCGAGCAATGCTGATCCTATGGATATTCGCTATAACGTTATCCAGTGGGTGCATCGTGCTACACGCGGATGGTCTTACGGAAGCTCTGTTATAGACCCTCGTACCGGCGAAATACTCAAAGGGCATGTAACACTTGGCTCATTGCGTGTACGCCAAGATATTTTAATTGCAGAAGCCCTTGGTGCGCCTTATTTAAAAGGTAACGAGGTGGCTAGGAACTTACAGGCAATGGCACTTGATAGGATTCGCCAGTTAAGTGCACACGAAATTGGCCATACGCTGGGCATTGCACATAACTTTGCAGCCTCGGTGGGGGATAGAGCGTCGGTTATGGATTACCCACACCCACTACTTAGCTTTAACGAGCAAGGCGAGCTTGATGTAACCCGCGGCTATGCAAGCGGTATGGGCGTATGGGATACCCAAGTTATTAAATATGGTTACAGCGACTTCACTAATCAAGATGAAAGTGCTGAGCTTGCAGCAATATTAAAAGAGAACAAAACGAAGGGCCTTGAGTTTATATCTGATAGCGACGCTCGCGCAAAGGGCGGGGCACACCCTACAGCGCACTTATGGGATAACGGTACTAACCCAGCGCAAGAGTTACTTAGAGTGCTTGATGTACGTAAAAAAGCGCTTTCGCAATTTGGTATTAACAACATTAAAACGGGCGATGCACTCTCGCAGTTAGAAGAAAAACTCGTGCCGCTTTATTTATTTCATCGCTATCAAGTAGAGGCTGCAGTTAAGCTAATTGCGGGGGTTAATTACGAATACGAAACACGTAACAACTCACCTGCTAAGGGCGCGCAAGTGGTTGCAAAAGCGAAGCAGCAAGCGGCGCTTGGTGCTATTTTAACAACATTAAAACCGGCTAATTTAATTTTGCCTGAGTCGGTGTTAGCGCTTATTCCGCCAAAAGCGTATGGCGAGTCTAAATCGCGTGAAAGCATAACAGGGCGTACGGGTTTAACACTTGATGCGATGGCCTTGCCAGAAGTAGCTGCGCAGCATAGTTTATCGTTATTATTAAACCCACAGCGTTTAAATCGTTTAGCTCAACAACAAGTACGTAATTATAATTTTTACAGCTTAGATGAGTTGCTAGAGCAGCTTTACAGCCAGGTGTTTAATGTGTCATCACCTAATACAATGAAAGGCAAAATCACCCAGCGGGTGCAATTTTTAACTGCAAAAAATATGGCTGATTTAGTCACTAGTGACAAGGTAAGCCCAGAGGTGCAGGCGCAGTTACGTTTCTACTTGGTAAAATTAAGCAAAGAGTACAATCAAAACTCAATGTTAAGTAATACCAGTGTAGGAGAAAGCGCGTTTAAACAGTATTTAGCAGAGCAAATAAAACAGTTTTTAAAAGTAGGTAAGTGGCCTGAAAACTTCAGTGGTTTACCAATGCCACCGGGCTCACCAATTTAATTATATGTTTTAGTGTGTAGTGGCTACTTAACCTCAGTTCAGGTTGCTAAATAAGTAGCCACGTTGCGGTGCCTAAAAAGGCAAAAATACCGACAATATCAGTCACCGTTGTAAGTACAACACTACCGGCAAGTGCAGGGTCTATATTCATTTTTTTCAATAAAATAGGAATACATGCGCCAGCAACACCAGCCACTACGAGGTTCATAAACATTGCAAATGCGAGTACGCCGCCAAGCATAAAATCCCATTGCCAAAGCGCAATTACACTGGCTATAAGTATTGACCAAATAACCCCGTTTAATGCGCCTATCGCCAGCTCTTTAGCCATTAAAAATCGTTGGTTAGTTTGGTTAATATGGCCCACGGCAATACCGCGAATAACCAGAGTTAAAGATTGGCTACCTGCTACACCACCCATTGAGGGCACAATGCCATTGAGTACAGCTAAAATAGGTAATATATCTAAGGTGCTTTCAAAAAAGCTGGCCACAAAGGCGGCAGCTAAGGCAGTGAGTAAGTTAACACCAAGCCATACTGAGCGTTTTTTTGAGCTTTTTAAAACAGGTGCAAAGGTGTCTTCTTCATCATCAAGACCGGCAAGGCTTAATAAGCTGTGCTCTGCATCTTCACGAATAACATCAACAATATCATCAATGGTGACACGTCCAAGCAAGTGGGCGTTATCATCGACTACAGGGGCCGATATCCAGTTGTGGCGCTCAAATAACTGAGCAACTTCACTTTCATCCATCGAAATAGGGATAGACTCACAGTCTTCATCCATTAAATCTTGAACAATTTTTTCAGGCGGATTAGTTAACAGTGTACTAAGTGACAATGCACCTAAAAAACAGTTATGTTTATCAACAACGTATAAATCATCGGTGCCCTCTGGCAGCTCACCGCGTAGCCTAATATAGCGCAGCACAACATCAAGTGTAACGTCTGGGCGAATGGTCACCGTATCGGTGTTCATTAGCGCGCCTGCAGAACGCTCTTGGTAAGATAAAGCCTGTGTAGCGCGTTCGCGGTCTTGCGTATCCATAGCGCTAACCACATCTTTGTACACGGTATCAGGTAGGCTACGCAGGACTTCACCTAAATCATCGTGGCCCATATCCTCAGTGGCCGCGGCAATATGCTCAGGTTCCATTTGTGCAATGATACCTAAACGTACATCTTCAGAGAGCTCTTCTAGCACATCCCCTTGCACATCTGGGTCAACCAGTTGCCAAAGCATGCGTCTAATTTTATGCGGAGAGGATTCAAGCAGCAGTGCTGTATCACAAGGTGCTGTTTTTGCTAGCATGCGTCTTACTTGAACAAATTGCCCACTATTAAGTGATTTAGTCACTTGTTTTAATTGCTGTAGTGGATAGTCTTGTTCAAACGCTTCTGGCATTGGCATCCTAAATATTTTTGTGTAATGGAAAGGTGTTTAGTAAGTGGTGTTGCCCACTGTCATTTTCTTTATTTTTTGTGCTAAACCCAATGCTGGGACTAAATTAGTGTTTAAAATTAAGTAACCAAATTTAGCAGGGGCATGGCTTTATTACTCTAAATTAAAGCACTAAATTAGGCGAGTCGGAATACCCTAACTTACTAAATCTTTATAGTCTGGCCTGATAAGTCTTTAACTTATAAGGCTATGGTGCTTTAAATTATTCTTGTTCGTTAAATCGTTGTGCAATTAATTGCCCAACCGCATGCAAAGCTTGCTCTGAATCAGGGCCTTCACAGACTACTTTAACTTCTTTACCTTTACTGCTTTCAAGTAGCATTAAAGCTAATACGCTGTCGCCTGCGGCTTCTTTATCATCTTGGTGTAAGGTGATTTTAGCATCAAACTGCACAGCTAATTGCGCAAGGACCGTTGCCGCTCTGGCGTGTAAGCCTAATTTATTTTTTATTAAAAATGTGTCTTCACAGCGCATAAATTACTATACCTAAACTGAACAGGTTATTATTTTAAGGTTACTTTTCTTGCTCACGATGACGAATTTTGACATTCGGATGCGTCATAGCAAAGCTCTCACCAATGGCTTGCGCTAAATAAACCGAGCGGTGTTGACCACCAGTACATCCAATTGCAATAGTGAGGTAACTACGGTTATTACGCTCTAAGTGTGGCAACCAAGTTTGTACAAAGGTCTGAATTTGCCAAGTGAATTTTTGCACTATGCTGTGATTTGCCAAGAAATCTTTTACTGGTTGATCAAGGCCCGTAAGCGGTTTAAGTTCAGGCTCCCAGTGGGGGTTTGGCAAAAAGCGAGCATCAAAAACATAATCAGCTTCTTTAGGTATGCCGTGTTTAAAGCCAAACG
The DNA here is from genome assembly GCF_024518735.1 of Pseudoalteromonas agarivorans. Lineage (NCBI taxonomy): Bacteria > Pseudomonadati > Pseudomonadota > Gammaproteobacteria > Alteromonadales > Pseudoalteromonadaceae > Pseudoalteromonas > Pseudoalteromonas agarivorans. Next base: position 211,796 of record NZ_JANIGJ010000007.1, read on the forward strand.
ATTCAAACGTTACAATAAGTTGCTTATCTTTTTTACCCAGTATTTTTTCGCGAATTGACTCTGCTAATTGGTGCACACTTAAATCGGTGGTATCAAGCATAAAGTCAGCGCGCGTTACGAGTACATCAAGCAGTTCTTTTTCTTTTTTTATTGCTAAATCAAGCGGCAGTGAATCGATGGATAAAGGGTGTAATCTGCGTGTTTCTGAAAAACGTTTGATCAGTGTTTGATCATCACTATCTAAATAAAACAGTGTGGGTTTAGCAAAGTCAGGAAGGTACTCGAGAATATCGTTAAATTCGTCTTGTTCTTTGGGGATATTACGAACATCTATACTAACGGCTATTTTGTCATAGTTATCTGAAACACTTCGCACTAAAGAGGGCAGTAGGTTGACCGGAATATTATCTACGCAATAATAGCCTAAATCTTCAACCACGCGTAAAGCAACCGACTTACCTGAACCAGAACGGCCGCTTATGATAATTAACTCCATTTATAGCCCTTAGTATTTACTACGATTGATCAACAATTACTTGATACAGCTCTGCATCGGTTTTAGCACTACGCAGCTGTTTACAAAATTCTTTGTTGCTCAGTTTATCAGCTATGGTTGCCAGAGTCTTTAGGTGCTGTTGGTTATCGCCATCTGGTACGATGAGTGCAACAAAAATATCAACAGGGCAGTTATCAATAGCGTCAAAGTTAACAGGCGTGTCGCTAACAAGTACTAAAGCCAGCGGCTCTTCTACGCCACCCATTCTGCCATGAGGAATGGCGATCCCCCGGCCAATACCAGTACTGCCTAGCTTTTCTCTGCTTGCCAGCGCATTAAGAATATCTTGTTGTGGTAAGTAGGGGAGCTTTTCATGAGCAAGCTCACTGATAAACTCTAAAATTCTTTTTTTACTACTAAAAAGGACCGCAGCTTTGCTGCAGTCCTGGCATACTAATGTACTTAATTTCATAATATTAGTGTCTAGCAAGCTTCTCTTTATGTTTTATGACTTGACGATCGAGCTTGTCAATCAACGAGTCTATAGCGGCATACATATCTTGGTGCTCTGTTGAGGCAAATAAATCTGCGCCACTTACATGAATAGTCGCTTCTGCTTTTTGGTTGAGTTTTTCTACATCGAGAATGACATGCACATTGCTAATATGATCTGAGTGCCTTTCTAGCTTTGCAAATTTATTATTTACATAGTCTCTAAGTGAATCAGTTACTTCTACGTGACGACCAGTTAGGTTTAGTTGCATAAGCATTTCCTCTTTGTTTTTTACGTCTTATATCAAACTCTTTCTCTGATTTGACGGTGGAATAGCTAGCGATTCACGGTATTTTGCTATTGTGCGTCTAGCTACTTTAATTCCTTGCTCTGCCAATATATCCGCAATTTTACTATCACTCAATGGTTTAGCTGAGTTTTCCGCGGCAATTAGCTTTTTAATTAGGGCACGTATTGCGGTTGATGAACACTCTCCGCCGTTTTCAGTGCTTACGTGGCTTGAGAAAAAATACTTAAGCTCAAAAATACCACGTGGCGTATGCATATATTTTTGCGTAGTAACACGCGAAATTGTCGATTCATGCATTTCTACCATTTCAGCAACATCGTTTAAAACCATTGGCTTCATGGCTTCTGGGCCATGTTCAAAAAATGCCTGTTGCTGTTTTACAATACAGTTAGTTACCTTAAGTAGCGTGTCGTTTCTGCTTTCAAGGCTTTTTATAAACCATTTAGCTTCTTGTAAGTGAGAGCGAATAAACTGGCTATCACCACTTGATTTTACGGTACGAGACATAGCCGCGTACTGACTATTTACGCGTATTTTTGGCATGCTATCTGGATTTAGCTCTACCACCCAGCGGCCTTTTATTTTTTTAACCGACACATCCGGTATTACATACTCAGACTCTTCCCTTACTATTGTATCTGCAGGTTTTGGGTTGAGGGTATGTATTAGGGTCATGACCTCTTTAAGCTCGTCTTCTTTAAGCTTAGTCTTTTTCATTAATGTACGATAGTCGCGTGCCGCTAATAGATCAATGTGATCGGTTAAGATCATTTTAGTTTGTTCTATAAAAGGGGTGTCTTTATCAAACTGGTTTAGCTGAATACACAAGCACTCTTGTAAACTGCGCGCGGCTATACCTACAGGGTCAAATAACTGAATACGCTTTAAAACGGCTTCTATTTCGTCAAGTTCAACTTCAACTTCGTCATCGTTTTCTTGGTTAAAGCTTTCTAAAATTTCTTCGCAACTTAGCGTTAAAATACCCGAGTCATCTACAGCTTCTACAATGGCAATAGCAATGGCTTCGTCAGTTGGGCTAAAAGGAGTAAGCTGAAGCTGCCACATTAAATACTCATGTAGCGTTTCAGTAGAGGCACCTTGATAAATAGACTCATCTTCTGGCATTGGGCCTGAGGATGCAGCAGGGGCTGCGCTCATGTACTCATCCCAAGTTACATCCATTGCCATATCATCGCTAATGGTGTCTTTATTTAAAGCTTCGCCACTGTCTTGCTCGTACTCGCTGGTTGTATCGTCAGCCGATGCGCTTACGGTTACATCATCCGTATCTGCTTTTTGTTCATTTTTTCCAGCCGACTCTTCCGTGTAATCTTGCTCTTCTACTTCTAATAGCGGGTTGCTATCAAGTGCTTCTTGTATTTCTTGCTGGAGATCCAATGTACTGAGCTGCAGCAAGCGAATCGCTTGTTGCAATTGTGGAGTCATTGTAAGTTGCTGGCCCATGCGCAGCTGTAATGATTGCCTCATGTATCTCTAACAATCCTTTTATGTTGTTATAATTAATATTAGCAGATGCTTGTAGGTGTGGCTTAAATGTTACAGCCTAAATTGCTCGCCTAAATAAACATCGCGTACAGTTTTGTCATTTAATACGTGTTCTGGGGTGCCAGATGCAATTAGCTCCCCATGAGAAACAATGTAGGCTTTTTCACAAACATCAAGGGTTTCTCTTACATTGTGATCGGTAATTAATACGCCAATGCCACGGTTTTTAAGATGTTCTATTATTTTCTTTATATCTAACACTGAAATCGGATCAACACCAGCAAAAGGCTCATCCAATAAAATAAATTTAGGGTTCGCTGCCAGTGCTCTGGCAATTTCTACACGGCGGCGTTCACCACCAGAAAGCGCCATACCTTGGCTATCGCGAATATGCTGAATACTAAATTCATCAAGTAAGTTGTTAAGCGTTTCTTCTCGCGCGGCTTTATTGAGCTCTTTACGCGTTTCTAAAATCGCCATTAAGTTTTGATAAACTGTCAGCTTTCTAAATATTGATGACTCTTGCGGCAAATAGCCAATGCCTAAGCGGGCGCGGCTGTGCATAGGTAATAACGTAATGTCGTTATCATCAATAGAAATTTTGCCTTTGTCGCTAGGTACTAACCCTACAATCATATAAAAGGTGGTGGTTTTACCTGCGCCATTAGGGCCCAATAAGCCAACAATGCTGCCGGCTTCTACCTCAAGGCCTACATTTTTTACAACTTGGCGGCCTTTATAGCTTTTTGCTAATAGTTCTGCTTTTAAGGTGCTCATGGTTGACCTTCGTTACCTGTTTTTTCTTTAATTTTTGCTTCAACAGGCACTAAAATTGTGTGGACACGATCCGTAGAGTTTTCGTCTTTTTCTGCGCTAATAAGCTGCTGCTGCATATCGTAGGTAATACTTTTAGCATTAATTTTTTGACCGGCTTGTGCGACTTCAGCATCGCCAACAAGCGTTAAAAATCGCTTTGCTACGTCGTAACGTACTTCGTTTGCACTGGCACTCATTACAGTACCATCGTCTTGTTTTTCTTCGAAGTAGGCTGGGCTGCCAGTGGCAATAAGGAGTTGTTTGTTATCCCCTAAGTCTTCACGTTTATGTACTTCGAGTCGGTCGGCTGTAATTTTGCGATTACCATGCACAATTTCGACGTTCTTTTCAAAAATACCTACGTTTTCTTTAAGTTGGCCTTCTTGACGGTCTGCACTAATAGAAATTTGATTTGCTGGCGGTTGAGCAGCAGGCTCAGCAGCAGAGGCGCTAAATGCAAGCATTAGCGATGGGATAATAAGTATTTTAGTGAGTTTATTGGTCATAATATATTGTTCGCGTATGGTTAATTAGTTTTATTACTTCGGTTTTTAAATCGGCTTCAAGGCCTTTACCGACAATTTTTAAATTAGGCCCAGTGACAACCACTGGCTGCTCAGAGCGCATTGTTAGCGCTTTAATGTCGACTTCGATGTTATCGGCATTGATGTTATCTATCATGGCGTTATCAACTAAATTTTTAGCAACCACATTGCCTTCTAAAATAAGTTGTTTATCTTCGTAAAGCGTTGCTTCGTCTGCATTTATTCGCCATGTTTGCTTTTCGTTATACAAGGTGAAAATAGGTTTTTCAAAAAATGTAAAACCAAGCTGTTGGTACAGCTCCATTTTAGCCGCAGTGACTTTATGGCTTATTTTGCCTTGCTCGTCATAGGCTGTTTGCTTAAGCTCTATAGCGGTGTAATCGGGCTTTGCAATTACTTCAGGTTCTTGCTCTGGCGCTACATTGGTTTGGGTAAAATAAGGGTACCAAAGCCAAACCATACAGCCGATGAATAACGCACTGAGTATAACGCGTGCTGCATTCATGAACTGGTGCCTTGTGTTGTAAGCGCTATGCCGTTCTCTAGCATAAGTAAATCTGTGAGCTCTCTAACGGCGCCAAAGCCACCAGGCATTTGCGTAGTGTAATGCGATAAGCGCTTAATTAGCGGGTGCGCATCGTTAACTGCAACGGCAAAGCCAACACGCTCCATTACTGGCATGTCAGGGCCATCGTCGCCAATATAGGCTATTTGTTCATCAGTTAACTTTAAAGTGTTTTTGAGTTCTTGATAAGCAATAAGCTTGTCTTCTTGGCCTTGATAAATGTGCTGCACAGTTAAGCTGCTCATGCGAGTTTGTACTATTTCTGAGTGACGCCCCGTAATGACCGCAACTTCAAAACCGCTATTAATTAGCGCTTTAATGCCAAAACCATCTTTTGTATTAAATGCTTTTAATTCTTCGCCTTGGTTACCGAGGTAAATTCGGCCATCAGAAAATACACCATCAATATCGCATATGAGTAGTTTTACTTTTTTGGCGCGTGCTTTGGCATCATCGCTTAGCGGTTGATAGAGATCTTCAAATTGCATTTATAATACTCCTGCTTTTAAGAGGTCTTGCATATTTAAGGCGCCTATTGGCTGGTTTTTATCATTGACCACAATTAAACCATTAATACGTTTGTTTTCCATTATGTTTAGGGCTTCAGCTGCAAGTATATCGGCCGTGGCAGTTGTGCACGACTTAGTCATAACCTGGCTAATAGCGGTGCTATGTATATCAACTCTTTGCTCTAAAATACGGCGTAAGTCACCGTCGGTAAAAAGGCCGGCAAGCTGTTGATTGTTATCTACAATAGCGGTCATACCCAGCCCTTTGGCTGACATTTCTATTAACGCGTCTTTAATTGTTTGCGTTACACCTATAATAGGGGTGTTTGTGCCGCTGTGCATTACATCTTTTAAAGTGAGCAACAATCGCTTACCTAAACTGCCGCCAGGGTGAGAGAGTGCAAAGTCATCGGCGGTAAAGCCGCGTGCTTCTAAAAGCGCAACCGCCATTGCATCACCCATTGCTAAAGTAGCTGTGGTGCTTGCTGTAGGCGCTAAACCTAATAAACAGGCTTCTTGTTCTACTTTTATGCATACGTGCACATCGGCAAGTGTAGCCATAGTAGAGAGCGGGTTGCCCGTCATAGATATTATTTTTGCACCAAGGCGTTTAAGCACCGGAATAATATTAAGTACTTCGCTGGTTTCGCCCGAGTTTGATATAAGCATAACCACGTCATTTTTGGTTATCATGCCTAAATCACCATGGCTTGCTTCGCCAGGGTGAACAAAAAAAGCAGGGCTGCCTGTACTTGCAAGGGTAGCAGCAATTTTATTACCAATATGGCCTGATTTACCCATGCCAATAACAATAATGCGGCCTTGGCAATCAAACATGAGCTGACACGCACTATGAAAGTTTTCGTCAACGTATTGTGTAATATCAGCAAGCGCTTGGCGTTCAATGTTTAATACGCGTAAACCTTGCTCTATAAAATTTAGTTGTGCCATTGTTACCCTACTTGACTAAAAATATAACCTTGGTACGCCAAAAATGCGATGAGTAATAGGCCACCTTCTACTCTATTGATACGCTGAGAACCTCTAAAGTTCAATGACATAATAATAAGCGCAAGCGTAGCACCTAACATAATAAGTATGTCGCGGTTTGCAAGTGACGGGTCAACCACTGATGGGTTAATAATACCTGCAAGCGGTAATACCGCTAAAATATTAAATATATTTGAGCCCACAATATTACCTAGGGCTAAATCATCTTCGTTTTTAAGTACACCCGCTACAGAAGCTGCAAGTTCAGGCAAGCTTGTGCCAATGGCGATAATGGTTAAGCCAATAACTAAGTCGCTTAAACCAAAGTATTTAGCAATATCGACTGCTGAACCAACTAAAAAGTGTGAGCTAACAGGCAATAAAACCATGCCGACAATTAGCCATAAAACGGCTTTTTTAGTTGGTACATCGTTAGGAACCTCATCGCAGGCTTCTGAAACAAAAGGGTCATCTTGATTTTTTGCGCGCAAAGAAACCACAATCAAGCCACCAATAAACACAGCAAATGCGACTAGCAACGCCACCCCTTCGGTGAGCGAGAAGTAGTTGTCTGAAAATACATACCACGTAGCCAAGGATACCAGCATAACAAGCGGCATTTCGCGTTTTAAAGTGCTTGATGACACACTCAAAGGGCGTAGCAGCGCAGTAATACCTAACACAAGTAAGATGTTTGTTATATTTGAACCTACCGCGTTACCGACCGCTGTGTCGGTTTTATTTGCCAAAGCAGCCGAGGCCGATACCATCATTTCAGGGGCCGAAGAACCCATAGCAACAACCGTTAAGCCAACAATTAAAGTAGGGACTCCAAAGTTTTTAGCAAGCGCTGCCGCACCGTATACAAATCGGTCGGCGCTCCACACAAGTGCAGCAAAACCAAGAATTAAAATAACAAACGAGGTAACCATTATGTTAAGCCAGATGTTCAAAATACAGATGGCGCGAATAGTAACAAAAGCCAACATGAAAGTATAAGCAAAAGAGCAGGGTCTACTATTGCAGTGCGTGAATTTTATGCGCTTAAGCAAAGGTTAAGGCAATTTACTTCAGCCTTAGAGCGCTTTTTGTAGGCGTATTACAAAATCTTACGAATTGTTTTTTCCATCTTGGCTAAAAAACCCTTAAAATAGGAGCACGAGTGAACATTGTTACGGAGAGCGACTTGTCGCAATCAATAGTAGAAGTCAAGGATGTTAGCTTTTCGCGAGGCGATAGAACCATATATAAAAATATGAGTTTTAGTGTTCCTAAAGGTAAGATAACAGCGATTATGGGGCCAAGCGGAATTGGCAAAACCACAATGCTACGCTTAATTGGTGGGCAGCTTAAGCCTGACGCCGGCGATATTTTATTCGAAGGTGGCAGTATTCCTAGTATGTCGCGCAAAGAGTTATATGCGGCACGAACCAAAATGAGCATGCTGTTTCAAAGCGGTGCGTTATTTACTGATATGTCGGTATTTGACAACATTGCATTTCCTCTGCGAGAGCACACCAAGTTAAGTGAAGCGTTAATTAAACTAGTCGTATTAATGAAACTGCAAGCGGTGGGTTTACGCGGTGCTAAAGATTTAATGCCTTCTGAGCTTTCTGGCGGTATGGCCAGACGAGCAGCACTTGCACGTGCTATTGCACTGGACCCAGAACTTATTATGTATGATGAGCCTTTTGCCGGCCAAGACCCAATATCTATGGGTGTATTGGTAAAGCTTATTAAGTCGTTAAATGAAGTGCTAGGTTTATCATCCCTTATTGTAACCCACGATGTAACGGAGGTAATGAGTATTGCCGATCACGTTATTATTATTGCCGATCAAGGCGTAATAGGGGCAGGGACACCGGATGAAATGCGTAATCATGAATCTCCATTAGTACAGCAGTTTTTAAAAGGGTTATCGGATGGGCCTGTGCCATTTCATTATCCTGCACAAACGTATGCTGATGAGCTGTTAGGAGAAAACGCTTAATGTTGGATTTATTTCAAAAGTTAGGTCATAAAACGCTTGGGCGTTTTGCTGCATTAGGGCGCTCTGCCAACATGCTTTTTAATGCATTGTGGAATGTACCTAACTTTAAAAAAGGCACACCGCTGTTAGTGCGCCAACTTTATATGGTTGGTTCGCAATCATTATTAATTATTATGGTGTCGGGTTTGTTTATTGGTATGGTGCTTGCGCTGCAAGGTTATACCGTATTGGTTGGCTATGGCGCCGAAGACAGCCTAGGCCCATTAGTTGCGCTTAGTTTATTACGCGAACTAGGCCCTGTGGTTACAGCGCTATTATTTGCTGGGCGCGCTGGAAGTGCGCTAACGGCAGAAATAGGCTTAATGAAAGCCACCGAGCAACTCTCTTCACTAGAAATGATGGCAATTGACCCTCTCAAGCGCATTATTGCACCGCGCTTTTGGGCAGGTTTTATTAGTATGCCATTGCTTGCACTTATTTTTTCTGCGGTTGCCATTATCGGTGCTCATTTAGTTGGGGTTGATTGGTTAGGCGTAGATACCGGCAGCTTTTGGTCGATAATGCAATCGCAAGTATCGTTTCAAGAAGATGTATTAAACGGCATGATAAAAAGTTTTGTATTTGCCATGGTAGTGACCTGGATTGCGCTTTATAAGGGCTACGACTGTATCCCAACCTCAGAAGGGATCAGTAAAGCAACAACAGAAACAGTCGTACACTCATCACTGGCAGTATTAGGGTTTGACTTTATTTTGACAGCGGTAATGTTTACCAGCTAATAGGGTATAGATAATGAATTCACGGAAATTAGAGATTTTAGTTGGCTTTTTTGTCGCATTAGGCATTTTAGCGTTTGCAATGTTAGCACTTAAAGTGGCTAATTCGGGTATTAGCGGGTCGGGCGAAACCTACACGCTAAATGCAAAGTTTGAAAATATCGGCTCACTTAAAGCGCGTGCACCGGTAAAAGTAGGCGGTGTAGTGATTGGCCGTGTCGAATCTATTTATGTACACCCACAGGAGTTTTTGCCTGTGGTAAATATGACGATAGATGCACAGTATTTATGTCGTTTTTCAGACACTAGCTCAATCTCAATTTTAACATCGGGTATTTTAGGGGAGCAGTACTTAGGTATTCACCCTGTTATTTCTCCTAATGCAGCAGAGCAGCGCTGTTTAGGTGAAACAGTGACCGAAAACGCACAAGATCAAGCAATCGATGAGTTATTTGGCGTAGAGAGCAAAGCGTTAGGTGATGGTGATTCAATCACAGATACTAAGTCTGCACTTGTTTTAGAAGAGTTAATAGGGCAGTTTTTATTCAACCAAGGTAGTGAGTAATTATTATGTTGAAACAGTTTTTAGCCGTTATTGCACTTGGTGCAACCCTAGCTGTGCAAAGTGTTAGCGCAGCCGAAGTTAAACTGACAGATCCTAACAAAATGGTGCGTCAGGTAGCAGAGCATACATTTGAGCGCATTAAAAAAGATCAACCGCTTATCACTAAAGATAAAGAACACCTTCGTGTTATTGTAGAAGAAGAGCTGATGCCTTACATAGACTACAAATATGCAGCACTTCGTGTGTTGGGTAGTGAAGTGTCTAAAGTGCGTGCAATTACCGATGAAGCCGAAAAAGCCGAAGCAATTAAAGACATCCAAGAATTTATTGGCGCGTTTAGAGCCTATTTAGTTGCTACTTACGCGGGGGTATTTACTCAATACACTGACCAACATGTAGAATTTGGCGCAGAGCAACCATTTAAAGGCAAAGATGTAGTTGTAGTAAAAACTAAAATTACAGAAGATGGCAAGCCTGACATAAAAATTGATTTTAAAGTGCGTGAAGATCGCAGCGGCGAGTGGCGCGCATACGATATGATTGCAGAAGGAATTAGCTTACTCGATGCAAAACAAAGTGAGCTACAAGGTATTTTACGCCAGCAAGGTATTGCACACGTAAGCAAATTACTAGAGCAAAAGAGCCAGTTACCTGTGCAATTTAGAGGCAACAACAGCAATGACTAAATTGGCAATTAGCCAAGTAGATGAGCAGCACTATAGGGTAAGTGGTGAACTTACCCGCAGCTCAATTGGCAATGAACAGCTTCTGAACGCCAAGTCATTAAGTAAGCATAAAACCATCTATTTTGACCTTTGTGAGGTAATGAGGGTTGACACAGCGGGCTTAGCTTGGTTAATTCACTCTTTTGCTGAATTTAAGCAACAGGGCACACGCCTTGAATTGCAAAATCCACCTGAGCAATTGCAAAATTTAATGCAGTTGGGTCAGGTAACAACTTTATTTGAGTGAGAGTTATGGAAACTAGCCAAGTCGAAACATTATTACGCGACGAACTTCAATTATCTGAAGTAAAAGTAAAAGCCAATGGTAGCCATTATGAAGTAATTGCAGTAGGTGAGTGCTTTGACGGTTTAAGCCGCGTTAAAAAGCAACAGCTAGTTTATGGCCCATTAATGAATACTATTTCAGACGGTACAATTCACGCTGTATCAATTCGTGCATTTACGCCAACTGAGTGGAAGCGTGAACAAAAATTTATTTTACCTCAATAGTTAAGGCCTCTTAATGGATCAGTTTGTAATTCAAGGTGGCACTTCACTTGCAGGTGAAGTAACTATTTCTGGCGCTAAAAATGCCGCATTACCAATTTTGTTTGCCGCACTGCTTGCCGATGGTAAAAGTACATTTACGAATGTTCCTCGCCTTCGCGATATTGTGACCACTGAGGCGCTTTTAAGCACTTTAGGCGCAACTGTAAATTGGCAAGGCGATACACTGTATATTGATGGCGCAACAGTTAATAAAACGCTTGCTCCTTATGATTTAGTTAAGCAAATGCGTGCCTCTGTTTTGGCGCTCGGACCTTTAGTGGCGCGTTTTGGTGAGGCGCAGGTATCGCTACCTGGCGGCTGTGCTATCGGTGCACGCCCGGTTGATATACATATTCAAGGTTTAGAGCGCATGGGCGCACAAATAAACGTCGAAAATGGCTATATCAATGCAAAGGTAGAAGGCCGCCTTAAAGGCGCTGAAATTTTCATGGAAATGGTCAGTGTTGGCGCAACCGAAAACTTACTAATGGCCGCAGCACTTGCCGATGGTAAAACGGTGCTTGAAAACGCAGCACGCGAGCCCGAAATTATTGACCTTGCCAATTGTCTAATTGCTATGGGTGCAAAAATTACTGGTGCAGGTACAAGCCGTATAGAAATTGATGGCGTAGAGCGTTTAGGCGGCTGTGAGCACAGCATTTTACCTGATCGCATTGAAACGGGCACTTTTTTAGTTGCAGCAGCGATGGCTGCAGGCGAAGTACTTTGTAAAAAAACAGATTTTCATTCACTTGAGCCTGTTATTGAAAAATTACGTGCCGCAAATGCATTAGTTGAAGTAAACGATGACAGCATTTATTTAGATATGCGTAATCGTGAGCTCAAAGCCGTTAATATTAAAACCATGCCACACCCTGGTTTTCCAACCGACATGCAAGCGCAGTTCACCGCGTTAAATGTAGTGGCTAATGGTAGTGCAACAATTACCGAAACCATTTTTGAAAACCGCTTTATGCACGTACCAGAGTTACAACGCATGGGCGCTAATATTCGTTTAGAAGGGCACACCGCTATTTGTGGTGAAACGCAAAGTTTAAGTGGCGCACAAGTAATGGCAACCGATTTACGCGCCTCTGCAAGCTTAATTTTGACCGGTATTGTGGCGCAAGGTGAAACGGTAGTCGATCGTATTTACCACGTAGACCGAGGCTATCAACGCATTGAAGATAAACTCAGTGGCTTAGGTGCCAATATTAAGCGCAGAAGTAGCTAATACCTATTCGCAATAATATTTATTCGCTTTGAGGTGAGAGCACACTTGCTCCTTAATTAAGCGCGCTGGGTTAAACACAGTTTACTTTAGACATAAAAAAAGGTCGGATACGCGTATTGCTATCCGACCTTTTTATTGCCATTTTGGTTAGAGTTTAGTTTCGAGCTCAGCAACTCTAACCATTATTTTTTCTACTTTACCGTTTCGGTACAGCTCAAATTCTATTTCTTTACCGGGCTGTGTATTGCCTATTTTTTCGAGTACTTTTTGCGGGTTAGCGACACTTAACCCTGCAATTTTAATAACGATGTCTTGCTCTTCAATGCCAGCTTGCCATGCAGGGCCTAATGGGTCTAAATTGGTGATGCGCATACCAGCAACCTCAGTAAGGCTGTCGTTTACCTCTTTGCCCGTGCTATCAACCGCAGTGCCTTCAAAGCCTAAATAGCCACGTACTACACGGCCATGGCGTATTAGCTTTGCCATTACTTCTTTGGCGAGCGAATAGGGAACAGCAAAAAAGATTCCTTGGATGTTTAGGTTTTCACGGGTTTTAAACTGCGCAGACGTGATCCCCACTAAGTCCCCATTTGAATTAACCAAAGCACCGCCAGAGTTACCTACATTTATAGCAGCATCCATTTGCAGTAAGTTGTTATAAGGGCTATCGGTAATTTTTTGTTTACCGGTGGCACTAATTATACCTTGGGTGATGGTTTGCCCTAAATTGAGTGGGTTACCAATGGCCAGCACTACATCACCTACACTGGTGGTATAATTATCGTTTACGGGGATCACCGGCAGGTGGTCGGCGTTAATTTTTAATAAGGCTAAATCGGTAATGGTGTCAAAGCCAATTAACTGCACATCAAAAAAGCGTCGGCCATCGGTTAATATAACCAAGATTTGATCTGCATTATTTATAACGTGGTAGTTAGTTAATATGTAGCCGTCTTGCGCCATAATTACGCCAGAGCCAAGCTCTTGAACGGTGTTTTGTTGCTTATATCGAGGCTCTTTAGAAATGCTTTCTGAAAAAATAGTTACTACCGACGGTGCAGCACGTTTAACTGCGTCAGCAAAACTAAGGTGATTTGAGCTCATAGCACTGGGCAAGGGAACATTAGGGAGTAAAGAGGCGCGCATATTAGGGCTGAAAAAAACCACTAAAAAAGCGATACCTAAACCGACAAACAAAGGGGGAAGTACAAATTTTAGTAATTTCAGCACGAGATTCTTATTGTTAGTGAGCAATTCTTTATGATGGCACAAAAAAAATAACAGCGGCAAGTGCTGCTGTTATTTTTATTGCTTATTTATAACGTGTTACTTATTGGATAAGTACAAAGATAGACTCTCTGCCACGTTTAACGCCAAGTACAATATTACCTTGGGTATCTTCGATAATTTTGTTCATTTGACGAATGTTTTCTACACGTTGGCGGTTAACTTGTACAATCACATCACCTTCTTCAAGACCAACACGTGCAGAAGGAGAACGCGGATCTACTGTGGCGACTTCAATACCTTTAGTGCCATTTTTTTGCACGTTTTCAAGTGTCGCACCTTGGAATGCAGGATGCAGTTCATCGCCTGCGGCGGTTACACCCGATGCACCATCAAGCGTTACTTTAATGGTTTTTACTTTGCCATCGCGGTAAATACCTAATTTAACTTCGCGTCCTTCACCTAACGTTGCTATTTTACTGCGCAGCTCGTGGAAGCCACTAATATCGCTGCCATTAATACTAATAATAACATCGCCGGCTTTAATACCTGCTTTGCTTGCTGCGGTATCATCCATTACTTGCATAACGTAAGCACCTTGTTTAACGTCAAGTTGCTGTGCTTTTGCAAGGCCTGCATCAAGTGGGCGGCCAGAAATACCCAGTGAGCCACGGCGAACTTCGCCATGTTCAATAATTTGGTCGACTAAGTTTTTCATCATATTTGATGGAATGGCAAAGCCAATACCAACATTTCCGCCCGAGGCACCTAAAATAGCAGTATTAATACCAATAAGTTCACCATTTAGGTTAACTAAAGCGCCTCCTGAGTTACCTTGGTTAATAGCTGCATCGGTTTGAATAAAGTCTTCATAGCCTTCAATATTTAAACCACTACGCCCTAATGCACTTACAATGCCCGAGGTTACTGTATGGCTTAAACCAAATGGATTACCAATTGCTACTGCAAAATCGCCAACACGCAATTTATCTGAATTTGCCAGTTTAACTTCGGTTAAGTCATCTGCATCTATTTGTAATAGCGCAATATCAGACTCTTTATCGGTACCAATTTTGGTGGCTTCAAATTCACGGCCGTCTTCTAGCGTTACCACCATTTTTTCGGCATCTTGAATTACGTGGTTATTTGTTACTACATAGCCTTCGTCGGCATCTATAATAACCCCTGAGCCTAAACCGCTAAATTGGCGCTTTTGACTACGTGGCTGAGGGTTTCCAAAAAAGTATTCAAGCGGGTCTGCACGGCGGCGTACTTCTTTTGAGCCAGAAACCTGAATGCTCACAACGCCAGGGGTAATTTGCTCAAGCATAGGCGCAAGTGTGGGTAATTGTTGGCCGTTAACTGCAATAGGCAGTTTTGCATAAGAGGCCATTGGGCTTAGTAATAAGCTTGTAGATAAGATTGCAGCACTAATAAGTGATAATTTCATTTTCATAGTCAGGGTGTACTCCACATCACAGGAAAAGCAAAAAGGCTGCATAAGCAGCCTTTTCGAATTTAAATATAAAGCTGTTACATTTAAAGACTATGGGGTCAAAAAAAAGTTCCTCAAGATAACACTAACATTTTAGCGTGCTCAGTGTGTTAAGAGGCTTTTGCAGATTTTGTATCGCCATTTTGCCCTGCAAATAAACCAGACTCACCCGAGACGTAATCGGCAGGTTGTGCTTGTGCCGATGAACGGTCAACCTCGCGCTCTTTTAAAGACGCTTGTAATTGCTCTGTTGTTTCTTTAGAGAAAAACGGCTCGCTAGGCGCTTTGTTTTTATCATCAAGTAAGAGTTGATTGGTTTCTTCAACATGGCTGAGTAGTTGGTCGTAGTTTTCTTTCATTTTATTCACAAGCTTACCTGTGCTTGCTAAATGATCGGCCACATCTTGGCGATACTGCTCAAGCGCGTTTTGTGCTTGCTCGGCTTGTTCTTTTAATTCATCTTGCTTAAATTGCTTTTTAGTAACGAATGCACCAACAAAAAATGCCACTACAGCAGTAATAATAATTAAACCTACCCACGTAACTGTGCCCATAACTTTACCCCTTTGGGAAAAAATATCTAATAATGCCTGATTCAAATATAAATCATCCTGTGGGTAATATACCCCGAGTTAAGATGCGTGTTAATATGTTGTGCAAATTAAACTGTGTTTAAAATGTAATTAGATATGACTCCTTGGCAAACTTACCAGCAAGATCTCAAGCGCGATGACTTTGTACATGACCAAGCACAAGAAAATGCAGTGCGCCATTTACAACGTTTATACGATGACCTCACAAGTAAAAAACCACAGCAACAAGGCTTTTTTGCAAAGTTGTTTAATAAAAGCGAACCTGAGCCAATCAAAGGGCTTTATTTTTGGGGCGGTGTAGGGCGTGGTAAAACCTATTTAGTAGATACCTTTTACGAAGCGCTGCCAGGTGAGCGTAAAATGCGCGTGCATTTTCATCGCTTTATGCACCGAGTTCACGATGAACTAAAAAAGCTAAATAATAAAAGTAATCCACTGGAAATTGTTGCCGACATATTTAAAGCCGAAACCGATATCATCTGTTTTGATGAATTCTTTGTTCAAGATATTACAGATGCCATGTTACTCGGCGGCTTAATGCAGGCATTATTTGCACGCAATATAGTATTAGTCGCCACCTCTAATATAGTGCCTGATGATTTATATAAAAACGGCTTACAGCGTGCGCGTTTTGTTCCGGCCATTGAGCTGGTAAAAGCGAACACAGAAATAGTAAATGTAGACTCTGGTATTGATTATCGCTTGCGTACACTTGAGCAAGCCGAAATATTTCACAGCCCGTTAGATGAGCAAGCCGATAAAAACTTATTTGAATATTTTGATAAGCTCTCGCCAGAGGCGGGGGAACTTGATCAACCCATAGAAATAGAAGGGCGCTTAATCAACACACGCAAAGTGGCTAAGTGTGTCGTGATGTTTGAATTTAGCGAATTGTGTGAAACCGCACGTAGCCAAGTCGACTACATGGAAATTAGCCGTTTATATAACACTGTTATTATTTCTAATGTTAAACAGCTTGGACAAAATAATGATGATGCAGCTAGGCGCTTTATCGCTTTAGTGGATGAGTTTTACGAGCGACATGTAACATTAATTATTTCGGCTGAAAAACCGATCACGCAGCTTTATACCCAAGGTAATCTTAACTTTGAATTTAAGCGCTGCATTAGCCGCCTGCAAGAAATGCAGTCTTTAGAGTATTTAGCAAAAGAGCATTTAGCATAGCGCTAATACGACTGTATCGACTCTTTAAAGTGACCTTATTGTTGTTTTTATATAAATGCATAAATTTTTGTAATTTTCTTGTGGAAAAAACAACCGCTCGGTAGCAATGTGTTTTAAGTGCTGGTATACTCCCGCGTCTGCCACGTTGCGTTCTATGTCCTCATATAGTTTAGCCACTTGTGAGCGGCGCTAAAGTCTAAAACTCGAAGGGGTTATAGCATACTTAGAGCGGTAGTTAATAATAACTGCCTGTGGTTTTAATTGAAAAACATTGGATTTTTATAAATGAAAACGTTTGTTGCTAAACCAGAAACAGTAAAACGTGACTGGTACGTAGTTGACGCTGAAGGTAAAACTTTAGGTCGCATCGCTACTGAAATCGCTCATCGCCTACGCGGTAAGCACAAAGCTGAATACACTCCACACGTAGATACTGGTGATTACATCATCGTTATCAACGCTGAGAAAGTTACTGTAACTGGTAACAAATTCAAAGATAAAGTGTACTACGCTCATACTGGTTTCCCAGGTGGTCTTAAGTCTACTACTTTTGATAAACTTCAAGCTGCAAAGCCTGAAATGATCATCGAAAAAGCTGTTAAAGGCATGTTGCCACGTGGTCCTTTAGGCCGCGCTATGTACCGTAAACTTAAAGTTTACGCAGGTACTGAGCACAACCATGCTGCACAACAGCCTCAGGTTCTAGACATTTAAGGAGCACTATCATGGCAAATCAATACTACGGTACAGGTCGTCGTAAAAGTTCAAGTGCTCGCGTATTCTTACGCCCAGGCACTGGTAACATCGTAATCAACAAGCGCTCTTTAGAAGAGTACTTTGGTCGCGAAACAGCACGCATGGTTGTTCGTCAAGCTCTTGAGCTTGTTGACATGACTGAAAAATTTGACCTTCACATCACCGTTGCCGGTGGTGGTACAACTGGTCAAGCTGGTGCTATCCGTCACGGTATCACTCGTGCACTTATGGAGTTTGACGAGTCATTACGTCCACAACTTCGTAAAGCAGGTTTTGTTACACGTGATGCACGTAAAGTTGAACGTAAGAAAGTGGGTCTTAAGAAAGCGCGTAAGCGTCCACAGTTCTCAAAACGTTAATTTTTACGTTATCAAGAATTCAAAAACCCAGCTTATGCTGGGTTTTTTGTTTTTGGCATTAAAATTTAAGTACTTACCTACCTCAAGCCCGCTTTTTTAAGGCTAGGCGCTGATCATATTTTATAAATACTGCGTATTTAATGTACGAAAGCTTTAAAATACCCATTTCGCTGCAAAAAAGTTAAATAATTATCGCAATTAGTGTAAATCCATCAGTTAATTGGTGGAATTTTTTGCTACAATTGGCTGGCAAGTAGTATGAGCAAGTTCAACATCACCATGTACAGTTTATCTGTTTCCTCGTAGTGGGGTTGATCTTGGTCAGTATATTGTTTTTACAGAAGCGCTATTATAGTCATTCGGCTTTATTCTCGAGCTTACTTTATCAAACTATTGATCAAGTCGGGTTATTCGAGCGTGAGGCTGTGAATAACCTTGTTTTAATCAAGGGTTTTAATTATGATCGCTTCTATTTTAAAAATTTCGAAAAATTAACCTGCTGTAACTGATGTTCTCAATATAGCAAGTGTTGAGAATCATAGTGGAGATAAGTGGATGAGCAATGCGCCTGTAGACAATGGCCGACGTCGCTTTTTAACCATAGCTACCTCTGTTGTAGGTGGTGTTGGTGCGGCTGGGGCTGCTGTTCCTTTTATTGCGTCTTGGAATCCAAGTGAGCGAGCTAAATCTGCGGGTGCGCCTGTAGAAGTAGATATCAGCAAACTTGAGCCAGGACAATTAATACGTGTCGAGTGGCGTGGTAAACCTGTATGGGTTGTATCACGTACCCCTAAAATGCTTGAGCAGATGAAAGAACATGAAGGTCAACTTCGTGATCCGCAATCGCAAGAGCCACAACAACTAGAATCATCAACAAATGATTACCGTTCATTACGCCCAGAGATTTTTGTCGCTGTTGGTATTTGTACGCATTTAGGGTGTTCTCCAGGCTTTTTCCAAGGTAACTTTAGTGAAAAAGTTGAAGGGACAGATGATGGTTTTTACTGTCCATGTCACGGTTCTAAATTTGATATGGCTGGGCGAGTATTTCAATCAGTTCCTGCACCATTGAACTTAGAAGTACCACCTTATACTTTTCTTGATGAAACCACTATTTTAGTGGGCGAAGAAAAAGGGGTAGCCTAATGTTTGGTAAAATTGTTAGTTGGATTGACGACCGTATCCCAATGACACGTGTTTGGAACATGCACATTGCACAGTATCCAGCACCTAAAAACTTTAACTTCTGGTACTTTTTTGGCTCACTAGCCATGTTAGTACTAGTAAACCAAATACTTACTGGTATTTGGTTAACGATGAACTTTGTTCCCTCTTCTGAAGGCGCTTTTGCATCAGTAGAGTACATCATGCGTGATGTTGAATACGGTTGGTTATTACGTTATTTACACTCAACGGGTGCATCTGCGTTTTTCATCGTTGTTTATATGCATATGTTCCGTGGCATGATCTACGGCTCTTACCAAAAACCACGTGAATTACTGTGGTTGTTCGGTATGTTTATTTTCTTAGCATTAATGGCTGAAGCCTTCATGGGTTACTTACTACCATGGGGTCAAATGTCGTTCTGGGGTGCGCAGGTAATCATTTCGTTATTCGGGGCTATTCCGGTAATTGGTGATGACTTAACACTTTGGATCCGTGGTGACTACGTAATATCGGGTGCAACGCTTAACCGCTTCTTTGCATTACACGTTATTGCACTACCATTGGTTATTGTAATTTTAGTGTTCTTACACATTGTTGCGCTGCACGAAGTGGGCTCTAACAACCCTGACGGTGTTGAAATAAAACGCAAAAAAGGCACTGTGGCTGAAGAAGATAAGTCTAAATTTAAATTCCATGAGTATTACACCGACAAAAAAGACATTGTTGATGCGATACCGTTCCACCCGTACTACACAGTAAAAGATATTGTGGGCGTGGTTGGTTTCTTAATCTTGTTTTGTTGGGTTGTATTCTTTATGCCTGCGATGAATGGTTTCTTCCTAGAAGCGCCAAACTTTGAAGCAGCAAACCCACTTAAAACGCCAGAGCATATTTTCCCTGTTTGGTACTTTACGCCATTCTATGCAATCTTACGTGCAATCCCTGATAAGCTTATCGGTGTTGCGGCAATGGGTGCGTCAATTGTGGTACTCGCATTGCTACCGTGGATTGACCGTGGTCGTGTTAAATCGGTTCGTTACCGTTGTGGTTTCCACAAATGGAACATTGCAGGTTTCGTTGTAACTTTCGTTCTTTTAGGTTGGGTGGGTGCAACTCCACAAACTGATATGAAAACGATAATTTCTCAAATCTGTACTGTGACTTACTTTATGTTCTTCGTACTGTTATTTATATACAGTAAGAATGAAAAAACTAAGCCATTGCCTGAGAGGTTAACGAAATGATGAAAAAGCTACTTATTGGTGTATTTGCTTTATCAGTAAACTTGCTGCCTAACATGGTTATGGCTGCGGGTCCTTCGGTTCCTCTTATGGAAGCGGGTAACGATATATCTGATCAGCCTTCTTTGCAGCGCGGCGCAAAGTTGTTCATGAACTACTGTCTTGGTTGTCACCAAATGCAGTATCAACGTTATGAACGTACTTTCCGTGATATTGGTATTCCAACCGAGCTTGGCAAAGAGCAATTGATTTTTGATGGTTCAAAAGTAGGTGGCCATATTCTTAACGCTATCGCAAAAGAAGATGCTGCTAAATGGTTTGGTGCGGCTCCGCCGGATCTAACCAATGTGGCGCGTGTGCGCGGCAGTGATTGGATTTACACTTACTTAAAATCGTTTTATAAAGATGAATCTCGTCCGTTTGGCGTAAATAATACGTTATTCCCATCGGTGGGTATGCCACATGTTCTTCAAGAACTACAAGGTTTACCAACACCTATCATTGAAGAAGTTGAACAACATGGTCAAACAGTGACTAAAGTTGTTGGTACTGAAACAGATGGTAAGGGCGAATTAAGCGTTGATGAATACGATCACGCGGTTCGTGATTTAACGAATTTCTTAGAGTATGTAGGTGAACCTACACGCCTTGAGTCAGAAGCGTTAGGTATTAAGGTAATTGGATTTTTAGTTATCCTGTTTATCTTGGCATTTATGCTTAAGAAAGAATACTGGAGAGATGTTCATTAATTTGAGCATTTTACAAGGTAATTTTGCAATAGGGGCTTAAGCCCCTATTGCTGTTTTAGTTATTTAATGGAGGTATAGGCATGGCCGTAGCTGCCAATAAGCGCCCTGTAATGACCCTTTTTTCTGGTGCTAACTGTATGTATAGCCACCAAGTACGTATTGTACTTGCAGAAAAAGGTGTAAGTGTAGATATTCATTTGGCTGAAAAGGATAACTTGCCAGAGGCACTTCACGAAATTAACCCTTACGGTACAGTACCCACACTGATTGACCGTGAGCTTGGCTTATATCAGGCAAACATCATCATGGAATACCTTGATGAACGTTTCCCTCATCCTCCACTAATGCCTGTGTATCCGGTAATGCGTGGTCGTAGCCGTTTAATGATGCACCGTATTGATACTGATTGGTACAGCCTTGCTGAAAAAATCATTAACAATACAGCAGATGCTGCACAAGCTCGTAAAGAGTTAACTGAAGCGTTACTTGCAATTGCACCAATCTTTAACGAAGCTCCATACTTTATGAGTGAAGAGTTTAGCTTAGTAGATTGTTATTTAGCACCACTATTATGGCGTTTACCAGAGTTTGGTATTGAGCTTAATGGCTCTGGCGCTAAAGAGCTAAAAGAGTACATGATCCGCTTATTTGAGCGTGAGTCATTCCAAGCTTCTTTAACTGAAGCAGAGCGTGAGATCCGTTTATAATGACGCCTAATCGTCCTTATTTACTACGTGCTTTTTTTGATTGGATCGTAGATAACGACTGCACACCACATTTAGTGGTTGATGCGCAGTACCCAGCAGTACAAGTGCCTACGCAGTTTGTACAAGATGGCCAAATAGTGCTTAATATTAGCCCTTCTGCCGTTACTGGGTTTTCGTTAGATATGGAACAACTAAGCTTTAATGCGCGCTTTGGCGGACAGCCAATGCAAGTATATGTGCCTTTAGGTGCGGTACTTGCTATTTATGCGCGTGAAAATGGCGAAGGAACAGTCTTTACTGCAGATGAGTTTTTAGAGGACGAAGACGATTTTGCACCTGACCTTGAAAGTGTGGAAACATCAGATGAAACTATTGATGAAACCCCGCCAGAAAAGCCAGAAAAGAAAAAAGGCTCACATTTACGCGTTATCAAGTAACGCTTAAATACAAAAAAACCGCTAATTAAGCGGTTTTTTTATGTGCCTTTTAAAAGGCTTTTTATGTATTTTATAAATATTCAAACACTTTAATAACGCGCTCTACACCCGATACATTGCGTGCAATGTTAACCGCTTGGTTAGACTCAGATTCAGATACTAATCCCATTAAAAATACTTCAGCGTTTTCGGTCACTACTTTAATATTATTACTCGGTATGTCTTTAGCTGTTAAAAGCTGCGCTTTTACTTTAGAGGTTAGCCACGAATCGTGTGTTTGTGTGGTAATACCAATATTTGAGCCAATTCTAATTTGGTTATGTATTTTACGTATACCTGAGAGCCCCTCAATGCTCTGCTGAGCTTGGTTTTTCATTTCTTGATTGGCAACCTGACCTACCAGTAAAACAATGCCATTAACGCTTATAGCGTCTACATTAGCGAACTTTTCTAGTCGTTCAACTTCACTAAGCGCAATGCTGGCTTTAATTTCTATATTATTGTCGTCTATTTGCGATCCAATGGTGCGGCGATCATTTGCTGCTGTTACTGCACCAGCTGTTCCTGCAACCACTGCGGCTGCACAGCCTTGCAGTAAAACAACAGTACCTAAAACAATAAGAGAGCGTTTAAACATAATTTTCATCCTGCGGGAAAAGAGTTAAATCAACCAGTTCACTTAAGCAATGTAAGTTAACTAAGTGAGATTCAATAATGCGGCTAGGGCGCTTAGAAGGCGTACGAATTTCTACATCATTAGGGCCTAATAAGCCAACGAGTTCTCCACCATCGTCACCTACCATCACTATGACCTTCATATCTTTAGTAAGTGCCGCTTCTACAGCAGAAATAATATGTTTTTCATTGCCATTAATTGCTAACGCAAGCAGTAAGTCGCCTTGTTGTGCAAAGGCACGTACTTGGCGAGCAAAAGTATCATGTTCATCTACTTGGCTACTTTGCCCTAAATTGATGTTTTCTTGAGATAGCGCAATAGCAGGTAAACAGGGGCGCTCTGTTTCGTAGTGATTAACTAATACGCCGGCCATGTGTTGCGCTAGCATATGGCAGTTTGCCGTGCCACAGCAAAGGAGTTTGTTACCATTAATTAAACTTTGTGCAATGGTAAATGCCGCAGACTCTAGTGCGCTTGGCAGTACTTCGCCTGCTGCTATTTGTACTTGAATGCTTTCTGTAAAAATTTCTTTAATTGTATCTTGCATAGACTACCAATAATTTATTCGTCATTTTTGTTTGTTGCTGGGCGTTTTACTAATCTGTTTGCGTGGTGTTAAAGTACGCTTTTGATCCAATTTATATTGCCAGAGCCTTCACCTGTAATGGCAACGTAGTCGACTCTTATAGGCTGATTAGTTAAGTTTTTTGCTGCCAAGTAGTGATAAATAGTGCGTTTTAATCGTGCTTGTTTTTGTGCGCCAAGGGCATAATTTGCACCGCCCCTAGCATTGTTTTTACGAAACTTAACTTCTACAAATACAAGCGTATCGCCGTGTTTCATAATCACATCAAGCTCACCAAAGGGGCAATAATAATTACGCTCAATAGGCGTAAGCCCTTCACGGGTTAAGTATTTTTCTGCTTGGCGTTCATAGTACTGGCCTTTTTCTCGGCTATTTTGCCACAGCTCTTTAAACCACGACATAGCCGCTCCAGATTAATCAAACGTAAGCGTATTGCTTTCGTTGGCTGATTGCATAAATAAAGGCACGGGCTGCTTTGTTTCTAGCTGTACGGCTTTTATGCGTCTATTTGTGTATTGTGCCCAATCAAGCGTACGCTCTATGTGTCCGCTTGTATTTACCGAAAGCTTCCCACTTAAACCTGTAAACTTATTACCGGGCATTACACTCAATTGCCTAATGTCGCTTAGCACCGACACGGCATCGTAAGCCATGGCAAATAGGCGTTGGCTTATATCGGCATTTTCAGGCCACAGCGTGTTGTATTGATT
The DNA here is from genome assembly GCF_024518735.1 of Pseudoalteromonas agarivorans. Lineage (NCBI taxonomy): Bacteria > Pseudomonadati > Pseudomonadota > Gammaproteobacteria > Alteromonadales > Pseudoalteromonadaceae > Pseudoalteromonas > Pseudoalteromonas agarivorans. Next base: position 235,753 of record NZ_JANIGJ010000007.1, read on the forward strand.
GCGTAAGTTATGTTGTTTAACTGTCGCATTAAGCATCCACGGAAGCTCTGTAAAGTAAAGCCCTTCTAAATCGCCTTTATCGGTGCGATCTATTTGTTTACTATGGCTTTTAGAGCTGGCATAAAGCGGGATCCGCTGTGCAAAAGTACTTACATTTACATCTAAATAAGGTTTTATCAGGCGTGTTTCTATAGCGTCGCCTAAAATGTAAATCGCATCAATATCGCTACGAGAGCGGGTTTCACTTTCTACTTCTTGTTTGAATAAAGACTTAACCGTTTTAATACGCTGCTTAGATTTATCAACCTCTAACAAGCTTGTAATTGTGTTTGGCATGTCTTTGTTATCGTTATAAAACCCAATTTGCGGTTTTGTTTCGCTATAGCGCTGCCACTGAATATTAAAGTAATCAACCAAACGCTGACCATTGGCATTATTAGGCGCTAATAACATAGGCTTTTGATAACCTTTAGCTAAAAAGTGCTCCAGCGCTTGCTGCACTTCATGCTCAGGGTTTAAAGCAAAAAAGTAATGTTGCAGCGAGAGTCGCTCACCATCAAATGTATTTAAGTGTAATGTTGGGGTATCAATAAGTGTTTTAGCTTGCGCAAGTTTATCTATATTCGCTTTTAATAATGGCCCAATCACAAAGTCTGGATTAAATTGACTCAGCTGCTCGCTTAGCACTTGGGTTGAAAGGTTCTCATCTATAAAAACAGTGTCGTTAATAGTTTGCTTATCAAGCCCTGCCAAAATGCCGGCTTTTAGGGCGTCACCTAAACGCTCATTTGCGCCTGATTGCGGTAAAAGTACAGCTAATCGCTCTATATTAACTGGTGCTAGGTCGGCTAGGGCTTCATCTTGCTCGGGTAAAATAGCTACGGCAGGGTGGCCAGGGTAGCGACGGCGCCAATTATTAATGGCTTGGTCAAGCTCTACACCGCTATTTGCATATACTTGGTGGTATAAAGCTAAGTTAGTCCAACCTTGCTGAATAACAGAGCCACGATTAAAGCGCTCCAGCGCATAAGAAGACAGCTTTGTTAAGTTATCCCACAGCGCACTTTGTAGAGCAGGGATCTCAATATTATTTTTATTCGCAGTTTCTGAGGCTCTAAAAAAATAAGGAGCGGCGCGCTTAGGAAAGTTTTGCGATGCATATATGCTAGCAGTTAAATATTGATGCCAAGCAAAGTGTTCAGGCTGTTTAAGTTGGCCATCGAGCGATTGCAAAATAACGAGCGCTTGGTCGTTTTTATTTTGCTGCTTTTGTGCATAAGCAATGTATAAGCGGTTTTGAATTTTATCTACACTTGGGGTTTGCTCAAGCTCATTACAAATGTTTTCAAGTAACGGCCAGCTTTGCTCCGAAATAGCCGCATCACGCGCACTATAAAGCAATTGAATTTTGTCTGCACCGGTACGATTAAGCGCTAATTTATAAATAGCATCGGCACTGGTTGCTTGATTTTGCAGCGCATTCGCACTGGTATTAATGCTATCGCTATTTTTAGTTGGTTTTTCGGTTGTGCTACAGGCCGATAACCCTGACAATATAATTAATAGACTAACAAGTTTAAGTCGCACAATGATTTCCCAATACGTTAACGCGATTTGCTTATATTACTGACTGACGCAGGAGACCTCAATGTTAAATGAGGAGAATTCACAGAAAATTGGCACTCTTTACATTGTTGCCACCCCAATTGGCAATTTTGACGACTTAAGCCAGCGTGCCATCGCGACATTATCGCAAGTTGACTTAATCGCTGCTGAAGACACGCGCCACACCGGTAAGCTACTAAGCCACTTTGGTATAAAGGCTAAAACCTTTGCATTACATGACCATAACGAAAAACAAAAAGCGCAGCAGATTATTGATTGGCTAAACGAAGGCAAAAATATCGCGCTAGTTTCAGATGCCGGCACGCCACTGATAAGCGACCCAGGTTATGCCGTTGTAAACCTGTGCCGCGAGCAAGGCGCGCATGTAACACCCGTGCCCGGTGCGTGTGCTGCTATTACTGCAGTGTGTTGCTCAGGCCTGCCAACAGATCGCTTTCAGTTTATTGGCTTTACACCGGCTAAAAGTAAAGCCCGCCAAGATTTTTTCATAGAAGCTGTAAACTCAAGCATTACCAGCATAATGTACGAAAGCACCCACCGTATTATGGCAAGCCTAGATGATTTAGAAGCAGCCTTAGGTAGTGAGCAACAAGTGGTATTTGCAAAAGAGCTTACCAAAACCTTTGAAACCTTTTTTAATGGTAGCGTAAGTGAGTTAAAGCAGTTTTTAACTGATGACCCAACCAAGCAACGCGGCGAAATAGTGCTCATGTTGCCAGGTAAACCCAAGCAAGTAGATGATATACCGCCAGAGGCGCGTAAAATGCTGGCGCTACTTGAAAGCGAAATGCCGATGAAAAAAGCCTGTGGTATTGTTGCTGAATACTTTGGAATGAAGAAAAACGCCCTGTATAAAACAATTATTGACGAAAAAGAGTAAATCTTTACTGCGTACAAGGCACAGCTCATGTATACTGCGCCCCGAGTTAGCCAAGATAATCGCTGCCTGTGACGAAAATGATCAGGGGGAGGAAAGTCCGGGCTCCACAGGGCAGAGTGCCAGCTAACGGCTGGGGGGCGTGAGCCCACGACAAGTGCAGCAGAGAGGAGACCGCCAACCCTCGGGTTGGTAAGGGTGAAAGGGTGCGGTAAGAGCGCACCGGGCCACTGGTAACAGTTGGTTGCAAGGTAAACTCCACTCGGAGCAAGACCAAATAGGGTTCTATCATTTTAAATAATGAACGCGTGGCCCACGTGAGAACCGGGTAGGTTGCTTGAGCCATAGAGCGATTTATGGCCTAGACGAATGATTATCACTTTCTTCGGAAAGGACAGAACCCGGCTTATAGGCTAACTCACTCATTCAACAAAAAAGCCCGCAGTTAACGCTGCGGGCTTTTTTGTGCCTAAAATTTGATGAAGTACTTTGTTGTTTTTTTAAGGCTCAGGCTGTCCTTTTTTAAGTCGCTTACTGAGTGCTGGCTGGGATATACCGAGTAGTTGCGCTGCCATTGATTGATTTGAGTTGCTACGTTTCATAGCTTCTGCCACCAGTAATTCTGCGGCTTGTTTTAAAGTGGGTAGCGTTGATGTTGACTCAAATAAGGGCTTTGCAAGCTGGGCTTGCATATCTAATTTGGGCACGGCGCTGCGTACGCTTTCAAACGCTTTCATAGACAGTGCGCCACTTTGGTGGGTGCTCATTGCATCAAAGGCCATGGCGCGCAGCTCTCTTATATTGCCCGGAAAAGCGTAGTTTTCGAGTAAAATTAATAATTCTTTTGGAATACTTGCCACCGGTTTATTAAATTCTTGTGCGGCAAGCGTTAAAAAGTGCTCGAGTAATAAGGCTATATCTTGCTTGCGCTCTCTAAGCGGCGGAATATTTACATGATGAATTTTTAAACGGTAGTATAAGTCGTTTCTAAATTCGCCATTTTCTTTTTTAGTGAGTAAATTTTGGTGGGTGGCTGCAATAATGCGCGCGTTGATGCGCTTTGGGGTATCGCTGCCTACTGGATAATATTCGCCTTCTTGCAAAAGCCTTAATAACTTTACTTGCGAGGCCAGGTTTAAATCGCCAATTTCGTCAAGAAATAGTATCCCGCCTGATGCGCGTTCTATCATGCCTTTGCGGGCTTGCTCAGCGCCTGTAAAAGCGCCTTTTTTATGGCCAAATAAGGTATCCGAAAATAAGTTATCGTCAAGGCCAGCTACGTTTACACACACAAGCTCGCCACTGCAGCTACTGGTTTCGTGAATGGCTCTGGCTATAAGCTCCTTTCCTACGCCGCTTTCTCCGGTAATTAGAATAGGTTGTTGGCTATTTGATATAGACTCAATGTAATTAAACACCGAATGCATTTGATGATCCACACTAATAATTTTAGAAAACGCAGGATGCAGGCTTGTTTGGTTTTCTAGCAGATAGCCGCGCATGGCTTGGTTTTCTAGGTTTAGCTCTTGAAAACGCACCACTTGCATTATGCTATTACTTAGGCGTTCTGGATCTTCTGTTTTTACATGATAACCATAAGCACCTAATTTTATACATTTTACAGCGGCTTCTACTTGGTTAATGCCACTGATGATCACCACCGAAATATGCGGAAAAAGCTCTGTAATTTGCGCTATAAGCTCATCGCCACTGATATGTGGCATGTTTAAATCAAGCAATACAACGCGAACATTTCCTTGGTTTAGTTTGGCAATTACATCGCGGCTATCATTACATTGTACAATGTTGTTAATGCCGCAGTAGCGCTCTATTGCAAACGATATGCTTCGTAAAAAGCTGTTGTCGTCATCACAAATGAGGACCTCAAAACTAGGATATAAATTAGTATTCATAGTTCACTCTCGTGTTGTAATAAGGGTAGTGATAGCTTTACTTTTGTGCCTTTACCGAGGGTTGATTTAAAGGTGAGTTGGCCTTGGTGATCTGCCACGATCCCCGCTGATACAGAAAGCCCTAAGCCGGTGCCGCCAGATTGTCGCTTGGTGGTATAAAAGGGGTCGGTGAGCTTAATTAAGTGCTGTTGATCAATACCTACGCCTTGATCTTCAATGCTCAGCACAACCTGATTGTGTTTAGTATGGAAATAGCTGGTGATAATAATTTTTTGCGATTTGTCTTCAAGCGCTTGGCAGGCATTTAAAATTAAATTTACGATTACTTGCTCGATGCGGCTGCCGCTGCCTTTAAACGCAGGCAGTGAGTTGGCTAAGTTAACCTCTAAGTGGTTTGTCGAGTTTTTAATTTGATTTGTGACTAAGCGAATAGAGCGGTTTGTTAGTAGGTTTAAATCTAGCTGCTCAGTTTTCTCGTGCGATGCTTCACCTTTTACGGCAAAGCTTTTTAAATCCTCTACTATGCCCTTTACCTTGTTACTGGCAATGTGCATATCGTCTAAAATTTCTGGCAGCATATGTTTAAAGCGCTGATAGCTTACACCGGCAACAAGAAAATCGCCTTGGCGTGATTGATGCTCATCTAGTATGTCTGTTGCATCTTCAAAGGCTTCTTTTATAAACGGAAAATTTAACGTTAAAATGCTACATGGGTTATTTATTTCGTGAGCTACTCCCGAAACCAACACCCCCAGTGAGGCCATTTTATCTGCATGAAGTAGCTGTAACTGCTGGGCTTGTAGCTCTTTGGTGCGGCTTTCTACTTTTTTGCGCAGGGCTTTGTTCCAAATTATCACCACGGTACTAATTAGTAGCAGCACCACTACACATATACCCGCTATTACGCCGGCTTTAGACCAAGGTGATACGTTTAACGGGCCAAACCATTTGTCGTAAATTTCTTGCTGGCGGCCGGTGTTTTTTAAAATAGCTAAGCCTTGAGTAAATTGCGATAACAGCGCTTCATCTGCGGTTTTAGTGGCATAGCCATAAAGCCGGTTTCTTTCTAGGCTAGAAATAGCAGTGATGTTTGATAGCCCCAATTTTTTACTTAAATATAAACCGGGTAAGTTTGAAACCACTGCAAAGTCATAGCGGCCAGAGGCAAGCAAACGCAGGGCATCGGCATGGGTTTCAACCGGTATAAGGGTAATGTTTAAGCCTGAGTGGTTAAGCATATCAAATGCTGAGCCATTGCTTTGTACAATAACGCGGTAGTTTTCAAGCTCGCTGTAGTGCGTTATTTTAGGACTATTGTCGCGCGCAAATATAGAGTGGTTAACAAACGTGTGCGGGCTAAAGTTATACAGATCGGTGCGCTCGGGTGTGGCGGCCATGCCTTGTAAAATATCCACATTTCCACGGTCAAACTCGGCTCTTATTTCGGACCAGGGCATTAGCTTTATTTTTATATTAAGCCCCATTACAGCGGCTATTTCTTGGCTAAGTTCTACGTTGTAACCTGTAAGCTCGCCATCTTCGTTAATAAACTCATAAGGGGGGTAGTTAAAATCTCCGCCCACTATAATTTGTTTTGGCTGCGATAAGTTAGCTTGTGCAATACAGTTTAGGCTATTGAAACCCAGTAGGCTTAGTAGCGCTATTTTTAATACATAAAACCAAGCGTTTTGTTTAATAAACAAGTGAGTAAACCTCTGCATTTTTTAGTTGTGGTAGTGCGTTAGTAAATTGTCTAAACAGTACAAATAAAATGGCGTTTATGTTCCTTTTACAGCCGCAAAAAGGTTGTTTTTAGTTGGCAGCAGGGGACTATAGTCTGTATTTTAATTTTATATAAATTAGGTACTAACGAATTTATCATGGTTTTAAGTCTTATCTATTTATACTTTAAACTAAATAAGAATAAATTAATTGTTAATTAAGGTTTTTTGTAAGGAAGTTATGTCTTTTTAAGGCTGTTTAATAAAATAAAAGCGATTTAATATCGGCTATTAAATCGCTTTTATTGGTTGGGCCTATTTAGAGGATGTTGACCTGTGTAGATTAACGTTTTCAAGCTAGGGCAGTCTAAGCAAGGCGCTTGGCTTTTAAGCGAGTAGGCTAATAATCGCTTTTGCTAAATACTAAACTCACTACTGTAATTTTAATCACGATTGGTCAACATGCCTTAGTACTAAAACTTCATGTTTAGGTTTACTTGAATGCGATCGCGGCCATTGTTGTTAGTGGGTATATCGTTATTAATATTATCCACGCTAAACCACCTTAAATCGGCATTTAGGTTCTCTGCAATTTTGTAATCTAGCTGTACACGTGTGCCTTTAATATTGGTATAAGAACCCGGAGTATTAGTTTGCGTAAACGCGCCGTTCATAGGTAATGCATAGGCTTCGGTACGTAGCACGTAAAAACGCAGGCCAAACTGTTTATTAATTTGATAACGAGCATGTACAGTAAACGCTGTATTTTCGCTGTCGGCTTCACTTGTGTAGTAATCGGCTGCAAAGCGCACTGCGCCATAACGTACATCAAGGTTATAGGTCATTACGTTGCCTGCTTGGTCATCATCAAGACCCGACTCAGCACTGGCATAGGCCGTATCTGAGGCGCTAACAAAAATTCCACCAATACCGGCTTTAACGTTAATGTTATTAAAACTTGTAGCATATACACCTTGTAGCTGTTGCCAGCTGGCATCGCGCTTGCCTTCGCCATTATCGACGTTTTCTTCAAGAATAATATGCCCCGCATTAACGCTAAACGTATTGTTACTCCAGTTAGCTTGTACACCTTCTAGCGCTATATCGTCACGAAAAAGCAGCTCTGATGAATGCATATAAACGGGTGCCGCTTTACCAATATATACTTGGGTGTTACTAAGCCCTGTGTACTTCATAAAGGCGCGGTCTAAACCAAAGTCATCGTTATCGCTGGTATCGGTGATACCAAAAGTTTGATGGGTTGAATCGTGTTGGCTTGAGGTTGTTCTAAAGCGCATTTGCGCTGACCAGTTATCGGTAGCCGCGTATTTAATACCAAATCGGGCACGTAAACGGGCGCGGCTTGTTGAGTCAATTGTATCGCCTTCGGTGCGCTCAAAGCGCATACGCATATCGCCAAATAGCTTAACGGCTTCAAGGCCATTTAAACCTTCAATTGTAATATCTGCGTGGGCTGGCTTAGCTAAGGCAATAACACCTAATGCAACGGGTAAATAGATAAGTTTACTAGTCATGGTTTGTTCTCTATAAAATTACTAAATCGAGGGTTATTGCTTAGCGGGTTGAGCCGCTGTGTTGTCTTGGTTGTAAAGGGTTTCGTCAAGCTCGCCTTCGCTTTTGCCAATTAATAAAGTAACCATTAAATCGCCAGTTACATTTATGGTAGTGCGCGCCATATCTAAAATTCGGTCAATACCGGCAACTATTGCAATGCCTTCAAGTGGTAGGCCAACGGTGGTCAGTACTAGCGAAAGCATAATAAGGCCTGCACCGGGTACACCAGCGGTGCCTACAGAGGCTAAAGTAGCTGTAGCTATAATGGTTAAGTAATCTGTTGTGGTGAGGTCAATACCAAAGGCTTGGGCAATAAACAGTGCTAATACGCCTTGGTATAAAGCGGTGCCATCCATGTTAATAGTGGCGCCTACTGGCAGTACAAAGCTTGATACAGTACGCGATACACCTAAGTTTTGGGTGGCGCATTTAATGCTGGCAGGTAAAGTACCTGAGCTACTTGTGGTGGTAAAAGCAATAATTTGCGCTTCAATAATACCTTTATAAAAACGTTGTGGATTAAGCTTGCCTAGTAAGCCTACAAAGCCGCCACCCAACACTAAAACGTGAATAATGCAGCCTAGGTACACTAAGCCAATTACTTTTATAAGTGGCAGTAATACATCCAGTCCGTACTTGCCAGATACCCAAGCCATTAATGCAAATACACCATATGGCGCCAGCTTCATTACAAGCTCCGTTAATTTGTACATTGCATCGGCTAGGCTTTCAAACATTTTGCTAGCGGGTTCGCCTTTTTCACCAATTAGGTTTAAAGCAATACCTAAGCTCAACGCAAACACAATAATTTGTAAAATATTACCTGAGGCTAATGAGCCCACTGGGTTTTTTGGTACTAAACCTACAATGGTGTCTACTAAGGTAGGGCTTGGTTTAGCATCGGCTACTGTGGTTGCAACCATATTTAAGCCTGCGCCAGGTTCAAACAACAACCCAAGGCCCAAACCAATCGAAATGGCTACTGCGGTGGTGGCTAAATAAAATACGATTGACTTAACACCAATACGCCCCATTTTAGTGGTGTCTTTCATTGAGGTAACACCAACAATTAATGAGCAAAATATAAGCGGTACAATTAACATTTTTATGGCGCTAATAAATAGCTGGCCAATTGGTTTTATATATTCAGCATTATTGCCTAACAGCATGCCGGCAATAATACCCGCTATCATACCTATGAGTATTTTTAGCCAGAGCGCCATTTTTTTAGGCTCGTTGTTATTAATACTTGTTGTACTGGTCATAGTGTTATTCCAATTATTTATAATATTTAGTGGGAGCTATTTAACTTTTGCTTAGGGCGTTAACGCGCATATTGCACCGGCACGTGCACAGGCCACACAAGGGGCTTGCAATTTTATGGACAAGCTTTCGTTAGCCTTTTTAGATAGGGGTTGTTTGTACACGTGCATAATTAAGCTCTAAAGTTGTTAGATTATTGTTATTGCATTAATAATGCCAAGCACGGTTTTGTTAATAACGTATTGAATGTTATTGATTTTATTGTTTTTGGTTGGCGGTTTGTTAATATAACTTTTTGAATAATTATTAATAATGAAAGGCGGGTTAAAGGCGGCTTAAATGATGGTTTATAAATAACTCATTTAAAATCAATGAGTTGACAGGTGTATAACTTTTATTATTGATATAACAAAAGTTATATTTAATGCATTAATTAATCATATTTTTTGATTTTTTAGGATTTAAAACATTATTAAGTTGTAAATTGCCTGTATGTGGTTTTATTTTTTCTTATACGTTTAGCTTAGATAATATTTTTACCCTGTTCAGGATCCCGTGATTTTTCGGCTTGATCACGAATTTCGTCGGTATCACTACTTACGTCATCAACCGTTTCATTTTGCTGCTGCAGCTGCTTAGAGCTTTGCTGAGCAGTTAAAGGTTGCTCAGCTTTGTTGGTGGGCTTTTGTGTATCACTCTCATCAGGTGCACTGAGTAAAATACGCTCGCGGGCATCATCTGGCATACTGATGTTTTGCGCTGTAAATTCGGTTACTAGCTCACGCATTAACTGCGAGGCCACTTTTAACGGACTATGTTGTTCGCTGTTAACCCAAAAAAACAGATTAAAGTTAATTGTTGAGCTGCCTAAATTATTGATCAGCACTTGTGCTGGTGGCTCAGTAATCACACCCGTTTGCTTGTTTGCAATTTCAAGGGCGAGTGTTTGGCAGTAACGAATATCGTTATCGTAACCTATGCCAATCACCACCTTGGCACGCATTTTTGGATTTGCAGTTAGGTTTTTAATGGTATTTTTATAAACCGTGGCGTTAGGTATTTGTATATGGTTGCCATCGTAATCAACTAAGGTGGTTGCGCGAGCGGTGACCTTTTTAACCACACCTAAGCGGCCATCGACTTCTATTACATCGTCTATTTTAAATGGCCGTTGGACACTCAACAGCAAACTAGCAATAAAGTTCTCTGCTATGTCTCTAAAGGCAAAGCCCAATATTAAGCCTATTAATCCGGTACCGCTCATAATGGCAATAGCAAATTCGGTAAGTCCTGCTAAACGTAAAAATAAATACACGCCCAGCAATAAAATTAAAATGCTAATCCCGCGTTTAGCCACTAAGTGCACAAGTTTACTGTCGGTCATATAAATGAGCGGTTTTACTAACAGCTTAGACAAAGGACTGGCGACAAAGTAGCTAATAGTTAAAAGTATAAAACCTAATAAAAGAGTGGGTAATATTTGCGCTGTTGCGTGAAGTAATTGCAAACTTTGGGCGTATAAATACTGCCAACTGAGCACGCTTTCTGGGGTGTTTAAGGCATTCACAGCCGTGGTGTTCACTGCAATTAGCATAGTTATAAGGCTGTTCATGGCGTATTACCTTGGTATTTTAAATAATCTAGCAAGCAGCAAGTTTAATACCAATGCCAAAAGCACAGCTTGGCAAACTTTTTGCTCGATAATAGGCTAAAAAGGAGCAAACAATGAGCAAACCTAAACGGGGACAACATGCCGAGCAGCCAGTGCACATTCCGGTTATTGGTTGGTGGGACATAGCCAAACGTATTTTTAAGCAAATGAGCCAAGACAACTTATCGCTGGTTGCAGCGGGCGTTGCGTTTTATGCCTTACTTGCTATTTTTCCTGCTATTGCTGCAATGGTTTCTGTGTATGCGTACTTTTCATCGCCCACCGATATTAGTGAACACCTGAGTAAAATAGTTACCTTATTACCGCAAAGCACGAGCGATTTAATTTTATCTCAGGTCTCGAGCTTGGCTCAAACCTCTAACGCCAGTTTAAGCTTAAGTGCAATTGGTACACTTATTCTTACTATTTGGAGTAGCTCTAAAGGCAGCCAAGCGCTTATTACTGCCTGTAACATTAGTTATCATGAATACGAAAAACGCTCTTTTCTTCATGCTCAGTTAGTACGTTTTTTATTTTCGGTAGGGGCTATTTTAGTGGCTATTTTTGCTTTGCTAATTATAGGTATTTTACCCATAGTACTTAATTTAGTGGGCTTAAAAGAAAGTATAGACTTACTAATAAAGTTAATATCGTGGCCATTACTCGCCTTTATGTTTAATTTTGCGTTGGTGCTTTTGTATCGCTATGCACCACACCGAAAACCAGCTAAATGGCGCTGGATCACACTTGGCTCGTGTATTGCGACTGTATTATGGATTTTAGCCTCAATTGGTTTTTCGTTTTATGTGTCTCACTTTGCAAGCTACAACGAAACGTATGGTTCGTTAGGCGGGGTAGTGATTATGCTAATGTGGCTCTATATAAGTGCCTATATTATTACGCTTGGGGCGGTAATAAATGCGGCAACCGAACAACAAACAGCGAAAGATAGTACCAAAGGCCCCGCTAAAGAACGCGGTAAACGCGGAGCCTATGTTGCTGATCACCTTGATGTAGATGAGCCGACAAACTCTTAGCCGGGCTCATTATTGCACAAGCTTATGAGATGCTGAGTAAATGCTTGGCCAACGGGGCCTAAACGGTCATTGTCGGTGCACATTAAATAAAGCTTTAAGGAGCGGGTTGTACCTTGCTCTAAATTAAGGGGCTTAAGTGTGTTGTTTTTAAGATAAGGTTTAATTTGTGCACTAGGCAGCCATGCATAACCAAAGTTTTGGCTAACCATATCAATAGAGTTACGTAAGTGACTTACTGTCCAGCGCATATCAGCCCCAAGCCAGCCGTCGTCGTGGCTGGTGTGGGTGGCCGAATCGCGAACAACTATTTGCCTGTGTAATTTAAGCTCTCTGTAGGTCAGTGGTTCAGTGCGCTGGTGTAAGGGGTGATCAGGGTGCGCAACGGCAATAAATTCTATATCGCACAAGCTATGGCAATTAATGCCATAAAGCGCAATAGAGGTAATTGCTAAGTCGACCACTGCATTGGTAAGTAATTCGTTTGCGCCATTAAGTACGCTTTCTATCAGTTCTATTTTTACCAATGGGTATTGCTCATTAATATGGCTTAGCGCTTGGTACAATAAATGCTGCGGAAACACTTCATCTACCGCTATTTTTAATGTGCTTTCAATACCTTCGCTTAATGTATTAGCAACCGATTCTATTTTGCTGGCTTCATCTATTAAAAATTCGGCGCGGCGCAATATAAGCTTACCGTTTTCGGTTAAATACGCTTTACGGCCTTTTACTTCAAGCAATTTTACTTGCAGTGCCGACTCTAACTTTTGCACTGCATGGTGCACGGTTGATTGGCTTTTAAATACCGCGCTGCTAGCACCGGCAAACCCACCATGCTCTACAACAGCTTTAAACATTCTCCATTGCTCGAGTGTTGCCTTTGCCATTTTAAACCTTGTTACTACTTACTATTGATTAAACTACCTGACCGTGTAGGCACTCTATTTATTGCGTAACTACTTATTTATTATTGGCAATAACCATTTTTTTGCTGCTCAGCAACGTCATAAACTCTTTTTTAGGCACTGGCTTTGAAAACAAATAACCTTGCCCGTAGTCGCATCCTGCTTTTAGTAGTAGCTGCATTTGTTGCTGCGTTTCAATTCCTTCAGCAATAACTTTTAGGCCAAGCTGGTGGGCCATTACAATAATGGCTTCACATAAAGCAAGCTCTTGGCTCCCTGCTTTAATATTATCAATAAAGCGTTTATCTATTTTTAGGTAATCGGTATCCATTTCTTGCAGGTACGCGAGCGATGAATAGCCGGTGCCAAAGTCATCTAGCGCTAATTGCACACCTGACTGGACTAATGTTTTTAAGCGACTTTGAGTTAGTGGCTCTGGGTTGACCATAAGGCCTTCTGTGATCTCGGCCACAATAGAGGAGGCGGGTAGTTTGGCTGCTTTTAAAATCTCACACCAATCGTCAATTCCGCTATCGATTGTTGATAACTGCACAGGAGAGACATTTATACTAATTTGAAATTGCTCCCCCATGGTGGTGTTTATTTCTTTTAGGGTGTGTATTGCTTGTGTAAATACAAATTGGCCCAGCGCATTTATTTGCCTAGTTTCCTCTGCAAGCGGTATAAACGTCGCCGGCGAGACTAACCCCTTTTTAGGGTGGTGCCAGCGAATAAGCCCTTCGGCTTTATGAATGTGCAAATCGTTTAATGCCACAATAGGCTGATAAAATAGCTCAAATTGTTCAAGCTCTATGGCGGAGCGTAAATCTTTTAATAGCTGCATACGCGCTTGTGCATGAATACGCATATCTTTTGAAAAAAACTCAAACCCATTACGGCCGTTATTTTTAGCTTTATACATGGCTTGGTCGGCAGCTTTTAATAGCAGCTCTGTACTTTGGCCATCGCTAGGTGCGCATGCAATGCCTATACTAGCGCTAATAAATAGCTCCTCGTCTTCAAGCTGTATACTTGATGAAAGGCTTTGCAGTATATTGCTGGCAATTTGGTTTATATGGCGACTGCTTTTAACATGGTCGTATACAATCACAAACTCATCACCGCCAATACGTGCGACAAAACTGGCGTTTATTGCAGCTTGAATTATCCGTTGAGAAACTAACTTAAGTAGATTATCGCCATAATGATGGCCTAACGTGTCATTAATATCTTTAAAGTGATCAATATCGAGCAGCATCACAACAAGTTCGCATTTGTCGCCTGTTACTTCATTAAAACGCTTATTTAAACGCTCTTTAAGCTCTAGCCTATTCGGTAAATCAGTTAAGTGATCGAAGTGAGTTTTTCGCCATATGGTTTCATCGGCTTGTTTTTTTTCTGTTAGGTCGGTAAAAATGGCCACCCGGCGAGTAGGCATGTTTTTATCATCGTAAACGGTATCTATGATCAGAAATTCGGTATAGGTGTCGCCATTTTTTTTACGATTAATTATCTCACCCTGCCAACGGCCAGTTTCTCTGAGCTCTGCCCACATTTTTTCATAAAATGCTTTTGAATGTTTGCCAGATGCTAAAATACGGCTGGTTTTACCTATCGCTTCTTCTTTGCTGTATTGGGTTGTTTCGCAAAACGCAGGGTTTACGTCATAAATAATGCCGTCGGGGTCTGTAATCATCATCCCTTCACTACTATTACTGTAAACAAGCGACGCTAAATGAAGTGCTTTTTCGTTGACCTTTTTTTGGCTTATATCTCTAAGAACAATAATGTATTCATTATTAGTGAGTGCATTGATTCTTGCCTCAAAAAAGTGCTCTTTAGATTTTTTAAACAATGTAAACTCAATGGTTTGTGAACCCTCTAAAGTACCTAAATGAGAAAGCAGTAACTCTGCGTTGGCCTCAGAGAGTACATCAACTAATTTTAAAGCTTTGCCTGTCTCAACATTTAGCACAGGGCTAATATAGCCGCCAATATAAAGGATTTTGCCTTGGGCATTTATACGTATGTAGGTATCGGGTAAAGCATTTAATAAGCTCATTAACTCGTTGTGCTTATTTTTTAATTTAGCCTCTGCAGATAGCCGGGTTTGTGCCATAACAGCAAAACGGTCATAAAGCGCGCGCAGCTCTGGGCTATTGGGCTTTTTAATATGTTTGGGCATAGTGCCATTTGCCAGTTCATCTGTGGCTTTGGTTAAATTAGCGATAGGCTTAAATATACTTTGTTTAATTAAGCGCCTAGCTAGCAGCACCAACAGGGCAATAGCCGATAAAAACGCAAAAATGGTTTTAGCAAAGCTTTCATTCACTTTATTAATAAAGTCTTCAACCGAAACGGCTATATAAATATCTAAATTATTATCATGGCCGTCTTTGTATATTACTGAGCGATGAAAAACCTGGTTTTCGCCTTCTGCATTTTTAAACACGGTTAACGAGCTTTTATCGTGAAGTAAATCTATGTCGGTAATTTTTTGGCCTAAATTACGTGGTTGATTAGGGTAGTTGGCCAGTATTAAGCCATTAGAGTCGGCAATAACGGCCTTGGCATTGTTAGGTAATTTTGCTTCGCTTAAGGCGATATTCCACCAATTCAATGCTATAACGGTAACCAGTGTGCCTTTTAATTGGTTATTACTATCTATAATTGGGTAGGCAAAATTGACACTTTGCGCTTGAATACTTCGGTCGTATTGAAAATACCCCACCGAAAAACTTTTATTACTAATGGCATTTTGAAAATAAGTACGATCGCTAATATTAATATTTTTACTACGACCATTTGTCACGCACTGTAGGTCGCCATTTTTATCAACAATACCTATATTTGCAATATTCTTATAAAGGGCTTTTATTTCGTAAAAGTAATTAGGGCAGGTTGTGGGGAGTGTTTCATTTTTTGCTGTTTTATCGGCTAAATAAATAGTAATACGTCTAACATCATCAACCATTGTTTTTTGATGTTGTGTCAATTGCTTAGCTATATTTACTATTCTTTCTTCACTTTTTTCAATGGCAGCATCACGCTCATACCATAGCGTAAATACCGTCACAGCGGCACCGGGAATGCTAAGTAGGATGAGTAACCTGTAAAGCTGGCTTTTAAGCGATGAAGTAAAAATAAGTTTTCCTTAAACTCTGCGTCCCTAAAAAGTGATTGTAGACATAAAAGCCAAAAATAACCATACAAAATATAGGGTTGCACTAAAAAGTTATTAGAAATTAGCTTAAGTCTGTGTTTTTAATCATGAAGCTTATTATGCTAAATAAACGAATTATCAAAATAAACACTAAATTTTCTAAAAAATAGAACGTTTTGCTCGATTTAAAGACATAGTCGTATTGTTTTATGAATGCTTTAATAAGCTCATTAATTAATCTACTACAGTATTTTAAATATGAACATAGCAAAAGTGTTAACTGCTTACGCCACCCAAGATGGTGATGGTGTAAACATAAGTCGGATACCTGGTTTTGATGGCAAATATCTCGACCCTTTTTTAATGATTGATGAGCTAAAGTCTAACAATGAAAGTGACTATATTGGCGGCTTTCCACCACACCCTCATCGCGGCATTGAAACCTTTACGTACATTATTAAAGGTGGCTTTGAACACCAAGATCAAATGGGCAACAAAAAAGCGATCCGATCTGGCGATGTACAATGGATGAGTACAGGTAGAGGCGTAATGCACAGTGAAATGCCACTAACAGATGCAAAAGAGGGGCTGCATGGCTTTCAAATTTGGATCAATATGCCCAGTGGCGAAAAAATGCGCGCGCCACGTTATCAAGATACTACACAAAATCCAGCGCCTGAAGTAACTAATAAGCATGGCGTGAGCTTTAAAGCTCTTGCGGGTAATTGGCAGTTTGAAGATTCTACGTTAACGTCGAGTTTGCAAAGCTTAGCGGCCAATGCTGCACTGGCCAATGTTACTCTCCCCGTCAATACACGCATGCAGTTAGCAGGGCTTAAACAACGTAAAGTGATGATTTATGTTCATACAGGTGAGCTTATTACAGGTGACGAGCAAACATTTAATGCTGGCAAGTTGCTTATATTAAGTGAAAACAGTGACATTGATATATCTTCACAAAAGGGGGCGGGGATACTTATTTTAGCGGGTAACCCACTTGAGCAACCTATTGCACATATGGGCCCATTTGTAATGACCACGCAAGAGGAAATTAAACAAGCGGTGCGTGATTATCAAAACGGCGAATTTGGCAACATTTAATAATTAATTGAGGAGGTTATTATGGGTTTATTAGTTGATGGTCAATGGCAAGACAAATGGTACGACACCGACTCGAATAATGGTAAATTTAAACGCGAAACAGCACAGCTTCGTAATTGGATCACAAAAGATGGCAGCCCTGGACCTACAGGGAGCGGCGGATTTAAAGCGCAAGCAAATCGCTACCACTTATATGTTGCCTTAGCGTGCCCGTGGGCGCATCGCACTCTTATATTCAGACAGCTAAAAGGCCTAAGCGATATTATTAGCGTATCGGTAGTCAGCCCAGATATGTTAGATAAGGGGTGGAGCTTTGATAAAGATAACCTTAGTAGCGGCGATGATTTATCTAATAGTGAATACTTACATCAAATTTATACTAAGCACGATGAAAATTACAGTGGGCGAGTAACTGTGCCTGTGCTTTGGGATAAGCAGCAAAATAAAATTGTTAGTAATGAATCTGCAGATATTATTCGTATGTTCAATACCGCATTTAATGAAATTACGAATAATACGGATGACTATTACCCACAATCACTACAAGCTGATATTGACGAAATTAACGACCTTGTTTATACCAATATTAATAATGGGGTATATAAAGCGGGTTTTGCAACCACACAAACAGCATACGAAGATGCATTTACTGCGTTATTTAAAGCACTTGATAAAGTAGAGGGCATACTAAGTAAAAATCGTTACCTGATGGGGGGCACATTAACTGAAGCGGATTGGCGTTTATTTACCACACTCATTCGGTTCGATAGCGTGTATGTAGGGCATTTTAAGTGTAATTTACGCACCATTGAAAGCTACCCAGCGCTGAGTAACTATGTACGTGAGTTATACCAAATAGAGGGAGTAGCCAGTACGGTTAACCTTGAGCATATTAAGCGACATTACTATTTTAGCCACACAATGATCAACCCAACGCAAATTATTCCAAAAGGGCCGGCGTTAAACTTTAGCCAAAACCATAATAGAGACGAGTTGAACTAAGAGGTATTAAAGTAAGCGGCAATTGCACTTTTAAAAAAGCTTTTATAAATGCAATTGCTGCTATGCAAATAACTTTACCAGCCAGCCGTATTTTCGCACAAAGCTGGTTTCGCTTTTGCCAGCTTGGACCGTTGCTCCGGCTAAAAAGGCTGATGCCAATCCTACCTTGGTGGCTGCAAAGCGCTTAAAGCGGTACTTTATTGCTGCATGGTGCTGGCGCTTTAATGCATGCTGTAAATCCATTTGCTTATTTAACGTGTCAACGTTCTCATTGGGTTCTTTAATTAGAAAATTAACGAGCATGGTTATTTCCTTATAGATTTAAAAGTTGCTTTAAACTTTTAATCGTTTTACTAAAGCCAATTTTATTGCTTAGGTATACGGTATTTCGCCAAAGCCAAATTAAACAAATTATTTGCGCGAGGGCAGCAGTAGCAAAGCTAAGCCAAACCGAGCCAAATAAATCATATACACCGTAGCCAATTGCACCTAGTAAGCCGGCCCACAACAAAATCAAACCACTGGCAAAACATCCTAAAAATATAGTGATCAACGCCATTGATCGTAACGACAGCTTCCACTCAGCCTTTGCAAGTTGGTGGGTAAGCTTTCCTTGCGTTTTATAATCCTCCTTGAGCTGGTCAGAGTATTCAATGATCTTTGCTATATGATCCTGCCAATCATCCTTTTGGCTAGGGTCATCAGTTGTTTGATTTTGAGCATTACCGTCCGTGGTTGCTGTTGTTTGTGAGCTACTCATTATTTATTACTTACGACGAAATAGTGACGTTACAAGCATACCCGCCGCAAAAGCAATACCCGCTGTTGCTAGCGGATTTTCTGAGGCAAAAGCACGCGTTTTTGCGCTGCACTCAGTTAGTTTTTCACGAGCAATAAGTTGTTTTTCGCTTAGTGCTTCTGCAGAGCTTGAAGCGCCTTTACGTACGCTCGACTCAGCAACTGATGCCTTGCTTGAAAGTGCATCTACTGCATCGTGTGCAACAGACGTTGCTTTTTCAGTCAACGGTGCCTCACTCTCTTTTTGTTTAAAATCAGGTTTCATGTTTGTTTCAGTATTCGGTTTTGTATTTGTTGCAGTAGCCATAATCAATCCTTAATAAATAAAATAAAAAAATTTAACTGGTGCTATAGCAGATGCAACGATTAAACCAACCATTAAAAATAATTTAACCACTTGATTTTATTGTTTTTATATATTTAAGGTAGGGTGCGGTAGATTAAATAAAAAGCAGCATGAAGTAAGTATTGCTGCTGTGCTAAGTAAATTTTACATGCCTATAAACTAGATTCATTTTTTTGTAATTATTCATTGATTATTCAGTAAGCAAATTATGTAAACCAAACGTTATTAGCAATGCTTTAAAAAAATTTTATCTACTACCTCCACTTTTTCCCACGTAATTCAATCGCTTTGCGTAAAGCCTTATTTTTTCTAGCTTAGCGAGACGTTAAAGCTGGTCAGCTTACTTGACAAAAAGGCTTGTCAAGCCCTAAACTGGAGCACTGTGGTAAAAAGTGGTTTTTAGTGGATCTAACTGGATCAAATTAATCGAAACTCGATTACACAATTTAAAAGTAGGCTTTTTATGTTTCGTGGCGCTAGTTCACTGAGCTTGGATGATAAAGGACGTTTTGCGGTACCGACTAAGTACCGAGACGCTTTGCTGTCTGAAGATCAAGGAACGGTAATATGTACCATTGCGCTAAACGAGCCGTGTTTATGGTTGTATCCTCTTGCACAGTGGCAAGAAATAGAAAGCCGCTTATCTAAAATCTCTAATATGAATCCACGCGCTCGCCGAATGCAACGTATGTTGTTAGGTAATGCCACAGAGTATCAACTTGATAAAAATGGTCGAATTTTGCTGGCGCCTTCATTGCGTAGCCACGCAGAACTTGGCAAAAAGATCATGCTAGTTGGTTTAATGAATAAATTTGAAATTTGGGATGAAGCGCGTTGGCACGAACAAATGCGCCAAGACACTGAGTTGGAAAGGCTCGGGGATTTTGAAGCAAACCAAGATTTAGATAGTTTCACACTCTAACGGCACTAAAAAAGGCAAACACAAGCTAATGACTGCGCAATTTGAACACGTATCCGTATTAATGGACGAAACCATCGATGCTCTTGCAATTAAGCCAGACGGCATATACATGGATGGTACTTTTGGACGTGGCGGACACTCAGGTCAAATACTTGCTCGACTTGGTGAGCAAGGGCGTTTACAGGCCATTGATCAAGACCCACAAGCAATAAAGTCGGCTGAAAAATTTGCCGATGACGCACGATTTGCTATAGCTCACACCCGCTTTTCTAACTTATACGATGTTGCAGAGCAAAACGATCTTTTAGGTAAAGTTGATGGCATTTTATTAGATATTGGCGTGTCCTCACCCCAGCTTGATGACGCAGAGCGTGGCTTTAGCTTTATGAAGGACGGCCCTCTTGATATGCGCATGGACCCAACAAGTGGGCGCAGTGCAGCGCAGTGGCTAGCCGAAGCTGAGCTTGAAGACATTACCCATGTAATTAAAACCTACGGTGAAGAAAAATTTGGTAAGCGTATTGCCCACAAAGTACTTGAGGTAAGAGAGCACACGCCAATTACCACAACCAAGCAACTTGCCGATTTAGTCGATGAAGCGGTGCCTGTTAAAGATAAATTTAAACACCCAGCCACACGTACATTTCAGGCAATCAGAATTTACATAAACAGTGAACTGGAAGAAATTCAAACCGCACTGCAAGCTGCTGTAAAAGTATTAAAGCCAGGTGGACGTTTAGTGGTTATTTCGTTTCATTCACTTGAAGACAGAATTGTGAAGCAATTTATTAGAAAACAGAGTAAGGGAGAAGCGATACCCAGAGGTCTGCCTTTAACCGACGCACAAATAAATAAAAACCTGACGTTAAAAGCAGTGGGTAAAGCTATTAAACCAAGTGCTGAAGAAATTGAGCGTAATCCACGCTCTCGCAGCTCAGTACTTAGGATTGCACAGAGGCTTGGATGAACACTAAAGCGAATCATCGCCAACCCAATTTATTTTTAGAAATATTAAAAGGCCTAGGAGCTAACAAGCTAACCTCGGCCTTGTTGGTTGTGATATTCGCTTCAAGCTTTGCAGTAGTGCAGGTTACGCACTCGGCTCGCGCGCAGCTAATTAAGCAAGATACGCTGCTACAAGAGCGAGATGAGCTCGACCTTGAATGGCGTTATTTACTTGTAGAAGAAGAGTTTTATTCGCAGCATGCGCGCATTGAGGAGGTTGCTACCACACAGCTTCAAATGAAGCGCCCTACCAGTCAGGATGAACAGGTAATAATAATACAATGAGAAATCGCGGCAAAAAACAGGTCAATAACTTAATCACATGGCGCTTTATGTTGGTGTGCACTGTGGTGTTTTTAGTGTTTGTAACACTGGTGTCGCGTGCTGCCTATTTACAAGTTATTGAGCCAGATAAAGCCCGTTCAGAAAGCGATAAACGCACCGTTCGTGTAGAAAAACTACATGTACAACGCGGTATGATCTTCGATCGTCAAGGCAAAGAGCTTGCTGTAAGTGTGCCTGTAGTCAGTGTGTATGCCGATCCTAAAGCATTGCATAAGTCACTTGTTGCTAAAGTTATAAAACAAGCCCGTAAAAACGGTGAAGATCATAAAACACTTGCAGAAAATGCCGCTGAGCTTGATAAGCGTACCTCTGTTTATTATGAAAATGATCTGCGTTGGCGTGAGCTGGCAGATGTATTACGTATCGATCCTAAAAAAATAAATTCGCGTTTATTAAATGATCCCACCCGTCGTTTTGTGTATTTAAAGCGCCAAGTTACACCGGCGGTTGCCAACTACATTAGCCAATTACGCTTACCTGGTATTCATTTGTTAGATGAGTCTAAACGTTATTACCCCGCGGGAGAGGTAACGGCTCACATTATTGGTTTTACAAATATTGATGGGAAAGGCATAGAAGGCATTGAAAAACTCTACGAAAATGCCTTAACAGGCGAAGAAGGCCGTCGCACTATTCGTAAAGATGCCCAAGGCCGCGAAGTTGAAGTATTAGATGAGCGTGAGCGTGTAGAGCCTGAAAATATTCAGCTGAGTATTGATCAACGCATTCAAGCAATTGCTTATAAAGCAGTAAAATCTGCTGTACTCACGTATAAAGCGACATCGGGGTCGGCCATGGTAGTTGATGTTAAAACCGGTGAAGTTTTGGCCATGGTAAATAGCCCATCATTTAATCCAAATAATTTGAACGATGCACAACCACATAAACGCCGTAACCGCGCAATTACCGATTTGTTTGAACCAGGCTCAACCGTTAAGCCACTAGCCATTTTAGCTGGGCTAGACTACGGCGTAATTAAAGCCGACGACACCATTGATACCTACCCAGGTTGGATGCGTTTAGGCGGCAGTTTAGTAAAAGATACCCGTAACCACGGTGAAATGACGCTTCGCGAAATTTTAAAGTATTCATCAAACATGGGCGTGGCGAAGGTAACGCAGCAAGTACCTAAAGATTACTTAGTTGGCTTATATCAAAAAGTGGGCTTTGGTAGCGATACCGGCACAGGCATGGTTGGCGAAAGTAGTGGTTTATTTTATCCAAACCGCCGCTGGTCTGAT
Source organism: Pseudoalteromonas agarivorans (assembly GCF_024518735.1). NCBI lineage: Bacteria > Pseudomonadati > Pseudomonadota > Gammaproteobacteria > Alteromonadales > Pseudoalteromonadaceae > Pseudoalteromonas > Pseudoalteromonas agarivorans. The sequence continues at coordinate 258,244 of NZ_JANIGJ010000007.1, forward strand.
TTTGAAATTGCCACGTTATCGTTTGGTTATGCTATTTCGGTAAGTACGGCGCAAATGGCCCGTTTTTACACCATGTTAGGCGCCGGTGGGATTAATCGTCCGTTAACGATTTTAAAGCAAGACGGTGTGCCAGAAGGCGAGCGTATTTTTAAACAAAAAGACGTAGAAGCCGTTGTTCACATGATGGAAAGCGTGTTTGAAAAAGACGGTACAGCCCGAAACATAAAAGTAGATGGCTATCGCGCGGCAGGCAAAACCGGTACTTCTAAAAAGGCGGTTGCTGGTGGTTACGGTGATGAATACGTAGGTTATTTTGCAGGTGTAGCACCGGCAAGTAATCCACGCTTGGCTGTGGTAGTGATGATAAATGAGCCCGGTGGCGATGTGTACTATGGAGGTGCCACCGCAGGCCCTGCATTTGCAGAAATCGTCTCTAACGCATTAAGAATATTAAACGTAGCCCCTGATAAGGAAGAAGTGGCTTACGTAAAAGGTAAAGATAACGATGCGTGATTTAAAGGCTATTTTAAAATACATCGAGATAGATGCACCTTCGCAGCTAGTTAAAGATTTACGCCTTGATAGCCGGGATGTAACGCCAGGCGATGTATTTGTGGCTATAAAAGGCCATGCGCTTGATGGCGGACAGTTTATTGCCAAAGCAATTGAAAACGGCGCTACAGCCATTATTGCCGATAGACTGTGCGAATTCGATGTCACTTTTGAGCCACTGTATTTAGTAACCGAGCTTGATAAAAAACTCCCAGAACTAGCGAGTCAATTTTATGAAAACCCAAGCCAATCTCTCGATTTAATTGGTGTAACGGGCACTAATGGTAAATCTACAACAACGGCTATGATGGCGCATTTAGCGCAGTTTTGTAGTACCCCTTCGGCCATTATAGGCACATTAGGCTATGGCCACCCCGATACACTTACGCCACTTATTAATACCACGCCTTCGGCTGTTGACTTGCAGCACATATTGCATGACTTAAAACAGCAGCATAAAAAGCTTGTGGCGATGGAGGTTTCATCGCACGGGTTAGTGCAACAGCGTGTGGCACAATGCCAATTTAAAGCGGCGGTATTTACTAATTTATCGCGCGATCACCTTGATTACCATGGCGATATGGCAAGTTATGGCGACGCCAAACTTATGCTGTTTCGCGATTTTGACCCACAGTTAGTGGTGCTAAATCAAGACGATGGGCAAGCAGAGCAATGGCTTGAAAAATACAGTTTTAATAACCTTATTTGTTATGGTCGTAAAAATTTAGCACCTAAAAATGCACAGTATGTGTATTTTTCTGATGTTGAGTATTCTAAAAATGGTATTTCGGCGCAATTGAGCACAAGTTGGGGTGATATTAGCGTAACATCGCCTCTATTTGGTGAGTTTAACTTATATAATTTAACTGCGGCACTGGCAACATTGTTGGGGCTAGGTTATCCGCTTGAGCAGTTAGCCGCCGGATGCGCGCATTTGCACCCCGTTGCTGGGCGTATGCAAGCGTTTAGCGAAGTTAATTTACCCACGTGCGTTGTTGATTACGCCCATACGCCTGATGCACTTGCTCTGGCTTTACAAGCATTGCAAAAGCATGTGCCTGGTGGGGTTAGTTGTGTTTTTGGTTGTGGCGGCGACAGAGATAAAGGTAAGCGTGCCTTAATGGCGCAAGCGGCAGAGCAAAATGCAGATAAGGTTATTGTTACCAGCGACAATCCGCGTTCAGAAAACCCAGATGCTATTTTGGCAGATGTGGCAGCGGGTTTATCGCAGCCTGAAAAAGCCCATTTAGAGGCTGACAGAGCAAAAGCCATTCGCTATGCAATAGAAAATGCAAATGCGGATGACGTTATTTTAATTGCCGGCAAAGGCCACGAGGATTACCAAATTATTGGTGATCAACGTATCGACTTTTGCGATCGCAGTTATGTAAAAGAACAACTAAAAAAAGCAGTAAGAGGGATAACTCAATGATCCCAATGGACTTTGATTGGCTGGCAAATGTGCTAGCAACCGATTATCTAGGTGATAATCTCAATGTAGTAAATATTAATACCGATACCCGCAGCATTTGCGACGGTGAGGTGTTTTTAGCTTTAAAAGGGCCTAATTTTGATGGCCATAAATTTATTGCTGATGCTAAACAAAAAGGCGCTATTGGCGTTATTGTTCAGCATAAAGTAGATGTAGATATTGTGCAGTTTGTTGTTAGCGATACCCGTATTGCATTAGGTAATATAGGTGCGGCAGTTATGGCACAGGTTAACCCTAAAACCATTGCCATTACGGGCAGCGTGGGTAAAACAACGGTAAAAGAAATGTGCGCCGCTATTTTATCGGTGCACGGAGATGTGCTTGCTACAAAAGGTAATTTTAATAACGATATTGGCGTACCACTTACGCTATTACGTTTAGAGCCGCAGCACCGTTTTGCTGTTATAGAGCTTGGCGCTAATCATTTAGGCGAAATTGCTTACACTACCGCTATGGCAAAACCCGATGTAGCTGTGGTGTGTAATGTGGCCGCTGCGCATTTAGAAGGCTTTGGTAGTCTAATGGGAGTTGCTAAGGCAAAAGGTGAGATTTTTGATGGCCTAAAAGACGATGGCGTTGCCATTGTTAACTGCGATAGCGAATTTAGCCAATACTGGCTTGATAAATTAAAAGGGCGCACTGTTAAGTGTTTTTCAAGTACTGAAAAACTTGATATTTGGGCTGAAAATATCAGCCTAGATGAAAACGCTCGCGCAAGCTTTTTATTGTGTACACAAGATCAAAAAGTACCTGTAACGCTTGCTCTTCCTGGTAAGCACAATGTGAGTAACGCGCTTATTGCCGCGGCTTTAACCAGCGAGTTTGATGTATCACTTGAAGAGATAGCCACCGCACTTGCCACCATGGGCGATGTTAAGGGGCGTGTAAACTTAATAAAAGTAAGTGATTCACTGACCGTTATTGATGATACCTACAATGCAAATGTTAAGTCGGTAAAAGCAGCAATTGATTTATTGAGTGATATTCAAGGGCACCGTATTTTAGCACTGGGCGATATGGGAGAGCTTGGTGAACAAGCCAGAACTTATCATCAAGAAGTAGGCGAATACGCAAAACAACAAGGCATTGATGAGCTGTATACGCTGGGTGTGTTAAGTAAATACGCAAGCGATGTATTTGATAAGCCAAACCGTCATTTTTCTAACCGCGAAGAAATGCTCAAGCAAATTCAAACCAGTCTTAATAACACAAACAATAAAACCACGCTTGTGGTGAAAGGATCGCGCAGTTCTCGCATGGAATTATTAGTAACCGATTTAGTAAATGGCCAGCAACAAGCCATCAATGGAGTATCATAATGTTAGTTTGGCTGGCAGAGTATTTAACCCAATATTACAGTGGCTTTAATGTTTTTTCGTATTTAACCCTACGTGCCATTTTAGGCATATTAACAGCGTTAATGATGTCGCTTTATTTTGGCCCTAAGCTCATTCGTTCGTTACAAAAAATGCAAATTGGCCAAGTAGTGCGTGATGATGGGCCAGAATCTCACTTATCTAAAAAAGGCACTCCTACTATGGGAGGCTTACTTATTTTAGGCGCCATATTTACCAGCACCTTATTATGGGCTGACTTATCAAACAAATACGTATGGGCAACCTTATTTGTAATTGGCTCATTAGGTTTAGTGGGCTTTATAGATGACTACCGCAAAGTAATACGTAAAGACCCTAAAGGGCTAATTGCTAAATGGAAGTATTTTTGGCAATCGGTTATTGCTCTAGTGGTGGCAACTGCACTGTATGCAACGAGTACACAAGCGTCAGAAACCTCACTCGTGGTGCCATTTTTTAAAGATGTATTGCCACAACTAGGCTTGTTTTACATTGTAATTACTTACTTTGCATTAGTGGGTACTTCAAACGCGGTAAACCTGACTGATGGCTTAGATGGCCTGGCGATTGTGCCGACTATTTTAGTGGCTGCTGCACTGGCGATAATTGCTTATTTAACCGGGAACATTAACTTTTCGGCTTACTTACATATCCCGCATTTACCGCTTGCTAGTGAGCTGGTGGTTGTGTGTACCGCTATTGTTGGCGCTGGGTTAGGCTTTTTATGGTTTAACACATACCCAGCACAGGTGTTTATGGGAGATGTAGGGTCGCTGGCACTTGGCGGCGCGCTGGGCATTATTGCTATTTTAGTACGCCAAGAGCTACTGCTTATTATTATGGGCGGCGTGTTTGTAATGGAAGCTTTATCGGTAATTTTACAAGTGGGCTCATACAAATTACGCGGACAGCGCATTTTTAGAATGGCGCCGATTCATCATCATTACGAGCTAAAAGGTTGGCCAGAGCCACGTGTTATTGTGCGCTTTTGGATAATTTCAATTGTGCTAGTACTTGCTGGCCTTGCGACATTAAAGATTCGATAAATGCAGTATTTAAACGAGATAAAAAACAAACATATAACAGTGCTCGGACTCGGTGTAACCGGTCTGGGCATTGTGCGTTTTTTATTATCTCATGGTTTTGCACCAAAAGTCGTTGATAGCCGTGTTGCGCCACCAGGTATGGATTGGCTAAGCGAGCATGCTCCTGAGCTTAATACGCATTTTGGTGATTTAGCTAGCGCCGCGCTTTGTAAAACCGACATGATCATCATAAGCCCCGGGCTTAGCTTAAAAATTCCCGCAATTGCTCAAGCAATAGAGTCAGGCATTGAAGTAATTGGTGATGTAGAGCTGTTTGCTCGTATAAATACAAAACCGGTTGTTGCTGTTACAGGCTCTAATGGTAAATCAACCGTTGTTACCTTAGCCTACGAGGTATTAAAAGCAGCAGGTTATAAGGTGGCATTAGGTGGCAATATTGGCACTGCGGTATTGGATTTACTAAGTGATGATTTTGATGTGTATGTGCTGGAGCTTTCGAGTTTTCAGCTGGATACCTGCTCAAGCTTAAAACCAATAAGCGCAGCGGTATTAAATATATCTGAAGATCATTTAGATCGTTACGACAGCTACCAAGCCTATATCGACTCTAAACTAAGTATTTATAACAATGCTGAGCTTTTAGTAACCAACGCAGATGATATTCAAACTAAGCCTATTAGTCGCGCTTTAGCGCCGCAAATGAGCTTTGGCAGCGACCAAGGTGATTACCACTTAGCTGAGCGCAATAATGAGCTGCACTTTATAGTAAAAGGCGAGGCTTACTTACCTGTTAGCACGCTTGCGGTCGTTGGTAAGCACAATCACTTAAATACACTTGCGGTTATGGCGTTATTAAGCCCGTTTGATATTAGTAAAGAACAGTACGCAGCGGCGCTTTCTCAATTCAATGGTTTAGCGCACCGTTGCCAGTTTGTTGATGAGCAACATGGTGTTCAATACTTTAACGACTCTAAAGCCACCAATGTTGGCGCCACTATAGCGGCAATAGATAGTTTGGCCTCGGAGCACGAAAACCTGATTGTAATAGCCGGTGGTGATGCTAAAGGCGCTGATTTAAGTGCGTTAAAGCCATATATAAAAAGTCATGTAAAAGCGCTTGTATGCTTTGGTAAAGATGCAGCAGAGCTTGCTGCTTTAACGAGTAAATCGCACTTAGTAAAAACAATGCAAGAGGCGGTATCGCTCGCTAAAGTACTTAGCAAGCGCGGTGACATTGTATTACTTGCCCCTGCCTGTGCCAGCATTGATATGTATAACAACTACATGCAACGCGGTGATGACTTTGTGCAATGTGTAATGGAAGGGCAACTATGATTGCCTTTGCCGATTTAAAAGAAACACTCACCCCAAAACCCTCAGCACAGCTTTACGATGTGCCACTGCTTTATTGCATGTTAATGCTTATAGGGGTGGGTTTTATAATGGTGACCAGCGCCTCAATGCCCACAGCCGAAAGGCTGTTTGATAACTCATACCATATTACCATTCGCCACAGCATGTTTTTAGCGATGGCATTTGTTTTATTTTGGATTGCAGCCAGCGTGCCTATGGATTGGTGGAAACGCTCAAACCCGTATTTGTTGCTGCTTGGTATGGTGCTACTTATTGCCGTGTTAATAATAGGCCGCGAAGTCAACGGCGCTAAGCGTTGGATACCCATTGGGCCGGTTGGTTTTCAGGTGGCCGAAGCCGCTAAATTATACTTTTTCAGTTATATAGCAGGCTACTTAGTAAGAAAACGAGAAGAAGTACAAGAAAATATTAAAGGCTTTGCTAAGCCTATCGCTGTATTTGCGGTATATGCCTTACTTATTTTACTACAGCCCGATTTAGGAACCGTGGTGGTTATGTTTGTAACAACTGTGGGGCTGTTATTTTTGGCCGGCGCAAAGTTATGGCAGTTTTTTGTACTTATTTTAACGGGCGTAGGGCTTGTTGTATTACTGATTATTGTAGAGCCATACAGAATGGCGCGAGTGGTGGGCTTTTTAGACCCTTGGGAAGACCCATTTGGTAAAGGGTATCAGTTAGTGCAGTCGCTTATGGCCTACAGCCAAGGTGGCTGGTTTGGCCAAGGGTTAGGTAACAGCGTGCAAAAGTTACAGTATTTACCCGAGGCACATAACGATTTTATTTTTGCCGTTATAGGTGAAGAGCTAGGCCTAGTAGGTGTAGCAAGTATTTTATGTGTGTTGGCTGTGTTTGTATTTAGGGCGCTTTTAATAGGCCAACAAGCTTTAAAATGTGGCAAAGAATACGAAGGCTATTTTGCGTTTGCTATTGGCATTTGGTTTGCGTTTCAAACCATGGTTAATGTAGGCGCCAGCGCAGGGTTATTACCGACTAAAGGGTTAACCTTGCCGTTTATTTCGTATGGTGGTTCAAGTTTATTAATAATGACGATTGCCACCGGTATTTTATTGCGTGTTGATTTTGAAACTAAAATGGCAACCAAACAAGCCACCTCACGCGGAGGTAAGCGATGAGTAAAAAATTAGTAGTTGTGGCCGGTGGTACAGGCGGGCATATATTCCCAGGTATTGCTGTAGCCGATTATTTAAAAGAGCAAGGCTGGCAAGTAAGCTGGATAGGCACGCCAGACAGAATGGAAGCGGATGTTGTACCAAAGCATAACATTGAGATTGATTTTATTAATGTAAAGGGCGTACGCGGTAATGGCTTAAAGCGTCTTATTAAAGCCCCATTCATGGTACTTAATGCAATATTGCAGGCGCGTAAGGTATTGAAATCTCAGCAACCTGATGTAGTGCTTGCTATGGGCGGCTATGTAACCGGGCCAACCGGCATTGCCGCTAAAAGTTTAGGCATTCCACTGGTGATTCATGAGCAAAATGCAGTAGCAGGAATGAGCAACAAGTGGTTGGCAAAATTTGCTAACAGAGTACTTGCTGCGTTTCCAAGCGCCTTTGCACCAGGGCAAGCCGAATTAGTCGGTAACCCAGTACGTGCAAGCGTTGCTAATGTAGCTAAACGTGATGTTTCAAGCCCTATTAATATTTTAGTGGTGGGTGGCTCGCTAGGCGCACAAGTGCTTAACCAAACACTGCCAGAGGCGTTTAACTTACTTGCTAAAACAGCGCCAATTAAAGTGTGGCACCAAACAGGTAAAGGCCATATTGAGGGTGTGAAAAGCGCGTATGCGAAAAACAACATTGCAGATGAAGACCTAAAAGTTGCTGAATTTATAGATGATATGGACGCCGCCTACGCGTGGGCCGATATTGTTATTTGCCGTGCTGGTGCACTGACTGTTAGTGAAATTGCCGCCGCGGGTAAAATGGCTGTGTTTGTGCCATTTCCACATGCGGTAGACGATCATCAAACCGCCAACGCAAAATATTTAGTAACCGCAAATGGCGCGCTTTTAATGCCTCAGCCGCAGTTTAATAAAGATTCAATAGTTGAGCTATTAAACCCGTATTTGGCAAAGCCTATATTAATTAAACAAATGGCCAGCAATGCTAAGCAGCAAGCCATTTTAGATGCCACAGCAAGCGTTGCCTCGCACTGTGAGCAAGTAACAAATAAGAGAAAATAAGTGAAAGATAAGTCAATACAAGAACAACAAACTCGACCTGCTATGCGTCGAATAGAAACCATCCATTTTATTGGTATTGGTGGTGCGGGTATGGGCGGCATTGCTGAAGTACTGGCTTTTGAAGGCTACCGCATTACAGGCTCAGATATAGCGCACAGCGCAATGACCGAACGCTTAATTAAAGCCGGTGCAGAAGTATTTATAGGCCATCACGAAAACAACGTAAAAGATGCCAACGTAGTTGTTGTTTCAAGTGCTATTGATGAAACAAACCCTGAGATTATTGCTGCAAAAGCAGCGCGTATACCGGTAGTTCGCCGTGCAGAAATGCTTGCCGAATTAATGCGTTTTCGCCATGGCATTGCCATTGCGGGCACACATGGTAAAACCACAACAACCAGTTTAATTGCCAGCATTTATGCTCAGGCAGGGCTTGATCCTACTTTTATCATTGGCGGCTTATTAAATAGCGCGGGCAGTAACGCAAAAGTGGGCAAGAGCGACTTTTTAATTGCTGAGGCAGATGAAAGCGATGCATCGTTTTTGCATTTACAGCCTATGGTATCGGTGATTACCAATATTGAAGAAGATCACATGGAAACCTATGGCGGCAGTCTTGAGAAAATGAAAGACACTTATGTGGACTTTATTCATAACCTGCCATTTTATGGCTTAGCCGTAGTGTGCATAGACTCGCAAGTAGCAAGTGAGCTGATCCCGCGTTTTGGTCGCCCTGTGATCACGTATGGCGAGTCAAAAGATGCTGACTACCGCATGAGCGATTTTAGCCAATCAGCAAGTACTTGTACTTTTACAGTGACACATAAAAGCGGTGAAAGCTTAAGTGCAACGCTTAATATGCCAGGTAAGCACAACGCACTTAATGCCACGGCGGCAATTGCAGTGGCTAAAGATCAAAACATTGCTAACCACGCAATTTTAGAGGCGCTGCAAAAATTTGAAGGCATAGGACGACGCTTCCAGCATTATGGCAATTTTGAAAATGAGCGCGGCAATGTCATGCTGGTGGATGATTACGGACATCACCCATCAGAAGTTGCTGCCACCATTGCAGCGGTACGCGAAGGCTGGCCAGAAAAGCGTTTAGTTATGGTCTATCAACCGCACAGGTTTACCCGTACACGCGATTTATACGAAGACTTTGTAAAAGTATTAGCAGATGTAGATCAACTTTTATTACTTGATGTGTACAGTGCCGGCGAAGAGCCTATTGTTGGCGCAGACAGTAAAAGCCTGTGCCGCAGCTTACGTCAGCGCGGAAAAGAGCCTCTACATGTAGCAACGAGCGCAGAGCTTGCTGGTGTGCTGGCAGATAACTTACAAAATAACGACTTAGTTTTAACGCAAGGCGCTGGTAATATAGGACAATTGGTTAAAACATTAGCGGCAACAGGTATGTCGGTGGAAAAATTAAAGCAAGGTGAAGTATGACGCAAGAAAACGCGCAATTTGGTAAAGTAGCAGTACTGCTTGGGGGTAACTCAGCAGAGCGCGAAGTGTCACTACGTTCAGGGCAAGCGGTGCTTAATGCACTACAAAATGCCGGCGTTGATGCCATTGCTTTTGACCCGCAAAATCGCTCTTTGTGGGAGCTAAAAGAATTAAAGGTCGATCGTGTTTTTATTGCTTTGCATGGCCGTGGTGGCGAAGACGGTACAGTGCAAGGCGCACTTGAATTTATGAACTTGCCATACACGGGCAGCACTGTATTAGGCTCAGCCTTGGCAATGGATAAAGTACGTTGTAAGCATTTATTTAAATCTGCAGGACTAAGCACAGCGCCTTATGCAGTTGTTGATGCTAAAAAAGGCTTTGATGCAAAAGCTATTATGGATGAGTTTAAAAAAGTAATGGTTAAGCCATCGCACGAAGGCTCAAGCATAGGTATGGCGCAAGCAAGTACCGCTCAAGAGCTTGAAGATGCCCTTACACACGCTTTTAAGTTTGATAGCCAAGTGTTAGTAGAGCAGTGGATAACCGGACGCGAATTTACCGTGACTGTATTAGGCGATGAAGTACAGCCTGTGATTGAAATGACGACTCCAAATGGTTTTTACGATTACCAAGCTAAGTATCAATCAAATACAACACAGTATCATTGCCCAGCAGATTTATCGGCGCAAGATACACAGCACTTACAGGCTATCTCGTTAGAGGCGTTTGATTTAGTGGGGGCAAGCGGCTGGGGCCGTGTAGATGCCATGCAAGATGAGCAGGGGAATTTTTATTTATTAGAAGTAAATACAGTCCCTGGCATGACCGAAAAATCGCTGGTGCCCATGGCGGCAAAAGCAAACGGGGCAACATTTGAGCAATTAGTTGTTCGCATTTTGGGGCAAACGCTTTAATATGCATCCCCTTTTAGAAAAAGCTCAACAGTTAAAACAGCAACTTAACTTTAATTGGTCGCTAATTTTTGGTGTGAGCTTTTTTCTGGTGGTAGTGATTGGGCTCGTGCAAATAACTACCGGTGTATCTGATTGGCTAGTAGAGAACAAAGATGCACAAATAAAGCACTTAACAGTGCTAGGAAAGCCCAAATACACTGACGAAAAGGCCATAATAAAAGCAATAAAACAGGCCGATTTAAGCAGTTTTTTTGAGCTAGATGTAAAACGCGTACAGCAACTGGTAAAAGATTTACCTTGGGTTGCAACCGTATCGGTACGCAAGCAATGGCCCGATACAATACAAGTGTACGTAGTTGAACACGAAGCCGTAGCCCATTGGAATAGCGATTTACTGCTAAACCAAAGTGGCGATGCCTTTGAAGCAAGTAGCGATAAACTCGCCAATGATTTACCGCAACTTTACGGCCCAGAAGGCAGCGAAAAAGAAGCGTGGATTGCCTTTAAGCAATTTGACGAAATGCTAAAGGTAAATGCATTAACGTTAAAAAGCTTAGCCCTTTCGGAGCGTTTTTCGTGGCAGTTATGGTTAGATAATGGTGTGCGCTTAAATTTAGGGCGCAAAGACAAAGCAAAGCGAGTACAGCGGTTTATAGATGTGTACCCGCGCATGGAAAAGCGTGCAGATGCACAAATAGATGCAATAGATTTACGCTATGATACCGGCCTTGCAGTTAGCTATAAGCCTGTGCAAGAACAGCAATTACAAAATAAGAGTAAGGCATGACTAAGTCAGCAGAAAGAAACCTAGTGATTGGATTAGACGTTGGTACCTCAAAAGTGGTGGCCACGGTAGGTGAAATCACCGCAGATAACAAGCTCAGCATTGTTGGTGTGGGCAGCCAAGTATCTCATGGTATGGATAAAGGCGGCGTTAACGATTTAAACTTAGTGTCTGAGTCGATTCGCCGAGCAATAGATGAAGCCGAGTTAATGGCTGATTGTCGTATTAGCTCAGTGTACTTAGGGATTTCTGGCAAGCACATACAGTGTCAAAACGAAAGCGGCGTGGTTGCTATCAATAATACAGAAGTAACCGATGAAGACATTGAAAATGTAATTCATATAGCGCGCTCTGTGCCTATTTCGGCCGAGCGTAAAATGCTGCATGCATTACCGCAAGAATACAGCATTGATATGCAAGAGGGCATTAAAAACCCCCTTGGTATGAGCGGTGTACGTATGGAAGCACGTGCACACATTATTACCTGCTCAAACGACATGGCTAAAAACATTGAAAAATGTGTTGAGCGCTGTGGTTTAGAGGTTGATCAGCTTATATTTACCGCACTCGCATCGTGTTACTCGGTTTTAACCGATGACGAAAAAGAGCTTGGCGTAGCGGTACTTGATATTGGTGGTGGTACAATGGATATCACTATTTATATTAACGGGGCATTACGCCATTCTTCGGTTATCCCAGTGGCGGGTAATCAAGTAACCGGTGATATTGCAAAAATATTTCGTACACCTATATCACATGCTGAGTCACTCAAAGTACAATATGCATGTGCAAGTAGCCAAATGGCCAGCAACGAAGACACCATAGAAGTACCAAGTGTAGGCGGGCGACCAGCACGATTAATGTCGCGCCATACTTTATCTGAAGTGGTAGAGCCTCGTTTTAGAGAATTATTTGAATTAGCGATGGAAGAAATTCGTCGCTCAGGTTTAGAAGACCAAATTGCGGCAGGCCTCGTTATTACAGGCGGGACTGCTAAAATGACTGGCGCAATGGAAGTGGCTGAAGACATTTTCCAAATGCCAGTGAGAATAGGCAAACCAATCGGGATAGTTGGTTTGACAGACTACGTAGACGATCCTTCGTACGCAACCGCTGTAGGTTTGTTACAATACGGGCGCACTATGCAATCGATGAATGCACAAAAGTCGAAAGCAGAGGATAATAATAATTGGTGGAACCGCATTACTAAATGGTTCCAAGGCGAGTTTTAAAGTACTCAAGTCGGAGAGTAAACATGTTTGATATGATGGAACAACACAGCGAAGAAGCTGTAATTAAGGTAATTGGCGTGGGCGGTGGCGGCGGTAACGCTGTTGAGCACATGGTAAAACAACAAATAGAAGGCGTGCGCTTTATAGCCGCAAATACGGATGCGCAAGCATTACGTAATTCCGCTGCCGATATTACCGTACAACTAGGCACGCAAATAACCTCAGGGTTAGGTGCAGGTGCAAACCCAGAAGTAGGCCGCGAATCGGCTGAAGAAGATGCAGAAACAATTCGTGCCAGCCTTGAAGGCGCAGATATGGTATTTATTGCTGCCGGCATGGGTGGTGGTACAGGTACTGGTGCTGCACCAGTGGTTGCTAAAATTGCCAAAGAATTAGGTATTTTAACGGTTGCTGTAGTAACGCGCCCTTTTGACTTTGAAGGCAAAAAGCGCGCAGCAGCTGCTGAACAAGGCATTAATGAATTGTCAGAAATTGTAGACTCACTTATTACAATTCCGAACAATAAATTGCTTAAAGTTTTAGGTAAAGGGACTACACTGTTAGATGCCTTCGCTAAAGCAAACGATGTACTTTTTGGTGCGGTTCAAGGTATTGCGGAGCTAATTACACGTTCTGGTTTAATTAACGTGGATTTCGCCGACGTACGTACCGTAATGTCAGCAATGGGTACTGCCATGATGGGCACAGCCTCTGCATCAGGCCCAGATCGTGCTCAAGAAGCTGCAGAAGCGGCTATCTCAAGCCCATTACTAGAAGACGTTGATTTAACCGGCGCTAAAGGTATTTTGGTTAATATTACCGCGGGTATGGACATTGCGATTGAAGAATTTGAAATTGTGGGTAACCACGTTAAAGCGTTAGCGTCTGAAAATGCAACCGTAGTTGTAGGTGCAGTTATTGACCCAGAAATGAGCGACGAGTTACGTGTAACCGTTGTTGCTACGGGTTTAGGCGGCGATCGTCGTCCGCAGTTTGGTATTGTTGATAACGGCTTTAAAAAGGCATCAGGTTCTGATGTAGCAAGTTCATCAAACCAATCTAGCAGCATGTACGTACCAAGCTTTGCAAGCCAAGGTACAAGCACTGAAGAAACGACGCCAAGCACGCAAGTAGAAAGCAAAGAACAAGCGCCATCTACAAGCTCAAGCAACACGGCAAGTTCATCAACGCAAAACAGTAAAAAAGCGGATAAATCAGAAGGCGGAGATTATTTTGATATTCCGGCTTTTTTACGTAAGCAGGCTGATTAACATCTACTAATGCTTTTGTTTGAAATATATACAAATATTGAAAGGCAAAAGGATTTATGTTAAACTCCGCCGTCTAACTGTAACTGATTTAAAAGTGAGCGAACCTATGATTAAACAGCGTACGATTGCACAAGTAGTCAAAGCCATAGGAATTGGACTTCATAAAGGTGAGAAGGTCACAATAACTCTCCGACCTGCGAGCGCAAATACCGGGATTGTATTTCGTCGTGTCGACCTTGATCCGGTTGTTGATTTTGAAACAACACCTGAAGCCGTTGGTGATACGCAGCTGTGTACCTGTTTAATTAACAAAGATGGCGTTCGCTTATCAACGACTGAGCACCTAATTGCAGCGGTTGCTGCGATGGGTATCGATAATTTAATTGTTGAATTAGACAGCTCAGAAGTGCCGATTATGGATGGTAGTGCATTACCGTTCATTTATTTGTTACAAAAAGGCGGCATTGAAGAGCAAAATGTCGCGAAACGCTTCATTCGTATAAAAGAAAAAGTACGTATTGAAGAAGGCGATAAATGGGCCGAAGTAGAACCATATGATGGTTTTCATATCGACTTTGAAATTGCCTTTGATCACCCGGCCATTAATGAAAGCCGCCAGCGCATTGGTTTAGATATTACTGCGCAAAGCTTTACTGAAGAAATTAGCCGTGCACGTACCTTTGGTTTTATGAAAGACATAGAATACATGCATGCTAATAACCTAGCACTTGGTGGCAGCATGGACAGCGCAGTAGTACTTGATGACTTTAAAGTACTAAACCCAAATGGTTTGCGCTACAGCGATGAATTTGTAAAACACAAAATATTAGACTGTGTGGGCGACATGTTTATGACAGGTCATAACCTACTAGGTAAAGTAACGGCTTATAAATCGGGTCACGATTTAAATAATAAGTTACTTCGCAAAATTATGGCAACAGAATCAGCATGGGAGTGGGCAACATTTGAAACGCCTGTTACGATGCCTGCACCCGGCCTTGAATTAGCGACGGCCTAATTTAGTATTTTTTAAAAATACACGCTCACAAACAGTTATAAAAAATGACGCTTAATAGCGTCATTTTTTTTGCCTTAAATTAGCGAGTTGCAACTAATTACTATTAATTTTTAATAATTAACGCGCAGCTTAAAGCGCTAAAATTGTTGGTAACTGTGCCAGTTCAGTTATGGTGTAGGTTGGGCTTATGCCTGCTGGTAACTGCTCGCCTGGGTGCTGTAGCCAACAGGTATCAATACCGGCATTATTGCCTCCTAAAATATCGCTAGAGGCAGTGTCGCCCACCATTAATATTTTGCTTTTGTCTGGGTTACCCATAAGCTCAAATGTGTGCTCAAAAATAGCCTTGTTAGGCTTAGCAATGCCTACCAGTTCCGAAATAACCAGCCAATCAAACATATTTTCAAGGCCGGTATGCGCTAGGCGCAGGGCTTGCAAACGGGCAAAGCCATTAGTAATAATACCCAATTGTGCATGCGGTTTTAGTGCATTTAGTAAATCGATTGCGCCGGGGAGTGGTTCACAAATTTGTGCCATAGCATCTAAAAATGCATCGTTTAGCTCTTTAGCGGGTACCCCTAATTTTACAGCCCACTCGTTAAAGCGGGTTACTTGTAAGTAATCGGCACTAATTTTTCCATCTTGATAATCTATCCACAGCTGCTTATTAGTTTTTTGGTAATGGATGTAATCAGCTTGAGTAAACTCAATGTTGTACGCTTTAAACATGCGGGTCATCCCCGCTAAAATATCAAACCTGAATAGTGTTTCGTCTGCATCAAACAGTACATAACTGTATTTCATTAATTTTCCTGATAAAGGCTAGGGTGTAAAAAAGGAGCCATAGCTAAGGTAAGCGCTTGGGTGTAGGTGCTTTGGCGAGTGGCATGATTGTTTGTGAGAAGCCCTATCGCGCCGCCTTTTTGCTTAACATTATGAGTGTTAAATGCTTTATCCATTACATCGCCAAGCTCTTCTCCGCTTAGCAGCGCGTTATATAACACTTGCGGTAACGGCAGGTTACTGCTGCGTCCTATCGCTTGCTCAGAGCCATTATTAATAACAACATAGGCAAAGGTTGCAGCACCATAGCTAAATTGCTCTGCACCGCCTTCCATTGCACAGTAGTAATCTGCTTGGTACATGTTTTTACAGTAAGTGACTCGGTTTTGTGCGCCTATACGGGTTTGTTCCTCGCCAATTGGTTGATCGGGAACATTTGAGGGAGCATCAACGCCTTGGCAATCAATTTCGTAACTAGGAAAGTACATTGCAAAAATATGTTTTGCAGCGTTAATTTTTACTGGGTTTTTAGAGCCCACAATAATTTTTAATGAGTGCGACACGTTTTCCCTCACTGTTAGCAAAAGCAGCAGTGTACGTCAGAAGTGTAAATCATAAAAGAGGGGCTAAATGGGTATATCTAAAGGGGCTAGGTTTTCAAGAGCACGCTTTTTAACAATAATGTCTTTAATAAGCGGGGTAAGCACCAGCTCCATTGCTAAACCCATTTTACCGCCTGGCACCACAAGGGTATTTATACGCGACATAAAGCTGCCTTCAATCATCTGTAAATAATACGGAAAATCAACGTCATCAATTCCTCTAAAGCGAATAACCACAAAGCTTTCATCTAGCGAAGGAATATCTTTTGCGCTAAATGGGTTTGACGTATCAACCGTTGGCACACGTTGAAAGTTAATATGGGTGCGCGAAAACTGCGGTGTGATGTGGTTAATGTAGTCATCCATACTGCGTACAATTGAGTCCATTACTTTTTCGCGAGAGTGGCCGCGGTCTTGCGTATCGCGGATCAATTTTTGGATCCATTCAAGGTTAATAATAGGCACCATGCCTATAAGTAGATCCACGTGCTTAGCTACATCATGATCCTGATCAACCACGCCACCGTGCAAGCCTTCGTAAAACATTAAATCAGTGTTTGTTTCAAGATCTTGCCAAGGGGTAAAGGTCCCCGGTAATTGATTGTATGGCACTGCTTCGTCAAAGGTATGCAAGTATCGGCGTAACTTGCCTTGGCCTGTTTCGCCGTAGGTACCAAATAAGGTTTCTAATGCGCCAAAGTCATTAGCTTCACGGCCAAAGTAACTTATATGTTTACCTTCTTGTTGTGCTTCGCGTACTTTTTTATCCATTTCTGGTCGCGTGTAACGATGAAAGCTATCTCCTTCGATAAAAGCCGCATCAATGTTGAGGCTACGAAAAATATGTTTAATTGCATTGGTGGTAGTGGTAGTTCCCGCACCCGACGAACCTGTAATAGCAATGATAGGATGTTTAGCTGACATGTATTTTCTCTTTTTTAGGACCAAGTTAGTTATAAAGAGTTGACTGACTTAGGTCAAGTGACGCCATCGGCAAATAACGTTATCATGAGGTGCTTAAAAATAAAACGAGAGAAAGCATGAAACTTATTAAACCATGGCTTGGGCTAGTCTCTTTAGCGGCGCTAAGCCTTGCTACAGCGCAGGCTAGCATGCCTAAAAGCCAAATATTACTTGCTGATTTAAATACACCCTACGGTATGCAAGTGAGTATAGTGAGCGACAAAAACAGCTATAACAACCAACCTTATTTAACAAACCAGGGTATTTATTTCACCCATGAAGTTATTTCAAGCGAGCAAAGTCAAACCGATATTGCCTATTATGACCTAGCAACCAAGCAAGTAAGCAACATAACAAATACGCCAGTGAGCGAATATTCGCCCACTGTTATGCCCTCAAAACAAAGTTTATCGGCCATTGTGGTAGAGCAAGATAGCAAACAAAAGCTATGGCAATACCCACTCGATACTGAGCAAGCACCAAGCCGTATTTTTGATTGGATTGAACCTGTTGGCTACCACGCCTGGGGCGCTCAAAGCGACTTAGTGATGTTTATTTTAGGTGAGCCACATACATTGCAATATACTTCGGTTGCTGCGGCAAAAGGCGAGGTGGTAGCAAGTAACATAGGGCGCACGCTTATTTATAACAGTAAAACCGCAACATTTTTATTTAGCTACACAAAAAATGATCAGCATATTTTAGCAAGCTTTAACCCGCAATCTAAACAGGTAGAAGATTTACTTAGATTGCCAGAGCAAGTACAAGACTTTATTTTAAAAGATGCTAATACAGTGGCTTATGCGGTTAAAAACCGTGTATATATGCGTAATTTAAGTGGCAGCGATGAGGTTTCTCAATGGCTTAACTTAAGCCCATATTGCGAGACAAACATAACGCGAATGAGTTATAAAAACGACAAACTTGCCTTTGTATGCGATGTAAAATAATTCGGACTTTGCAGCGCGTATAGGCTAATGTAATGCACAATTAAACATTAAAGGGATCACCACGTGGCTTATAGTGCAGATGAGTTAACAGAGCAGCTCATTCAGTTAAAGTGCAGAAGTAACTTTAAAATTAAAAACATTGCTGAGTACATGTTAGCAAATTCTAAAGAAGCAATTTATACCCACAGCGAAGCGGGTAAAGGCAAAATAATTATTCGCCCAGCCTTTGAGGTGTTTAGCGATGATTTTGCAACAATTGATGAGGTAACACGAGTACAAGGTTATTTTCATAGTAGCGAGATGACACGCTTTCCTACACGTATTCACAAAAGTGCGCAGCCGATTCACTATGGTGTGGCCTTTAAAATTAACTCAGAGCAAGCAGCAAAAGACTTTATTGCCAAGCTAACACAGATTATTAACGGGTAAATAAAAGCCGCTGAGTGAATAACTCAACGGCTTTTTTAATTATGCATATTTACTTTTAATTAAGCTTACTTGCTTTTTAAAAAGTCATTAACTGATGCCAGTTCACGCTTTTTAAGCGCAATACAGTCATGGGTACTTTCTTCAAGCTTGCTTAGTGTACGCGCGTAGCCCGGTGTTTCTTCAATTTTATCTTTAAAGAATGCTTGCGTGGTTGCTAAACTTTGTTCATCACAACGCGCGGTTGTAAAGTACGGTAAGTTAGGCACAAAAAACGGCGGTAAGCTTTGTGTTACCTTGTCGTAATTGTTGTATATCCACTCAATAAATAGTGCTTGGCGTGGCTCGCTATAACTTTGACCCGCTAAAATAGTGCGCATATCAGACGCGGTGACTTCGTCGGTTAAGGTGTAAGCTAATACCTGATTTTGTAACTGCGCTTTACCCATAAAGCCCATTGCTGCCAGCATGTTAGTGCGTACTTGTGGATCTTTAGTGGTTTTAAAGGTTGCCTTAAGTTGATCAAGCAAGGCTTTATCCCCATTATAGGCGGCAAGTTTTAAGTAGGTAGCTGCTAAATACGGATCCACTTTTTGCGGATCGTTTAAGTATACTTGCGTTTGCTCTTTTGCTTTGCTGATCACACGTTGATCTTCACCATCAAAACCAAGCAAGGACACAACACCCGCACGTAGTTGCGATACTGCACCGTCTTCGCCAGCTTGTGCTTCAAGTGAGTATTTTTTAGCTGCAGGCATTACTGCACTGCGAATAAACTCAGGCCATAACGCTTCGTTGCTTTCATCTTTAAAGGTATTTTTTTGCGATACCAAGTAGCCCAGCGCTGTATTTGCAACACGAGGGTGATCATCGCTCACAAATACTTCTAAGGTTTGCATTAACTTAGCCGCCGATATTACACCCGCATCAAGTAGTGCATCAGTGGCAGAGAGCAGCGCTAAGCGCTCACGATCATTAAGTGCTTGCGGAGCATGTTTTATTAGTGAATCAAATTGCGCATCGTCCATTACCCAGCGGTAATAACCTAGCGCCCCTTCATCGGGATAAATCCACTGTGGCTCAAAATCAAGTGTTAGGGTTTGGCTTTGCTTATTGAGTAAAATACTCGCAGTTTTTACTTTATCACCAGCGCCATATTTTATTCCAACAGGGACATTCCAAAGCTGTGCGGGTGCATCTACACCAGCATTAGCAAAGCGACTTTGCGATATAGTAATTTTTTTACCGTCTTGTTTTACATCTACAAGCGGAAAAGAAGACTGTTCAATAAATGATTTTAAAACACTCGCAACATCTTTATTAGAAGCATTACCTAGCGCTTCCCATAAATCGGCTGCTTCGGCGTTTTTATACGAGAATTTTTTTAAGTAACTTTGAATCCCTTTTTGGAATGCGTCTTCACCAATCCAGTTTTCAACCATAGCCAGTACTGCGCTGCCTTTACTGTAGGCAAGCCCTAAACCATCCATAATATCGGCTTCGGTTTTAATCGGTTTACGAATAGGCTTAGTGCTTAAGCGAGCATCTAATGCCATTACGTTGTTTTGTGGTAAATCGAGGTGAGATTCAAATTCTGGATTAAGCTGCTTAGTAATCTTTGCCGCCATCCAGCTGGCAAATGCTTCGTTTAACCATAAGTCGTTCCACCACTTCATGGTAACTAAGTTACCGTACCATTGATGGGCAAGCTCGTGAGCAATAATCGACACATTGCGCTGTTTTTTACTGCGTGTAGCGGCTGCTAAATCAACCAGTAATATATCTTCGCGGTAGGTTACTAGGCCTGAGTTTTCCATTGCGCCAAAAGGAAACTCGGGTACTGCTACCGAATCGAGCTTTTTATAAATATAAGGAATACCAAAATACGCCTCAAGTGCAGCAAGTACTTTTGGCATGTTCTCTTTTGCGTAATCAGCTAAATGTATTTTACCCTGCGGGGTAATAACACGCCCTGGAATTGGCATGTCTTTTATTTCAAGCTCTTCAAAAGGGCCCACGGCCATAGCCACTAAATAAGAAGGAATAGGTGGCGTTTTATCAAAGTAATGCGTTGTCAACTCGCCGTTAACTGTGGTTTTAAGCTGTGGCGTATTGGCATAAACCTTTTGAGACGTTGGCGCTGTAATCGTTAACTGAAACGGTATCTTATAACTTGGTTCATCAAATACCGGAAATGCACGGCGTGCATCACTCATTTCAAACTGAGTAAATAAATAAGGTGTGCCCTGATCAATTGTTTTGTATAAGCCTACACTTTGGCGGTTATACGGCGCAGAAAAATCTATTTTTAGGGTGTACTTACCCGGTTGAATTTGCTCATCACAGCTAAATTTTACTTTTTCTGTTTTTAGCATTTCGTTATTTAAGTCGCAGTTTTCATCGCCTAGTAACTGCGCCATTTTAACAGCGTAAGCCACGCCGTTAAGTTCAATGTAATGAGTGGGTTTTAACACTTCTAGGGCTATTTCTGTCATCCCTGTAAAGGTGTCTTGGCTTGGGTCGAGTGTTAACGACACCTTTTGTGAACTTGGTTTAGCAAGCTTTTCGATAACGAACTCGTTAGCGTTGGCAGTAGTCATTGCTAAAGCAACACTTACTGTTAATAGGCTTTTTAAAAACATAGTGATCCCTAGATTGTTGTTGTTAGAAACTGACTCAAACAGGCATTTCTATGCCCTTAAAAATTGAGATTTAGATATCCTAGCAGTTTTTTTTATGAGAGTAATTTAATAAAGTGGCTGCTTGGATTTAAAATAGTAACAAATAGTGTCAGTGGCTCTGGCGCTGCTTAAAGCGCTGCCAATGCAGCTGTGGGTTAATGGTGCGAATTTGCTGTATAACGTTGTTTAGTAAGGCGGTATCGTCAAATTTATCATTGGGGTATTCGTTAAACCCCATTAAATAATTAAAGGCGTCTTTTGAATAAGCCTGTAATGCGTAAATACGTACTTGTTGCTCAAAATTAAGTCGTAGGCTACTTATGGCGGTTTTCATACCGAGTTGATCTACAGTGGGAATGGCACATTTTTGCAAATAACCCGCACGCTCACCTTCACCAGTAAACCAAATGCGTACTTTTTCGCTGTAACGGCCAGACTTAGCCGGTAAATCAAACATCAAACGTGTGTGTTTATGTGCTTTAACAAAGGCAATAAAGTCGTTAAGCCCCGCATCAATTAAGGCTTGATGCACCGGAACCAAGCGCGCTTTTATTTTTCCATTAGTATGAAAATTAAAACATAAAATGCCATTTTTAAGCTCAAGATCGTCAAGCGTTAAGCAGCCAATTTCATCGCTATATGCGCCACTGTAATAGGCAATTAAAGGCAACCAAAAATGCCAATGCTTTGCTTGCTCTCTTGCTACTTTAAAGTCGCCATAAATATAGCCGTTATAAAGCGTATGCAGTTCCATTGCTGAAAAAGGGCGGCGGCCAAGATGGGTTTTCAACGTAATCCCTTGAAATTAATGACATGTTATATTTTATACTTAAAACAGATAAACATGCGAGTATCGATTTTAGTATTTATGTTTTTAGCTACAAAACAAAAACACCCACTTAAAAAGCAGGTGTTGTATTCACTATTTAATTTATAGTGGCAGTTATTCGCTAAGTGCGCGTGCTAAGCCAACAGGCTCTATTTCTACACACACTTGGTCGTCATTCCAATTTAAACCAACTAATGCGCTGTCTTCGTTTAAATCTTCTACCCACTCATCTAAAAATTCATCTAAATTAATTTCTACAGGCGTAAATTCTTGCCACTCTTCTTTACATTGGGCTTTTGCTGCGTCTTCGCTTTCCCATAAAAGCAGTACATCCGTTTCGGCAAACTGGTTAGATTCGCACACTACAAAGCCGCCGTCGTCGCCACCTAACGCCCACACTTGCTCGCTTAAACGTACTTTTTCTACAAAGCTAACTAGTTGTGATTCAATTTCAATATCGCTCATGTGTTTACCTTATTTGTTTAGAGTCTGGGATCGGTGCTTACTGCAGCTTGACGCGTGCCATAGTCGTTATAAAAACTGACTAAAGCAGCGTGTTGGCTAAAGTCTGTTAATTCACGAAAGCAAATCCAATCAAGTAGGCAGTATAAACTGATGTTAAGGCATTCACAGCCTTTAAATTCATCATCGTTTAAATGACTATTTAAATAGCTTAATGTTTCAGCAATTCGTTCGTTTTGCAGATTAAAAAATAATTTATCGTCGTTAGTATCAAACCCTGAGCGTCTGCTAAGTGCTAATTCTACTAACGAGTCGTTACAGGCGTTAATAATATTAAGTAGGTGCTCTTGCGACCAGCTTAGTGGTGTTTTACCAGCCTTGGCGATAAGGTAACGTAAAATAATGGTTGAATCGCTTAGCGTTAAATCACCATCAATTAAAACCGGTATTTTTCTTCCTGGGTTGTTACTGGCTAAGGTAGGGCGGTCTTGATCAGAAAAAATATCTAGGTTTACTAGCGCTAAGTCAACATTGTTTTGGGCTGCCCACATTCTTACTCTGCGCGCAAATGGAGAAGGGTTAGATCCTATAAGTTTCATAATTGCTCCTAAAAAAAGCCGCATAAGCGGCTTTTTGTGTTGCGATAAGTCAACGTTATTCTGAGCGGCTTGTCACTTCTAGTAAGTGATAGCCAAACTGTGTTTGTACAGGGCCTTGAACTTGATTAATTGGCGCTGAAAATACAACTTTATCAAACTCAGGTACCATCATACCTGGGCCAAACTCGCCAAGTGCTCCGCCATCTTGACCAGAAGGACAGTTTGAATATGTTTTTGCAAGCTCTGCAAAGTCTTCGCCTTGTTCAATCTTAGCTTTTAAATCTAAGCACTCTGCTTCGCTGTCTACTAAAATGTGCCTTGCACTTGCCACTGCCATAAAATCTCCTGTTTAAAGTTGGTGTATTTAACCATTAAAGCCAGTCTAGTTAGTTTTAACTCGCAGTACCAGTATAAACTTAATTGATGAGTAGCGTATTTTCAATTGCATCAATTAATTCTTTTGAATTGGGAGCTACTTTACTGTTAAAGCGTTTAATTGTTTTGCGATCAGCTGAAACTAAATATTTATAAAAGTTCCAGTTAGGTGAGCTGGTTTGCGCGTTTAAGTGTTTAAATATTGGATTTGCATCACTGCCGCGAACTTCGCTGGTAGTAAACATAGTAAAAGTAACGCCGTAATTAATAAAACACACTTTTGCTATGTCTTTTTCATCGTTTTCCTCTTGAAAAAAATCATCAGATGGAAAACCTAATACCACTAAACCTTTGTCTTTGTATTGTTGGTGTACTTTTTCAAGGCCCTCAAATTGAGATGTAAAACCACAATTGCTAGCCGTATTTACAATGAGCAACGGGCGGTTTTTAAATTGGCATAAGTTTAAGGATTCTTTTGAGCGCAGCTTACGTATCTCTACATTTGTAAAGTCTTCACATTGTTGCTGCTGTTGTTTGCTGGGTAACGTGTCATTTGCTTGGGCAGCTAAGCTCGTAATAAAAATACTGAGCCCTAGTATCGTTTTTTTTAACATACTCAACGCCTAAATTTATAATTGTTTGACTAGTCTATCTTACGCTAATATGCACAAAAGTGATCAACAATATTAAGCTGTTATGACTACACGTTTAGCCACTATAGAAGATTTACCTGCCATTGTCGCAATATACAACGAAACGATCGCCTCTCGTATGGTGACCGCCGATACCGAAGAAGTATCGGTACAGAGCAAACGTGAGTGGTTTAATAGCCACACCGATAAGCGGCCTATTTATGTTTATTGCGAAAATGACCAAGTACTTGCTTGGCTAAGTTATAAATCGTTTTATGGGCGCCCCGCATACGATGGCACCGTCGAAATGAGCATTTATATTACCAAAGCGGCGCAAGGCAAAGGGCTTGGCAAAAAGCTGATGCAGTTTGCCCAAATAGAGGCTAAACAGCTAGGAATTGATGTATTGCTTGGTTTTATATTTAGCCACAACTTACCAAGTATTAAGTTATTCAAGCACTTTGGTTTTAGCGTATGGGGTGAGTTGCCTCATATCGCGGTAATGGATAACACACGCTACAGTTTAACAATATTCGGTAAGCATCTACCAAAATAGTTGTGGAGCTTATCGGTAAAAAAATCAAAATTAAGTCTAACAACCTATACCAACTAAGAAATTATAGGCTACGCTATTAACATATAAAGTGTTTACGATAGTGTGGCTTAATGAGTCGAAAAATTTTAATTGTAGATAGCAGCAGTGTTATCGCAATGAGAGTGAAAGTTTTACTAGAATTAATAGGTTGTGAGGCTGAGCTCGTTCATTACTCTATGATTGATTTATACTCTAACACCAGCCAGTATGACTTGGTAATTGGTGCTTACGGAGTGCCGTGTGAAGTAATAAAGTCGTTAGCTCAAAAAATCTCACAAGACCGCTGTGTATTACTTGCCCCTAAAGCCGAAAGCGGTGAGCAACTTAGCGCCTTTAGCGAGCTTAATAAGTTAGTCCCAGATGCAACGGTTATTTATCCGTTTTTTTCAAATAAAGAAATTACCTCATTACTCGAAAACCTCTTAGAGCTTGGCTCTAGCCACGTTTTAAAACTCCCCACTATTTTACTTGTTGATCATATGCCTGAGCGCCTTGAAAAAATGAAAAGTAATTTAGTCGGGGCGCATATCAAAACGCTAACCGCAACCAGCGCAACCGAAGCGGTGGCAGTGGCTAATGAAAACAGTATAGATATTTTAATTAGCGATTTTAGCTTTGAAGATGGCACCGGTTTAAATATTTTTTCTGCTATTAAAATGTCTCAGCCAGATTGCCGATGCTTATTGTTTACAGCACGCCCTGAGCAAGTTTCAATGATTGAGGCAATTCGTAAAGGGGTTGAAGATGTTTTAATAAAGCCTCTAACCGATAGCGTACTGCTGCAATCGGTACATAAATTGTGGCAAACAGAGCTTTTAAAACGCCGTAACGCTGAGTTAGTTGAGCGTTTACAAGATACCGTTGATGCATTAATCGAAAAAGACAGCCTACTACAAGTTATTTATAAAAATACGCCTGACGCCATTATGTTATTTGAGCGCAGCGGCAAAGTAATAGAAGCAAACGATGCCTGCTTAAGGCTGTTTAAGCTACCCTTTGACAAACTCGCGGGCTTTTCTGTATTTGAATTTTTAGATGAGGAATCAAGTGCTGAAATAAAAAATAAAATCAGCACACTCAATCGTAACCGCCAATTTAGTAGTGACCTACGTTTGCAAAAAACAGACGGCGGGTATATTCCGCTGGTTGGCTCGTTTAACGAAATAGACCACCATGGCGAAATTGCGTTGGCGGTTATATTTAAAAATGTAACTCACTTAAAACAAAAAGAAGAATTACTCCTTGAAGCCAAAGACCTACTTGAGGAGCAAGTGCGAGCTCGTACTTCGCAGCTAGAGCACGCTAAAAATGTGGCCGAAGCTGCCAATTTAAGTAAATCGGAATTTTTGGCTAACATGTCGCACGAGTTACGCACCCCTATGCACTCTATATTAAGCTTTTCTCGATTTGGTTTGAGTAAGTTAGAAGCGGGCGATTTTGCTAAAGATAAACTTTTAAAGTACTTGTCGCGTATTGAAAGCAGCGGCGAGCGTTTACTGTCGTTATTAAACAACTTACTTGATTTATCAAAATTGGATGTGGGGAAATTTCCATTTAATCCACGCCCATACAATATAGAAAGTATTATAAAAACCAGTATTGATGATGTCTCTGGTACGGCTATGGAAAAAGAAATTGAAATTGTTTTTTCAAAACCCGGGCCAGTGGTTGTGCAGTGTGATGAAGAGCAAATTAATCAGCTATTGCGCAATGTGTTAGGTAACGCACTTAAATTTAGCGAACCTAAAAGTCGTATTGAAGTGAACTTAATGGCTGATCAAGATAGCGCCATTATTGATGTAATAGACAATGGAATAGGTATACCTGAGGATGAATTAGAGCACGTGTTTACTAAATTTGTACAAAGCAGCAAAACGAACAGTGGCGCTGGTGGTACTGGTTTAGGGCTTGCGCTTTGTAGAGAGTTTGTAGCACTTCATCAAGGCGAAATTACGGCAAGTAATAATAGCGATGGTGGTGCAACAATTAGGATTCAGGTACCCCTAGAAATAGATTTAGATGAGCATTTAGCCGATGATAAGCTAGCAGTGCAAGATAGCTAATTATATGTGTAAGTAATGTTTAAATGATATTTAATTGGATGATGAAAATATGGCCTTAACTAAAATTCTTGCTGTAGATGATGAACCTTTCAACCTTGAAATTATTGAAGAAATTTTAGAAGATCTTGATTTCGAATTACAAGTTGCCACAAGCGGCCCTGAGTGTTTAGCCATGGTTGAAGGCTACA
The DNA here is from genome assembly GCF_024518735.1 of Pseudoalteromonas agarivorans. Lineage (NCBI taxonomy): Bacteria > Pseudomonadati > Pseudomonadota > Gammaproteobacteria > Alteromonadales > Pseudoalteromonadaceae > Pseudoalteromonas > Pseudoalteromonas agarivorans. The sequence continues at coordinate 285,091 of NZ_JANIGJ010000007.1, forward strand.
TGCCCCAAGTTATTTTACTTGATGTAAGTATGCCGCAAATGAATGGCTACGAAGTGTGTAAAGCATTAAAGGCGAATCCGAATACCGCGCATATAATTGTTATGTTTGTTTCCGCTAGAGGAACGGTTGAAGAGCGTATGGAAGGTTACTCAGTCGGTGCTGAGGATTACATTGTAAAACCGTTTGGGCATGATGAGCTTAAATCAAAACTTAAAAACTTAAACCAAGTATTAATAGAAAAACAAAGCCTTGAAAAACAAGTAGAAGATGCAACATCTACGGCATTTAATGCTATGGCAAACAGTAGCGAAATGGGGCAAATAGTTAATTACATTGAAAACATTGGTTTTATTAATAATCCGCAAGATTTAGGTAAAGCCTTAATAGACTGCTTACAAACGTTTGACCTACAGAGTAATGTTGAATTTAGACATGGCGATACAATAGAGCACTTTGCCCTTAATGGAGTGTGTTCGCCGATTGTAATTGAGCTGTTTGATATGCTTAAAAACAAAGGTCGCTTACATGAGTTTTCTCACCGAATATTAGTTAACTACGAGATGATTAGCTTGTTAATTCTGAATATGCCAGATCACGACCCAGATAAACACGGGCGTATTCGTGACCATGTTTGCTTTATTGTCAGTGTGACTGAGCAGCAGTTGCGTGCAATTATGACCAAGCAAATGCTTGAGTCGCAGCAGCAAAAGCTAAATGATGTAGCCAGCACAGTGCATAGTAAGTTTCATGGCTTAATTGGGTTACTAAACGAAAACCGAGAAAGTAACGAAAAAGTATTCAAGCAATTACAAGAAGACTTAGAAGTGCGCATACCCACAATGGGATTAGATGAAGACCAAGAGGTGTTTATTTATAAAAAAGTGGACGAAACTATTCAAAATTCAATTGCCAGAGAAGAGTCGGTTAAACAAGTTAAAGCCGCCTTTGCTGAAATTGAACAAGATTTATCTTTGTTACTTAAAAAATAAACCTCTCATAATAAGGCTTACCAGAGTGATTTACGCATCACGAGGTAAGCCTTTTTCGACAATTCTAATTAGGCGCTGTGTTTTACGAAGTTGTTCTCGTTGTTTATTATTTTGTTGCTCAAGCGCCCACTCTATATGCTCTTTTACTAGCTGCGAGCTAGACTCTTGTTTGCTTTCTAAAGCGTTAATAATGCTAGGGCTAAAATCGGCATTGCCTAAACCCACCGCTAAATTACGCAGCCAACGTTCGTGACCAATACGGCGAATAGGGCTGCCTTCGGTATTTTTTAAAAATGTAGGTTCGTCCCAGGCAAATAGCTCAAGTAAGTCTTTGTTTTTTAATTGCGTACGGGGATGAAAGTCTTGCTCATCGGTAATTTGACCATAACGGTTCCATGGGCAAACCAATTGGCAATCGTCGCAGCCATAAACTCGGTTCCCCAATAATGCACGGTATTGCTCAGGTATAGGCCCTTGGTGCTCAATGGTTAAGTACGAAATACATTTGCGTGCATCTACCACATACGGCTCTACAATTGCGCCTGTTGGGCAAAGGGTAATGCAAGCTACACATTTTCCGCAGCCTTCAAACGTGTTTTCATTATCTATTGGCAGCGGTAAATCAACAAAAAGCTCACCTAAAAAAAACCACGACCCAGCTTCTTGGTTTATTAATAAAGAGTGTTTACCTCGCCAGCCCAATCCCGCCTTTTCAGCAAGCTGGCGCTCAAGCACAGGCGCAGAGTCTACAAATGGCCTAAAACCGTAATCGCCAATTTCTTGCTCTATTTTTTGGCCCAGCTTTTTTAGTCGGTTGCGCATTAATTTGTGATAGTCACGCCCTAATGCGTAGCGGCTAATGTAGGCTTTTTCAGTGTTTTTTAGTGTTTTGGCAAAACTAGCATCAGGAGGCAGGTAGTTCATTTTTACCGAAATAACCCGCTGGGTACCAGGGACTAGTTCAGCAGGGCGTGCGCGTTTCATGCCGTGGGCTGCCATATAATCCATGGAGCCATGGTAGCCCGCATCTAACCAGCGCTGTAATTGTGCTTCGTGTTTAGATAGGTCAATATCGGTAATACCCACCTCACTAAAGCCGAGTTCTTGGCCCCAGGCTTTAATATTTTTGGCTAGCTGTTGGTATTTGGGGGTTGAGTTACTCACACACATTACACACTTAAATAATTAGCTGCGTAATTTACCATATTTATAAAGCGCTGTTGAATGTTGCCAGTTAAAATATTAAGGCAATACAGCGCTCAGCTTTTGTTTTGTAATTGCTTATTGCACAAAGCGCTTTAATTGCTGTTGTGTTTGCTGGCTAAGTGCATGTGATTGCTGGCTATTACTTAGCGCATGATCAATAGCGCTTTTAGCTTGCTCGCCTAAGGTAACAATTTGCTCTACCGATTGGTGAGTGTGCTGCTGCGCTTGCTCTAGCGTATGCACCGCATCTGCTATTTGCTGTAACTGCTGTTGGTTTTGTTCAAACTCGCTTAGCATTGTTTTAAACCCTTCAGAGGTATTACTAATGGCGCTTTGTGCGGTACTTGAGTGGCTAATTAACTGCTCACTTTCTTGGTTGGTTTCGTTAACCAGCTCATTCATTTGGTTAATAAAGTCGCTTATTTGTCGGGTTGCGCCACTTACTTTTACCGATAATGTACGTACTTCATCAGCAACAACCGCAAACCCTCTGCCAGCTTCGCCAGCGCGTGCCGCTTCAATGGCAGCGTTTAGTGCCAGTAAATTAGTTTGATCCGAAAACTCCTCAACCATTTTTAAAATGCTGCGAATGTTTTCGCTGTTTTCTTTAAGGCCAGACACCGTTTTAGAAAATCTTTGCAGCAAGGTACCAATAAGCGACACTTTATCGACTAAGCTTGCAAGCTCTTGCGACGAATGCTTAACAAAGTCTAAGTGCTCGCTGTTAACGCTATGCACGCTGTCGGTATTGCTCACTATGCCCTCTAGGCTTTGCACTATTTGGTTACTCGCATTAATAATATTGTGGCTTAGCTGAGTTTGCTGCTCACTTAACTGCTGCGTATTTTGCATAGCGGTATTTACATCAACATTACTTTGCTCGCTGGCTTTAGCGCTGGCGTGAGTTGTACTTAGTAAATCACTTAAGTGGTTAGTAAATAAGTTATATTGCGTACTTAGTTCTTTAAATTCGTCAAAAGAAAATTGCGGTAAGTTGGCGGCTAAATTAGCCTCTTGCTGGTTTATGTTTACTAAAGTGTCGCACATAGCTTTTACAGGGCGCACTATTAAATAGCGCATATAAAAAATAGTAAAGGCAAAGCCCGCTACAATAACCAAGGTTAACAACCAAAATGCGCTAGTACTGTGCTGCTCGCTTAAGCTTTGATATAACCAAAATAACGTAATGGCCTGAAACAAAAAAACAAAGCTTAAGTTGCCCACTATTTTACGCGTAAGCGTATAAAAAAATGTTTGCTCAATATAATTATAAAATTGCATTACACCACTCATTTATTGCTTACCCATCTAGGGCGTGTTGACCTTTGATGGTTGAATTTGCAGCAGTATGTTTGGCTTTTAGGCAAGGCAGAGCCTATGAAGTGTGGTTATTCCCCATAAATAGGCGATAACGCTGCATAAATGCCAAACATGCGCTGCCCTTTGGGTTCTGCCTAAGGGCGATAAACTCTTTGTTACTCGGTTTTTACTTAGCCCACTAGGTTACAAGCCTTGCGCCGCGATTTAATCGCCCCTAGATTGAACAAATTTCAATCCGCAAAGATCATCACGCCCTAGCTAGATTATCGACTAAGTTACCGTTAACTCAAGTAATAATGTTTGCTAAATATTTTTTAGAACGAGCGGGGTAATTAGTAAAAATACCATGCACCCCAATTTTAAGCATAAAATCCATGTCTTCTGGCCTATCTACGGTGTAGGCGTAAACTTGCAGGCCTCGTGCTATGGCATCATCTACAAAAGCTTTATTTACAAAGCTTTTGTCTACATGAACACTATACGCATTTAACTGTTGAGCAAACTGTGCATAATTTAACGGAATTGATGAGGTTAACGCGCCAATGTGTAACCACGGTAACCTATTTTTAAGCCAATGAATTTGATGGTGATCAAACGACGACACTAAAATATTACCTTTAGTAATAACGCCTTTAGCAATATTGTTGTTTAAAATAGTGGCAAACTTTTCAAGCTCAAAGGTATGTTTAAGCTCTATATTGAGTAATGTTTTATTGTTATTCCAATCAAGTAACTGCTGTAGAGTGGGGATTTGCTCGCCGTTACCGGCATCCAACAGGCTAAGTTGCTGCGCCGTAAAGTCGCTTACTTTACCGTGCCCGCTGGTGGTTCTATCTAGCCACGAGTCGTGTATGAGCATATAGTCATCAAGCGCACTTTGAATATCAACTTCAATACCATCTACCCCTACATTTAACGCTTCTAAAATAGCGCTTTTAGTGTTTTCTGGGTAATTGCCGCTTGCCCCGCGGTGCGCAAATATTTTCATTTTCTAGCCTTTTGAGTAATAGACCATGTTTCAAAACAGGCTGCACTGACTATAAGTGCACCGCCAATAAGTGTTAGTAGCGTTGGGCGCTCATGAATAATAACAATAGCCAACAAAGTGCCGTAAAGCGGCTGCAAGCACGAAATTAACCCCGCAGTAGCTGCCGATAAGTGCTTTAAACTCGCTGCAAATAGCGAGTGCGGTGTAGCGGTAAAAATAATACCTGCCACAGCAATTAAAATAAGGTCGTGGTTACTCACCTCATACACAGGGACCTTAATAAATGCGCAAAGCATAACACTTGCCACTAAGGTTTGATAAAACATGGTTTGTGGGCCGCCATACTGGCTAAAAAAGCGCTTATGGGTAATATTTCTAATCGAAAAAAACAAAGCCGAAACCACACCCATAATAACCCCTAAGGTTACATCGTCGCCTAAATTTGCGCTGGGTACGAGTAAATATATACCAAATACAACCACAGCTGCGCTTATAATATCTTTTGCTTGGGGCCTGCTTTTATTAAACAAGGGCTCTAAAAATACCGTCATTACTGGGTAGCTAAAAAAAGCCAGCATACCCACAGTTACGCCCGCCATTTGCATGCCTGCAAAGTAAGTAACCCAATGCATGCCTACTGCCACACCTAAAAATAACGCAATGAGGTAATCTTTTGGTTTGTTTAACTTAATTTGTTTTTTTTGAAAATACAGCATAGCCAAAATTGCCATGCCAGCAATAGCGGTACGATACACCGTAATATCAATTGCATTTAACCCTATTAACTTTGCAAAAAGGGCGGTGCCCCCAAAAAGTAACACGGCAATATGTAAGTAAATCAGGCTTTGCTGTTGTGGCTGCATTTAAATGAGAACTCCTTTTTTTATTATCTTATCACTGGGGGCGAACTCACAGGATGAAATTTTTAAAACATGACAAATGTCAGCAAAGTTAATGACATTTCACACTCTTATTATTTTTTGGCTTTGGCATAGTTAACTTATCTTAATGGGAGGTGGCTATGAATACGTTAATTTTAATAAGTCTCGCTATTAGCGAGTTTTTAGAATCACTTAGCTTTAGTGTTTCAATAAATGATTACTTTATACTCATTAGTATTTTTGTGTTATTTATATTTATTAATAAAAATAATGTTATAAGCAATAACAATGAACTAGGGGTACTGGCATGAGTACAACAAATACGCTTTCAAAGCCCAGTAATAAAAAGTTTTGGGAATACGCACCTTTAATTTTTACTGGATTTTATTTGCTTCCGACTCTTTTTAATCTATCTAACTTGCCAGTCAATACCATTGTAATGAGTGTGGCGTTTTATATTGTATTTATTTTGCTTTACATAAAAGCCATGCACTGTGAAACAAAGCGTATAACAACGCTGTTTGTTATTATGTTAGTGGTGTGTTTTAGCGCCACATTTTATACCACCGGGACCTCTACATTATTTGGTTTTATCGCGTTTATAGCTGGTGAGTCATACGCTAAAAAAAGCAGATTATATGCCGTTTTTAGCCTTATATTTACGGTGGCGTTAAGCGCCTATTTGGCAGATATAGCAAATATAAAATACTTTTTAGCCGGCACTTTATTAATTTCAGGAGCGCTGCTGGCTTTTGGCATTGCAACCCAAAAAGAGCGCCTGCATAAAAAGCGCGAACAAGAAAGCGCTAACCAATTAGAGCAATTGGCCGCCATTGCTGAGCGCGAACGAATAGCGCGCGACCTACACGACATTTTAGGCCACTCACTATCATCTATTGCTTTAAAAGCTGAGCTTGCTAATAAGCTAAATCAAGGAGAGCGCTACGAACAAGCCAATAACGAAATAGCACAAGTAGCAGATCTAGCAAGGCAGTTACTTAGCGATGTAAGAAACGCCGTAAGCGATTTAAAACAACTTAATTTAATAAGCCAAATAGCCCAGCTTAAACAAAGGCTAATAGAGCAAGACTTTAACGTTAACTTTAATGTTGTATTAAATACCTTGCCTCCTAAAGTAGAAGGGATCGCAGGGCTTATAATTAAAGAAGCGGTAACTAATTTATTACGCCATAGCAGTAATAAAAACGCCGAAATAAATATAGAGCAAACACAGCATCAGCTGCATATAAGTGTGGTTGATAACGCACCTTGCAGCACGTTAAACGCAGGCAACGGTTTAAATGGTATCAAAGAGCGTGCAGAGCAACTTAATGGCCATGCCGCGTTTACCTGTGGCGATAAGTTTACTTTAAACGTAATGCTGCCAATTTCAGCTAAGGATTAACAATGATCAAAGTATATTTAGTGGAAGATCAAGCACTCGTGCGCGACGCAGTAGGGGCATTGTTAAGCCTTGATTTTAATATTGAAGTGATAGGCCAAGCCAGTAACGGCCAAGATGCCCTTAATGCAATAAAAGCACTGGCCGATGAGGCATTGCCAGACATAATTTTAACCGATATTGAAATGCCACACATGAGCGGTATAGAGCTAAGTGAGCAAATAGCGGCCACGTTCCCAACCATTAAAATGGTTATTATGACCACGTTTTCGCGAGCTGGTTATATTAGGCGCTCACTCGCCCTAGGCGTTAAAGGTTTCATTTTAAAAGAAGCGCCAAGTGATGAGCTTATCAATGCACTTAAAAAAGTAATGCAAGGGCAAAAGGTTATAGACCCAGAGCTTGCCATTAACGCGCTTGATGATGCCGACCCGCTCACCGATAAAGAGCGCAAAGCACTTAAGCTTGCAAGCGATGGCTTAAAAACAAGCGACATAGCCAAACAGCTTTTTATAAGCGAAGGCACAACACGTAATTATTTATCCGATGCTATCGCAAAACTCAATGCCACTAACCGCGTAGATGCAGCGCGTATTGCAAAGCAAAAAGGCTGGTTATAATCGCACTTATATTAAGTGCTGATTAAGGCCATTAAGCGTATGTTTTACTTATTAAAGCGGTTTATTAAAAGTTTCATACGCTTTTACCTGTCTCATTTTACGTATATGGGTTAAAATACCTACATAACCAACTAACAAGATAGTGAATGTCAAACCAAGATCCAAATCTCAGCCGAGAACAAGAAAAGTACGAAAACCCAGTCCCTAGTCGTGAGTTTATACTTACTCACCTTCAAGAGCGTTCAAAACCTGCTAACTTCACGCAACTTTGTGATGAATTAGCTGTAAACGATACCGAACGCCAAATTGCATTTAAGCGCCGCCTTCGTGCCATGGAGCGCGATGGCCAATTGTATTTTAATAAGTTTAAATGTTACGCCCTAATTGACGAAGCCGGTTTAACCAAAGGCAAAGTAATTGGCCACAGAGACGGTTTTGGCTTTTTAGAAGTTGAAGGCGAGAGCAAAGATTGGTTTATAGCCAAGCATCAAATGAACATGGTGCTGCACGGCGACATCGTACTTGCTAAAGGCACAAAACGTGGCTCAGGCTCAAAATGTGATGCCCGCATAATTAAAGTACTTACCAACGAGCGCGCACCTATTGTAGGGCGTTACTTTGTTGAGCATGGTATTGCAGTTGTTGTAGCCGAAGACCCACGTATTACCCAAGATATTATTATTCTGCCAGGCAGTGAAAACGGCGCGCGCCATAACCAAATGGTGCAAGTGCAAATCACTCAAAACCCTAGCCGTAACATGAACGCGGTAGGTAAAATTATTGACGTACTGGGCGAGCATTTAGCGCCTGGTATGGAAATTGAAGTGGCACTGCGCAATCACGATATTCCTCATGTTTGGCCAGAAGAAGTGGAAGAACAAGTTGCTCATTTAGGTGAATTTGTTGATGAAGCCGACAAACAAGGCCGTGTAGATTTACGCGACCTGCCACTGGTCACCATAGATGGTGAAGACGCCCGCGACTTTGATGATGCCGTATATTGTGAGCGTAAAAAATCTGGCGGCTGGCGCTTATGGGTAGCCATTGCCGATGTATCGCATTATGTAGGTATGAACACGCCGCTAAATAAAGAAGCGATTGCTCGCGGTAACTCAGTGTATTTTCCTGAGCAAGTAATTCCAATGCTGCCAAAAGTGTTGTCGAACGGTTTATGTTCGCTTAACCCTAAAGTAGACCGCCTTTGTATGGTGGCCGAAATGACGGTATCAGACGCAGGTAAGCTTTCGGGTTATAAGTTTTACGAAGCGGTGATGAACTCACATGCGCGTTTAACCTACACCAAAGTAAATGCCATTTTACAAGGCGATGAAAAACTACGCGAAGAATACGCACCCGTAGTGCCACATTTAACTGACTTACAGCAAATGTATATGGCGCTTAAATCGGCGCGCCAAACCCGTGGTGCTATTGAGTTTGAAACGCTCGAGACGCGTTTTGTATTTAACGCCCACCGTAAAATAGAATCAATTGTGCCAGTTGTTCGTAACGACGCGCACAAACTGATTGAAGAATGTATGATTTTAGCCAACGTATCGGCGGCTAAATTATTAGAAAAACACGAAGCCAGCGCGCTTTACCGTGTGCACGATGAGCCAGATCAAGAAAAACTAGGTAACTTTACTCAGTTTTTAAGTGAGCTTGGCATTCAAAGCACATTAAGCGATGAGCCAACACCGAAAGAAATTACCCAAGTGTTAGCCCGTTTAGGCGACCGCCCAGAGGCCGAGCTTATTCAAACCATGCTACTTCGCTCAATGAAGCAAGCGGTTTATCAGCCAGATAACATAGGCCACTTTGGCTTAGCGCTGCCTGCGTACGCACACTTTACCTCACCGATTCGCCGTTACCCTGATTTAGTGGTACACCGTGCAATTAAAGCGGTAATAAAAGCAAAAGGTCAGCAAACATCGGGCGCATACGCGTACACCGATGATGAAGTAGACCAACTAGGCGAGCAGTGTTCAACCACCGAGCGCCGCGCAGACGACGCAACGCGTGAAGTTGCCGACTGGCTTAAATGTGAGTTTATGCAAGACCACGTGGGTGATGAGTTTAATGGGGTTATTTCATCCGTTACTAACTTTGGTTTATTTATACGCCTAGACGACTTACAAATTGATGGCCTGATCCATGTTACTAATTTAGGTGATGAATACTTCCATCATGATGGTGCAAAACACACCCTAATTGGCGAGCATACACATACCGTTTACCGCCTTGGCGATAAAGTAACGGTACAAGTTGCTTCGGTAAGTTTAGATGAGCGCCGTATAAATTTAACGCTCAGTGGTGATGTAGCTCAAGATAGATACGCGCGTCGCCGTGGCTCAGCTAAAGGAGCAGGGCGCGGTAAATCAAGCCATGCACCAGCAAGTGTAAGATCGCAGCTTAAAGCGGGTAAAATCCCTGGAAAAAACACATCAGGCGATGAAAAACCCAAAGCTGGTAAAAAACCAGCCAGTAAAAGCAAAGGCAAACCAGCGGGTAAGTCTGGCGCAAAGCCAGCCGGTAAAAAAGCCGCTGAAACCACCGCTAAGAAAAAACCGAAAAAAAAGGCAGTTAAAAAGCCTAAAAGACCAGGCAAAAATGCCCGTAAACGTAATAGCCCAGGAGCAAACAATACGTGAGTAATGAATTAATTTTTGGCTTTCACTCTGTTGAAGCAATTTTAGCAAAAGAGCCAGAGCGTTTTTTAGAAATTTATGCCCTAAAAGGTCGTGATGATAAGCGCTTATCCCCGATTATTAATGAAGCACGTAAATTTGGTATTTCTGTACAATTTATGCAGCGAAAAGCGCTAGATAACAAAGCAAACGATGAGCAGCACCAAGGCATTATTGCCAATGTAAAAGCTGCGCGTGTTTACAACGAAAAAGATTTAGATGAGATCATTGCTCGCGAAGACACGCCGTTTTTATTAGTACTTGATGGCATAACCGATCCGCATAATTTAGGTGCCTGCCTACGTAGCGCAGATGCAGCAGGTGTACACGCTATAATTGTACCTAAAGATAAGTCGGCCAAGCTTAACGGCACAGCACGTAAAGTGGCCTGTGGCGCAGCCGAAACTGTACCGCTTATTCAGGTAACAAACCTGGCGCGCACGCTTCGCGAAATTAAAGACGCAGGCGTATGGGTTGTGGGCACCGCTGGCGAAACAGACACCCACGTGTTTGATGCAAACCTTACTGGGCCAATGGCAATAGTAATGGGAGCAGAGGGCGAGGGCATGCGCCGTTTAACGCGTGAGCATTGCGACGTGTTAGTTAAAATTCCGATGGCAGGCAGTGTTTCTAGCTTAAATGTATCGGTAGCCACCGGTATTTGTTTATTTGAAGTGCTACGCCAACGTAACGTAAATAACTAATATCCATTTGCTTAATTAATATTTTTATTATTAGGCAGCAAGCGTGCCGATAGACAAAATTCGTTATTTAATCGTTTAAATGAGGGTTTTAGTTAGCGCCAGGTTTAGCTTACAAAACGCCGAGGTTATTTTAACCTCGGCGTTTTTTATGTAGCGTAGTTGGTAATTTTACAGGTTAAGCAAATCGCCAACGCGCACTAATAGCCTAAACGTAATGCGATAAACTCAGCGAGTTTGTCTACTGCGTGCTCCGACTCCCCACCGCTTTTTATTAAGCTAATACCTATGCTACCAAGAGCTGGTAAATATTTACTTTGCGCCTGAAAATTAAGATCGCTTGGCACCGTACTTTTAGCCAGTACAGTAATACCTAAGCCTTCTTTTATGGCGGCTATTAATCCGGTTAAATCGGCATTACTGTAAACAATACGGTATTTGATATTGGCACTTTTAAGTGCATCTGTAGCGCGGCGCCTATAAATACAGCCCTCGGGCGCGGTGACTAAGGTTACTACCTCATTTTTTGCTTGTGCTAAATCGCCCACCCATACTAGCTCGTCTTGCATAAAAATAGGGAACTTGTCTGAATTAAGGCGCTCGTTAAGTGCTAAAACAAGATCAAATTGATCTTGCCTTGAGGCTGACAGTAAATGTTTACTTAAGCGCGATTTAACCTCCAGCGATACCTCAGGATAAAGCGAGACAAAATCACCAATAATAGAGGGCAAAATACGTGCTGCAAATTCGCTAGGAATACCCAAGCGCACTTTACCGGTTATGCTCTCTGAGGTGAACTGCTGCAAAATAGCATCGTTATACTGCATCATTTGTTTTGCCATAGGCAAAAGTAGCTCACCGTACTGATTAAGCACCTGGCGCTGGCCCTGCTTTTTAAATAATTTATAACCGAGTAAATCTTCAAGGCGTTTAATTTGCAAGCTTACCGCAGGTTGCGATAACCCCAGTAGGTCGCCGGCTTTTGCAAATCCACCTACCTCAACAACCATTACAAAGGTACGCAAACTGTCGGTTGATATGTTTTTCATATTTAAAATTACAATTTATATAGCTACATATATAAGTATTATTTATCAATTGATAAATAATTACAATTTGTTGTTGTCACAGTGGCGCAATATACTTTTGGTATCAAAAATACACAGGTGTTTGTTATGACTTTTAACCCAATAATGTTTGCCCGCCACAGCAATGCTGCAAGTGCAGTTACCAATGCCGTGCAAGCAAATAACAACCTCGTTGTAATGGATTTTAGTGGCAGTGAAACCAGTGTATTTTTAAGCACTATTTTAGGGTTAGATCTCACAAAGCTTACAGCCAGCGGCTTAGGCCTAAAAGGCACGCTAGATGGTGATTTAAATTCTGATTACAGCTTTGCCGTTTATTACTTTAGCGAAACCGCATTTAGATTTGTATTACCGCACAGCGCAAGCTTGCAATTACAAGCACTGATAAACGAGCAGCAACTTCGTTTTGATATTGATTATGTACTACGTAGCGACCTTGCAACTCTTGCGCTGTGTGGAGCAAACGCATTTGATACCTTAATTAGCGCGTTTAAATTAACGCCAGGGCTGCGTTTATCAAACCCACAACTATGCTATGGCGCGCAAAGCGGCGAAGTATTTATTACCGCCATAGATAAAAATGACGAACAGCACTTTGTGTTAGTAGCCAAGCAACAAGAACTACAAAAATGGCAACAGCACTTACAAGCACAAGGTTTTGCCCTAATGCAAAACGAAGCTGCCTGATACATAAAATAACCGGTAAACATAACCGTGTTTGCCTGTTTAGTTAAATCTATTTAAGCCACGCCCGCACAGGGTTAATTTAAAAGTGAAGGAATGTTATGACTTCTAAAACTGTACTACATGCTAAGCACCTTGAAGCAGGCGCAAAAATGGTTGACTTTCATGGCTGGGAAATGCCAATCAACTACGGCTCACAAATAGAAGAACACAATGCAGTGCGTACCGATGCAGGTATGTTTGACGTATCACACATGACCATTGTTGATATTGAAGGCGAACAAGCAAAAGCATTTTTACGTAAGTTAGTAGCAAACGACGTAGCAAAATTAACCGTACCAGGTAAAGCGCTTTACACGGGCATGCTTAACGAGCAAGGCGGCGTAATCGACGATTTAATTATTTACTACTTTAGCGAAACGTTTTATCGCTTAGTGGTAAATTCTGCCACCCGCGAAAAAGATTTAGCTCACTTAGCTAAAGTATCTGCCGACTTTACAGTAACCGTAACTGAGCGCCCAGAGTTTGCTATGATTGCAGTACAAGGCCCTAACGCAAAAGCAAAAACAGCCACACTTTTAAATGCTGAGCAACAAGCAGCCGTTGAAGGTATGAAGCCATTTTTTGGTGTACAAGTGGGTGATTTATTTATTGCCACAACGGGTTATACTGGCGAAGACGGTTACGAAATTGTAGTACCGAACGAGCAAGCAGCCGATTTATGGCAACAACTGCTAGATGCAGGTGTAGCGCCAGCCGGTTTAGGTGCACGCGACACGCTACGTCTAGAAGCAGGTATGAACCTTTACGGCCTAGATATGGACGAAAGCGTATCGCCACTTGCAGCTAACATGGCATGGACCATTGCATGGGAACCAGAAGATCGTGACTTTATTGGTCGTGACGTACTTGTTAAGCAACGCGCCGAAAAAAGCACCCATAAACTTGTTGGTTTAGTGCTTGAAGAAAAAGGCGTATTGCGTAGCGGCTCAAAAGTAATTGTTGAAGGTGGTGAAGGGGTAATTACCTCAGGTACTTTCTCACCAACGCTTGGTTTTAGTGTAGCCCTCGCACGTGTACCGCGTTCAACAGGGGATACAGCCCAAGTAGAAATGCGCAAAAAATTAGTTAACGTTAAAGTAGTAAAGCCTAGCTTTGTACGTAACGGCAAATCAATCATTTAAAAATTTGGTTATACCAATCACAATAATTATTGCGATTGGTATCCTCCCAATATAAACCAAAGGAACAAAATAATGAGCAATATCCCTAGCGATTTAAAATACGCCTCTTCTCACGAGTGGGTTCGCAACGAAGGTGACGGTACATTTACTGTGGGTATTTCTGAGCACGCGCAAGAGCTGCTTGGCGACATGGTATTTGTAGAACTACCAGAAGTAGGCGATGCAGTAGATGCAGGCGAAGACTGTGCAGTAGCAGAGTCGGTTAAAGCTGCATCAGACATTTACGCACCAGTTGGCGGCGAAATTGTAGCGATTAACGAAGAGCTAGAAGACGCACCAGAAACGGTTAACAACGACCCATACGGTGACGGCTGGTTATTCCGCATTAAAGCAGCTGACGAGTCAGAGCTTGAAAACCTACTTAGCGCAGAAGACTACGCTAACACAATCGACGAAGAGTAATACTCTAAGTAGATGACAAAAGCCCCATTCACTGTTTTTGGGGCTTTTATGATTTAACGGCCTACTTCCCATACACAGTACGTTATTAAATCATCACATATTTTAATCAATACTAATTACCCGTTAGTATTTAGGATCATAGGAATCTAGACGCATGTCAAACGCCAAATCTCTTGAACAGTTAGAGCAAAAGCAAGATTTTATTCGCCGCCACATTGGGCCAAGCCCAGCACAAGTAAGCGATATGCTAAGTGCTTTAGAAGTATCAAGTGTGCAAGAGCTGATCGACCAAACTGTACCTGCAAGCATTCGCTTAGCGCAGCCATTAACAGTTGGCGAAAGCCGTACTGAAGTTGAAACACTAAGCTACTTAAAATCGGTAGCAAGCAAAAATAAAGTTTTCAAATCGTACATTGGCCAAGGCTACCACCCAACGCACGTACCGCACGTAATTTTACGTAACGTACTAGAAAACCCAGGTTGGTATACTGCGTACACGCCGTACCAGCCAGAAATTGCGCAAGGGCGTTTAGAGTCGTTATTAAATTTTCAAACTATGACCCTAGATTTAACAGGCCTAGATTTAGCAAGTGCCTCGTTACTTGACGAATCAACCGCTGCTGCTGAGGCTATGGGCCTTGCAAAACGCGTATCTAAAGCTAAAAAAGCCAATGCTTTTTTTATTGCCGACGACGTACACACACAAACTATTGACGTAGTAAGCACCCGTGCTGAGCAGTTTGGTTTTGAAATAATTGTAGGTAAAGCAGAAGATGCCGTTAACCACGACATTTTTGGCGCACTTTTCCAATACCCAACTACATCAGGTGAAGTAGTCGATATAACTGACCTAATTGCCGGCGTACAAAGCAAAAAGGCCATTGCCTGTGTTGCTGCCGACATTATGAGCTTATTACTACTAAAAGCACCGGGTAAATTAGGTGCCGACGTAGTACTTGGTTCGGCTCAGCGTTTTGGTGTACCTATGGGTTACGGCGGCCCTCACGCTGCATTTTTTGCAACGCGTGACGCATACAAACGCTCATTACCAGGGCGTATTATTGGTGTATCTAAAGACCGTTTAGGTAACGACGCACTCCGTATGGCCATGCAAACGCGCGAACAACACATTCGCCGCGACAAAGCCAACTCAAACATTTGTACAGCGCAGGTACTACTTGCCAACATGGCAGCGTTTTACGCGGTGTACCACGGCCCACAAGGCTTAAAAACTATCGCGCAGCGTATACATCGCTTTGCTGATATTTTAGCTGCAGGCCTAAAAGCTAAAGGTGTAGCACTTAAACACAGCACCTGGTTTGATACGCTAACAGTAGTGAGCGACAGCAAAGATGACGTAATAGCGCGTGCTCTTGCCAAAGGCGTTAACTTTGCCACAAACCACGACGGCGAATACTCTATTTCGGTTTCAGAAACTACAACACGCGCCGATGTAGCTGAGCTATTTGATATTGTACTAGGTGAAGGCCATGGCCTAAGCGTAGATAGTATTGCAGCCGATATTGAAGCAAACGGTAGTGACTCTATTCCAGCTAGTTTAGTACGTGATGACGAAGTATTAACGCATCCAAACTTTAACAGCTACCACAGCGAAACAGACATGCTTCGCTACATTAAGCGACTAGAAAACAAAGATTTAGCGCTTAACCACTCAATGATCTCGTTAGGTTCATGTACCATGAAACTAAACGCGACCGCTGAGATGATCCCAATTACATGGCCTGAATTTGCAAACTTGCACCCATTCTGCCCGCTCGATCAGGCCGAAGGTTACCAAATAATGATTAACGAGCTGCACGACTGGCTAGTTAATATTACGGGATACGATGCCGTTTCACTACAGCCAAACTCTGGCGCACAAGGTGAATACGCAGGCTTAATTGCTATTCGTAAATACCACGAGTCGCGCGGCGATGCGCACCGTAACGTATGTTTAATTCCAAGCTCAGCACACGGTACTAACCCTGCGTCTGCGCAAATGGCCAGCATGAAAATTGTAGTGGTTGATTGCGATAAAAACGGTAACGTAGACATGGCCGACCTAAAAGCGAAAGCCGAAGAAGTGTCTGAAAACTTATCGTGCATCATGATCACATACCCATCTACACACGGCGTTTACGAAGAAACCATTCGCGAAATTTGTGACATTGTGCACGAGCACGGTGGCCAAGTTTACATGGACGGCGCAAACATGAACGCGCAAGTAGGCGTAACAAGCCCAGGCTTTATTGGCTCAGACGTATCGCACTTAAACTTGCACAAAACGTTTTGTATTCCGCACGGTGGCGGCGGCCCAGGTGTAGGCCCAATTGGTGTTAAATCGCACCTTGCGGCATTTATGCCAAACCACAGCGTAATTAACGTACCGGGTACAAACATTGACAACGGTGCAGTATCAGCAGCGCCTTACGGCTCAGCCGCTATTTTACCTATTTCATGGGCTTACATTACCATGATGGGCTCAGAGGGCTTAAAACAAGCCACTGAAATGGCGATTGTGAATGCTAACTACTTAACGCACGAATTAAGCCAGCACTTCCCAATTTTATACCGTGGACGTAACAACCGCGTTGCGCACGAATGTATTGTTGACCTACGCCCACTTAAAGAGCAATCAGGCATTACTGAAATGGACGTAGCTAAGCGCTTGCAAGATTACGGCTTCCATTCACCCACTATGTCGTTCCCAGTAGCGGGCACGTTAATGATTGAGCCAACTGAATCTGAGTCAAAAGGCGAGATAGACCGCTTTATCGAAGCGATGGTGTCAATCAAAGGCGAAATCGACAAAGTAATCTCTGGCGAATGGTCAATTGAAAACAACCCACTTGTGTTTGCACCACATACACAAGCTGACGTACTTGGTAACGAATGGGACCGCGCGTACGACCGTTTTTACGCTGCATTCCCAGTGCCTTCGGTAGCAAAAGACAAGTTTTGGCCAACCGTTACACGAATAGATGACGTATACGGCGACCGTAACTTAGTATGTTCATGCCCAGCGGTAGAGACATATCGCGATTAATTTTTGAATGATCAAAGTTATTATAGTTTGGGAATGAAATTATAGATTGGGAATCCAATCGCTATTCCCAAACTATAATTATTGAAAAGGGTGAGCTCTCGTGGCACACCCTTTTTTATTTTTCCAAGTATATAGAGTATCAATGCTTCAATTTCACGACGAAGTTTACAAAGATCATTTAGTACAACTTACTTATTAGCAAGTTTGACCGTGCAAGTGATTGTCTTTGAACGTGATAACACAGCTATAAGGATGTTGATAGTGGCGCGGAACTTCGTCATATTCAAGAAATGTCGAGTCATGTTTGTATCCTTATTACATATCTCTAGATGTATGTTGGCCGCAAGAAGTAACCTGAAGTATGAGAAGCGATTCACCCTTGGCTTAAGCTGGAAGTAGGTTGTTTTGACTATTTTAGTTTATGTATCTCACTACAATTTGGTTTACTATTTAACTTGTTGTTTAAATATACTTTTTTTATAAATAGTGAGAATATCGGTTATAGGAGAAATTTTTTTGCTTTTTAATTAACGACTTACGGTTGATAAAATGGAGAATGAGTATTGTTTAAAAAAATAGGGAAATTGCTTAATTCACTTAAATATCAGATAGATAAAAATATTAATGAAACTATTTATAAAAATAAAGTATTTCTTCAAAGTAAGTGGAGCTTTTTTGAATACAATATTCTACGTTGGTCACAACGGCACAACTATTACACTTTACTTACTGCTGTATTGGCGTGTTTATTAGTAATTAATTTAATCTGCTGGAAAGTTGAATTAACTCCATTAGTAATTAAGTTCTTCCCACATTGGACAAAACTTAACGACTGGCAAGGTGGTTTTCTTTCTGGGCAGTTAACTATTGTCGGTGTAGTCTACCCCTTAGTCATAGGTTTAATTGGTGTCCTGTTTCAAAACAAATCAGCGAAGAAAACATTATTTCCAATTTATCAGATGTATTCCGGATTTATGTTTGCTGGCCTTAGTGGACTTTTCTTATCAATTTTTATTATTACAGGGTATTTCTTTAGTGCAACTATGGATGCCTCTACTTATCTTGCTATATGCGTTACAACTGCACTATGGTTGATGTTTAATGTTTTGTTAACTAGCTGGTTTTTTACTTCTACACTCTTGATGTTGGATGAAAATAAACGAGATAGGTTGGTTGTTCGCTTCACTATTCATGAATTGTGCGAAACAGATATTAGAAACCGAATACACGATCTTTTATTACAAAATTCAGTTTATAACCAAGCATTGGCAAACCCAGATAATGAGATCTTGAAGGTTAGTACCTATAAATTATCGGATGATAAATTTAATGAAATAACTAAATACTCTGAAGAGGAAATTTACGCTTCTAATGTTTACTTCTCTATCATAAATACGGTTATTCGCTACCACATTATAAAATTCAAAATACTTCTTTCGATAAGTGATAAAGCATGGGTAAAGTGGTTGGTTTCTAAGAAGGGCTTTAGTTGGATGTGTGTAGCTTCAAGCGTGAAACGGGAGCTCGTAGTTCAACCTGTCTGGACCAATAAAAGTAAGGCAAGACTAATAATAATCCGATATTCTGGTTTTGATATCGGTTGGATATCAAAGATATTATTAAAAGCGAGTTTCAGAACCAAAAGAACAGACCAAGAGCATGATAGTAGTTTGACTACCATGATGCTTGGCTTCGTTGGTTCAGCTAATGATGCTATTCGAGAAAAGAATGTTGGGGAGTTTAAAAATGCCATAAAAAACATTGTTAGGTGGCATGTTGAAATAGCCTCTGCGCTAAGCTTTTTAAATGATAATCGTAAAGAAGATAATTGGTTGTTGTTACCTACAGCTAGCTTTTTCAGTAGAAGTTATCTTGATGAAATCTTGACTGAATATTACCGACTCGCAAAGGCGTCTGTTGAGTTAATCCCAGAAAATATCGAGTTTTATGACGAAATAATTTATTTGCATAAACGAATTTTTCTAAAACGAGAGCGCATGGTTGAACGAGAGGGATTTTCATTAATCCAAGGTAGTTATTTTACGTGGTCATTATTAATGGAGTGGCGTTCATATAGTTCAATGTCATCAGATCTGCGCATCGCCAACAAGTATGAAGATGTACTCTTTGATTTTGTTGGTTCATGGGAATCTTGGTTGGATTATATTGAACCTAGAACTACTCGACTAGATGATATACAAAAATCGTTGCCGTTATTTATCAGCCATCTAGAGTTTACAGCGCATACTGTTATATCAGCACTAAGATTCAATAATATTGAAGCTGCTGGTTGGGGGATAGATATGCTAAATAATTGGTATGAAAAGCTATCTATTCGAGATCATGGACAAGGGTTAGAAGAATATAGATGGCACTCTGAACTCGTCACTCATGACATGTTGCTTAAAAATTCAGGAGAGAAAATTTGGATAACGGCATTGAATGACAGCGAATTCCATCTTCAGCCTGCTTTCAATATTGCTATGAATAATGCCTCTTTTGATCTTCGAGTAATTACAGCTTGCTACGTGTTATTAAAGCCGGATTTAAATGGGAATGAACAAATAAAGCAGTATATTCAAGCGTTACTTTCATGCACATCAATTCATCCAACCGGCGCGCTTGGTGGCAGAGTTAAGTCAGTATCTAATGCTAGCTGTATCATTGGTGCTTATATTAGACACAGAGATTACAGTAATTATGGCGAAGGGACTTATGGGGCATGGCTTTCAAAAGTTTTAGATTCTTTCGGAAAAGTTAATGAACAGCGAAGAGTTTCTGGGCGTATCTACTCAGGCTGGGGAAGAAATGACCCACATAGTATGAATAGAGCTTATGTAGAAATTGCAGTATCACTTTCGAATAATCAATGGCAGCTAGCAAAGAAATGGTACGATATTATTTTTTCTGAAGCTTTCCGGCACCAAGATCAAGAGTCATTTGTTCGCGATTTACAAGAGTGGATTAGGCTTTCTGAAGATATTGAAGAGCCAATTCTAACTAATAAAGATAATTTGACTACTAATGTAAGTAACTTTAAAAACTCTATTCAGCAAGTAATTGATAGAATTAATCAACAACAAAATGAGATTGTTGCTGAGGCTGAAATTGACGAAGAGCTACTGACTAGATTTGGACTAACTTGCTCTCAGGCTATTTATGGGGATGAAAAAGATCCAGAGTTCCCAATAAATTTGTTCAATTCTGTAAGTTTTAACGGTAGTACTGATGAAAATAGCTTATTTAAAATTAACAGACAGAAGTATTCAAAAGAGAGAATAGCTAAAAATATTGACACGAATAGAGCGATCAATGAAGAAGATTGTTTGAAAGAATCTACTAAAGCTAATGTTAAAGTCAACATTTTAAGAAGAGTGCTATGGTATAAAACTACTGATGAAAAAGTATACGCAAGCGCTGAAAACAATATTCTTGATTTGGCTGAATTAGCCAAAGATATAAATAATCCTGTTTTGTTTTCTGGAAATATGGATCTAGACCGTTTTCTCCGTGAAGCTCGATATAGGCAAGAGTTAGCCGATAAGTTTGATATTTCCTTCAATGACGGTTATGGCAGAAATTACATTTGTCATTTGGGTGATATAATTGTATTTAGCATTCGCTTCTCTGACGTGAATTTTAATTTACTTACGACTAAAGATTTATTTGAATCAGTCGCATTCGGCAAAGTGACTGATAGGCAGTTTGTTGAAGTTAAATATGAAGCTAGTGAAAATGATGAAAATGTTGGAGTTTTATCGTTAAATTACTGGATGAATATAAAACTTGTAGAGGGTTTACCTTGTATAAAAACAGAAGTAAAAAACAAGAGTGAAGAATAAGTATTTTGGCTATAAATCATATAGCTTGTAGGTGTTGAAGGTACGTGGCGCATTTAAAATAAATGGTTCCTAGTTCGTACTAATTTATACGCAGGTGAAACCAAAGGGGTCAAATCTTGACTTTATACATCAATGGTCTAGATTTATAGTTTATTGCTCATTAAGTTTATTATTATGTCTAGACCGCTGCGAATAGAGTATGAAAATGCGTTTTATCATGTGATGAATCGCGGCAGAGGGCGTGAAAATACCTTTTTGAGTGATGACGATTTTAAGCATTTTTTATATTGCATTGAGCAAGCAAGCCTTCGCTTTAATATTGAAGTGCATTCTTATTGTTTAATGACCAATCATTACCACCTGCTAATCAAAACCCCTGATGCAAATTTAGGCCGAGCCATGAAACATGTTAATGGCCTTTATACTCAATACTTTAATAGAGCACACAATAAAGATGGTGCACTGTTTAGAGGGCGCTACAAAGCGGTGCTGGTGGATGCAGATAACTATTTATTGCATGTTAGTCGGTACATTCACCGTAACCCAATTGAAACGAACACACCACTGGTAGATAACCTTGCTAAGTATACATGGTCTAGCTATTCAGCTTTTATCAAAAACACAGCGACGCCGAAATGGTTAGTTCGGGACTTTATATTTTCGCTTCAAGGAAAAAAGCGTAAATATGCTGCTTATAAACAGTTTGTTGAATATGAAAACAATAAAGAAATAAGCGCTTTTTATAGTGCTAAAAAGTTATTGTCGGTTTTGGGTTGTGAGGACTTTATTGAAAACATAAAAGACTATATTGCCAAGTCAGATAGCGAAAGAAAGCTTGTTAGAAAAAAGCACTCAGCAGATGATGTTATAGCCTACTTAGCTAAACACTTTAATGTTGAGGTAGATGATATAGTAACGGTTAAAAAGGGGCGAAAAGAGAAAAATTTACCACGCTGGTTTGCTATTAAATTATGCCAAGATTTAACGGGGTTAAATTTGCAGGCATTAGCAGCTGTTTTTAATGTTGAGCATTATTCGGCGATATCGAAAGCTGTAGGTAGGTTGAATAAATTAATGGTTGAAGATGAAAAGGTTAAATTACAATTGGAAAAACTTCGAGATTGTTTGATGTCTGAAGTCAAGATTTGACCCCAAGCCTTTTTAATGTTGAGGTAGATGATATAGTAACGGTTAAAAAGGGGCGAAAAGAGAAAAATTTACCACGCTGGTTTGCTATTAAATTATGCCAAGATTTAACGGGGTTAAATTTGCAGGCATTAGCAGCTG
>NZ_JANIGJ010000008.1:0-243311 GCF_024518735.1 Pseudoalteromonas agarivorans
TCACACCGACCCTAAGCGGCACCAGTGATGCGGTTGAAGGCACCGTGATCACCTTTACGGTTATCGATGATTTAGGGGCCGAGCAAACCTTTACCACCACCGTGGATGCGAGCGGCAATTTCTCAGTAGAAGTACCGACGGCACTTGCAGAAGGACCGTACAGCATTGAGGCCAGCATTAGCGATGATGCAGGTAACAGCACTGATATCACCGGCACCGGTAACATCGATACCACCGCACCAAGTGTGAGTGTAGATGCACCAGCGCTCACCAACGACAGCATGCCAACTGTAACGGGCACCAGTGATGCACCCAACAGCACCGTCACGCTAACCTTTACCGATGCAGCCAATGCCGTACAAACTATTGATGTACAAACCGATGTCAACGGCAATTGGAGTGCGACACCAACCAGCGACTTAGCCGAAGGGAGTTACAGTGTGAGTGCCAGCATTACCGATGCAGCAGGCAACACCGGCACAGGCAGTGATACGGGCGAAGTGGATGTAACTCCACCGACTTTAGAGATCATTCCTTCGTTCTTGTTGGGGAATTTAGTCTCTCTTTCAGGGGATTCTGATTTACCAGAAGGGTCAGTGATCACAATTACCGAGTATTTAGTCGGTGGTTTAGTGGGCGCAACGTACACTGCTACCACGAATGCTGATGGCACATGGGGACTTGCCAACATAACAGTACCTTTGCTTAGTCTTGCGTATGTTACTGCAACTGCAAGTGATGCTGCCGGCAATGTTGCGAGCGTCAACTCACTTAATTTTGATAATGAAGCACCTGCGCTTACCGTTACTGTAGATGCATTATCGAATGATGCAACGCCTGTGATCTCTGGTGTTACTGATATGGTTCAAGGAACCGAGGTAGAACTAACCGTTGTAGATAGTGCAGGTCAAAGCCAGCAGTTTACGGCCATAGTTCAAGCTAATGGAAGTTGGTCTGTTGAAGTGCCAACCGAGTTAGCACAAGGGCAGTACACTGTTACCGCAGAGGTAAGAGACGATGTTGGTAATTTAACCACTGAGCAAGCACAAGGTGAAATAGACAGCATAGCACCTACTCTTAGCGTTAATCCTATCGACACTACAGCAGATACAACGCCAACCCTATCAGGCACTAGTGATGCTATAGGTGCTGATGTAATAATTAGCATTGATGGCCAAACCTTTTTTGCGGTAGTAGATGCTGATGGAAATTGGCAGGTAGAGGTACCAACTGCACTTACCGATGGTAACTATACGGCGCAAATTAATGTTGCTGACGACGCCAATAATATCACTAACACAACAATCGACTTAACAATTGATACTCAGATACCAATAGTCGCATTGGACGACATAACCGTATTTAACACAGATACGCCAGTTATTAGTGGTACATCTGGTGAACCTACTGGCACAAATGTAGATATTGTTATTACAGATAGTAATGGTGATACGCATACGTTAGCTGCTACGGTAGATGCAAATGGTAATTGGCAAACAACAGCGCCTAATTTACCTGAAGGAAATTATAGTGTTGTTGTTAGTATTACCGACGATGCTAATAATACAGGTTCAGCGACTGGAACAGGGCTTGTTGATACTCAAGCACCAACCATTACCATTGACGCATTAGGTACAATTAATAGCAGCACGCCTACTATTTCAGGTACATCTAATGAGGTTGAAGGTACTACAATTAATGTCACAATTACTGATGGTGATAGCATTGATACTTACACAACGACTGTGGGGGCAGGCGGGGCCTGGAGTGTTGATGTAACCACGCCATTAACTGATGGACAAGTGACAGTTTCAGCAATCATTACTGATACTGCAGGTAACAGTAGTGAAGCAAATGCTACTGCTACGCTTAATACTAATGCACCTACCATTAATATAAACACCATTGTTGATACAAACGATCAAACACCTACGCTTTCTGGGTCGAGTAGTGCTGCAAATGGTACGTTAATTACGGTTACTATTACCGATGTTAATAATGTCTCGCACACGGTTACAACAACTGTAACTGATAATACATGGAGTGTAGATGCGACAAATATCCTTCCTGAGGGCACGTTTACTGTTTCAGCTAATGTGACTGAAGGTGGCTTAACCAGCAGTGCAACAGATACAGGGCTGATAGATTTAACAGCCCCAGAATTGAATATTACACCGCTACTAACGAGTAATGATACAACGCCTACAATTTCAGGTACAAGTACAGCCCCACAAGGCGCCATAGTCGCTATTTTGATTACAGATAGCTTAGGTGTAGAGCAAACAGTTAATGCCACAGTCGGTGCAAATGGCACATGGTCAGTTGCAGCTCCTTTATCGCTTAGCGAAGGCACATATACTGTTACTGCATCAACAAGTGATACCGCGGGGAACCCTGTAAATACTAGCACTACCGGTGTGGTTGATATAACCGCACCAGTGGTTAGCATTAACGATATTGTAGGTAGTACAGATTTAACACCTAGCGTTTCTGGCAGTGTAACAGGTGCAGCCGTAGGAGATGTGGTTGCTGTGGTATTTACCGACTTCCAAGGTAATGCGCATACAGTCAATACAACGGTGCAAGCCGGTGGAACTTGGTCAGTAGAGGCAAGCAATAGCCTTTCGCAAGGGGCATATTCAGTAGAAGTGTTTATTACTGATAATGCCGGAAATACAGGCAGCAATATCACTAACGCAAATATTGATACAATTGCGCCAGAAATTAGTATTGATCAAAGTTCATTAATACTTACCCAAGACAGCACGCCATTAATTAGTGGCACATCAAACGAGCCAAATACAAACGTTTTCGTTACGTTTACTGACTCAGCTGGCGCATCGCATCAAATTACCGTACAAACGGATGCTAATGGAGACTGGCAAGCCGCTGCAGACAACGTATTAGCAGAGGGGGTTTACAGTGTTTCGGCAACGATTACTGATAGCGCAGGAAATACCTCTGTTGATAGTAAAACAGGTGGCGAAGTAGATACAGTAGGGCCAGAGCTTACTATTGTGCCTTCGTTCGTATTAGGGCAGCTAGTATCTTTATCTGGTACTTCCGATTTAGGTGAAGGTAAAACAGTTACCGTTAATTTAGAATTAGCAGGTGATTTGGCTAACTTAACTTACGATGTAACTACTGATGCCAATGGTGACTGGGTGTTATTAGGTCTAGCGGTTAATATCATTGGCTTATCAGTTGTTGAAGCCTCTGCAACTGATGAAGCGGGTAACACCACCACTATTACGACGGCAGATGTAGATGCTTCAACGCCGTTACTTAATGCGGTAGTTGACTTTGTAGCTGGCGAGGGTGATTTACCAGTAATTAGCGGTACGACCGACCAAGCCCCAGGCACCGAAGTGCTAGTGAGAGTGGTAGATAGCGATAACATAGCACAAGATTTGGTTGCAATAGTGCAGGCAGATAATTCATGGCTTGTACAGGTTCCTCAATCACTTGCTGAGGGCGTGTTTACTGTAACTGTGAATGTATTAAGTGAAGTCGGGATCACAGCTACACAGCTGCTAAGCAGTGTAGTAGATACCATCTCACCAACACTTAATTTGCAAGTGATTGGTACAACGTCAGATTCTACTCCAATTATTCAAGGGACCAGTGATTTAATTAATGGAGTGGTAGAGATTCAGCTGGACGGAGGCTCAGTACTAACAACAACAGTGAATGCAGCAGGGCTATTTTCATTGGAAGTTGATGCGCTGACTGAAGGGCAGCATGTCGCCAACGTGAGTATTACTGATGATGCTGGCAATGTAGTAACACAAACGCTCGAGTTTGTTGTTGATACGTTAGTGCCTGTGGTAGATATTTTACCGTTGAGCATCAGCAATACTGACATTCTAACTATTTCTGGTACTTCTGAAGAAGCTCAAGGCACAGACATTGATGTAACTGTGATAGATAGTAACGGCAACGCAACAGTATTTGATGCCCTTGTTGGTAGCGATGGCACGTGGTCATTAGTAACCACTAGCCTACCTGATGGTATATATAGTGTATTCGCTAGTATTACTGATGCTGCGGGTAATGTAGGCCAGTCTGCTACTGAGCAAGTGACGATTGATACCATACCGCCATCGTTAGAAATAGACGCCTTTGGTGTACTTAATACATTAACGCCTACGATTACTGGCACCAGTGACGAAGAAACCGGTAGCTTAATCACGGTTAATATTACCGACTCCACAAACACACTTTATGAAGTTACTACAACAGTATTAGGAGATGGCACGTGGCTTGTTGTTGCACCTTTACTTGCTGAGGGCGATTTAACCGTCGAGGCTATTAGTATTGATAACGCAGGCAATATAGCAACGGTGACGCAAACGGGCGTTGTGAGCACCACTTTACCGAGTCTATTAATTAACCCAATAATAGATACAAGCGATACAACCCCTACTATTAGTGGTACTACCGATGTAATAAACGGTAATGTAGAAGTGGTTATTACAGATAGCAGTGGTAATGCAACAACCTATAACACTCAAGCTATTGCTGGTGTATGGACATTAATACCGACCACTCCATTAGCTGAAGGTGCATTTACGGTTGATGCAACAGTCGAAAACTTAAACCTTACAAGCTCTACAAGTCTTAATGGCATAGTTGACTTAACTCCGCCTACAATTGAAATTAATGAACTTGCAGTTACGAATAACTCACTGCCAACCATCTCAGGTACAAGTGATGCTCCGGCAGGTACAACCATAAGCGTAGTACTTACTGATGCTAATAGTGATTCGCAAACATTAACTGCGCAAGTGGCAGGTAACGGAACTTGGTCAGTCACAGCTGTTACGCCGCTTAGTGAAGGCAGTTTTAGTGCTACTGCAACAGTGAGTGATGCTGCAGGAAACTCATCAAGCGATACCATGGTTTCAAGTACTGATTACACAGCACCTATTGTATTTATAGACCCTATTGCAGTAGGCCAAGATACCACACCGACTATTACAGGCTCGGTAACCGGAAGTTTTGCTGGAGCTGCAGTTATGGTGATGTTTACTGACGCACTAGGTGAAACACACAATGTTTCAACAACAGTAAACACAGATGGGTCGTGGAGTGTTACAGCTTCGCAGCCTCTTAGTGAAGGGAATTACAGCGTTGATGTAAGCGTACTTGATAACGCAGGTAATATTGGCGAGCAATCAATAAGCAGCATAGTTGATTCAGGCATAGTAATTAACTCTGGTTTAGAATTAACAGCCGATAGCACACCTAAGATCACCGGTACCGCAGGAGCAAATGAAGATATTACCGTAAGCTTTATAGATGAAAGCGGTACTGTTGTAACCAAGGATACAACAGCGGGTGAGACAGGTGTATGGAGCGTATCACCAGACAACGCTTTACTCGATGGGGCATACACTGTAACGGCTACCGCTACTGATGAATCTGGAAATGTTACTTCAAGTGGAAGCTTATCTGGGTTAGTGATTGACTCAACGCCGGTAGACTTCGAAGTGTCTAACTATTACTGGGGCTTACTAGGAATAGGTTTAACTGCAGAAGGCACAGTAGAAGAAGGAAATAGTGTATATGTTGTAGGAGCAAACTTACTTGGCCTTGAGGTGTTAAACCTAAACTTAAATGTGCTAGAAAGCGCTATGGAAATTCAACCTGATGAGAATGGAAATTGGAGTTCATTATTATCAGTTCTTGATTTAGGTTCTTGGTCTGATTATCGCTTTATCACAGTTGATGAAGCCGGTAATTATTTAATTAAGGATATTAATGACAATATTATTGACCAAGGAAACGACCCACAACTTGCTAGCGCAGGAAGCAGTGCAAGTGCCACCGATACAACATTTGGCTTAGAAGGAGCCGCTGAGCCGTTTAGCGAAGAAGCAGCATTAGGCGCTACTATGCCAAATGAAGCAGTAACCAGCGATGCTTTAGGAGAAACGGTTAATTTAAGTAATGTAAGTGCTTTATCGAGTACAGAGCAAACGGTGTCAATGAGCTCTACAGAGCCCCTTAATATCAATGATGTAATTATTGACGAAGACACCGAGCAACTCGTTGCTCTTAATACTTTGATTGACGATGAAGGCTCTGCAATTGCTTATAGCCCAGCACAAAGTGGCGGAAGTACCGATGAAGCTGCGCCAGCAGTTGATGTTCAAAATCAATCAGAGGAAATGATTAAACACTTAATTGAAAATGGTAATAATCAAACAGATATTTAAATCAGTAACCCACTTCAGTTAAATAACTGAAGTGGGTTTCTAAAACTCACTTAATCAAAAGTGTGGTTATTATTTTGTGCTAAGTAGTAAACCTAAAAAAGCCCTTATTGAGACTTCAATAAGGGCTTTTTTAATAAATTAGGATAGATAAAAGCAGTTAAGCTTTTAGGTTACGAACCAGCTTGCTGTCGGTATTAACTACACTACCGCCTTGGTCGTAAGTCATACTGGTTGGGGCGCCAATTAAAATATCTTTTAATTGTTTTACACTTAAGTGTGCTTGGCGGGCAGCATGTGAGTTTACTTTATTTTGTTTTTGGCACTGCGCTAACTGCGCTTTAACTTGCGCTACTCGTTCAGTTACGTCAGGGGCATTTTCATCATTTGCAGCAAAAAGTTTATTCAACTCTTTATCGAGCTGCGTAAGCTTAGTTAAAAAAGACATTTTTTGTTGGGCAAGTTCTTTTAAACCTTCACCTCTGCGAGAGGCAATAATACTAAGCTCTTCGTTTAATAACGCATATAATGAATCCAAGCATTTAACTTGTTCATTTAATTTAACGCTAATTAAACTATTGTGATCAGCCATATACGTTAAACTCAAAATCAGCTAAGTTTTTAGTCAGCTTTTCAGCATCAATTTGGTATTTACCTTCGGTAATCGCTTTTTTAAGCTCAGCGACCTTTTCACTATCAAAGCCAGATGATTGCTGTGCTTTATCTTGCAGTGTTTTTAACTGCTGTGCTTGCGGCGTCAGGCTCACTGAATCACTCGCCGCTTTAGGCGAAGGAGTCTGTGTTGTTTGTGTACTTGCAGCGTTATCTTTTTTAATATCAACTTGTTGCTGTTTAGCGTTTGTAAGCGCATTAGCTTGTTGATTACTGCCATTAACTTGATTAACCATAATAATAAACCTGTATATTACCCAACTTATGCCAAGTTATCGGCATATACATAGGATACTTTAGTATAAATCGAAATTAAATATTTACTTGCACAGACTCTACACCATCTACACGTGCATTCAAAATTTTACCGGATTTTTTATTCTTGATCTGTACTTGCTCACCAAGGGTGCCATCTTCAAGTGCTATCCCCGTAGTTTTTATTCTAAGTCCTTTAATACTCGCATAAATATTAACAGCGTCGCCTTTGCAAACCATACAAATTTGGTTAAGCAAAACCGGCATACCGCTTCTTATATTTCGCTTACTGCGGCTGCCAATAAGCATTAAAGGGTTATCTAAATATTGTACCCTAACAAACTGCGAAGGCTTCATTTGTACGCTTAAATGAGACTTAGTAATAACTTCACCACGGGCTAGATTTGCCGTGGCAACCACAACGGGCGCCATTTTAACTATTCTTACATGGACATATTGAGTCCAGCTTTGCGCATCGTTACATTTTATTTGTACAGTCACCTGGCGTGTAAATGGCGGCTCATTTGGCACGACTAATTCTGGCTCGTTTTCGCATACTCTATCAGGAATGCGGCTATCGAGGGCAAGGGCGGTAATCTCCACATTTTTTTCAAGTGGCACGGTAACTTGCTCTGCAATATGAGAAATTGCTATTTCTTGTAATAAATCTTTACTAAACACTTTTGCATGCAAAGGTGTTGCTAAGCAGAGGCTAGCAAGAAAATAAAAAACACTGTATCTTCTGACTTTTTTTAACAAACTCATAATGTTTCGACTATGCTTATGGTTTCAAACAGGGTATAAATATTTTGCGTCAAAAAGTAGACGCTCCCGCGATGTTATGTAGCTTTATAAACAGAAAGCAATTATCGTTCCGCATTATTTGTTTTCTTTAGGAGATTTGAATGGCAGGCATTTTAGACTCAGTAAACCAACGCACCCAGTTGGTTGGGCAGAACCGCCTAGAATTACTATTATTTAAGCTCAGAGGGCGTCAGCGTTTTGGGATCAATGTATTTAAAGTAAGAGAAGTACTGCAATGTCCTCCTTTAACGAGTATGCCTAAATCAAATGCATACATTCGGGGTGTGGCGCATATTCGTGGTCAAACTATTTCAGTTATCGACTTATCAATGGCCGTAGGCGGCCGACCTATTGAAAATGTTAAAGACAGCTTCATAATAATTGCAGAATACAATCGTTCAGTGCAGGGCTTTTTAGTTGGCGGCGTTGAGCGAATTGTTAACATGAACTGGGAAAAAATAATGCCACCTCCGTCAGGAGCAGGGCGTTACTCTTACTTAACTGCCGTTACCGAGATTGAAAACGAATTGGTCGAAATTCTCGATGTAGAAAAAATCTTAAACGAAATTTGTCCAGTAAATACCGAGGTTAGTGCCGACCTTGCTGCCGATAGTGCAATACAAAAAGATTTAGGCGAGCGCATTGTATTTATTGCCGACGATTCAGCTGTTGCACGTAACCAAGTAAAAAGAGCACTTGAGCCACTTGGCGTGCAAACTGAGCTTGCAAAAAATGGTAAAGAGGCTTTAGTTAGGCTTAAAGAAATAGCCGAGCTTGATTGTAAAAATGATATAACTGAGCGTGTAGGTTTACTTATCTCTGATGTTGAAATGCCTGAAATGGACGGCTATACATTAACAGCAGAAATTAAAGCAGATCCAAAATTAGCGCCTCTACATGTTATTTTACACACTTCTTTGAGTGGGGTGTTTAATCAGGCGATGATCGAAAAAGTAGGCGCGGATGATTTTATAGCAAAATTTAACCCTGATGAATTGGCAACAGCAGTTAAAAAATGGGTTCATTGCGACTAAACAACAATAGGTGTTATTAATTTGAATAATAAAGATTTGCAGCAAAGTGACTACGATCAGTTTCGCTCATTTTTAGAGCAGCAATGTGGTATTGTGCTAGGCGAAAACAAGCAGTATTTAGTAAAAAGTAGGCTTGCGCCGCTTATGGCTCGTTTTAATGTTGAATCTTTATCACAATTAGTGAGTAAAACGCTTGGCCCTCATGAGCGGCAACTTAGAGCCGCTGTAGTTGATGCCATGACCACTAATGAAACCTTGTGGTTTAGGGATCAATATCCATTTGAGCTTTTAAAAAATAAATTGTTTCCAGAGTTTAAAGACGCCCGCCGACCATTAAAAATTTGGTCAGCGGCCAGCTCTTCAGGCCAAGAACCATACTCTATTGCCATGTCAGTTGCTGAGTTTCAGGCCAAGCAACCGGGCGTGTTGCGTATGGGGGCACAAATTATTGGTACTGATATTTCTAACACAATGCTCGATATGTGTAAAAACGCTGAATATGATGCGTTGGCATTAGCGCGAGGCCTATCAGCAGAGCGCCGTAAAAAGTACTTTATGGATAGCGGCAACGGCATGGCAAAAGTTGTCGACTCAGTTAGAAAACAGGTGAGCTTTAGACATTTAAACTTGCTTGATTCTTACGCCTTAATGGGGAAGTTTGATATTATTTTTTGCCGCAATGTCCTTATATATTTTTCACCAGAGGTTAAAGCAAAAATAATTGGTCAGTTTGCCCAAGCACTAAACCCAAAAGGGTATTTATTTTTAGGTGCGTCGGAGTCGATGACGGGCTTAAGTAACGAGTTTGATATGGTTCGTTGTAACCCTGGAATCATCTACCAAAAAAAATAATCCTATCACTTTGTTATTAAAAACGACGTTCTTAGCGTCGTTTTTTTATTTAATAACAACCCTCTATAAAAAAATAACGTAACTAAAAACTACTGGCTTATAAATTGCTTTAACTTAAGCAAGTCAATTTTTTGGAGAACGTTATGGCTATCAGTTTTGATAAAGCATTAGGTGTGCACCCGCATGCAATGTTGATCCGCTCACAGCGGGCAGAAGTACTTGCCACAAATATAGCGAATGCTGATACGCCTGGCTATAAAGCAAAAGATATCGACTTTGCCTCAGCATTAAAAGCGGCAAGGTCAACTCAGCAAAGCGGCAATAGCATGGTTACTACCAATGAAAAACACATTGCTGGCGGTACTCGAAGTGTAGGTGGTTCTGAATTATTTCGCAATCCAAATCAAGGAGATACAGGCGATGGTAACTCAGTTGACATACAGGTGGAACGAAACTTGTATACACAGAATGCGATGGAGTATCAGGCAAGCCTGCAATTTTTAAGTAGTAAATTTAAGGGCCTGAATAAAGCGCTCGGTAGTCAAGGATAATAATTATGAGTTTATATAACGTTTTTGATATTTCAGGCAGTGGTATGAGTGCGCAAAATGTTCGCTTAAATACCACCGCGAGTAATATTTCGAATGCTAATACAATTAGTTCATCCCAAGACAAAACTTACCGAGCACGCCAACCTGTATTTGCTGCCGAGCTGACAAAAGCGTCTGCCTCAGCCAGCAACCCTCAGGGCTCCGCTGTTGGTGTTAAAGTGCTGGGAATTGTTGAGAGTAACAAACCACTACAAATTGAATATAACCCTAATCACCCAAGTGCGGATGAAAATGGCTATATCTATAAACCCAACGTTAATGTTGTTGAGGAGATGGCAAATATGATCTCTGCTTCTCGCTCTTAT
The DNA here is from genome assembly GCF_024518735.1 of Pseudoalteromonas agarivorans. Taxonomy (NCBI): domain Bacteria; kingdom Pseudomonadati; phylum Pseudomonadota; class Gammaproteobacteria; order Alteromonadales; family Pseudoalteromonadaceae; genus Pseudoalteromonas; species Pseudoalteromonas agarivorans. The sequence continues at coordinate 10,752 of NZ_JANIGJ010000008.1, forward strand.
CAAACAAACGTGCAAGTTGCCGATGCAGCTAAGCAAATGTTAAGCAAAACGCTGTTACTTGGGCAGCGATAACCGAGGGTAGGTTATGAGTAACGATATTAGTACTAGTTCATCTTTTTTGGACTCTATAACTTGGCAAGAGACCCAAGTAGCGACAACCACTGAAGAGAGCGATGCATTAACGCAGGAAGATTTTTTCTCGTTGCTAACTCAGCAGCTATCGTATCAAGATCCGAGTAATCCGGCTGATAACGATCAGATGATTGCGCAAATGACTAATTTTACCATGGCGCAAGGCATCACAGATTTAAACACAAATTTTGAGTCACTTGCCTCGTCAATGACCTCAAACTCTGCCTTACAAGCATCAACGCTGGTTGGTAAGCAAGCGCTTTTAGAATCTAATACGCTTGAGCTTGGCGAAAGCGGAGAGGCAAAAGGGTCTGCGGTTGCTGAAGAAGCCGTTGATAATTTAACAATTAAAGTCACAGATGCTTCTGGGCAACTGGTTCGAACTATCGATATGGGTTCGCAAGCAGCGGGTGCAGTGCGCTTTAGCTGGGATGGTAATAATGAATCCGGTGAGCGCCTACCAGAGGGTGAATACACCATTACTGCAGAGGGCAGTACCAACGGCGAGTTTTCAAGCTTACCGGTGGCAACATTCAAAAACATTGAAAGCGTTAATATCAATGGCTCTAGTGGCATTATTATTAACACTAAAGAGGGTGCGGTTAGGTTGACTGATGTCGCAGAGATCGCATAACCAATTAAAAAGTATTTCGCCTGCTAGCAGGCTATTAGATTCAAAGTTAGAGGTGAATTATGAGCTTTAATATCGCACTTACAGGCCTAGCTGCCGCTCAAAAAGACTTAGACGTAACAGCAAACAATATTGCTAATGTAAACACCACCGGTTTTAAAGAATCGCGTGCTGAATTTGCCGATGTATACGCTGCATCTGTTTTTAGTGCAGGTAAAACTAAAAACGGTGATGGTGTGCAAACAACCATGGTTGCACAGCAATTCCACCAAGGGTCACTGCAATTTACTAACAACTCGTTAGACTTAGCGATTACCGGCGAAGGGTATTTTGCAATGACCGACGACATTTCGTCGCAAGATTTAACTTACACTCGTGCAGGTGCATTTAAGCTAAACCAAGATAACTTTATGGTTGATGCCAAAGGTAATTATTTGCAAGCTTTTCCAGTAGACGAGTCATCAGGTGATACCACATCGGTTAGTTTAAGTACTACAAACCCGATTCAAATTCCTGACTCATCAGGTTCACCTCGCGCAACCGAAAACGTATTTTTATCGTTCAACTTAGATGCAACAGCTGATGCAACAGGCCTCGATTTTGATCCGACATCGAACGGTACCTATAATTCGTCGACGTCTACTACTGTTTACGACTCATTAGGTGAACCACATATTCTGCAATACTTTTTTGTAAAAGAAGAAGATGCAGCTGCAGGTGGTACAGACAATAGCTGGGAAGTATACGCTACGCTTGATGGTAAAGTGGTAAACGGTACATCTGGTGCAGAGCAAACAACTACACCATATACACCTATTACCACACTTGGTTTTGATTCTAGCGGTTTACCCGCCACAACAGATGGTGTAGCAAATACTAACACCACCACGTTTGATGAAATTAATTTACCGGCAGGTGCAGGTACTGGTTTATCGTCAATGCTTGATAACGGCGCAACATTCCCAAGTACAGGGATTGAGCTAAACTGGCGTGATGAAAACAACACAGCTGGCCGTATTCCAACTCAGTACTCAAGTGGCTTTGAAGTAAAAGCACTTGACCAAGATGGTTCTACAGTGGGTCGTTTAGCGGGTATTGATATTGGCACAGACGGTAAAATTGTTGCCTCATACAGCAATGGCGACTCAACCTATTTAGGCCAAGTTGCTATGGTTCGCTTTCCAAACTCTCAAGGCCTTTCGCAAGTAGGCGATACCAGCTGGAAGCAAAGTATAGACTCTGGTGAGCCAGTGGCCGGTGAAGCAGGCTCGGGTACTTTTGGTAGTATTAATTCATCCGCGCTTGAGCAATCTAATACCAACTTAACAAACGAATTAGTTGATTTGATTACCGCTCAACGTAACTACCAAGCGAACTCAAGAGCGCTTGAAGTTAACTCAACAATTCAGCAAAGTATTTTGCAGATTCGATAAGTTAACCTTATTTTTGGTTAAGATTTTAAGGCTGCATTTTTGCAGCCTTTTTTGTAGCTATGTCGCTAAAACTAGTCTAGCTGAACCGTTCAATACCTTCCTTATATTGCGTCAAATTTAATCTGGCATCTATTTTGCATTTATCAACTCAGAGATTTTTTATGTGAGTCGATGTTATGGACAAAATGGTCTACATTGCAGCCTCTGGCGCTAAGCAAAGCCTACAAGGGCTGGCACTTAAAGCCAATAATTTGGCAAACGCAAACACCACAGGTTTTAAAGCTGACTTTGCGCAAGCGCGCTCTATGCAAGCATTTGGCGAGGGCTTACCAACGCGCGTGTTTTCAATGCAAGAGCGACCAGGTTCTAACATGACCTCTGGCGGCATAATCGAAACAGGTCGTGATTTAGATATTGCCATGAGCGATAACGCCTGGCTTGCCGTTCAAGATGACTCAGGAAACGAAGCCTATACAAAAGTAGGCACGCTAAACATTACTGCACAAGGTATGTTGGTAACAAGTCATGGTCGTCAAGTTATTGGCGAAGGTGGCCCCGTAATTCTACCGGTCCCTATTGAAAAAATAAGCTTTAGTGAAGATGGTGCCATACAGGTTCGCCCGCAAGGGGCACCAGCCAATTTTTTAGAAGAAGTAGACACGCTGCGCGTTGTTGAAGGAAACAGCAGAGAGCTTGAAAAAGGCAACGATGGTTTATTTAGACCTGTACCAGGGCAAACCGTCGATACCTCTGCAAATGTAAAAGTGTTAAGTGGTGCACTGGAAATGTCTAACGTTAATCCAGTTCACGAAATGGTCGATATGATCAACCACCAACGTCAATTTGAGTTACAAGTAAAACTAATGAAAACAGCTGAAGAGATTGACGAACGTCAAGATCAGTTGATGCGCATAGTTTAACTTTAAAATGAGGGCATACTTATGAATCCTGCATTGTGGATAAGTAAAACAGGGCTAGACGCTCAACAAACTGATATTTCAGTTATTTCAAATAACTTGGCGAATGCCAGTACCGTAGGTTACAAAAAAAGCCGCGCTATTTTTGAAGATTTATTGTATCAAAACATCAACCAACCTGGCGGGCGCTCATCACAAGATACCGAGCTGCCATCTGGCCTAATGCTAGGTGCGGGTGCAAAAGTGGTTGCTAACCAAAAAGAGTTTACGCAAGGTAATATGCTCACCACCGAAAACTCACTCGATTGGATGATTTCAGGCGAAGGCTTTTTTGAAGTGCTGCAACCCGATGGCAATATTGCGTATTCGAGAAATGGGCAATTTACTACCGATGAAGACGGCCGCATTGTTACCTCAGGTGCAGGTTTTGTTGTTCAGCCCGAAATGAATGTGCCCGATGATGCGCAATCAATTACAGTCTCTCAAGATGGTGAAGTATCTGTACGCGTTGCAGGGCAAGCCGATAACGTGGTAATTGGCCAGCTAACAATTAGTGACTTTATTAATCCATCGGGTCTTGAGCCAATTGGTCAAAACCTTTACACCGAAACCGCTGTTAGTGGTGCGCCTGTTCAAGGTAATCCAGGCGTAGAAGGCTTAGGTACTATTATTCAAGGCTCGCTTGAGACATCAAACGTTAATGTAACGGAAGAATTGGTAAACCTTATCGAAACTCAACGTGTTTACGAAATGAACTCAAAAGTAATCTCGGCCGTTGACGAAATGATGAGCTACATCAATCAACAGTTATAACCGTGCACAAGGGGATAGTTATGCGTAATGTTATTTTATTTGCAGCAGGCACCTTATTTTTAAGTGGCTGTGTTTCTACGCAAAATAGTGAAGTGGTTCAAGATGACCCCTACTACGCACCCATGTACCCAGAGCCTGTAGCAGAGCCTGTTGTTGCAACGGGTTCATTGTTTAACACCAATACATTTAATGATTTGTATTCAGACAAAAAAGCACTTAGAACCGGCGATATAATTACCGTTAAGCTTGAAGAGTCAACACAAGCTACAAAAGCGGCTAAAACCGAAACCGATAAAGAAACCGAAGCCAGCCTAGACCCCGTTATTGGGTTAGGTGGTTTACCAGTCAATATAGGTGGCGACAGTATTCAGTTTGGCATTGGTAGTGATTCATCATTTACCGGTGACTCTAAATCAAATCAGTCAAACAGCTTAGTGGGCGATATCTCGGTGAATGTTATGCGTGTTTTACCCAATGGTAACTTAGTTATTCGTGGTGAAAAATGGCTAACACTTAACACCGGCGAAGAGTTTATTAGGCTCGAAGGCCTTGTACGTCCGCAAGATGTAAGCGCCGATAACACGGTTGAGTCGAATAGAATTGCCAATGCCCGAATTCAATATTCAGGTAAAGGACAAACACAAGAAGCGCAAAGCCCAGGGTGGTTAACACGTTTCTTTAGTAGCTCGTTATTTCCGTTTTAGAGGATAGTAGTATGAATAGCATTAAAGCGTTTATTTTGATCATACTGCTAGGCTGGCAATTTTCTGCCAGCGCCGAGCGTATAAAAGATGTCTCTATGGTTGAAGGTGTACGTGCCAACCAATTGGTAGGCTATGGTTTAGTGGTGGGGCTACCTGGTACAGGGGAGCAAAACTCTTACACACAACAAAGTTTTAGAGGCATGCTAAACAGTTTTGGTATTACGCTGCCTTCAACACAAAGCCCTAAAATTAAAAACGTAGCAGCAGTGGCAGTCCACGCTGAGCTTCCGCCGTTTAGAAAGCCGGGTCAAACAATTGATATTACGGTATCTTCTATTGGCAGTGCAGGCAGTTTACGTGGCGGCACCTTGTTACAAACTTTCTTAAAAGGGGTGGATGGAAACGTATACGCTATAGCACAAGGTAGCCTAATTGTGGGTGGTTTAGGAGCACAAGGGCTAGATGGCAGTAAAGTGGTCATTAACACCCCGACAGTTGGCCGCGTACCTAACGGAGCGACAGTTGAACGCGAAGTTAAAAGCCCTTTTATGCAAGGCGACTACATTACTTTTAACCTAAACCGCCCAGACTTTACAACGGCAAAACGTTTAGAAGCAACAATTAACAACTTGGTAGGCCCTAATAGTGCACAAGCTATTGACGCTGCCTCAGTACGCGTTATTGCGCCACGTGATGCATCGCAACGAGTGTCTTATTTATCAACGCTTGAAAACCTAGAGTTTAAGCCTGCTGACACTTCAGCCAAAATTATTGTTAATTCACGTACGGGAACGATTGTCATTGGCAAAAATGTGAAGCTACAGCCTGCGGCAATAACCCATGGCGGCCTAACAGTCACAATTGCTGAACAGCAAAATGTAACGCAGCCTAATCCATTAGCAGAAGGCGAAACCGTTGTTACACAGCAAAGTATTATTGACGTTAATCAAGATGATTCTCGTGCGTTTGTATTTAACCCCGGCGTTAGCTTAGATGACTTAGTGCGTGCTATAAATGAAGTAGGCGCAGCACCTGGAGACCTAATGGCTATTTTAGAAGCGCTTAAAGAAGCGGGTGCAATTAACGGACAGCTTGTTGTTATTTAATTATTTTTAAGAATGTTTACCCTTCCAAATAAAGCTTAAGTACTCAAAAGGTACTTAAGCTTTTTACTGTTTACCTTTCTTTGGCTCAATTTTTGCATTTCTTAAAGCATTATTCATTTTTGTGTCAAAAAGCTGATGGAAACAAATCACCTCGATAAGCAAAACTTTTTTGATTTAAGTAATCTTAATACTTTACGTCAAGACGCTTTAAACAGCGGTGATGCATCTACTGATGCCTCTAAAGCGGCGCTAAAAAAAGCAGCGGCACAATTTGAAGCTATTTTTACCCAAATGCTTCTAAAAGGGATGCGTAAAGCCAACGAAGCATTTGAAGATGAAGACAGTCCGTTTAACTCTAGCGGCGTAAAGTTTTTTGAAGAAATGCACGATCAGCAGCTCTCTTCTGAGCTTTCATCAAATGGGTCTTTAGGTTTGGCTGATTTAATTGTTCAGCAGCTCTCACCAGATGCTGAGAACTTTATGCCTGGCTCCGTATTAAGAACTACTAACGACTTTATCAGTGATAAACGCGCAGGCTCTGAACTGCCGCACGAAAAGGGGCACAGTGTAAAGCAAGCAAATAAAGATGACTTAGTAGTCAGCAGTGCGGCAACACAAACTAAAACCACAACACAGCCTACACAGCAGTCGTCGTTTAATAATGCTGAAGAGTTTGTTAGTGCAGTGTGGGAGCATGCTAAAACAGCGGCCGAAAAAATTGGTTTAAACCCTGCAGTAATGGTGGCTCAAGCGGCACTTGAGACGGGTTGGGGTAAGCATATTATTAATAAAAGCGACGGGAATAGCTCAAATAACCTGTTCAATATTAAATCAGATAAAAGCTGGGAAGGCGATAAAGCAAGTAAAGTAACGCTTGAATTTGAGCAAGGTACCCCTGTTAAAAAGCAAGCAAGTTTTAGAGCTTACGATTCTATAAAAGAAAGCGTGAACGACTTTGTCGATTTTTTAACGCAAAACCCACGCTACGAAGAAGCATTACAAAAAACAGCACAGCCAAACGAATTTTTAGATTCGCTACAAAAAGCAGGCTATGCAACCGATCCTAATTACGCGAGTAAAATAAAAAAAGTGCTAAATAGCAGTGAGCTTAAAAATATTGCAACAAGCGCGTTTACCCAAGGAGTGAAGTAATATGTCGTTTAGTTTATTAAATATTGCCAGTGCTGGGGTGCGTTCAAGCTCTGAGCTGTTGCAAACGACCAGTAAAAACATCACCAATGTAAATACAGAAGGCTACGTACGTGAGCGCACTGAATTTACCACGATGGTTGATAACCAAGTAGGTCGCGGCGAAACATACAGGTTATTGAACGAGTTTGCCCAGTCGCAGTTAAACCGCGACACGTCAAATAAATCGTTTTTTGATCAATTTGTAACAGAAGCCAACCGTGTTGATACTATTTTTTCAGAAGAGTCTAATAACTTATCAACGGGCATAAATTCATTATTTAATAACGTGCAAGAGGCGCTAAATCAGCCGTCTTCAACAGTTGCTCGCTCATTAGTAATGACCGATGCGCAAAGCTTAGTTGATCAAATGGATAGGCTTTCGGGTATCGTGCTTGAGCAACAAGGTATAGTGAATGAGCAGCTTGAGATTTTTTCTGAAGAAGCCAACTCACTCATCCAAAATATAAATACGTTAAACCAAGAAATTGCAGTCGTAAATGGCACAAATAACGCATCAAGCGCAAGCTCTATTTATAACCAGCGCGACTTAGCGATTCGTGAATTATCAGAGCTTGTTGATATAGAAACACTTGATGGCCCTAATGGCGAAAAACTCGTCTTTATGGGCAGCGGTGAATCTTTAGTTATGGAAAACGGTACATTTAACTTGTTTTCACTGTCGGGCGACCCCGATCCTAATTTTAAAGAATTGACGCTTGACGTTAATGGCGGCAAAGCTGTGCCGCTAGAAATAGATGCAACTAAATTAAAAGGCAAAATTGGCGGCTTGTTGGCTTTTAGAGACGACATACTCGTGCCTGCACAAAACCAAATTGGCCAAATGGGATTGGCAATTGCAGATGCGTTCAACGAGCAAAATAAATTGGGTATGGATGCTAACGGCGAGCTAGGCGGTGATATATTTAATATACCTACCGTGGGTGCTTATGCATACCAAGCTAATACCGGCGGCGCCAGTTTAACTGCCACGCTTGAGGCTGGTAAAGGCAGTGAACTGCCTGCCAGCGACTTTATTGTTACTTATACCGCTAATGCAAATGAAGTGAGCATTCAGCCTATAGATAATAAAGGGGAGCCGATAGGCAGCGCCTCTTTAGCGACGATACCGCCATCAGGTGTTATCGACTCAGATGACATTACGAGTGGGGAGTCGTTTGGTTTACAAATTGATGTAGCCGGTACAGGTAATACAGGTGATCAGTTTCAAATTAAACTTAACTCAGAGGCGGCAACCAGTATTTCCCTTGCGACAAGCCGCGGTGAAGACTTAGCACTGGCATCGCCTATTCGTACAGCTAACAGCATAGATAATGTAGGTACAGCGACTATTTCAGCCGGAGAAGTAACAAGTGTTACCTCGGGTGGCTTTAACACTACCCCTGGTTTAGACAATGGCGATATCACGTTAGTTAAAACAGGCACTGCAAACGAATATCAAATTACAGATGCAAATGGCACCACGACGTTTACAGTAACGCCTCCAGCAGAAGGCGTACTGGCTCAGGCTGGCGCACCTTATAGCAATTATGGCTTTGATTTTGACATTGAAGGCACGCCAGCCACTGGAGACACCTTTACCCTTGAATTTAACGAAGGCGGCTTTGACGATAACCGTAATGGTTTAAAACTCGCTGATTTACAAAATGGTGAGTTAGTACGTAAAAATGTAGTGACAACAGCCACTGCCGACAATCACGAAACGTTTAACCAAGCCTATTCAGGGTTAGTGAGCGATATTGGCGTAGTCACTGGCCAAGCCATTACCAGTGCCAGCGCATTTGATGCGTTAGCAGAGCAATCAGAAGCGTGGTATGAGTCGCTCTCAGGTGTAAACCTAGATGAAGAGGCTGCCAATTTACTGCGTTTTCAGCAATCATATTCAGCATCAGCTCAAGTGTTGGCTGCAGCTCAAGAAATTTTTGACACCTTATTAAGTGCAGCGAGGTAATTATGCGTTTATCAAATAACTTAATGTACCAAAACAACATTAATAAAATACTCGATAGTCAACAAAGTGTTGCTAATGCACAAGAGCAAGTAACGACAGGTAAAAAATACTTAACTACCTCAGAAGCACCTGCTGCTATTTCGCAAGGGATGCTTTACTCAAATAAAATACAAACAAATGAGCAGCATGCTAAAAATATTGACCAATTAAATGGCCGCCTAGAAACTGAAGAAACCATCTTACAAAGTATAAATACTAATATTCAGCAAGCCCAAGAGCTGGCTATTCAAGCGGGCAATGGTGCTTATACTCAAGATGATTTAGAGTCTATCGCGGCTGAGCTGAGTGAAATACAAAAAACACTCGTCAATTTAATGAATACCCGCTCAGAAGACGGTAAGTTTATTTTTTCAGGCTACCAAGACAGCACCCAACCATACCAGTTTGACTCTACAACAGGTGAGTACACCTATAATGGGGATCAAGGCCAGCATGTTATAACCATAGCTGAAGGAGTAAGTATTAAATCAAGCGATAACGGTTTTGATACGTTTGAGAAAAGCGACGCAAGGTTAAATGTTACTGATAATCAAGCTGCGATCCCGGTAACTACGCCTGCAAATAATATTACAGCAGGCACGGTTTATGTAGATGGTCAAACAGAGTTCGACCGGTTTCATCAAGATAATTACAACGCTGATCCAACCGCAGCGGCAACAGCGAACACGTATAATGTGGTAATAACACCAGGCGCTACGGCGAACGACCCTGATACTTATGAAATTTTGCGTGACGGCGTGTCGTTGAGCCCCGCACAAGTAGGCGAGGTAACGGATGAGCCAATCGATTTTGCAGGCATGAAAATCGAATTTGAAGGTGCAGCACCAGGGCAGCTTGATTTTACCCTCGAAAAGCCACACAAAGAAAACGTGCTTAATACATTACAATCGCTCATTACGGGATTAAATGATGGCACACTTGAAAACGATGATTTTCAGCAAGTATTAGCCGATGGTGTAGTACAGCTTCAAAATGCAAGTGAGCAAGTTGTGTACACGCAAGCGAGCTTAGGTGGGCGTATGAATGCGGTTGAAAGCGTGAGTGACTCAAACCTTGCGCAAGATATTCAAAACAAAAGTAACCTTTCTGATTTAGTAGAGGTAGACATGGCAGAAGCCATTAGTGAACTCACTAAACAAGAAACCGCACTGCAAGCATCGCAAGCTACGTTTGGCCGTTTAACAAACCTTTCTTTATTTGATTACTTATAAACAGATTATAAGCAGAAATACCTTGCCGCTTTAGTTAATACAAAGCGGCAAAAACCTCCCTCAAAATAGCGGCAATAAATTGTCGTCACTCCAGCTAACCAGATAACTTATTATTAACGTTTAATATTTTGATATAAAAAACTTTAAAAACATATAGTTATATTTATTTTTAAAGTTGGCACAGTAAATGCTTTTCTAATAATTAGAAATTATCGAATAGTGGTTCCTGTTAAAACGTGCTGAACCACACTCTGTTTAAACCTAGGAGATGGTAAAATGGCATTAACAGTAAATACTAATGTGTCGTCACTGAACGCACAACGTAACTTAACAAAATCTGGCGAAGGCCTAGCAACGTCAATGGAGCGTTTATCATCAGGTATGCGTATTAATAGCGCAAAAGATGATGCGGCGGGCTTACAAATTTCAAACCGCTTAACCTCACAAATAAATGGTTTATCAGTTGCTCAACGTAACGCCAACGATGGCATTTCAATGGCGCAAACCGCTGAAGGCGCAATGAGTGAGTCGACCAACATACTTCAGCGTATGCGTGAACTTGCTCTGCAAGCAGCTAATGGTTCAAACTCAGCAGAAGATAGAGAAGCACTGCAAAAAGAAGTGTCAGCACTCCAGGTTGAGTTAACACGTATTGCAGAAACTACCTCATTTGGTGGTCAACAACTACTAGATGGTAGCTACGGAAGTAAAACTTTCCAAGTAGGCGCTAACGCTAACGAAACAATTAATGTATCACTTTCAAGCGTTGCAGCAGAAAAAATTGGCTCAAACCAATTAAATTTACAAGGTATTGCAAATACAGGTTTTGGTACTGCTGCTGCAGCTGGCGCTACAGCACCTGCAAACTCAGTCGCTGCGGGTACATATACGATTTCAGGACGTGATGATTCAATAATTAATATTGAAGCAGGTACCACAGCAAAAGATGCCGCAGCTAAAATTAACCAAATGACAGGGACTACCGGCGTTACTGCGCAAGCGCGTACAGAGGCGGTTCTTGATATTGGTGGTGCAGCTACCGTTGCTGATGAAATAGTAAGCTTTGAGCTAAATGGCGAAAAAGTATCGTTTGTTGCCACTGCTAATGTAGACAGTGATGAGCAAGCAATGGCTGAAGCGATAAATGCGCGTACAGATGAGCACGGCGTTACAGCTGTAATAGAAAATGGCGTGCTAACTATCTCTAACAACCAAGGTGAAGACGTCGTAATCGAAGATTTCGAAACGACTGATGCTACAGGTACGCCGGTTGCTGCTACTTTAGCTGTTACCGCAGCATCATATGATGGTAACCCAGATACCGCAGTAACACTTACCAGTGGTAGTGGCACAGATTCAACACGAGTAATGGGAAGTATTCAGCTTAATTCTGCAGAAGTGTTTACTGCCACTGCAGGCAATACATCTTTAGCTGCGACTACCAATGAGACCACCAGTAAACTTGAAAATGCAGCTGATATTGATGTGACTACTCAAAAAGGCTCTCAAGATGCGCTTTCAATCATTGATAATGCAATAGCCAATATTGATGAGCAGCGTGCGGGATTAGGTGCTGTTCAAAACCGCTTTAGCTTTACAATTAACAACCTTGCAAACATTGAAGAAAATGTAACCGCATCGCGTAGCCGTATTCAAGACACCGATTTTGCTACGGAAACAGCAGAGATGACTAAAAACCAAATCCTACAGCAGGCAGGTACATCAATCCTTTCACAGGCAAACCAAGTACCACAGGCTGCGATTAGCTTATTAGGTGGTTAGTAATAAACGCTATTAATAAAACTTATAAAAAGCACATCTTGATAGGTGTGCTTTTTTGTTTTTTGTCCATAAATAGCACGCTGTACGTGAATTAAAAACTTTTTTAGGGGGAAGTGAATTTATTATTCTCTTTAAAATTAGGTGGTTAGGTTTATTTAATAAATTACTTTAAAAATAAATCAAAATAACGCTAAAGATAAATTTTCTCCTGCCGTTAACTTAACCAGTACAGAGCTTGAACATACAATTGTGACAGCTCTTGGTTAAATCTAAACAGTCACATTACGAAAGTAATCAGGAGTTTTATTATGATTTCAGTAAATACAAATGTATCTTCATTAAACGCTCAGCGTAACTTATCTACTTCAGGCTCTGACCTTGCAACGTCAATGGAACGTTTATCATCAGGTATGCGTATCAACAGCGCAAAAGATGATGCGGCAGGCCTACAAATTTCAAACCGTTTAACTTCACAAGTAAATGGTTTAGCAGTAGCACAGCGTAACGCTAACGATGGTATCTCAATGGCACAAACTGCTGAAGGTGCAATGAGTGAGTCTACAAGCATATTACAACGTATGCGTGAACTAGCACTACAATCTGCTAACGGTTCAAACTCTTCAGAAGACCGTGAAGCACTGCAAAAAGAAGTGTCTGCATTACAAGTTGAATTAACACGTATCGCAGAAACAACATCATTTGGTGGTCAGCAATTATTGGATGGTAGTTTTGGTTCTAAGTCTTTTCAAATTGGTGCTAATTCTAATGAAACAATTAACGTGTCACTTTCAAGTGTTGCAGCTAACAAAATTGGTACAAATCAAATAAACCTTCAATCAGCAGCAGCAGGTGGTTTTGGTCAAGCGACTACTGCAGCGGGAACGCTACCAGCAACAAGTGCTGTAGCAGGTAGTACAATTGATATTTCTGGTCGTGAAGATTCAACTGTAAATATTGCAGCTGGCGCAACCGCAAAAGAAGCAGCTGCGGCAATCAATAGTGCGACAAGTACAACAGGCGTTACAGCACAAGCAAGAACAGAAGCAAATTTAAGTTTTAATACAGCAGCTGCGGCCGATGAAACAGTAAGTTTAGATTTAAACGGAGAAAAACTTTCTTTTGTAGCAACAGGTAGTGCTGATGGTGATAACCAAGCTTTGGCTGAGGCAATAAACGCTAAAACAGACGAACACGGTGTTTCAGCTTCTATCGACAACGGTGTGCTGTCTATTTCAAATAACGATGGTGATGATATTACCATTGAGAATGTTACAGATACTGCAGCTACTTCAACGGTTAGCATTGCAGTGACACCTCAAGGTTATGATGGTACTGATGGCATAGCAACAAACTTGGTTGATGGAACTGGCGCTACGCGAATTACTGGCGGCGTACAAGTGAATTCATCTGAAGTATTTACTGTAACACCAAATGATGCGTCTTATGCTCCAGCAGCAGAAACCACAAGTAAACTTGTTGATGTTGATTCAATTGATATTCTGTCTCAAAAAGATTCACAAGATGCACTAGCAATTATCGACAACGCAATTGCGAACATCGATGCTCAGCGAGCTGGTTTAGGTGCGGTTCAAAACCGTTTTGACCACACTATTAGTAACCTTGCTAACATTGAAGAAAACGTATCTGCATCACGTAGCCGTATTCAAGATACAGACTTTGCAACTGAAACTGCAGAGATGACGAAAAATCAAATCTTGCAACAAGCAGGTACGTCAATCTTATCGCAAGCGAATCAGTTACCACAAACAGCACTTAGTTTACTAGGTTAATAAGTAAAACGTTATAGCTTAATGTGTAGCTAGCTAGTACATAAAGTCAGTATTAGTTTTAAAACAAGGAGGTGGCTTTAGCTACCTCCTTTTGTGGTTTAAGGGTATAAATTAAGCTATTGTTAGTTTAATAACTATACAAGTTCGGCAAAATTTAGGAGGCGTTATGAACACTATTACTTCAAACGCAGAAGTTACGATAGCATCAACATCTTTAACTGGTGAAGATAAACAAGTAGGGCAGTCTGGAGCGACATTGACTCAGCGCGCTGTTGATGACGTAAATAAAACGGATGAACAAGGCTTGCAAAACCAGTTAAACAATCAATATACGCAGCAAAGCTCTGAGGGCAATAGTTCACAAAACCAACAACTTGAGCGTGAACAGCTTGAAAAAGTGGCGCAACAATTGCAGGAGTTTATGGGAGAGATGAGCCGTAGCCTGCAATTTCAAGTTGATGAAGACTCAGGCCGTGACGTTATTAAAATACTTGATAAAACCAGTGGTGATGTCATTAAGCAATACCCTTCGGAAGAAGTGTTAAGCTTAGTGTCAAAGCTTTCTGAATCTGCGGGTATTTTAATCGATCAAACAGTTTAGTCTTCGTATAGTTGATATATTATTAGTTACGTTTTTTGGGGTTTAAAGAGGTGAAGTATGTCTATTTCGTTTAATGGTTTGGGCTCTGGCTTAGCCGTGTCAGATATAGTTGATGCGCTAGTTAATGCTGAGCAGGCTCCAGCTGAGGCTCGTTTAAACACTCAAGAAAGCAATTTAACTACCGACATTTCTGCTGTAGGCGCTCTAAAGTCAGCTTTGGAACAAGTGCAAACAGCAATGGAAGCGTTAGGGGATGCAGATAACTATCAAAAGCGCAGTACGTCAGGCAATGATGATTTTGTCTCTATCAGTGCTGATGAAGACGCCCAGCCAGGTGGTTATTCTGTAAAGGTTAATAACCTTGCTACAGAGCATAAAATACTATCAGAAGCATTTGACGCTGACGCTGCAGTGGGTGAAGGTACTATGACATTCAGTTCAGGCGAGAATAGTTTTGATATTGAAGTATCAGATACCGCTACCTTAAGTGAAATAAGAGATGCAATTAACGACAGCAGCGATAACGACAGCATAAACGCAACAATAATAACAGATGATACCGGTCAGCATTTAGTGCTGGCAGCTAAAAATAGTGGGCTTGAGAACGAGATTAAAGTCGAGGTAACCGATACTGATGGTAATAACACCGACACTAATGGGTTATCTCGTTTAGCCTTTGATTCTGCTGGTGTTCAAAATGCCTCAGAAATTATTGCTGCAACCGATGCATCAATTACTATCGATGGCTCCCTCACAGTTAGTAGTTCTTCAAATACGTTTACTGATGTTATAGACGGTATAACAATCACCGCTAAAAAAGCTCAGGGTACTGATGATGATTTAAGTGATATATCGGTAACCGAAAATAATAACAATATCCAATCGGGCTTAAACAATTTTATTTCTAGTTACAATGAATTACTTGAACTTAGTAATAACTTAGGGGCATCAAGCGAAGATGGTGCTGGTGTAATGGCCGGTGATTCGTTACTACGCGGTGTAATGTCTAAATTGCGAGAGCAGATTACCGACTCTGTAGATTTAGGCAATGGCAACTCATTATCACTTTCGCAATTAGGTGTTGAAGCCGATCGTTATGGAGTATTGACGCTTAACACCGAGACTTTAAATGAAAAAATTGATGAAGATGTCGACTTAGTGCAGCAGTTTTTTGTAGGCTCTGATGAAGACGAAGGCGGCTTTGCCCAATCGTTTGATGAGTTAATGAGTTTTTATACTGACGCTGACGGCATTATCCAAAACCGTATCGACAGTAAAACAAATCAATTAGAAGATATTGATGAACAGCGCGAAAGCCTGACAAGTAAAATGGAATCGTTATCTTCTCGATTATATGCTCAATACAACGCCATGGATTTATTGGTAGCGAGCTTAAACTCGACAAGTAGTTACGTGCAAGCGCAGCTTGAAAATATGCCTGGTGTGGTGAGTAATAATTCTTAATTTTCCATATTAATTATGAACATAAAAAAACCGTTTAAAAACGGTTTTTTTATGTCTAAATATTGCCTTTAAGAAGCTTAGTAAGTTTAAAGTTGCTAGAGGTAGCTAAACCGATTTATAAGCCGAGATTGCTTTACCTGTTTTTTTTTGCTTAATTATGGCTTTAGATGATTCATTTTTTACAGCATTTGCCTGTTTGCTAATGTTGTTGATGTTGGCTTGCACAACCATAAGTTGCTCGGCGGTAGGCGGGTTATCGCTTTCGCACCAGCGCTTAAGCTCACTATTTAAAGTATCCATAATAGGGGGAGCTTCATCAGCGTTATTGCTTTGCACTAATAATTCGATTCTGCTGAGCAATTGATTAATATGCTCAGCTTTGCTTGTTTCCTCTAAAGCCATTAGCTTATACCGCAGGATTACGCTGATCGACAGGAATGCTATCCCACCCTTCTTTAATTTCTTTAATAATGCCAGCTACTTCAGAAATAATCTCAATATCATTGTCAACATTTGCTTGCACAAGGCGTCTTTGGCAGTAGTCATAAAGTGCTAATAAATTATTTGAAATACTCGGATCTTGTTCCACTTCTAAATTAAGCGCGTCTTGTAATGCACCTAAGAGTAAAATACAGGCAGAGATGTTTTCGCCTTTTTTTTCTATTTCTTTGCGCTCAATAAACCCTTTAGTAGCGGCCAAGCGGCCAATTATGTTACTAAAAATAAGGTTAATTTGCTCATAGGGCGCCATTTCTGCGATGTTGCTGGCGCGCACTTGAGAATATTTTTTTAATGAAACATGAGCCATGGAAAATCCTAAATAAATATGTGAAATCGTCTGTACGTAACAAAAGCAATATTAATGCCAAACATATTGCATTTATTTAGTTATCGGCATTGTTGCTTTCAACTTAAGTTAATTATAGTTTATATTTTTGACCTACGTAGATTTATGCACTAAGTAAAAAACAAGACATGGCATTAGCTTTAAGTATTAAACAACAAAACAATACTTAAGTTTTAATTATTAAGTATTATTGTTTTATAGCGATGTCTATTTTTTGGCGTTTATGTCAAAAAACCGCCGCTATTACTTGCATCCATACAGATCTCGCTTACAATTTAGCTAATAAAATGAATTAGTGAAATTATGGCTCGCTAACTATGATCTTGATTTTAGATAATAATAATAACCGTGCAATAGGATTACATGCATCACTTACCTTTATTGGGGAAGCTGTGAAGTTACTTGACGAAAGTGATTTTGAGCAAGTATCTAGTAAGTATCAACAACAAGAATGCATTGTTATTTTAGGTGCATTGCAAGGCTTAGATCATGAAAGCTTAATTAAGCGTTTTCCAACCCTGCCTTTTTTACTGATTGGTGAAACACTCAAGCCATTATTAAGCATTGCTAATGTAGTGGGACTAATTTGTGAGCCGTTTAATCACGAAGTAACCACACAGTTATTACACGACTGCCAACAGTACCAACGTATGCTTCCTGGAAGTCACAAGCATCATAAGCCACACAAAACATTTGATGGTTTAGTTGGCGAAACTGATGCTGTTAAAAACGTACGCTTTTTAATTGAGCAAGTGGCTAAAACCGATGCAAACGTGCTTATTTTAGGTGAGTCGGGTACAGGTAAAGAGGTGGTTGCGCGTAACGTCCATTTATTATCTAAACGCAATACTGGGCCGTTTGTACCAGTGAACTGTGGCGCTATTCCTGGAGAGTTGCTCGAAAGCGAGTTATTCGGTCACGAAAAAGGGGCGTTTACCGGCGCTATTTCTGCACGTAAAGGGCGCTTTGAATTGGCTCAAGGCGGTACGCTATTTTTAGATGAAATTGGCGATATGCCGCTGCAAATGCAAGTAAAGTTATTGCGTGTATTACAAGAGCGCAGCTACGAGCGTGTAGGTGGCACAAAAGCTATTCAAGCAGATGTACGGGTGATTGCCGCTACTCATCGCAACCTTGAGGAAATGATTGAAAAGGGCAGCTTTAGGGAAGATTTATATTACCGTTTAAACGTGTTTCCTATTGAAAACCCGTCTCTTAATGAGCGTGCAGACGACATACCTTTATTACTTAAAGAGTTAATGCGTCGTGTGAATGAGCAAAGTGGTACGTCGGCTAAATTTACAGAGCGCGCGGTAGAGAGCCTAAAAGAGCATGCTTGGCCTGGTAATATTCGAGAGCTTGCTAATTTAGTGGAGCGCATGGTGATTATGTTCCCTGAAAAAGTAGTGGATGTACCCGATTTACCCAATAAATATCGCTACATCGAGGTAGACGCATACGAGCCAGAGTACCCTGAAGAGCTACTTGAAAAAGATGCCTTTAACGATATTTTTAGCTCAGGTTTTAGCGATTATGATAATGAACCTGAGCCTGAATTTAGCCAACCGGGATCTGGCGTATTACCCGAAGAAGGTATAGAGCTTAAAGATTATTTAGCAGAGCTTGAAATAAGCTTAATTACCCAAGCGTTAGAGCGTTTTGATTACGTTGTTGCCCGCGCCGCAGAAATATTAGGTGTAAGGCGTACAACGCTTGTTGAAAAAATGAAAAAGTACAATCTATCGCGAGATTAGCCAAACTTAGCAAGTGCCGAACCACTACAAATTACCGAGTTTGGCTCTTTTAATTTCTTGCTTACAGCTTACAGCTTACAGCTTACAGCTTACAGCTTACAGCTAATAACTTTTAATAATCTCGGCTCTTCTAAAACAATCATTACTATGATCGTTAACCATGCCACAGGCCTGCATATGTGCGTATACCGTTGTAGGGCCCAAAAATTTAAAACCTCGTTTTTTTAAATCCTTTGCAAACGCTTTTGACTCCTCGGTAATTGCAGGGGTATCTTCAACACTATTTAAATCACTAATAATTGGTTTATTGCCCACAAATCGCCATTGGTAATTACTAAAGCTGCCAAATTCTTTTTGAATCTCAATAAACCGCTGAGCATTATTAACGGTGGCAGCAATTTTTAAGCGGTTACGCACTATGCTCTCATCTCGCATTAGCCGTTCTATATCATCGGCTGTAAAGTTAGCCACTTTTTGCACATTAAAATTAGCAAATGCTTTTTTATAG
Source organism: Pseudoalteromonas agarivorans (assembly GCF_024518735.1). NCBI lineage: Bacteria > Pseudomonadati > Pseudomonadota > Gammaproteobacteria > Alteromonadales > Pseudoalteromonadaceae > Pseudoalteromonas > Pseudoalteromonas agarivorans. The sequence goes on from NZ_JANIGJ010000008.1 coordinate 29,665, forward strand.
CCTGCGCGCTTTTTTAAAATGGTGTACCAACTTAAGCCCGCTTGCGCCGACTCGAGAGTAATAAATTCAAATAATTTCGTGTCGTCATAAAGGGGGACTCCCCATTCTTCATCATGGTATTTCACGTAATCAGGCTTTGTGGCATCAAGCCACTCACAACGGCATTTATTTTGCTCACTCATTATTATTCCTTTTAGTGTGCGTCATTTTTTTGTTACGCGTTATTGTAAGGTAACTAAATGAAAAATATATAAAATAATATTGGTATAAATTGTGCATTTAGCCCTATATCTACATCATTAAGAGATTTGATTATGGCCCTTGCGAGTGTACTTAAACCACAGTTTATTACTGCAAAACAGTATAACCCATGTTTACTTCAAGAAGAGTACATTGGTGAATTAAGTGATTTAAGACAGCAGGCAAGTTGGCTGTCGCACTTAGTTGATACTATGCCTGCGGGTGTTGTTGTGCTTGATGGCAAAGGGCTTATTGCAAAAGCCAATCAAATAGCGATTGATATGTTAGGCGAGCCGCTCGAAGGAGAGAAGTGGTTTAACATTATTCAACGCTCTTTTCGTCCCCACCAAGATGATGGACATGAAGTGTCGCTCAAAGACGGGCGACTTATAAAGCTTGATATTACTGCGCTAGCGCCGGAGCCTGGGCAATTAATATTAATGACAGATTTAACAGAAACGCGCCGTTTGCAAAAGCGCGTAGCCCATATGCAACGTTTGAGTGCGCTTGGTAAAATGGTGGCATCGCTTGCGCACCAAGTGCGTACACCGCTTTCGGCGGCTATGTTATACGCGGCCAATTTGGGCTCTAAAAAGCTACCAGAGTCATCACGGGATAACTTTCAAACTAAGTTAATGTCGCGTTTAAAAGATTTAGAAACCCAAGTTAACGATATGCTGCTTTTTGCCAAAAGCGGCGAGCAACAAGTGGTTGAACAGGTTTCTATGCAGCAGCTTTTAAACGAGGTAAAACTAGGTGCCGATGCAATGGTGGCCTTAAATAACAGCTTACTTGTTGTTGAGCTACCAGAGCCAGACATAGAAATTACCGGTAATAAAACCGCGCTGGCCAGTGCTATTCAAAACCTTATTCACAATAGTATTCAAATTATTGGCAGCCAAGCCCAGGTGACATTAAAAGCGCAGCGCGATAGCAGCGAACCCGATACCGTGCGTATTAGCGTATGCGATAACGGCCCTGGTGTAGAGTTGAGCCAAATAGAGAAAATTTTTGAACCGTTTTATACCACAAAAAGCCAAGGTACAGGGCTCGGGCTTGCTGTTGTAAGCTCTGTGGCTAATGCGCATCAAGGACGTGTTGAAGTGGTTAATAATGCCAATGGTGGTGCATGTTTTAGTTTATTGCTGCCCATATGCACGGCCTCAACGCAGGAGAAAACAGCATGAGTAATACAATACTAGTGGTTGAAGATGATGCAGGTTTAAGAGAAGCACTCATAGACACGTTAGAGATGTCGGGTATTGCCTGTGTTGCAGCCGATAGTGCTGAGCAAGCCATGATCCAATTAAAAAAATCTGAGTTTTCATTAGTGGTCAGCGACGTGCAAATGGGCGCGATGAGCGGCCTAGATTTACTTAGAAGCATTAAGCTTAACTACCCAGATCTCCCCGTATTAATGATGACTGCCTATGCAACGATTGATGATGCAGTAGAGGCAATGCGCTTAGGCGCAATTGATTATATGGCTAAACCATTTGCCCCTGAGGTGCTTTTAAATATGGTTAGTCGGTATTTACCCGAAAAGCCAAAAGACACTGACGGCCCAATTGTTGCCGACCCTAGCAGTATTGCGCTTTTAGAGCTGGCGAGCAAAGTGGCGCGCTCAGATGCAAGTGTTATGGTGCTAGGCCCTAGTGGCTCTGGTAAAGAAGTGTTAGCGCGATACATTCACGATAAATCAAACCGATGCGATGCGCCTTTTGTGGCAATAAACTGTGCGGCTATTCCCGAAAACATGCTTGAAGCCACTTTATTTGGCTACGAAAAAGGCGCGTTTACCGGTGCAATACAAGCATGCCCAGGTAAATTTGAACAAGCCCAAGGCGGCACCATATTACTTGATGAAATAACCGAAATGGACTTGGGGCTGCAAGCTAAGCTATTACGGGTATTGCAAGAGCGTGAAGTTGAGCGTTTAGGTGCCCGAAAAACAATTTCACTCGACGTAAGAGTACTCGCAACCAGTAACCGCGACCTAAAAGAAGCCGTTGCAGATAATCAATTTAGAGAAGACTTATATTATCGCTTAAATGTATTTCCTCTAATGTGGCGACCGCTCTGTGAGCGCCCAGGCGATATAATTGTATTGGCTAAGCATTTAATAGAGCGCCATTTAGTTAAAAGTAAAGAGCCGCTAGCAACGCTTGATAGTGCCGCTGAGCAAAAATTACTAAGCCATGCATGGCCTGGTAATGTACGCGAGCTTGATAATGTAATTCAACGTGCGCTTATTTTGCGAACGGGCAATGTAATTGGCGAACAGGCTATTTTTATTGAAAACTTAATGCAAGCGCCAATTAACAGTACGCCTACACAGGAGATAGCGCCTGAACAAGCGTTCCCTCCCAGTGGCGCGTATTATGATGACAAAATAACGCCTGCAGAGGCGAGTAGCTCTCTGCCTAGTGTTGATACTGGCAGCTATAAAGATGAGCTAAAAGATAAAGAGCATAAAATAATATTAGAGACCCTAGCGCGCTGCCAAGGCAAGCGTAAAGATGTTGCCCAAACACTTGGGATCAGCCCGCGTACTTTACGTTATAAACTAGCGCAAATGCGTGATTTAGGTATTTCGCTGCCCGCATAACTTTATCCCTTTCTTCTATATAACCCTAAACTAACCATGCTTAGTTTAGGGTTGTCAAATCTCTGACTCTCAAAAATAATAGTTAACCTTATGTAATTAAAGGTTTATTTTTATGGCACACTTTGTGCTTTATTCCCTTTATGAACGTTAACTGCATTTGCCAGAGAAAATTATGAAAATTCAAAACAGCGCGCTATTTCAAGAAATGCAATCAATGGCTTTAGAAGCAGGCCATACAAATCAAATCAATAAGCTACCTACTCAAGCCCAGCCAACATCGTCTGCTCAATTTGGTGACTTACTAAGTGATGCATTAAACACGGTTAATGGCTTACAACAAGATGCCAAACAAAAAGTAGTAGCTGTTGAAATGGGTGATAGAAGCGTATCGCTTGCTGAGGCAATGATTGCCTCACAAAAATCGTCAGTGGCATTTGAGGCTACAGTACAAGTAAGAAATAAACTTGTTGAGTCATACCAAGAAATTATGAACATGCCTGTTTAAGTAGGTAGTGGAGAATTATTGTGGCGCAATCTAATCAATCAACAGATCTTGCTCTTGCTGGTGGCGGTATTGACCAAAGCGAAGATAACGAGCAACAAGAACAAAAGTCGGGCTACTTAAGCGCCTTAAATGGTGTTGATGTGCTTCGCCAAGTCACCCTTATTATTGCGCTGGCTATTTGTTTAGCTATTGCCATATTTGTGATTATTTGGGCACGTCAGCCAGACATGCGTCCACTTGGTAAAATGCCAACAGAAGAGCTGATCCAAACCCTTGATTTTTTAGATGCACAAAAAATTGACTACGAGCTAGACGGCAACGTGATTTCGGTTGATGAAAGCGAGTATCAAAACATTAAATTGCTGATGGCCCGTGAAGGCCTTGAGCAAGGTCCTACCTCAGGCACCGACATCATAATGCAAGATATGGGCTTTGGTGTTAGCCAGCGATTAGAGCGAGAACGTTTAAAACATGGCCGCGAGCAACAACTTGCCCGCACCATAGAAGAATTAAACAACGTAACACGCGCTAAAGTTTTATTAGCCATTCCAAAAGAAAACGTATTTGCACGCAGAGAGAAAAAGCCATCAGCCACAGTGGTATTAACTCTTAAGCGCGGAAGAATGCTTGATGGCGAAGAAATTGACTCAGTGGTTGATATGATTGCCTCTGCAGTACAAGGGCTTGAGCCTTCACGTGTTACGGTAACAGATCAAAATGGCCGCTTACTTAATTCAGGCTCGCAAGACTCATTAGCAGCACGCTCTCGTAAAGAGTACGACATTGAAAGAAAGCGTGAGCAAGAGTATTTAGAAAAAATAGACAGTATTCTTATTCCTGTAGTCGGCTTGGGTAACTACACGGCGCAAGTTGATTTAAACATGGACTTTAGCTCAGTAGAAGAAACACAAAAGCGCTACAACCCAGACTTACCAGCAGTAAGAAGCGAAACCACATTTGAAGAGAACAACATTGGTGGCTTAGCGGTAGGAATTCCTGGGGCACTTACTAATCAGCCACCTATGAATTCAACTATTCCAGAAGTGGCAGGTCAAGGCAATGCTGGTACAGCAACGAACCCAAGCAGAGTGCATAAAGAGGCTACACGTAACTTTGAGCTAGACACCACCATTTCGCATAAGCGCCAACAAACAGGGGTTATTCGCAGAATTAGCGTCTCGGTTGCCGTTGATTATGTGCCAAAAGTAGGTGAAAACGGCGAAACAACCATGGCGCCGCGCTCGGTAGAGGCTTTGTCAAATATACGTCGCCTATTACAAGGTGGGGTAGGTTTTGATATGCAACGTGGCGATGCACTAGAGGTGGTAACCGTGCCATTTGTACGCGAAGCAGTTGATTTAGATTTAGAAGTACCGCTGTGGGAGCAGGACTGGTTTATGAAAATCGTCCGCTTAGTACTGGGTGCGCTGGTTATTATTGTGCTTATTATGGCAGTTGTTAAGCCTATGCTTAAACGCTTAATATACCCAGATGATACGCTCGAAGAGTATGATGAAGATGCATTAAGCTCAGGGGTTGATATTGGCGATAGCACGCTAGATATGCTAAATAAAGACTTTGATTCTGCTTCTGTAGGCTTCTCAAGCGATGGTACACTACAGCTGCCAGATTTACATGGCGACGAAGATTTGCTTAAAGCGGTAAGAGCACTTGTAGCGAACGAACCAGAACTCTCATCACAAGTAGTGAAAGCGTGGTTAACAGAAGATGACTGATCAAGAACAAAAACAACTCCCGCCAGCGTTTGATGTTGACAAGTTAGATGGCGTAGATAAAGCTGCAATTCTTTTATTGAGCTTATCTGAAGAAGATGCAGCGCAAATACTTAAACACTTAGAGCCTAAGCAAGTGCAAAAAGTGGGTATGGCAATGGCCGCGCTAGATGACTTGTCACAATCTAAAATAAGCGCAGTCCACAATTTATTTATAGAACAAATACAAAGCTTTAGTACAATTGGCTTCCAGTCAGAAGACTTTATTAAAAAGGCGCTTACTGCCGCATTAGGTGAAGATAAAGCAGCAAGTTTAATAGACCAAATTGTAATGGGCTCGGGCGCTAAAGGCTTAGATTCACTTAAATGGATGGACTCAAAGCAAGTTGCCAATATTATTCGTAATGAGCACCCGCAAATTCAAACTATTGTTTTATCGTATTTAGAGCCTGAGCAATCGGCAGAAATCCTAGCGCAATTTCCTGAAAAAGTGCGCCTAGATTTAACTATGCGTATTGCGAACCTTGAAGAAGTGCAACCTGCAGCATTGCAAGAACTTAACGAAATTATGGAAAAACAATTTGCCGGCCAAGCAGGCGCACAAGCCGCTAAAATGGGTGGCTTAAAAGCCGCGGCAGATATCATGAACTACCTAGATACAAATGTAGAAGGGCAGTTGATGGACTCTATTCGTGAACACGATGAAGAAATGTCTCAGCAAATTCAAGATCTTATGTTTGTGTTTGAAAACCTTATGGATGTGGATGACCGCGGTATTCAAGCCATATTGCGTGAAGTACAGCAAGACGTACTAATGAAAGCGATTAAAGGGACTGACGAAGCGCTTAAAGATAAAATTTTGGGTAATATGTCTAAACGTGCTGCCGAAATGCTTGCCGATGACTTAGAAGCAATGGCACCGGTTAGAATAAGTGAAGTAGAAGCTGCCCAAAAAGAAGTGCTTTCAACAGCAAGGCGTCTATCTGACTCGGGTGAGATTCAGTTAGGTGGCGGCGGTGGCGAGGAGTTCCTGTAAGCTATGTCTAAATTAAAAGGTCGCCCTTTACATGCAGATGAAGCTGATGAGCTTTTAAAAAACTGGCCAATACCTGACGTTGCTCCTGATGAGCGTAGTTTTGGCAATCGTTCAACGGCTTTTGGTACACCGCTTTCTGATTTGTATAAAAAAGAAGTTGAAGAAGAAGCTGTAGAAGACACTCAGCCGCAAGAGCCTGAGCTGCCTTCGTTAACTATGGCAGAGCTTGAGCGCATTAGGCAAGATGCTTATGAGGAAGGCTTAAAGCAAGGGCACGAACAAGGCTACATAGATGGCTTTGAAAAAGGGGTTGGTGAGGGCAAAGAAGCAGGTTACAAAGAAGGCATAGAGCTTGGTAAAACACAAGGCCAAGAAGACGTTAAGCCGTTAATAGAAGAGCAGTTAACCAGCTTGCGTAGCATAATCGACAACCTCAGCGCTCCGCTTGATAAAGTGGACGAACTGGCAGAAAAGCACTTAGTGCAATTAGCGGTTATGTTGGCAGAAGCTATAACCTATCAAGAAATTAAAACATCGCCCGATGTTATTTTACATACGCTTAAAAAAAGCATAGATGCATTAAATACTGAGCAAGAAAAAGTTCGTGTGCATTTAAACCCAGATGACCTAGAGCTGGTAAAGCAAAGCTATGGTGAGCAAACTATTGCGGATAATAATTGGCAGCTAATTGCAGAACCCACACTCGAGCGCGGCGGTTGCGAAGTTAAAACACCACAATCGTCTTTAGATATGACCCTAAAAACCCGTGTCAAAGAAACGTTGGATAGCTTTTTGCATAATAGCGGTATCTAATCTTTTTTGTGGCGTGTTATGGCAGCTCAACGTGCACCTCTAAGCGAACGCTTAAATCAATACCAACACCATATCGCAGCGTTTAAACCTGCTGTAGCGGGTATTTTAACCCGAGTAGTCGGTTTAACCCTTGAGGCGAAAGGGCTACGTGCGCCTGTAGGCAGCCAATGCAAAATAGAAACTATGTCAGGGTTTGTAGATGCTGAGGTGGTGGGCTTTAGTGAGCAAACCCTTTACTTAATGCCTAATGACCACATTTCCGGTGTGTTGCCCGGTGCGCGTGTTATTCCACAAGTAAATGATACCGGCTTGCCCGTTGGTATGAGCCTACTAGGCCGCGTTGTAGATGGCCTAGGCCGCCCGCTTGACGGCCTGGGAAAAATTAACGCCGAACACTATTTAAAGTTTGCACAAAACCCCATAAACCCCCTCGCTAGAAGACCAATCAGCCAACCTATGGATGTAGGTGTACGGGCTATAAACTCAGTTATTACTGTAGGGCAAGGCCAGCGTATGGGTTTGTTTGCAGGCTCTGGTGTTGGTAAATCGGTCCTCTTAGGTATGATGACCCGCGGCAGTGAAGCCGATGTTATTGTGGTTGGCCTAGTGGGTGAGCGTGGCCGTGAGGTAAAAGAATTTATTGAAGAGATACTCGGTGTAGAAGGGCGCAAACGCTCTGTTGTGGTAGCTGCTCCTGCTGATGCATCGCCTCTTATGCGCTTAAAAGGCTGTGAAAGCGCGGTGACCATTGCTGAGTACTTTCGTGATCAAGGTTTAAACGTATTGTTATTGCTTGATTCAGTAACACGTTACGCTATGGCGCAACGCGAAATAGCGCTAGCGGTTGGCGAACCTCCTGCTACAAAAGGGTATCCGCCTTCTGTATTTGCTAAATTACCGGCGCTGGTAGAGCGAGCGGGTAATGGCGGCGAAGGTCAAGGGTCTATCACTGCGTTTTTTACAGTGCTTAGTGAGGGCGATGATATGCAAGACCCAATAGCCGATGCTGCACGTGCTATTTTAGATGGGCATATTGTACTTTCGCGTGACTTAGCCGATAGCGGTCATTACCCCGCGATAGATATCGAAAAATCAATTTCTCGTGTTATGCCGCAAGTGGTGTCTGAGCCTCATATGCAGCAGGCCCGCGTATTAAAACAAGTGTATTCAATGTATCAGCAAAATAAAGATATGATCACCTTAGGTGCGTATCAAAAAGGGGCTGACCAAATGCTTGATCAAGCTATAAATATGATGCCGCGCGTAAATGCGTTTTTACAGCAAGGTATGCGTGATGTAATAAGTTACGACGATGGTTTACACGGCCTAGCCCAATTACTAGGACAAGCATAATGGCAAAAAATAAGCTCGATTTACTGCTTAAGCTCGAAACCGACAAAGAAGAAAATCTGCGCATGAGCTACTTACAAGCCAATCAAAATTTACAAGCTAACCAACAAAAGCTGCAAGGGTTAAATAACTTTAGATTAGAATACTCTCAGCAATTACATGTGAAAGGAAAGTCCGGTTTATCAAGCGCGGGCTTTGGCCAGTACCATGCCTTTATAGCAAAAATTGAAGAAGCGATTCGTCAGCAAGCCAGTACGGTAAATACCGCTAAGCAAGTTGTAACACAGCGTAAAGCTTTGTGGTTAAAGCAGCAGGTAAAAGCAAAAGCCGTAGCAAAATTAATTGAAAAACAAAACCTAAAAGCAGCGGCGTTAATGGCAAAGAGTGAGCAAAAAATGCTGGACGAGTTTTCTACTAATCAATTTTTTCAGCGCCGTAAAAGTTTATAACTTTGGCGCGTTTATTGCTTTGTTGGTAGGTGGTAATTAATTTTGGCAAAGTGCGGTGGCAACTTGCCGCAGTGCTGTGTAGGTGAATTATGGCAATAAACGATATTTCAATGTTGGCAACAGCTGAAAAAGACTCTTTTTTAGCATTTAAAGACAATAACTTACCTGCAGGTAACGAATCTGGTAATGCTTTTTTAAGCCAGCTACAAGATGCAGACAAACCCTTTGTCTTGCCTGCTAATTCTGAGGCTCCTAGCCAAACAGGCTCTTTATTGCCAACAGATGATAAGCAGCTAGCCAATAGCAAAAAACCGACAGCTTCATCAAGTGATGACACGCAAGATACGTTATTATCTGGCGACAGCGTTTTAGCACAAATAAACTCCTCGCAAGTGATTGATGTAAGTGTAAAAACACACGGCAGTAGCGATAATGATTTTAGCGATTTAAGTGCAAAAAAGAGTGATAAAAGTGTCAGCTTTTTAGCTTCGCAACTAGGGGAAACTGGTGAGGCCGATGCCATAACGACTAAAGCCGATGATACTCTTTTAGCTGATAATAATAGCAACGGCAAAAAAAGCGCGTTTACGAGCGCCGAGCTAGAAGTTAAAGCAGCTAAGCAAAGCACTGGAGAAAATTTAGCCCCTTCTTTAAAAAATGAAGGTAAAGGTGCTGAGAATACAAAAGCGCCAGGCACTGCGTTAAATGCTGAAGGTGCGCTGCCTATAAGCGATGCAGACATAGAGCAATTAGCCAAAGACCTGACTCTTTCATCTACGCAATCAGAGCTTTCAACTACATCTAAAGTACTCAACTCATTAAGCGAAGCGCAACGTGCACAATTAAACGAGCACGTTAAAAGCTCATTTACTGAAACCACGCCAAGTGAAGGTGATGATCGTGCAAGCTCCGTTAAACAATTACTGACAGAATTTGTCGTACAAAACGAAAAAGAGACAAGGACGCGCGGTGAGCTAGTTCAATCTCAGTTAAAAAACTTAAATAGCGATGAAAAGCAGGCAATACTTAGCCAATTAAAAAGCTATGTGAGTAACGAGCAACCAACAGGTGATACGCTCAAAAAAGTAAATGAAACAATAAGCAACTTACAAACTATGCTTGATGCGCAGCTTAGTGAGAGCAAAGCGCAAAGTGTGTCGAGCTCTGCAAATGCGGCTTTAAATGCGCAGCAAGCCAGTAATGCTGCAATGAATGCGAATACACCGCAAAATAAAGCCATGATTAATACTGAAGCACCCTCTAGTATTGAGCAAGACGGTGTAAATCCAGAAGAGTTAAACGCCTTAGAGGCCGAGCAGGAAAGCTTACTTAAAGAGCCTAAAACAAATACTGGTTTATCGCGTGTAGCTCAGGTGTTTACGTTGATAACCGATGGCATTAATAATACGCAGGCACAAATAAATACTCAGTACGACAACGCTCGTTATGAACAGTCTATTTTAGAGAGCCAAGCTATACAGTCGCAGCAATTACAAAGCAGCACCGCGCAGGTTAAGCAGGTAAATATAGATGCAAGTATGATGCAGGCTATTAATATTGTTAAAAGTGATGCAGCTAAAATGCTTCAAGAGCGTGTATCTTCAATGCTAAGCATTAGCAATAAAGAAGCTGAAATTCGCTTAGATCCGCCAGAAATGGGCAGTATGCAAATTCGTATCAGAAGTGATGCTGAACAAGCACAAATAAATTTTGTAGTGCAAAACCAGCAAGCTAAAGAAGCACTTGAACAATCAATGCCGCGCTTACGTGAAATGTTAGCCGAGCAGGGAATTGATTTAGGTGAAAGTACGATTTCTTACGGGCAATCTGGTAGTGAGCAAAGCGATGAAGGCGAAGGGCAATCACAAGATCAAACGGCTAATAAAAATACACAGCAGGATAAAAATGATGAACAAGATGGAGCTAACCCACAAAGTTCTCGACAACAAACTTCATCATCAATAGATTACTATGCCTAAGTACTGCTATTATAATAACTAAAACAAGCAAGTACCTTTGCTAAAAAAGGAATCACAATGGCCGAAGAAACAAGTTTAGAAATAGAAGAAACCGGTAAAAGCAAAAAAAAGCTGATCATAATCATAGTGGCAGTACTGCTTGTTGTTGGCGGTGGTGCAGGCTATTTTTTTATGGCGGGCGATGATGCACCCGTTGAAACATTAGATGAAGAAACAACAACTGCAGCGCAAAGCGACTCGGCTACACCTTCAGGCTCTTCAGCCGAAATGGGCAGTGCCTTGTATGTTGCTATGCCAAGACCCTTTGTGTTTAATGTACCTGGGTCAAGCAGAGATAGAATTGTACAAATAAAAGTGCAATTACTTGTGCGTGGCGATGTAAATGAAGAAACCGCTAAAAAGCACATCCCACTGATTGAAGGCACCTTATTAAGCGTGTTTTCAACCACCACAGCTGATGAGCTCAGCACCAGTGCAGGCAAAGAAACATTACGCTTTACTGCGCTTGAAAAAGTGCAAGCTGCGCTAAATGATGTTGAAGGCACTAAAGTAATTGAGCGGGTATTGTTTACCGGCTTTGTGATGCAATAAGGGGCTAGCGTGAGCGATTTATTATCCCAAGACGAAATTGATGCACTCTTACACGGCGTTGATGAAGTCGAAGAGGAAGATATACACGAAGGTGAAGACGGCGAAGGCAGTACATTACAGTATGACTTTTCTTCGCAAGATCGGATCGTGCGTGGTCGCATGCCGACCCTGGAAATTGTTAACGAGCGGTTTGCTCGTCACATGCGAATAAGCTTATTTAACATGATGCGCCGCACCGCAGAGGTGTCGATTAATGGCGTACAAATGATTAAATTTGGCGAATACATTCATACCTTATTTGTACCAACAAGTTTAAATATGGTGCGTTTTAGACCGCTAAAAGGCACTGGCCTTATCACCATGGAAGCACGTTTAGTGTTTATTTTGGTAGATAACTTTTTTGGTGGTGACGGGCGTTACCATGCCAAAATTGAAGGCCGCGAATTTACCCCTACCGAACGTCGAATCGTGCAAATGCTACTAAAAATTATCTTTGAAGATTACAAAGAAGCATGGGCACCGGTTATGGACGTGTCGTTTGAATACCTCGATTCAGAAGTAAACCCAGCAATGGCTAACATTGTGAGCCCTACTGAGGTTGTGGTTATTAGCTCTTTTCATATTGAATTAGATGGCGGTGGTGGCGATTTTCACATCGCTTTGCCGTATTCAATGCTTGAACCCATTAGAGAGCTATTAGATGCGGGTGTACAATCGGATACAGAAGACACCGATTTGCGCTGGAGCAAAGCTTTACGCGATGAAATTATGGACGTTGAGGTTGATATGTCGACTCAACTTCTTGAGGTGGATTTGTCTCTTAAACAAATAATGGAACTTAAAGCGGGCGATATTATACCGGTAGAAATGCCAGAGCATATTACGGTATTTGTTGAGGAGTTACCTACATTTAGAGCTAAAATGGGTCGTTCTCGCGATAACGTTGCGCTACAAATTAGTGAAAAAATTAAACGCCCTGATTCAGTTAAATCTGAGCTGCATGTATTTACCAAAGGCGGCAAGAAAATTGATTCAGATGCAGAATTAGCAGAACTAGAAGATGATTTACACCTTTCTGACGGTGTAGACTTAGACTGGTAATTGATTAAAAGGTTAAAAGTATGAGCGATGATCAAGATACAATGGACGAATGGGCAGCAGCCCTAGCTGAAGCCGAAGGCGGTGATGAGAGCGCCGAAGCGCATGTAGCAGAGCTTGATGAACTAAGTGATGCTAAACATGAACTTAGCGGTGACGAAAAGCGTAAACTCGATACAATTTTAGATATTCCTGTGACTATTTCTATGGAAGTAGGGCGCTCTAAAATAAATATTCGTAACTTACTGCAGCTAAACCAAGGCTCTGTTGTTGAACTAGACCGCGTAGCCGGTGAGCCACTGGATGTATTAGTAAATGGTACGCTTATTGCCCATGGCGAAGTGGTTGTAGTAAATGATAAATTTGGTATTCGTTTAACGGATGTTATTAGCCAGGTAGAGCGGATCAAAAAATTACGATGAGCTCCCTTGCTGCTTTAACAAACTCAGTATTTACAAAGGCAGAAACGTTAACACCTACGGCCGACATTTTGTCTATGGTGTTGTCGTTGGTTGCGGTGCTAGTACTGATTGTAGTGCTGGCATTTTTTGTTAAAAAACTTAATCCAAATTTAGCTAATAGCGAAGAATTTAAAGTGGTACGAAGCTTACCGCTTGGCTCACGAGAGCGCTTAATGGTGGTTGAAATAGATAATGCACAGCATTTATTAGGGGTCACCCCGCACAGTATTAACTACTTACATAAATTAGACACGCCGTTAAGTGAAAAAGAACTGCCAGAACTTGCTAAGCGATTTAGCAAACTACTAAACCCGCAAACGAATCAAAATAAAAAGAATTAACCCTATGATAAAGTGGCTGCTGATTATTTTAGCTGTGTTATTTGTACCTGCTGCAAGCAGTGCAGAGGGCATAGACGCTCTAACCATTACAACCAATGCCGACGGGACGCAAGATTACTCTGTAACCTTGCAAGTACTGGCAATTATGACGGCGCTGAGCTTTATTCCTGCCGCCATAATTATGATGACTTCGTTTACCCGTATTATTGTTGTACTGGCTATTTTGCGCCAAGCCATTGGTTTACAATCAACACCTTCAAACCAAGTTTTATTAGGGATGTCGCTTTTTTTAAGTATTTTTATTATGGCGCCTATTTATCAGCAAGTTAACGAGCGTGCGATAGAACCTTATTTAAATGAACAAGTTACTTCGGTACAAGCATTAGAGCTTGCAAAGGAGCCCATGAAGGCCTTTATGCTCTCGCAGGTACGATTAAAAGACTTAGAAACGTTTGCCAAAATAGCTGGTTATGAGCAGCTTGATTCGCCAGAGGCCACACCGCTTATTGTGTTAATACCTGCATTTGTGACCAGTGAACTACAAACCGCGTTTATTATTGGTTTTATGTTTTTTATACCGTTTTTAATTGTGGATTTAGTGGTTGCCTCGGTATTAATGGCAATGGGTATGATGATGCTCTCGCCAATGATAGTGTCCTTGCCTTTTAAAATAATGTTATTTGTACTGGTCGATGGCTGGAGCCTAGTAATGGGCACATTAGCTAAAAGCTTTGGCCTAGGGACATAAACCATGTTTTACATTCGCACTTTTAAACATTAGGAGTACAACATGGAACCAGAGATTTTTGTTGATATTCTTAGCGATGCACTGTTTTTAGTTATTAAGCTGGTATCAGCTATTGTGGTACCTGGTTTACTTGTTGGTTTAGTGGTGGCGGTGTTCCAAGCGGCAACCTCAATTAATGAACAAACCCTAAGTTTTTTACCGCGCTTATTAATTACCATTGGGGCACTTATTGTAGGTGGGCATTGGCTTACTCAAGAGCTAATGGACTTTTTTACCCGCCTGGTTTTACTCATTCCTGAAATTGCAGGCTAATTGTGGAATTTCCTTTTTCTGTTGTTATTCAATGGTTAAGTGATTTTTTACTGCCTTTAGTTCGCATCAGCTCTATGATCATGATTATGGCGGGCTTAGGCGCACAAAACGTACCTACCCGCATTAAAATGGGATTGGCGGTAGTGGTAACGTTTTTAGTGGTGCCAGCGCTGCCTCCAGCAACATTTACTAATTTATTTTCTTTTGAAATGGTGCTGGTGGTTATTCAGCAAATGTTGATAGGTGTTGCGATAGGGTTTGCCTCTACGCTAATGCTAAATACTTTTGTGCTTGCTGGGCAAATACTGGCAATGCAAACCGGTTTGGGCTTTGCCTCTGTTATAGACCCTTCAAATGGTGCGAGTGTGCCTGCAGTTGGCCAGTTTTACTTAATTTTAGCGACCTTGTTATTTTTTGTTTTTAATGGCCATTTAATGATGATTCAAATGGTGGTGCATAGTTTTTCGGTGTTGCCTATAAACGGCCAGTGGTGGGCTGTTGATCATTACTGGGACATAGTAACGTGGGGCAGCTGGATGTTTACCACTGCATTGGTATTGGCTTTAGCCCCCCTTACGGCCATGCTCATTATTAATATTTCATTTGGTATTATGACCCGCGCAGCACCGCAATTAAACATTTTCTCAATAGGTTTTCCGTTTACATTAGTTGCCGGTTTAATGATTATTTGGGCTACCTTGGGTAATTTTGTAACCCAATTTGAGTTTCAGTGGTTAAAAATGATTGAGCTAATGTGTAGCCTTGTTGGCTGTACGGTGTAGGAGGGGCAATGGCTGAAGATTCAGGTCAAGAAAAAACAGAAGAACCCACCTCCAAAAAGCTCGAAGATGCTAAAAAGAAAGGTCAAATAGCACGCTCAAAAGAGCTAGGGACTATGTTTGTACTTATTTTTTCTGCAATTTCGTTGCTGTTGTATGGGCCCGAAATAGGCAAAGGCTTATACAATATTATGGGCAGGATGCTGTCTTTAAATCGCAGCGAAACCTACGACACCACTAAAATGTTTGCGGTGTGGAGTGAGGTGGCCAGTGCGTTGCTGTTTCCTATGGCGATGTTTGTTTTAATTATTGTTATTGCAGCATTTATAGGAAATACCTTACTAGGCGGCTTTAATTTTAGTTGGGAAGCCGCGGCACCTAAACCCAGTAAAATGTCGCCAATGAAGGGCTTTAAACGTATGTTTGGCCCACAAGCAGCGATAGAGCTTGTAAAGTCTATATTAAAGTTTGCGCTGGTGGCTATTTTTGCGGTGTTTTTGATTCAAACTTTTTTTGATGAAATTTTGCATTTAAGTATTGAAAGCGCACCTAGTAATATAATACATGCCCTTGAAATACTCTCGTGGATGTTTTTAGGGTTGTCGTGCACCTTGGTGATTATTGCCGCAATAGATGCGCCTTATCAAAGTTATAACCACAACAAACAACTTAAAATGACCATGCAGGAGATCAAAGACGAGTACAAAAACTCAGAGGGTGATCCGCAAATTAAAGCGCGCATTAGGCAAACACAAAGGCAAATGTCGCAGCGAAGAATGATGCAAGATGTTCCCGATGCCGACGTAATTGTAACCAACCCTACTCACTATTCTGTGGCGCTAAAATACGATACTGAGCGAGCAGGTGCACCGATTGTACTTGCCAAAGGGATAGATGAAATGGCTATGCAAATTCGTAAAATAGCCAAAGGTAACGAAGTACCGATTGTAGAATCTCCTATGCTTACGCGGGCGCTTTATCATACTGCTGAAATAGGCCAACAGATCCCAGATCAGCTATTTACCGCTGTCGCTCAAGTTTTAGCCTATGTATTTCAGCTTAAACGGTTTAAAAAAGGGCGTGGTAAACGACCTATTCCGCTTAAGTCTAAACTGCCCATACCTGATGACTTCAAATACGATTAGAGTGTGTTGAGCTAACCACACTTTATAAATATCAACACGCCGCTGCAAATTCAAACCATAAAGCCCATACGCTCTTGTCTCTCACTTGCTTTAAATTTTGCATCAATACTCAATGAATCTATTGCTGACTCTATACTTGGAATAGTTATTGCAAATTCAGGCTAGTGTCAATTTATTGAATTGTAGAGTTATGGATTTTAAAGCGGTATTACAACAACTTAACAAAGATAAAAAAGAGTATGCCAAAGGTGTTGGCACACCGCTATTAGTACTTGCAGCGCTGGGTATGGTTATTTTACCGCTGCCGCCATTTCTTCTTGATATATTATTTTCATTTAATATTGCCCTTGCCTTAGTTGTTTTACTGGTGACTGTTTACACCATGAAACCCCTCGAATTTGGCATGTTTCCCGCGGTATTGTTAATCGCTACAATTATGCGTTTAGCCCTAAATGTTGCCAGTACACGCGTGGTGCTCCTTGAGGGTCACAACGGGGGCGATGCGGCTGGTAAGGTAATTGAAGCGTTTGGCTCAGTGGTTATTGGCGGAAACTACGCGGTAGGTTTAGTGGTGTTTTTAATTTTGATCATCATAAACTTTGTAGTAATAACCAAAGGTGCTGGGCGTATTTCTGAAGTATCGGCTCGTTTCACGCTAGACGCTATGCCGGGTAAACAAATGGCGATTGATGCAGACTTAAACGCTGGCTTTATTAGTGCAGAACAAGCACGTGAGCGCCGCAGCGAAGTAACCCGCGAAGCCGACTTTTACGGCTCTATGGATGGGGCGAGTAAGTTTGTAAAAGGCGATGCCATTGCCGGTATCGTGATATTAATTATTAATATTGTTGGCGGCTTATTTGTGGGCATGATCCAACATGACTTGAGCTTTAGCCGCGCAATGGAAGTATATACTTTGCTTACCATTGGTGACGGCCTTGTGGCGCAGCTTCCTTCATTACTGCTCTCTATTGGTACTGCTATTGTTGTTACTCGCCAAAACGAATCACATAACATGGGTGAGCAATTTAAAGCCCAATTAGGGAACGAAAAATCATTATTTATCGCCTCAGGTATTTTAATCATTATGGGGTTGGTTCCGGGTATGCCTCATATTGCTTTTTTAAGTTTAGGCGCACTACTTGGCTACTTAGCTTACTTTACTCAGCAGCAAAAATTAAAAGCCGCTGCTCTAGCAGCCCAAGAGGCTGAAAGTGGTGCCGTTGCCGGTACTGGCGTTGCAAACAAGCAAGAGCAAAAAGAGCTTGGATGGGACGATGTACAACAAATTGACGTTATTGGCTTAGAAGTTGGCTACAGGCTTATTCCGCTTGTTGACCAATCTCAAGGTGGTGAGCTGCTCAACCGAATTAAAGGGGTGCGTAAAAAGTTATCTCAGGAGCTTGGCTTTTTAGTACCGCCTGTACATATTCGCGATAACTTAGAGTTAGACCCTAATGCGTACCGTATTACCATGATGGGGGTTTCAAGTGGTGAAGGCGAACTCAAACATGGCGATGAACTGGCCATCAACCCAGGGCAAGTATTTGGCCCGATTAAAGGGGTTGAAACCAAAGACCCAGCATTTGGCCTAGATGCGGTGTGGATAAAGCCTGATCAAAAAGACGAAGCACAGTCACTAGGTTACACCGTGGTTGACTCAGCCACTGTGGTAGCCACCCATATTAGCCAGTTATTAACTAACAGTGCCGCATTATTACTAGGGCATGAGGAGGTTCAAAACCTGCTTGATATGTTAGCTAAAAGCCATCCACGTTTAGTAGAAGGGTTAGTGCCAGAAGTACTACCACTGACAACCGTTGTAAAAGTACTGCAAAATTTATTAAACGAAGGTGTGGCTATTCGTGATATGCGCTCTATTGTTCAAACCCTTGTAGAGTACGGCCCACGTAGCCAAGATGCCGATGTTTTAACAGCTGCAGTGCGTATTTCGCTGCGCCGTTTAATAGTTCAAGACGCTGTGGGAATGTCATCAGAAATCCCTGTCATAACCTTGGCGCCTGAGTTGGAACAGATGTTGCATCAGTCATTGCAAAATGCAGGCGACGAAGGTGCCGGAATAGAACCAAGCCTTGCTGAGCGACTTCAAACATCATTAAACGAAGCGCATCAGAATCAAGAAATGGCCGGAGAACCTTCAATATTGCTAACGTCAGGAATGTTACGCACTGTGTTATCTCGCTTTGTTAAGTACACCATACCGGGTTTAAGGGTGATGTCTTATCAAGAGGTACCAGATGAAAGACAGATCAAGATTGTCAGCTCAGTAGGCCAACAATAAAGATTTTAACAGGGGTTGAACCATGAAGATTAAACGTTTTTTTGCAAAAGATATGCGCACCGCACTGAAAGAAGTTAAAGATGAGCTAGGTGTTGATGCCGTTATTATGTCGAACAAAAAACTCGCTAATGGTGTAGAAATTGTTGCCGCAGTAGATTACGACAAAGCAGCCCCTAAAGCCGCAGCACAACCACAGGCAGCGCCTGCTCCGCAAAGAGCCGTGCAACAGCCTACTCATAACTTTGTAAAGCCAGAGCCTAAGCGTGCGCAACCTGAGCCACAAGCAAAAGTAGCTGATAGCTTACAAGCTTTATTAGAGCGTCAGTCGCCACGCCCTCGCTCTCCTGAGCTAGCCTCTATGTTTTCGCAATCAGGTATTGATACGTCTGAGCATTACCAAGAGCCAGCACAGCCACGTACGACAAATATGTTTGCTCGCGAAAATGAAGCGCCAAAACGCATGCAAACCCAAGCAGACAGCCTAGGCTTTGATGATTTAGATCAAGACTTTGACGATTTAGATGCGCCGGTTGCACCACGTAGCCAAACTAATAACAACGAAAGCGCCCAAATGAGCGCGATGCGTGATGAAATGAACGCAATTCGCCAGTTACTAGAACACCAAGTATCGGGTTTAATGCAGCAAGATATGGCACGTCGCGACCCTACACGTGCATGCATGATTGACCGTTTAGTTGGCATGGGAATAGATAAAGACGTTGCAGAGCAAATGGCGTGTTTTATCCCAGATGACGTATCGCGTCAGCAAGGTTGGAAAGCATTATTGCAAATGGTTGAAGATCAAATGCAAACCACCAATAACGAAATTCTTCGCCAAGGGGGTGTGTATGCCCTTGTTGGGCCTACTGGTGTAGGTAAAACAACCACAGTTGCTAAACTTGCCGCATTAGGCGCACAAAAGTATGGCGCCGACAAAGTTGCCCTAATCACCACTGATACATACAGAATTGGTGCGTATGAGCAGCTTGCAACGTATGGTCGTATTATTGGTTGTGGTGTTAAACAAGTAAAAGATGCCAATGAATTAGCTGAAGTTTTATATCATTTACGCAATAAGCGTCTAGTATTAATTGATACAGCGGGTATGAGCCAACGTGATTTACGCCTTACAGAGCAATTAAATACGTTAATGCGCAACCAGCGAGTAGATATACGTAGTTATTTAGTATTAAGTGCCACAGCACAAATAAATGTACTGCAAGAAACCGTAAGACATTTTAAAAAGGTTCAGCTAAGCGGTTGTATTTTCACTAAGTTAGATGAATCATTAAGTTTAGGTGAGATTATTAGTATAGCGATTCAAAATCGCCTTCCAATAGGGTATCTTACTAATGGTCAGCGTGTACCAGAAGATATTCGCGTTGCAAATGCTGAAAAACTAGTAAAAAAAGCTGAGCAATTGTATTTAAAAAGAGCAAAAGCACAACATTCAAGACACCAAGCAGTGGCGTCAAGCACAGTAGGGATGTATGATTAACACAGTATTAGATCAAGCAAGCGGCCTGCGCAAAATGAGTCAAAACAACAACAACGGCGTAAAAGTTATCGCTGTCACCGGCGGTAAAGGAGGGGTGGGTAAAACCAACGTCTCTTTAAATACTGCTATTGCTTTAGGGCAGCAGGGTAATCGTGTATTAGTATTAGATGCCGATTTAGGCCTAGCTAATTGTGATGTAATGCTAGGACTACGTGTTGAAAAAAACTTATCTCATGTCCTTTCAGGCGAGTGCGAACTTGACGAGATTTTAGTTGAAGGCCCAGGCGGTATTAAAATCGTGCCTGCTACATCAGGCTCGCAAAGTATGGTGGAGCTAACCCCATCTGAGCATGCTGGGTTAATTCGTGCCTTTAGTGAGCTTAATACCGAATTTGATATTTTAATTGTAGATACCGCCGCTGGTATTTCTGACATGGTGCTGAGTTTTTCTCGTGCAGCGCAAGATGTCATGGTGGTGGTGTGTGACGAGCCGACCTCTATTACTGATGCCTACGCGCTTATTAAAGTACTTAGCCGCGAGCATGGCGTTTATAAATTTAAAATTGTTGCAAACATGGTGCGCAGTATGCGCGAGGGCCAAGAGCTTTTTGCAAAGCTCTCTAAAGTAACAGACCGCTTTTTAGATGTGTCTATGGAGCTTGTTGCGACTATTCCATATGATGAAAATATGCGTAAATCTACGCGCAAACAAAAAGTAATTGTCGATCTTTTCCCTAATTCACCAGCAGCAGTCGCGTTTAAAACATTAGCGACAAAAGCAGTAAAATGGCCTATACCTAATCAACCTTCAGGACATTTAGAGTTTTTCATTGAGAAGCTAGTAAACGGCTGATTATGACAACATCGGTGAAAAGAGCTATGGGATATCAATCAACACAAAATTTAAATGTGATTGTTGAAAAGCACGCGTCGCTTGTCAAAAAAGTGGCGTGCCATTTAATAGCTCGTCTTCCTCCTAGCGTTCAGCTTGATGACTTAATCCAATCGGGAATGATTGGCCTTATCGAGGCCTCAAAAAACTTTGACGCCAGTAAAGGGGCAAGCTTTGAAACGTTTGCTGGTATTCGTATTCGCGGCGCTATGCTTGATGAAATGCGCAGAGGGGATTGGGCACCACGTTCGGTGCACCGCAAAAGCCGATTAGTAGCCGAAACCATCACAGAATTAGAAAATAGCTTAAATAGAGAACCAAAAGATACTGAAGTAGCTGAAAAACTTGATATTTCGCTAGAAGAATACCATCATATTTTAAATGATGTTAATTCCAGTAAAGTGCTTGGTATAGAAGACCTAGGGGTAGATGAAGATGTTATTAGCCCTGCAGGTCAAGATTTAGCGCTAGACAAACCATTTAATAATGTTAAAAATGAACGGTTTAATAATTCATTGTTAGAGGCAATAAAGTCTTTACCAGAGCGAGATGCAATGGTGCTTTCTTTGTATTACAACGATGAAATGAATTTAAAAGAAATTGGGCATATACTCGATGTAAGTGAATCGCGTGTAAGTCAGATACATGGTCAGGCGATGATTAAGCTCAAAGCAAAAATCAATGACTGGATAAACTAGTAGTAAGTAAATTATAGGTTAAGACCTCACCGGAGGATGTTTTGGATAAAAACATGAAAATTCTTGTTGTTGATGATTTCTCTACAATGAGACGTATTATAAAAAATCTGTTGCGTGACCTAGGGTTCACGAATGTTCAAGAAGCTGACGATGGTTCTACAGCATTACCTATGTTGCAAAATCAGGTTTTTGACTTTGTTGTAACCGATTGGAACATGCCAGGCATGCAGGGTATTGACTTGCTAAGAGCCATTAGAGCTGACGAAAAATTAAAACATATTCCGGTTTTAATGGTGACGGCAGAAGCTAAAAAAGAACAAATAATAGCGGCAGCGCAAGCAGGTGTTAATGGCTATATTGTTAAGCCATTTACTGCTGGTACTTTGAAAACTAAATTAGAAAAAGTGTTTGAACGCTTAGGTTAATGAGAGGAGAGGCTTATGTCAGCACCAGCTGCGCCTCAAATTACTTTAGAACAAGCTCGTCAGCTCGTCGTTTTTTTAGAAAACGGTGAGCAAGATAAAGCAGATCAATTAATTTTAGATACTGCCTCTCAAGAGCAATCGCAGCTTTTTGCTGAAGTAGGTAAGTTAACACGCCAATTACACGAAGCCCTTAAAAGCTTTGAACTTGATACGCGTTTAACCGATTTAACCACTGATGCAATACCGGATGCGAAAAAGCGCTTAAACTATGTCATGGAAATGACAGAAAATGCAGCTAATAAGACAATGGATGCGGTCGAAGCAAGCCTTCCTATTGCGCAGCAGCTAGCAGATGAAATTGCACATATTAAGCCTACTTGGGATAGGCTTATGAACCGCGAAATAGAGCTGGGCGAGTTTAAAACCTTATGCCACAGCATCGACAAGTTTATGAACAGCTCTCATCATAAAACCGATGAGTTGCAAACTTTAATGACCAATGTACTAATGGCGCAGGATTTTCAAGATTTAACCGGCCAGGTTATCCGCCGTGTAATTGAATTAGTCAGAGAAGTAGAAGAAAGTTTAATCCACCTTTTAACAGCATTTGCTGCACAAGATGACAGCATTGTTGAAAGTAAAGAACAACAAGAAACAGAAGAACTGGTTGCCGCACAAACATTAGCAGGTCCTGAAGGCCCTATTATTGATAAAGAGTCGCGAAATGATGTTGTATCTGACCAAGACGAGGTCGATGACCTATTATCAAGTTTGGGCTTCTAAGAGGAGAGTAACTGCATGAGCTTTGAAGTCGATGAAGATATTTTACAAGACTTTCTTGTAGAGGCTGGAGAAATCCTAGAGCTTTTATCTGAACAGTTAGTTGAGCTAGAAAATAACCCAGAAGATACTGAGTTACTAAATGCTATTTTTAGGGGCTTTCATACCGTAAAAGGGGGGGCAGGCTTTTTAGCTATGACTGAGCTTGTTGATGCCTGTCATGGTGCTGAAAACGTATTTGATCTCTTACGCCAAGGGGTTAGAACTGTTAATTCAGAATTAATGGATGTGATTTTACAAGCACTAGATACCATTAATGAAATGTTTGCCACTATTCAAAACCGCGAACAGCCAGACCCAGCAGACCCTCAATTATTAGAAACCCTTCACAAACTTGGTCAACCGCCTACGGATGACGAGCTTACTGAAACAGCCCCCGAAGTTGTTGAACAAGAACCCGCAGCTCCCGTTAGCGCAACAGATGATGAAGACCCATTTGCATTTGATGAACTATTTGATGTGGCAGGTTCAAGCCCTTCAGCAGATAGCACGCAAATTGATGAAATTACAGAAGATGAATTTGAAAGCTTACTCGATGAGCTACACGGCAAAGGGCAAAGCCCAGTGTCGCAACCAAGTGCAGAGCCAGATTCAAGTTCAGATATAACCGATGATGAATTTGACAGTTTATTAGATGAATTACACGGTGTAGGTAGTTTTGGTCCGGTTGCAGGAGATACTTCAAGCAGTGAGCCAGAAGTAAAACACACAGCACCACCAGCGGCTGTTACAAATGATAGCGGTGATGATGAAATCAGCGATGATGAATTTGAAGCACTGCTTGATGAATTGCATGGTAAAGGTGCCGCACCAGAATCAAAAGAAGCTGACACACCTGCACCGCAGCCACCTAAGGCTGCACCTGTAGCACAAACGCCAGCAAAACCTACGCCAGTACCTGCAGTAAAACAAGCTCCGGCGGCAAAAGCCGCTGCGCCTACACCTAAAGTGGCTGAAAAACCAGCGAGTAGCGCTGCACCTAAAAAAGCTACGCCTCCACCTGCTGAAACCACAGTACGTGTTGATACAAAGCGTTTAGATCAAATAATGAATATGGTTGGCGAGTTGGTATTAGTACGAAATAGGTTGGTCAGTTTAGCGACCAATACAGACAGTGAAGCGATGGGTAAGGCGATATCAAATCTTGATGTGGTCACTGCTGATATTCAAGGTGCAGTAATGCAAACGCGAATGCAGCCTATCAAAAAAGTGTTTGGCCGATTCCCTCGCGTAGTACGTGACTTAGCCCGTAGCTTAAATAAAGAAATTGATTTACAGCTTGTAGGTGAAGAAACCGATTTAGATAAAAACTTAGTTGAGGCACTGGCCGATCCGTTGGTGCATTTAGTACGAAACTCAGTTGACCACGGAATTGAAATGCCAGCAGCGCGTGAAGCTGCGGGTAAGCCTAGAACTGGTAACGTTACATTATCGGCTTCGCAAGAAGGCGACCATATTTTGTTAACCATTAAAGATGATGGTGCAGGTATGGATGCGGAAAAACTGAAAAAAATAGCGATCAGTAAAGGCGTTATTGATCATGATCAGGCAAGTCGCTTAACAGATACAGAAGCGTATAACTTAATATTTGCACCAGGCTTTTCGACCAAAGAAGAGATATCTGATATTTCTGGTCGTGGCGTAGGCATGGATGTAGTAAAAACTAAAATTACGCAGCTTAATGGCTCTGTGAGTATACAGTCAGAGTTGGGCGTAGGGACTATTTTAGAGATAAAAGTACCATTAACACTGGCTATTTTACCTACGCTGATGGTTATTGTTGGTGAGCAAACGTTTGCGTTACCACTTGCTGGTGTGAGTGAAATATTCCACTTAGATTTAACCAAAACCAATGTGGTAGATGGTCAGCTTACAATTATTGTTCGTAAAAAAGCGATACCGCTATTTTACTTAGAGCATTGGCTAGTTAAAGGTGCTGATTGTTCTCAGCGAAAAGCGCAAGGTCATGTGGTAATTGTACAAATAGGTACTCAGCAAGTTGGCTTTGTGGTTGATTCATTAATTGGCCAAGAAGAAGTTGTTATTAAGCCTCTTGATGCGTTATTACAAGGTACGCCTGGAATGGCTGGTGCAACAATTACATCTGACGGTGGTATTGCGCTGATTCTGGATGTACCTAATATGCTTAAGCATTACGCAGGATAAAATGTAGGCATACCTGTGTATGCCTACACATAAATTTAATAAGAGAGCGCAATGGCCGTAAAAGTTTTAGTTGTTGACGATTCCAGTTTTTTTCGCCGTCGAGTAAGCGAAATTCTTGAACAAGACAGCGGTATTGAAGTAATAGGTTTTGCTGTTAACGGTAGAGAAGCCGTAGAAAAAACAGCGCAGTTACGTCCAGATATGATCACCATGGATGTAGAAATGCCTGTGCTTGATGGTATTAGCGCAGTAAAAGAAATTATGGCGAGTAACCCAACGCCAATACTTATGTTTTCTTCATTAACCCGCGACGGTGCAACCGCAACTTTAGATGCACTTGATGCCGGAGCTATGGACTTTTTACCGAAAAAGTTTGAAGACATTGCACGAAATAACGAAGATGCAATCAAGTTATTGCAAGCCAAAGTGAAGGAAATTGGTCGCAGGCGTGCACCACGCCCTGTTAGGCCATTAACATCAAGTAATACTACTGCTCCACCTGCAAGCAAACTAGCCACAACAAGCTCTTCGCTTAAACAACCTGATAGAAGCTTTCAACGTGCTGCCCCAGTGCAGACAACAACTACACCCAGTATGCCCACGCGTGCCAGCGGTAAACACTATCAAATAGTGGCTATTGGCACTTCAACTGGCGGGCCAGTTGCTTTACAAACCATATTAACCCAATTACCTGCTAACTTTGCACACCCTATTTTGTTAATTCAGCACATGCCGGCGGCATTTACGCCTGCGTTTGCGGCACGTTTAAATAGCCTTTGCAAAATACGCGTTAAAGAAGCGCAACAAGGTGACAGGCTAGAAGCCGGCACAGCCTACTTAGCACCTGGTGGACAGCAAATGATGGTAGAGGGGCGAAGTGGTAACAAAACGCTGCGTGTATTTGAAGATAATAGTGAACGTATAAGCTACAAACCAAGCGTTGATGTTACTTTTGCAAGTGTTGCCAAAAGCTACCAAGGAGATGTACTTGCTATTGTTTTAACCGGCATGGGCGCTGATGGGCGTGATGGCGCGCGAATGCTTAAGCAATCTGGCGCAACAATTTGGGCGCAAGATGAAAAAAGCTGTGTGGTATACGGTATGCCTCAAGCCATTGCCAACGCTGGGCTTGCCTCTGAGCATTTAGCGTTAAACGACGTAGCAGCAAGAATAAAAAGAGAGACTGGTTGTGGATAAGCTCTCTGTTTTAGGGTTAATCATTGCGCTGGGCGCTATAGCGATTGGTTACTCTTTAGAGGGTGGCGTTGTCACGGCGTTATTTAATGGCCCTGCACTTATTATTGTACTTGGCGGCACCTTAGGGGCTGTTATGTTGCAAACGGCGACAAGCACCTTTAAAAAAACGCTAAGCATGAGCCATTGGGTGTTTTTTTCACCCCAGTACAATATTGAGCAAGCCATAGAGCAAATTAAAACGTGGTCGCATAAAGCTCGCCAGGAAGGGTACTTAGCGCTTGAAAAAGAGGCACTTAGTCACCCAGATCCTTATGCAGCAAAAGGGCTTAGCTTACTAGTAGATGGGTGTTCGGAGCAAAAGCTACGCGACACCTTAGAAATAGATTTAATGCTTGAACGAGACCGCTTACTTGAAGCAAGTAAAGTGTACGAAGCCATGGGCGGATATAGCCCAACTATAGGCATTTTAGGGGCTGTACTTGGTCTTATTCAAGCAATGTCATTTATTACTGACCCTCAAAAGCTAGGTGCAGGGGTCGCCACCGCATTTATTGCAACAATATATGGGGTGGGTTTAGCTAACTTATTATTTTTACCTATGGCCAATAAGCTTAAGCAGCGAGTAGAGCAAAAAATGCTTTACCATGAAATGATGGCCGAAGGGGTGATTGCTATAAGCCTTGGCGAAAGTCCTATAAACATAGAATTAAAGCTTGAAGCTTATCGCACAGAGCGCCCTAATGTCGTGGTAGAGTAACTTTTATGTTACGCCGGCGCTTACGTCAATCAGCTGAAAAAAATCAACATACAGAACGTTGGTTAGTCTCTTATGCTGATTACATGACCATTATGTTTGCCTTTTTTGTGGTTATGTATGCCATTGCCATAAATAAAGAAGAAAGTTTTCAAATCCTCTCAGACTCCCTAGAACAGGTTTTTGACAAATCAGCAAGGCAGCAATCGCAACAAGGTGAGGGCGTTACAGGTGAAGGGCTACTTACTGACCGAGTTACCCCTGAGCAAGAGATATTGTACGGTGAGAGCATTCAAAAACAGGAGTCTGGCCCAGAGCTGTTAGATGGGCATAGTGATACCAGCAATATAAAACAAAAACATTTAGGTAAACCACTCGATAGTTTGTTAACTAAATTACATTCAGCACTTATTGATGAAATTCGTGATGGAGAAGCCAGTTTAGAGCTCAATCAAGATTGGCTTATTATTGAGCTAAGTTCAGGAATGCTGTTCTCAAGTGGTAGCTCTGTGGCCCATGCGCGAGCTAAGCAAGTCGTAAAAATTGTAAAAGATATTATTGCCCCAGTAGATAACTACATAAGGGTAAGAGGTTACACAGATAACGAAAGTATTCGCAATGAAATGTTTCGCTCTAACTGGGAGTTGTCAGTTGCACGTGCGACCTCTATTTTAGTTGAATTAGAAACGTTAGGAATTAACCCAGCTAGAATGGCAATCGAGGGGTATGGGCAATACTCACCTTTTGCCGAAAACGACACCGCAGCGGGTCGAGCAGAGAATCGTAAAGTTGTTATTGCGCTTTCTAAGTATGGCTTAGTACAACAAACCACCGAAAATGAAGCTGAGCCTGATGAGCAAGTGCAACAAGCTGCGCCTGAGCCAGAGGTCGAACTTCCCTCTGATGATAACTCTATTAAAATAATTCGTTTACCTCATGGTGGCATCAGAATCACCACGCGCAATGAACAGTAATTAGGACTTAATGTGAAGATTTGGACAGTAGCAAATCAAAAGGGCGGTGTAGGTAAAACCACAACGGCTGTCAGTCTTGCTGGTATTTTGGCCTTGCAAGGTAAACGCGTATTACTCATAGATACCGACCCTCATGCCTCACTAACGTACTATTTTGGTATTGATTCTGAAGATTTAGAAGTCAGTGTGTACGATATTTTTGCTCGCGGCACCTCAATGCAAAGTGAAGAAATACTTCAAGCATTGTGCCCCTCTACCATGGAAAACCTGGATATATTGCCCGCGACGATGGCTATAGCAACCCTCGATAGAAGCATGGGCAATAAAACGGGAATGGGCTTAATTTTAAAAAAAACACTTGCAAAAATTAGTGAACATTACGATTATGCGCTGCTTGATTGCCCGCCCGTTTTAGGTGTTTTAATGGTGAACGCATTAGCCGCCAGCGAACGTATTTTAGTGCCTGTGCAAACTGAGTTTTTGGCGCTCAAAGGGCTTGATAGAATGATGCGCACTATGGAATTAATGCAAAGCTCTCAAGCGAAACAGTACCAATATACTATAATCCCTACTATGTATGATAAGCGCACAAAAGCGTCGCTTGAAGCCTACAAAACGTTACAAAATACATATAAAGATAAAGTATGGCCAGGGGTGATCCCCGTTGATACAAAGTTTAGAGATGCAAGCCTTGCACAAAAGGTACCCATAGAGTTTTGCCCACGTTCGCGTGGGGTTTACGCTTATAAAGCGTTATTAGATTATTTAATTGGACAAGGTTAATGAATGAGTAAGCAATTATTTGCTAATGAAAAAGTAATGACTCAATACTTAGGGGCGCTATTATGCGAAGACGAACCTGAGGAAAACCTTGAGCCTGTAGCAAAGCTACTTGAGCAAGTACCTAGTGCCTTACAAAACGACGAAGAACTTTTAAAGCCCAAAGCGCAATTAAAAGTAACCGAGCAGCTTTATTCTTTGCAAGTAAAAGAGAGTAATAGCGAGGCTGACGCCACTATTTCGCCACCGGCACCTATTGAGCCTGAGCCAGTAGAGACACCTGAGGTGCAAACCCAGTTAAGTACAGAACCTGCTCCTTTATTACATAGCCAAGAAGATTACTTTGAAGGTGAATTTCAGGCTCTGTTTTTTGAAGTGGCTGGCTTAACATTGGCTGTTCCTTTGAAAGCGCTTGGAGGAATTCATCAATTAGGTGAAGTAAATCATTTATTTGGTAAGCCAAAGTGGTTTAAAGGCGTTATGCTTAATAGAGATGAAAAGCTAAACGTAGTTGATACTGCCCGTTGGGTAATGCCTGAAAAGTACGATGAAAAGTTAGAGGCGTCTCTTAATTATCAGTATTTAATAACCTTAGGCGATAGCAACTGGGGTTTATTGGCTGAAAAGTTAATAAATAACATTACATTGAGTAAAGAAGATGTAAAATGGCGAAAAAACAGTGGCAAACGCCCTTGGCTTGCCGGTGTTATTAAAGAAAAAATGTGTGCTTTAATAGATGTAGATAATTTAAATGCACTATTAGAAAAAGGCTTAGATAGCCGTCAGTAGTAACGACCATTACGGGGTAACAGCATGAGCGAAGATAGACTATTATCAGCGAATAAAAACGCAGATAACAACGATGAAATTTTACAGTGGGTAACGTTTAAGCTTGAAGAAGAAACGTATGGCGTCAACGTAATGCAGGTGCAAGAAATTTTACGTTATACCGAAATTGCCCCAGTACCTGGAGCACCTTCATACGTTATTGGCATTATAAATTTACGTGGTAACGTAGTCACTGTTATTGATACTCGTGCACGCTTTGGTTTGCCTGCTGCAGATGCAACTGATAACTCTCGCATTTTAATTATTGAAGCAGAAGAGCAAGTAATTGGTATTTTAGCTGATAGTGTTTCTGAAGTTGTGTATTTACGCAGCTCTGAAATAGACAGCGCCCCAAATGTTGGTACCGAAGAAAGCGCTAAGTTTATCCAAGGTGTATGTAACCGCGATAACGAATTACTTATTTTAGTCGATTTAAATAAATTACTTAGCGATGACGAATGGGATGAGTTAAGCGATATTTAAGCTTTACCACTAAAATTATGTTGTTACTCAGTATCGCAATAGCAGCGCTAGGGATAGGTTTAATATCCCTAGCGCTAATTGTTGCATTAAAAAATAAACAGTCGGCGGAGCTTAATGCGGTATCACAGCAATTAAAAGATACCTCAGAGCAAACACATATATTACGCAGTGAAGTGTCTGAGCTCAGAACAGGGCTTTTAAGTATTGGTAAGCGCGTACTTGAAGTTGAGCAACAAAATCAAGAGTTGATGCAACAACAAGCTGCCCAAAAATATGATGACCCAGACGCAAAAATATATTCTCGTGCTGTTAAAATGGTTGAGCTTGGCGCAGATTTAGATGAGGTGATACGCGAGTGCGAGCTTCCTAGGGCTGAGGCTGAACTATTATTTTCGTTACATAAACAAAAAGACGCCTAGCGTCTTTTTTGCTTTTAACTACACGTAATACCAATGTGCAGTAATACTTAATAAAGGGGGTAGGTATAATTCATCCACCTAGTTAGGCCTTTACATTTAGCTTACCTTGAAAGTCTTGCCAGCCAGGTGGGAACTGCCCACGAAGCACGTACGAAAAAGCAATCAATTCAGCAATAACATAATAAAGCTCTTTAGGTATTTCCTCTCCCAATCCTAAGTGTGAGAGTGTTTTAGCAAGTGCTTCATCTTGGTGGATCATAATGCCTTTTTGTTTTGCTGCTGCGATTATTTCATCGGCCAACTCGCCAAACCCTTTTACACTTACCGCGGGGGTACTTCCTGCTTCATACAACAGGCCAATCGCAGATTTATTATTTGCTGCTAAATTAGAGGTGTCAGTCATGTTAAACCTTAATATTTATAATGGCATGCGATTGATAAAACGCTTGATGACTAGCATCTGCGCGTTTTAAGTTTAGCTCGCCTACTTGCAAGCCATGCTGAGCTAATTTAGCCCTGAGGCTATCTAAGTGAGGGTGTGCAATTGCACTTACTTCTTGGCTAGAGGCAAGCAGCTGGCAATCGAGCGCTTTGTCCATAAGCTCAGCCACTATTTGTAATTGCCCTTGCTGTGCATAATCAAAATTTAATCTAACAAACCACACGTTTTTTTCGGTTTTATCTACACTGGCTTTTTTATATTGCCCTAAGGTTATCTCTGTTTGTCCCGCTTCAGGCGGAAGTTTCATCGGAAATAAAAACTGTGCTAGCGGGTTTGTGTCGCTTTGTTGGTTTGGCGTAGTTACTTGTACTTGGCTAAGGGTATTTTTAACTTGTAGCAGCTCTGGGGCAAGCTCTTGTATTTGTGTTAGTTGAAGTTGCTCTAATAGTTTTTCCGCGCCATTACCTACTTTAAAAGTAGGTAAAAGCACATTAAGTAGGGCATCCACGCCTGTGTGGTTATTAAACGTTAGCGAAGTACTTGGTTGGCTTATTATTGGCGCCGCTAAAATAGTAACCGCAAGTTGCTCAAGCCCTTTTGTAAAGCTACTTTGTAGTGTGTCGTTTGGCGTAGTAAGCGGTTGTAAGGTACTTAAAAGCTCTCGTTGTATGGTGGCTGGGTGCACATTAGTACTGGAGACCATTCTATTAAAAGCTTGATTCACTAAACGCGTAAGATCAGGTGTATTTTGTGTAGCTTTACTTGCTATGTCAGTAATTTGGCTACTCAACAATGTCTTAGGGTTGGAAGCACTATTTGGGCGCTCACTCTCTGTTGGCAAATTTAAAAGCGAGGTTAAAAGTTTAGCTTCTGTTGGTTGTAACTGCTGACTTACAGCTGTGTTAAAAAGCGAGTGAGACAAACTGGGTTGATTGGGAGTATTTACCTGTGAAGTTGTGGCATGTAGTGTTTTTAAACTCAGCGGCGCAGAAGCGTTGCCTTGCGTACTTACATTTGTTGGTTGGGCGCTCACTGCTTGGGGCTGAGCTGTGTTGTTTGCTGATTGCCATAACAACACACTCGCCTTTAATTGCTGGGTTATTTGCACTAAAGGAGGCAGCTGCGCAAAGTGTTTAGCTAAAGGGCTGTTAGGGGTAAAAGAATGATTAGCCACTTCTGCGGTTATATTTAGCTTGCTTAAATTAGGGTTTGTTAGCGTGTTTATTGGTGTCGGCGTTTTATTTACATCAAGCTTAGCTTGTTGAGCCTGCAAAGGTGGTGTTTTACTCGCAAAGGGTTTGTTTTCAAAGTATTTAACGGCATCGTTAATTCGCGTTTTTAAATCACTAAAGCTGCTTTGTAACCATGACTTTATAGGGCTTTGTGCACTTAACTGCGGGCTTGTTTTATCAGCGGGGGGTCTGGCTGCATTTTGCTGCTGTGATAAAACCAAGTCGGTAAAGGGTTTACTAAATGAGTTATTAAGTGCGACCTGCATTTTAGGTAAGTTAGTTTTAATGAGCAGCTTATCTGCTTTATTGGTAATATTGACTGCCACGGGCTTGCTAGGCAATTCACTAAGCTGTTTATTAGTTATCGGTGTTGTGAACGAGCCGCTATGCTGAGGGTGCGAAATAAT
Organism: Pseudoalteromonas agarivorans; assembly: GCF_024518735.1. Lineage (NCBI taxonomy): Bacteria > Pseudomonadati > Pseudomonadota > Gammaproteobacteria > Alteromonadales > Pseudoalteromonadaceae > Pseudoalteromonas > Pseudoalteromonas agarivorans. The sequence goes on from NZ_JANIGJ010000008.1 coordinate 62,190, forward strand.
AGCTAATTTAGGCGTTGCTTGTAGTTGCGCGCTGGGCAGTAAGTTAGTTAATAGCTGCGAAATTTTATGCTGGCTGAGAGTTTGAGTATGGACGGTGTCAGCAAAGCGGTTAATAACATTTATTTGTGCGCCTTTATTGGTTGTATTAATAAGTACCTGTAATGGCTGCTCGGTATTTAACAGCTGTGCGGTTTCTTTGTTAATTGCAATACTGGCATTAAGGCTAGGTATCATAAGCTGCGGTGACGGCGAAAGCTGTACATTGACTGGCAAGGGTTTACTTTGTATTTCACTACCGGTACTAACATAATTTAAAAAACGCTGCAGTTGTGATGCGTTGCTAAGTGTAATATTGGTATTGTTAGGAGTAATATTTAGCTGCTTTCCATCAGCGCTGAGCTGTATGTTAGCACTTGCTATTTTGTCTGTATTTTGAGGGGGATGCGTTATGCCTAAGCGTAGAGTTTGCCAGTGTTTATCTATTAAAACATCGAGTGTAATTGAGCCTTTTGAAAACTGAATATTTTTAGCCGCAAGTACCTGCTCTGGTAATTGTACTAATTCGTGCGAAGTGCTCGGGGCGCTTTGGTTATTAACCAATGAATTAGATAATGTGATTTGCGTTGGATTATTCATTATTTTAAATCAAGTTTTCGCTAATTTTCGTGAATCGATTTTAAAGCAATATTCGTATTACCCTATCATTATGGTAGACTAACGCCTAATTTTTGGCATAGAGAAACGTCATCTTGTTACACATTAAGTCCGTCACCTGCATCAAGCAAGAACGTTGTTTGTTTGCGGATCTTAATTTTAGCCTAAATAGCGGTCAAATCATGCAATTAGCGGGTCCTAACGGGGCTGGCAAAACATCATTATTGCGTATTGTCGCAGGCTTTAGTGTGCCTGATGAAGGCGCTATTTTTTATAACCAGCAAGCTATTACCAAGCATTATGAAGAGTACGCCACAGACCTGCTATTTATAGGCCATAAAACCGGTGTCAATGTGCAGCTCAGCGCACTGGAAAACGTACGCCATTGGTTACGCATTAACGGCTATACAAATGAGCCCGACTTATATCCAATTTTAGCTAAGCTTGGCTTAGTGGGCCTTGAAGATGTGCCAGTAAGAATGCTCTCTGCAGGGCAGCAGCGTCGTGTCGCTTTAGTGCGATTATGGTTAAGCGATGCAAAACTATGGGTGCTTGATGAACCCTTTACTGCACTTGATAAAAATGGCGTTGCATTTTTACAACAACGTTTTTCTGAGCACTTAAAAAGTGGTGGCGCTATTTTACTAACAACCCATCAAGATTTAACAACACAGTTTGAAAACCTACAAACGGTGACCTTGGAGTATCGTTACTGATGACTCGTCAACATTCATATTGGCTGCTGTTTAGTGCGGTATTTAGTAAAGATGTAAAGCTTGCGTTTCGCCAGCGTGCTGAAATTATCAATCCTATCTTGTTTTTTCTCATTGTTATTTCTTTATTTCCGTTAGCAATTGGCCCAGAGCCCGGTCTATTAAACAGAATGGCGCCAGGTATTATTTGGGTAGCAGCTTTGCTCTCTACCATGCTTGGACTCGATAAATTATTCAGAGACGACTATAACGATGGCTCGTTGGAGCAGCTAATTGCTTCATCGTACCCGCTATCACTCACCGTGTTGGCTAAAGTCGCGGCGCATTGGGTTGTTACCGGTTTACCATTAGTATTAATGACACCGTTATTTGCTTTATTGCTTAATTTAGAGAGCTCTGCGCTGTTAGCGACCGTATTAACATTATTATTAGGCACGCCACTATTAAGCTTTATTGGTGCAATTGGGGCTGGCCTTACTGTGGGATTACAAAAAGGCGGCATTTTAATGAGCCTATTAGTGTTGCCTTTGTATATTCCTGTTTTAATTTTTGCAACGTCAGCCATTGATACCAGTACTATGTCGCTGGATTATAGCGGGCAGCTTGCCATTCTTGGGGCCATGTTAGTAGTTGCTATTATGTGCGCACCCATCGCCATATCGTCAGCATTAAAAGTGAGTGTAAGTTAATATGTGGAAGTGGTTACATCCCTACGCAAAAGCAGAGCGCGCATATCAATTATGTAATACGTTACTGCCTTATTTTGCCGTTGTTACGGTTATAAGTATGCTTGTTGGTTGGATTTGGGGCTTAGGTTTTGCACCGGCTGATTATCAACAAAAAGACAGCTACCGTATTATTTTCATTCATGTTCCATCGGCTATTTTGTCTATGGGCGCATACTCTTCTATGGCTATAGCAGCTATTGTCGCTTTAGTGTGGCAATTACGTAACGCTGAACTTGCTGTAATTGCTATTGCCCCGGTGGGAGCTTGTGTTACAGCTATTGCCTTAATTACCGGCGCTGCATGGGGTAAACCTATGTGGGGTGCTTGGTGGGTATGGGATGCACGTTTAACCTCTGAACTTATTTTATTGTTTTTATACTTAGGCGTGCTGTCGCTTTACCATGCCTTTGAAGATAAAAAATCAGCAGGGCGCGCAGCGTCTATTTTAGCCATTGTAGGGGTAATTAATTTACCTGTTATTCACTACTCCGTAGAGTGGTGGAACACTCTGCACCAAGGCGCAACAATCACAAAGCTTGATACAAAAGCCATTGACCCAAGTATGTTTTGGCCGCTTATGGTAAACATTTTAGCATTTGCAGCGTTTGTGGGCACTGTAACGTTAATTCGCCTTAAAAATGAAATATTACAACGTGAAAAGCATCGACCTTGGGTTCGAGCCTTGTTAAGTAAGGGGTAAATTATGCAGTTTGACTCTTTTTCTGATTTTATTGCAATGGGAGGCTACGGGTTTTACGTGTGGCTTTCATTTGGTACATGCGCCTTAATTTTGTTGGGCATTTTATTTAGCTCTTTACGTGATACAAAACGTATTATGGCCTCAGTAGAGCAGCAAGTTGCGCGTGAAGCGCGAATTAAAAAAGCGAAGCAGGAACAAATCTCATGAACCCAAGACGTAAAAAACGCCTATTGGTAATTATTGCAGTACTGTTTGGTATTGGTGCCTCTGTAGGCCTAGTGCTTTATGCACTACAAGAAAACATAAACTTATTTTATACACCAAGCGAGCTAATAGACGGCAAAGGCCCAGATAAAGAAAAGCCGCAAATAGGGCAAAAGTTGCGTATTGGCGGTATGGTTGTGCCGGGTTCTGTCGTTCGAAATGAACAAAGTTTACAAGTCAGCTTTAAACTGATTGATACCGGGCCATTGGTAACAATTAAATACCAAGGCATTTTGCCTGACTTATTTCGCGAAGGCCAAGGTATTGTAGCGCAAGGTGTGCTTGTAGAACCAAACGTGATTGAAGCTTTTGAAGTACTGGCTAAGCATGATGAAGAATACATGCCAGCAGAAGTTGCAGAAGCCGTAAAAGGAATTAAACACGAAAAACCAAAATACAACCTAGATAGCGGTAGCTAATATGATCCCAGAACTTGGTTATTTTTCTTTAACGCTTGCTATGGTGCTAAGCGTTTTACTGTGTATTTTTCCGCTATGGGGCGCGCATACCGGTAATCTTCGTTTAATGCGTGCGGCCCCATCTTTAGCCGTTGGGCAGTTTGCTTTTGTACTTCTCTCGTTTGCTGCGCTTATCTATGCCAGCTTAACTGATGACTTTACGGTATCTTATGTGGCGTATCATTCAAGTAGTACGTTGCCTTGGTATTATAAAATCACCTCTACGTGGGGTGGGCACGAAGGCGCTATTTTACTGTGGCTTGTAATGCAAGCAGGGTGGACCGCCGTGGTTGCTATGCGTTCTAAATCGCTACCTTGGGTGTTGCGTGCACGTGTTTTAGGTGTGCTTGGCTTTTTAGGTGTCGGTTTTATGATGTACACACTACTGCTTTCAAGCCCATTTGAACGCTTACTGCCGTATTTCCCTGTTGAAGGGCGTGATTTAAATCCGCTTCTACAAGACCCAGGTATGATCATTCATCCGCCATTACTGTATATGGGATATGTGGGGTTATCGGTTGCGTTTTCATTTGCTATTGCAGCACTTTTAACAGGTAAACTTGATAACACCTGGGCTAAATGGTCTCGCCCATGGACGATGACTGCTTGGGGCTTTTTAAGTTTAGGAATAACCATAGGCAGCTGGTGGGCTTACTCTGAGCTTGGCTGGGGTGGCTGGTGGTTTTGGGATCCGGTAGAAAACGCATCGCTTATGCCCTGGCTAGTTGCTACGGCTTTATTGCACTCTTTGAGCGTGACAGAAAAGCGCGGTGTATTTAAATCGTGGACTGTGCTGCTTGCCATCGCTGCATTTTCCCTAAGCTTATTAGGCACCTTTATTGTTCGCTCAGGCATTATTGTATCGGTGCATGCATTTGCCACTGACCCCGATAGAGGTTTATTCATTCTAGCCTTTTTAGGCATTGTTGTTGGCGGCGGTTTATCGTTGTATGCGCTGCGCGTATCACAAGTTAAAAGCGAAGGCCGTTACAAGTTTGTATCACGCGAAGTGGCGTTATGGCTTAACAACATATTTTTAGTGGTAGCCACATTAATTGTTCTTTTAGGTACTTTGTTACCTATGGTGCATAAAGAAATGGGCCTAGGCAGTATTTCTATTGGCGAACCGTTCTTTAATAAAATGTTTGCCATTTTATTAGTACCATTTGCCATATTAATGGGAATTGGGCCATTTCTTCGTTGGAAACAAAACAAGTGGGCTGTACTACAAAATAAAGTATTAATAGGTGTGTTAATAAGTGTTGTTATTACCTGTGCGTGGTTGTTCTCAAGCTACGATGTCGTAAAACCACTTACATTATTAGCCACTACCTTAGGTGTATGGGTTGCTGTCTCTACTGCCATAGATTTATACGCTAAGGCGTCGGTTCACGGAACGCTAAAAGAAGGCATTAAACGTTTAGGTATTAGCTACTGGGCTATGGTGCTAGGTCACGTTGGTTTAGCATTTGTTATTGCTGGCGTTACGCTTACTTCGGCGTACTCGGTGGAGCGTGATGTTTCTATGAAGCAAGGCGATATTGTCACGCTTAACCAATACGAATACCGATTTGATGGCGTTAAAGCAATACGCGGCCCTAACTACAGTGGACATGCTGGTGTAGTGTCGGTATTTAATAACGATAAGCTAGTGACTGAGTTACATGCAGAAAAACGCAAATACGATATCGGTATGCAATTTATGACCGAAGCGGCAATTGATGCCGGCTTTACTCGCGACCTATATTTAGCGCTCGGTGAGCAATTAAGTAAAGGGGCATGGTCACTGCGTATTTATCACAAACCGTTCGTGCGTTGGATGTGGATAGGCGGTGTACTTATATCGCTTGCAGGGTTTATGATTTTATTCGATAAACGCTACCGTACATCAGCAAGTACACGCAAAAAAGCGTTGGAGAATGCGTAATGAACCGTAAAATTTTAGCTTTAGCACCGTTATTAATATTCATATTTTTATGTGTATTTTTGTATCAAGGTTTGTTTGCCAACCCGCGTGAAATTCAAACCGGACGACTAGGCCAAACGATGCCTGCGTTTAACCTGCCTGATTTAATGCAAGATGATAAGCGCTGGACAGATGAAAGCCTAAAAGGCGAAGTTTATTTACTTAATGTATGGGGGACTTGGTGCCCTACATGTTTAGTTGAACTAGGGTATTTAACTAAGCTACGCGAGCAAGGCGTAAAAATTATTGGTTTGTACTATGTACAAGGGTACGATGCCGATTTTGATGGCCCATTTGATATGCAGGCTTTGCGCACCGATGTGAGCGATATGCTCAGCCGTGCTGGCGACCCATACCAATTTAATATTTTAGACTTGCACCGTACCTTGTCACTTGATTTAGGTGTATCGGGTGCCCCTGAAACATTTTTAGTGGATAAAACGGGTAAAATTTTATTACACCATACAGGGGATCTAAACCCGCGCGTATGGCGTGCTAAATTTGCCCCTGTTATGCAGGAGCTAAATTAATGCGAGTGTTTTTATTAACCCTGAGCTTTTTTATAAGTATGGCAGTGTATGCCGATCAAGATCGCTACCAGTTTGACAATAACCAACAAGCTGTGCGCTTTGAAGAGTTAACCAAAGAGCTCAGGTGCCCTAAATGTCAAAACCAAAATATTGCAGACTCTGATGCCATTGTTGCAAAAGATTTACGCGACAAGGTACTCGCGTTGGTAAAAGAAGGTAAAACAAAAGACGAAGTAATCGATTACATGATAGACAGATACGGTTATTTTGTTCATTACGATCCGCCTGTAACACCAGCCACATTAGTACTTTGGGTTTTACCTGTACTTATTGTTATTTTGGGTTTTGGTTTTATTGTAATTCGCCAGCGTAAGGCGTCAGTTAAGCAAACCTGGAACAGCGATGATGAAGCAAAACTTGCTAAGTTAATTGCAGAAAATAAACGTCAGGAGCAAAATTAATGATTTTAATGTGGGCGTGTTTTACTTTACTCACACTAATTGCACTGGCTTTTATTATGTTGCCTTTTTTAAAAAAAGAGCGCGTGCAAACCATTACTCACAATGCTAATGCAGAATTGATCAGCATTTACGAGCAGCGTTTAGTTGAGCTGCAAAACGACTTAGACAATCAACGTATTGATGCGCAAAGCCACAGTGAATCGGTTATTGAGCTAAAACGTCGTTTATTGAACGAGCTTTCACCAGAAAAATCGCTTAATAGCAAAGGTAATAACCGTATTTTTGCTTTAACAGGCGCAGCATTTTTATTAGCCCTCACCGGTGTTTTTTACACCTTTACAGGGAGCCAGCAGCAAATAGCAGCGTGGTATGATGCAATGGATAACCTTGCAGATTATGGCGAGCGTGCGGTAATGCAAAAAGGTGAGCCACTAACTCAAAACGAGTTGCAAGCGTTTGCTTTAGCGCTGCGCACTAAGCTTAGTGAATCAGGCGATGACGAAGTTGCGTGGATGTTGCTTGGACGTGTGGCTATGTCGTTAAATGAATTTGATATGGCGCAGCAATCGTTTGATAAAGCCCTGCGAATGAACCCAGACAATATGCAAGTACTCATTAGCTACAGTCAAGTTTTACTGCTTGAAGGCAGCGAAGAGAACATGACGCGTGCAGCGGGTATGCTATCTAAAGTGCTAAAGGTTGAACCAACAAACCTTGATGCTATTTCTTTATTAGCGCTTATTGCCTATGAGCGCAAGGACTGGCCGCAAGCCAAAGCGGCGTTTGAAGTATTACTGGCAAGCATGGATAAAAGCGATACGCGTTATTCAATGATAGCGCAGCGTATTTCTGATATAGAGCAACAAATGCAAAATGAGGGCTCTGTAATGCCGGTCTCTGATAATAGTGCTATTAGTGTTACTGTGAGCTTAGCGGATGAGCTTTTCGATAAGCAGCCACAGCAGGGGACTTTATTTATTTTTGCCAAGGCTGCTCAAGGCTCTCCTATGCCATTAGCGGTTGTTAAACTAAATGAATACAGCTTTCCGCTAACGGTGCAACTCACTGATGCTAATGCAATGGTTGATGGGTTAAACTTATCAAGTGCTAAAGATATTGTGATCACAGCGCGGATCTCAATCGATGAGTCAGTTATGCCAAGTAGTGGTGAGTTAGAGGGTCACTCTGAGACACTACAACGTGAAAACGTAAGTGACTACCAACTTCAAATTGATACATTAATACCTTAAGGACATTAGATGTTAAAGCATAGTTTTACTTTTTTATGTTTATTGGTGCTAGCCGGATGTGCACAAGTACCAGAAAACAAAGTTGATGAGCGCGACCCGCTACAAAGCATTAACCGTCCATTGTACGACTTTAATATGGATATTCTTGATGCTTATATTTTACGCCCAGTGGCTGTAGGGTATGTAGAAGTGACCCCTGTACCTGTACGCAATGGGATTGTTAACTTTACCGATAATATTAGTGCGCCTGTTGATATGATAAACGCAGGGCTACAAGGTAAAGCGGGCAACGCAGGCGTGAGTTTAGCGCGTTTTTTAGTTAACTCTACGGTAGGTGTGTTTGGTATTTTTGATGTTGCAAGTTCACTTGGACTTGAGCTGGTAGATGAAGACTTTGGCCAAACATTGGGCGTGTGGGGCGTTGGCGACGGCGCATATATTATGCTGCCAGCAATGGGACCAACTACAGCACGTAACTTAACAGGCGATGTAGTTGATAACTTTGTGTTACCAGAAATCGCCCTGACTACGCCTCAAACTATTTTAGTTTTTGCGCTTAAAGCGGTTGAAGCTCGTGCTTCACTTATCCCGCAAGAAGGCCTACTTAATGACTCTCTTGACCCGTACTTGTTTGTTAAAGACATATACTTTCAGCGTCAGCTTTATGAGCTATACGACGGCAATCCTCCAATCAAAGAAGAGCCTGAAGACTTTGATGAAGACTTTTTAGAAAGCTTATAAATAACAGCTATAAAAAATGCCAGCAATTGCTGGCATTTTTTTATGTGTATTTTGAGCTTAAATAAGCTCTAATGTTTATTATTCTTTAACCATCAGCTGCATTTGCTCATTAACCCAGGTTAAGGCGTCATGGTATGCGTTGGCAACTTCTTCGCCTAAATTTAACTGTTTAGCAATTTCGTTGGCGGCTTCCCAATCTGCGTGCTCATAAAACTTAACCAAGTTTAGATACTGAGCAAGCAGGCCTTCGTCATTCAATAGCGCAGCTTTTATCTCTGCAGACAGCGGGAGCTTTTGCATAACGCTTTCCATGGTTTCATCTAAAATAGCGTCCATAAGCGACATCATGCCAGTTAAAAAGGCCATACCGGTATCTTTAAACTGCCCGTGTGAAATAGCAAGTAGTTCGCCAAATCGTGCACGTGTTAGCGAAAGCCTAATTAGCTCAACAGGTTTATCGGCAGAAACTTGCGCTGCAAATAACAAAGATAACAGCTTTTTAATTTCGTTAGCGCCAAGGACGATGAGTGCTTGTTTGATTGTGTTTATTTCGGCTCTGCGCGCAAACGCAGCTGAGTTTGAATAACGCAATAATTTGTATGATAGATTTACGTCACGTTCAAACACATCGGTTATCTTTTTAAGATCCATTTCAACAGATGAGGTTTCATAAAGCAGCTCTGCTAATGCCATTTCTGATGGCGGCAGTGCTTTACTTTGTACCATTTCAGGCTTTGAAAAAAAGAACCCCTGAAAATATTCAAACCCAAGCTCTAGAGCTAAATTATAAGCTTCATAGGTTTCTACTTTTTCAGCTAAAAGCTTGATGTGTGGATAGGCTTTAATATCGTTAATTATGGTTTTTATTGCACTTTCATCAGTGGTTAAAAAGTCTATTTTTATAATATCGATATATGGGTAAAAATGGCGCCATACTGGTTGGTGAATGTAATCATCAAGCGCTAGGGTGTAGCCTTTTTCTTTTAAATCTTTAACAATAGCCAGTAAGCGCTTACCTGGTTGCACTGTTTCAAGGATTTCTACAACGACCGTCTCTTTCCCTAACATAGTAGGGTAACCTTTAAGTAAGGTTTCTAGGGTAAAGTTAATATAGGCGGGTTTGTTGCCAGTTAAATCTTCTAAGCCAAAATTAAACTGACTCCCTTCGATTAGCTTCGTTGTTGCTTCGTCACCGTCTATGTCTGGAAATACATTATCAACGCCATCGCGAAATAATAACTCGTATCCAACAAGCTCCTTTTCGCGGTCTAAAATAGGTTGGCGTGCAGCATAAAAATACATAAATAGTTCCGTACAAAATAATAATTATTAGCAATGGCTATAATATATGGCAAAACGTTCGAAATAGCATTAGGTAATTATTATTGATTTAATGAATTGTTATTAAATATTAGCTATATATGTAAATAAATTTACCGTATACCGGGTGTTTGAGGGTTAAATAGTCAATGCGGCTGTTTTTTGTTCACTTCAGTGTAACAAGTTGGAGTTATCACCTTTAAGCATGGTATAGTCAAGACGGATGGTTTTTACCCCAATAGTGTCTTTATTATAATATTTTAAGAGTCATTATTAGGATTAAAAGCCTGTTTTATACAACTTTGTGGAGGCGAATTTGGAAACAGGAATGATTATTTCACTGGTATTGTATTTTATAGTCATGCTTGGCATTGGACTTTATGCATACAAACAGTCTACAAGTGATGTTTCGGGTTATATGCTAGGTGGACGTAGCTTATCTCCAAGTGTTGCAGCATTATCTGCTGGCGCATCGGATATGAGCGGTTGGATTTTAATGGGCTTACCTGGCGCTATGTTCGTTACTGGCTTTAGTAGCACATGGATAGCAATAGGCTTGGTTATTGGTGCGTGGTTAAACTACTTTTTAGTTGCGCCTCGTTTGCGTGTTTACACTGAAAAAGCAAACGACTCAATCACAATCCCAGACTACTTCTCTAATCGTTTTAATGATAAATCAAACCTTTTACGTGTAGTTTCTGCGGTAGTAATTATTGTGTTCTTTACGCTTTATACATCATCAGGTGTTGTAGCAGGCGGTAAATTGTTTGAAAGCTCGTTTGGCTTAAGTTACGAAATGGGTTTATACATCACCACTGGTGTTGTTGTTTTATATACCTTATTTGGTGGCTTCTTAGCAGTTAGCTTAACTGACTTTGTGCAAGGCTGTATTATGTTTATTGCCTTGATACTGGTGCCGACCGTTGCTTACTCTTTATTAGATCAACCGCTAGAGTCAACACTTCATAGCGTTAACCCCGATATGCTTAATTGGATAGGTGCAGGCTCTGCATTAGGGATTATTTCGGCAATGGCATGGGGTTTAGGCTACTTTGGTCAACCTCATATTATTGTACGTTTTATGTCGGTGCGTAGCGTAAAAGATATGCCAACGGCTCGCCGTATTGGTATGACATGGATGATAGTTGCAGCCATTGGTGCTGTGGGTACTGGTTTATTTGGTGCCGCGTACACTTACGAAAACAACATTGTTGTTGAAGACCCAGAAACCATTTTCTTAATTCTTTCTGAGTTATTATTCCACCCATTAATTGCTGGTTTCTTATTGGCGGCTATTTTAGCTGCAATCATGAGTACAATTTCTTCGCAGTTACTTGTTAGCTCAAGTTCGTTAACTGAAGATTTTTACAAAACGTTTTTACGCAAAGAAGCAAGCGACACAGAGCTTGTTACTGTAGGACGAATTAGTGTAGCAGCAGTCGCTCTATGTGCTATTTACTTAGCGTACGATAGAGACAGCTCAATATTAAGCTTAGTAAGTAATGCATGGGCAGGTTTTGGTGCGGCATTTGGCCCACTGGTTTTATTTAGCCTGTACTGGAAACGCATGAACTTTGAAGGCGCACTAGCAGGTATGGTTGTAGGTGCTGGTACGGTTCTGTTTTGGATTTACTCACCATTTATGATTGATGGACAAAGCTTAAGCAGTTACATGTACGAAATTGTACCAGGCTTTATTTTAGCAAGTATTGCAATTGTCGTTGTAAGCTTAGCGACGAAAGAGCCAGCGCAAAATATTACTGCGCTATTTGATGAGGTTGAAAAAGACCTTTAATCAACCCGTACTTTAGATACGAAAAAGCCACCTAGTTTAACTAGGTGGCTTTTTTATTTGCTATGTGTTGTCCTCAAATGTGTTTGCTTATTTAGGACATATCAATAACCTATAAGTTATTTAGCAGGTAATACTGTGCTTTCTACACTACCAAAGCCAATACGGGCATAGCCTGGTTTTTCACACCAGCCGCGCATAATTACATTATCGCCATCTTCTAAAAAGCTGCGTTGCTCACCATTACTCAGGGTTATTTTTTCTTTACCACCACGAGAAAGCTCTAATAAAGAGCCCGCTTCTTTATGTGTAGGGCCTGACTGCGTGCCAGAGCCGAGCATATCACCTGGCATAAAGTTACAGCCATTTACAGTATGGTGGGTCACCATTTGCGCCACAGTCCAATATGAATGTTTGAAGCTTGAGGCAGAGACCTGCTTAGGTTGGTGGTTTTCATCACGCATTTTTTGAGTCTGAATTTTAACATCCATCTGGATATCAAATGCTCCTTGCTCGCGATTAGCGGCAGATTCTAGGTACGGCATTGGCTGTGGATCGTTTTCATCACGTGTCCAGCTAGTTCTAAAAGGTGCAAGTGCTTCAGTGGTGACAATCCAAGGCGATACGGTTGATGCAAAGTTTTTAGCTAAAAACGGGCCTAATGGTTGGTATTCCCATGCTTGTAAATCTCGTGCTGACCAATCGTTAAATACACAAAAACCAAATACATGGTTTTCAGCGTTTTCAATGGCGATAGCATCACCCAGCGCATTGCCTTTGCCTAAGTAAATACCAAGCTCTAACTCGTAATCTAGGCGTTTACATGGGCCAAATGATGGGGTATCTGCATCGGGCGCTTTAGTTTGCCCTTTAGGGCGGTGAAATGTTTGCCCCGATACATCAATAGATGAAGAGCGGCCATGATAGCCAATCGGCACCCATTTATAGTTTGGTAAAAGCGGGTTGTCTGGTCTAAACAAGCTACCAACGGCGGTTGCATGGTAAATTGAGGTATAAAAGTCGGTGTAATCACCAATACGACACGGCAGCGAAAACTCTATATCAGCTTGCGCAATAAGGGTACTTTGCATTTCTTTTTGTTGCTGTGCGCCTTCACGCAATGCTTTTGAAAGCGCTAAGCGCAGTGCTGACCAGTATTGCTTCCCTAAACCCATAAATGTATTTAGTGTTGATTCGCTTGCTGCATCTAGGGCTGTTTTAGCATCACCGGTAAAAATGTTTAAGTGGCTCAATTTTGCTAAATCAATAACCTGATCGCCAATAGCAACCCCGCCTCTAAATTCTTCATTTGTGTTTTTAGTACGAAATTCTGCAAAAGGTAAATTTTGAATCGGGAAGTCACAGCCTTTAATATTGGCCGACTCTACCCAGCTAGTTAAATTAATGTCGTGGGTTTCGTTAATTTGGCTCATTACTTATCCTTTAGGTTTGATGTTGGGTGCATGCATTTATTTAAGCATACTTGTATCTTGCACCCTACTTTTTAAATATTAAAACGACAAAAAGCAGCGAAGATCGCTGCTTTTAATTTACTCAAAAAAGTTATAAAACGCCGCGGCGCTCTTGGTCTCGCTCAATTGACTCAAACAATGCTTGGAAATTACCTTCACCAAAACCACCATCATCTACACGTTGGATCATTTCTATAAAAATAGGTCCAAATAGGTTTTTAGAGAAAATTTGTAATAGGTAGCAGTTTTCACTTTGGCTATCGACTAATATTTGATGCTCGCGAATTTTTTCTTTATCTTCTGCAACCCACGGCACACGGTCAAAAATAGTGTCGTAATACTCAGGAATAATGTCTAAAGTAGCAATGGTCGATTTATCAAGCTTATCAAGCGAGCTAACTAAATCGTCAGTTAAAAACGCGAGATGTTGTACACCAGGGCCATTATATTCGCCTAAATACTCGTCAATTTGGTTGTTGTTATTGCCTTTACCTTCATTAATAGGAATTGAGAAGGTGCCACAGGGTGATTTTAATGCATACGATAGCAACGCTGTTTTTTGACCTTTAATATCGAAATAGCGTACTTCTGTAAAACCAAACACGTCTTTGTAAAAGTTTGCCCATGTTTCCATAGTGCCTTTGTAAACGTTATTAGTTAAGTGATCTATACGTATAAAGCCTTTATCTTCAACTACATTAGGTGATGATAAATCTTCAAAGTCAGACTCATAAATAGACCCTTTATCACCAAATTGCTCAATAAAGTAAATCAGGCTATCGCCAATACCGTAAATGGCGGGGTAAGGTAAGTCTTTATGGGTTGAGTCGGTTGCGGGTTTTGCACCACGTGCTACAGCTGTTTCAAATGCATGCTGTGCATCCTCAACGCGCCAACCCATAGAGCAAATTGCTGGGCCATGACTTTTTGCAAATTCAGCAGAAAAACCATCGCGTTCGTTATTTAGTAAAAAGTGAATGTCGTTTTGGTTGTAATAGACAATATCTTTGCCTTTAAATTTTTTTAATTTTGAAAAACCAAAATCAGTAAACACCTTATCCATGTAGTCTGTATCAGGTGTTGCGTATTCAGTAAACTCAATACCAACTAAACCTAGTGGATTATTTGCTTCACTCATTTTTATTACTCCTGCAATAAATATTGCTACTGCGATTATGTGTTGTTGTCGTGTTGAGCTAGATAATCAACTAGATTTTAAGTTTGGGGAAGAGGGGGAGCAGATTTAGCATTCGAGCAAACTGTAAATTTAATAAGACGTTTACTTAGTCAATAGGTTTAGACCTTACGCTTTAGGGTAAACGAGCATGTATTAGCTTGATGCTTTTCGTTTATTAAAGTTTAAGGTATTGATATAAATAAATAAAAAAGAGGTTTTATAAAAATAAAACCTCTTTTAAAAATGTAGTTACGTAATGTTTTTTGTATTTAATTGTTTACACTTTGTGTGCTGTTGTTAAAAAACGTGTTGCGCTGCTCGAGCCAAAGGTTAGGTTTTACGGTTGGAGCTGCTTGGTAATGGCGCTCAATAGCTTGGTTTAATACCCGTGTTGTAGGGGTAAATGTCAGCTTTGATTGTGCACTGCCCATGCTTTTAATTTCGTCTCGAGTCAGGGCGCGCCCAGCATATAAAAGGGCGTTTAAATAACCGGGCACTGTTTCAAAGTTGTTATCTGTAAAGAGTAAAACAGATGACGTTAATGCCCAGGTGTTATTTATTTCACCGTCTTCTTTAACACCAGCAAGCTCGCCGTCTATGTACACTTCAAATACCCCATTACTGGGGGCGGTATAAAATACAAATGCAACTCGGTGCCAGTTTTCAGGCTCTGTTTGTCCAAAGTAACCACTATCACTGGTTGATTTACCATAACCGCCGGTTGGGTCGATAAACATATCGGCATCATCAGTGAGGTAATCTTGTGTGTTTGCTTGCATGATAGCGCGATAAATATCTTTGCCTTCTTCTGGCCAATATAAGTCCATTACTAAGGTGTAATCAGAAACCATTCCTTCACTTGCATAATCACCATTGGCAGGTGTATTTAAGGTTATTAATAACCCCTCGGTAGGGGCGTGGCGTGAAAACGCCATTACACCTGAGCTGCCATCAGCAAAATCAGCAATACCAAGTGCTTGAGTTGTATTATATTGCGTTTCTTCAGGGCCCCAGTTTGTTTGTTCTGGGTCAAAATAGCTCAATACTGATGGGCCATAATCTGCTGCCAAAGGGCTATTTGCATCATCAAAATTCCACACTGTGACATTACTTTGCTCATTACATGAAAAGAGTTGATTATCGGTATCTAGGTATAAGCATTGGCTTGTTCTAAAACGCGCATATTGATCAAGTAACCACCATGCTTCGTCAATAGCTTCTACATTTGAAAAGGTAACACCGCTAAAAAATAGCTCAGGATTAAGCGCTGCGCCTTTAAACAACGCAACCTGATAAGTGCTCGCAGCTTGTATATCATCTGGTTTGAGTAAAAACCAATCGGGTTGACTGGCAAACATGGTGTTTAAATCGCTACCTGTAACCGTTACGCTATATAACGAATTAAAGCCAGGAGTGTTAGAGGGCTGGCGCTCAACATAGTAGGCTTTATGAAAGTCTTCTTGCGTTAAGGTCCCTGGTGTCCACCTCGTTTGTACTAATTCTGGGTTAAGCAAGGCCGCCGTTATATCACTTGCATGGGCTGCAGCTAAAGCCGTTATTTCTGCAAGTTCTAAACTACTTGGGTAGTTTTCAGAAATAGCAATTTCTGTGTTTGCATCAGGCGCATAGCGGCCCATAATTTCATCAATTGCCAGTTTAGTTGGTTCATCACGTTCGCTGATGCTGTCAGTTTCAATCGTGCTGTAATCTATTGTTGGCGATGTTTTATCTTGCAAGTTAAACGTAAGAGTAACATCGGTGATGCCTTTGGCGTAAAAATCTGGCTGAATAACCACAGCGCCGTTCTCGAGCGTATTATAACTTTCACCGCCATGAGTATGACCGCCTAACACTAAATCAATACCGCTTACATCGGTTGCCATATCAATGTCTAAGCCTTCACCTAAATGGCTTAGCATTACCATGTAGTCAACATCGCCTTGGTATTGGTTTACTATACTTTGTGCTATTTGTTGCCACTGCCAGCTCATTTTAAATTGTTTGATAAAGTCAGGTATAGGCTCATCATCTATCGGTTCATCTAGCTCGTTCCAAGGTACTGAGGTCATACCAAAGACACCTAAGGTCACACAGCCTACTTGTACTTTAGCAAAGCCTACAGCGGCAAAATCTTGTAATTGTTCGCCTTCATAGCGTGTATTACTGGCAAGTACTATGGCGTTATCATCTTGCGAGTAGCTTAATAATTTTTCTGGCCCCCATGCATAGTCGTGATTTCCTACCACACGTAAATCAAACTGCATGGCTTTAATGGCTTCTTCTGTAGCGCTACCTTGTGATAGTTGCTCAGCAACAGTGCCTTTTTCGTAGTCATCACCCCCGTTGGTAAAAAGGGTATGCGGCGTTTGTGCAAGTACTTGGTTGTAGTAGGCTTTTATGCGGCTAAAGTATTGCTCCTCATAACCGAACCGCGCGTGTAGGTCGGCAACATGAACAAATCTAACCGATTGCTCTGTGGCTGTGGCATCACACGTTGGGCCTATAGCTGCAAAGGCCTCATTGCGCTGCATTATAATAGCGAAGGTTCCTAGTGTTGTTACTTGCGCACTTACAAAACCATCTGCAACAAAAGAGTTATCAATAACTGCCCAGCTATCGCCAGATTGTCTAGCAATAAATAGCTGGCCTCCTAATTGGTAATCATCAGGTATTTTTATGGTAATTGTTATTGGATTACTAAAAGAAAGCGTATTTGGGGTGAGTAGGTGTATATCTGAGATAATATTTAGTAGTGCATTTGCATCATCTAATACTGTTTTTTCGTAAGTAAGCTCAGTATTTTGAGAGACGGCATTGGCAGGTACAGTCAGTAAAAAGCTTCCTTCATCAAGGCTGACATCTAAACCGGTAGTTGTAGATACAGTTAACTCGCTAGGCTCAGGCTCAACGGGATCATTAGGGTTAGTTGTAACTTGATCGTCTGAACCACCACAGGCTGATAAAAAAAGAATGCTTAAGGTTAAAAATAGGGTGTGAGATAAAGTTAACAAGCGCATGTACTGCGTCCCTGAGACTAGTTAAAAATTAATCAGCAGATGATACCAGTTTACAGCGAGGTGATATAGAAATTTGAGAAAATTTCCCCCATAGCGGCTATGGGGGAAATTATAATTAGTATTACGCGTAATTAAACGTGCAATATTATGCAGCTTTTTCTTCTAGGCCTTGTTTTTCCCATACTTTCGCTTTAAAGCTCATAAGCACTAAAACAATACCTACGCCAATGCTAAATAAGGCAATTTGTAAGTATAAGTTAGGGATTTCTTCAACGTTATTTGGATCAAAGTTACCAGCCAGTAAGCCAGCAATAATGTTACCAATTGAATAAGTTAATACAAATACACCCATCATTTGGCCTGTGTAACGACGCGGCGAAAGTTTACTTACCGCACTTAATGCTACAGGGCTTAAACAAAGCTCACCCACTGTATGTAAAAAGTAGGTTGTTACCAGCCAGTATGGCGCTACTTTTAAGCCTTCAGCTGCGTAGTGAGCGGCCATAAACATAACTAAAAAGCCAGAAGCCATAATAATTAAGCCCATTGCACATTTTACGCTGTAAGTCGGCGATACCATCTTTTTAGATAAGTTAATCCAAAGCGCGGCAAAAAATGGCGATAAAGCAATAATAAATAGTGAGTTTAAAGATTGGAACCACGTAGTCGGAATTTCAAAAGTACCAATAAGGCGATCTGTGTAATCACGGGCAAATAGGTTAAGTGATGAACCCGCTTGCTCAAAGCCAGACCAAAAACACGCAGAGGCAACGCACACTAAAAATAGTGCCCACATTCTTTGCTTTTCGCCCGCTGTTAATTTACCTGTAAAGTAAATAACCCCGAAATAAATAAAGAATATAATAGTAAACACTACAGCTGTGTAGCCTGCAACAACGGTTGGGTTAATAATAATTGCGCCCGTCATTGCTGCAGCGGTCACACCAGCGGCAATAACAACAAAAGCAGCAATACCAAACCATGCACGAGATGCACCTTTAGCGCTTAATGGGTTAGCCGGTAGTGCACTGTGCTCTGGTAGGTTGTTAAGCGTACGCTTATATTGGATTAAGCCAATAGCCATACCCACAGCAGCTGCACCAAATGCCCAGTGCCAACCTACGTTTTCCATAAAGTAGCCACATACGTAGTAACCAATTAAAGAACCTAAGTTAATACCCATGTAGTATATAGCGTAACCGCCATCACGGCGCTCATCAGCATCGCTGTATAACTGGCCTACCATTGCGCTGATATTTGGTTTTAGCAAACCAGTACCTGTAGCAACAAAGATCAAACCAATAAAAAATGAATACTCATGAGGCACGGCCAAAATAATATGGCCACACATGATGATGATACCGCCGTACCATACGGCCTTTTGACCACCGAATAATCTATCCGCTAGCCAACCACCCGGTAAGCCTAAGAAATAAACGGCACCTGTGTATAAACCGTAAATTGCAGCAGCTGATGCAACCGTAAAGGCAAGGCCTTCTTCTTGTAGGCTTGCTGTCATAAACAATACGAGCATCGCTCGCATGCCGTAGTAACTCATTCGTTCCCACATCTCAGTGAAGAACAATGTCGAAAGTCCTTTAGGGTGGCCAAACCAACCACTATCTGGAGCTGAACTCATATTTACTTCCTAACTTTAAGAATTGTTGTAATGGCCTTATAATTTTTTGCTTTAGCTGTTTTGTGCCATGGGGCACTAAAACGCTCGACCATCTGTATATTATTTGTAGCTAAGATAATGATTTGCTAAATGGTAGTAACACCACAAGGTAAGAGACACACCCTTATCCTAGTTACAATTGCGCTCAAGTATACATATACCTTAGTGCGAGGGGAAGCATTCGCGATGTATCACCTTGCACTGCGTTAAAAGTCTGCATAGGGAATAATTGGGGTGCCAGGAAACTCTAACGTCCCGTACACAGGATTGAAGTAATAGCGAATATAGAGCTGGCCAAAGTTTGGTTCGTAAAAGTCAGCGCGATCGATGGCTAAATAACCACCAAAAAACCAATGTGGCGTTATACGGTACTCAAAGCTCCCTTCAAGATTGTATGACACGCCAGAGCTGTCATCACTCTCAAATACTGGGTCTACCCCGGTAATCGCTTCTCTATCGTAGGCTTGTAGCTGCAAGTCAGTATCGTTAGGATAAAAATCAATGGCTTGGGTTTTTGTTTGCGAATACGAAATCCCTGTTTTTAAGCGATAAACAAAGTCATCGCCCCAGCGCGCATCGTAGCTTAAAGGCACCGACAACCCAACGTAGTTTTGTGGGCTATAGTAACCGCCGTGGCCCCATGTTTCTTCACTTAAATTATACTGATATGCCCAATGTAATAGACTTGCGCCGACGGTAAATTCGCGTTCTTGATTACTAATAACGCGATAATAAGACCCGCCCATTACTCTATAGCGTTGGTTATCTTTAACATTTTGCCCTTTATAGAGCGTAAAGTCGGCGCTTGACCAAAAGCCCCAATCGCCACCTAAGTCATGAGATAGGTTGGCAGTTAGGCCTGTTGAGCGCACGCCGCCCCAAATTTCACCGGTATTTACATCTTCAAGCCCAGCATAAGAGAGCACGGAACTTGTTACAGGGCGTTTTTCGAGCTCTAGGCTATAACCAAAGTCGCCAATACTGTTGGCGTAATTTACACCCCATACTATGTCTTCAATTAAAAAGCCAAGTGGGGTCGTGCCTACATCAACACGCCAATTTTCATTTTGCCACCCAATACCTATGTCGACCCCATCTTGCTCAGGGCTTACTTCATTAATAGCACAGGTAAATATACAAAGTGCACCTTGGCCGTAGCGGCTACCAGCAAATTGCTCATCAAAGCGAGTTGTTTGTGCGCTAATAGTGGTTGGGTCTATTTTAATAAACCCTTGGCCTTGCCAAAGTGGAAAGTAGGCCTCAATAGGTACTAAGCCTGCGCCAAGAGTCGCCTCGCTTTCGGTGCTTGTTTGGCCACTAAAGTTTACCCCAATAGCAATGTATGCTTGGTTTTTGCTTTGCTCATTTATAAGCTCGCGCTTAGCGCCATTAATATACCACGCATCATTTTCATCTATGCGAGCAATTTGTTTATAAAACGATTCATCGTTTAGGCGTTGCTCGCTTGATAGCGTTTTTAAATACCATTGCTTAGCTTGGTCTTGTTCATTAAAATTTCGAGCAACTTCAGCGCCCAAATAACTAAGCTCTTTATCATTGGGTGATTTAGCAATTAATTGATTGGCTAAAACTAAAGCATCACCTGCGTAGTTAAAGTCATTTAACGAGGCCATTATTTGGCGTTGTAAGTAGGCTTGCTGATCATCTGTTTGCGTTATTGCGCGCTCAGTGACTTCTTTTGCCTGAAAGTCGTTACCTAATTCTCTGTAAGCTTTTGCTATTGCAAGCATAGCTTGAGGTTCAATTGGCTGATTGTTTTTCAGTTTTTGCTGATAAACAATAATTGCTGACTCTTGCTGCCCCAGAGCTAAATTAGCATTTATTAATGCCGTGGTGATGGCGGATGTACTTTGGTACTTTTGATCAAGCTGGTTAAGCTTTGCTAATAATTCGCCACCTTCGTAATACTGATTAATATACGTGGTGTATAAATTGACGTACTGTTCTACTTCGCCAGCACTTGCATTATTAGGCAAGCTGTAATGAGAAAACCATTGTTCTACAGCAGGGCGCTCGTTTTGTTCTAATAGCCACTGCGCGTAAAGCATATGCCAATAAGGTGATAAAGTGGGCTCAGTATTTAATGCAGTATTGATTAACTTTAGAGCGTGTTTTTTCTCATCTATTTGATACCAGCTGCGCGATAGCTCGGCTTTCATTACAGGAGTTAAATTTTGCGCTTCTAAATTACTTAAATGAAAAATAGCCGTGGTTCTATTTTTAGTATTTAAGTGTCGCTCGCTTTGTCGAAGAGACTCGTTGAGCCTAAGTTGTTGCTCAAGAGAAATTATGTCGTCATTTCGATCATTAACCGGCACATACTCTAAGGTGTTTAAAGCGCCTTGATAATCATCAATTGAGCGTAAAAATAAAGCATGGCTATAACGCAACTGTGGATTGAGCGGAAACTGCCAAAGCACATTATTAAATAACGTTTTTGCCTTTTTAGTTAACCCGTTTTGTTGATAAATAAACGCTAAATCGTAATAAAGCCAAGGCTGTTCAGGGGCCTGTTCAATTGCCTTTTTTAAGGTTTGCTCAGCAAGCTCTGTATCGCCAGCATCACTATATTGGCGTGCTTTTTCGCGAAGCTGGCTACTTAACGTTGCCGCATACACAGGTTTAAGTTGTGCTTTTTGAGACTGAGATAAAGCATTATAAAACTTGATTAACGATTGCTCATTGTTATCCAATTCAACAATTTCTAATAACCCTGTTAGAGCGCCATTATTAAGCGGATCATTTTTTAACACGGTTTGATAAATAGCGGCCGCTTGTGAATAATTACCTTGAGCAAATTGTAACAATCCGCGGTTATACAAAACGCTAGCAGGGTCTTGCTCAAGTGTGTCGGCTAAATTTAATTTAAGCAACGCCGTTTTAAATTGACTATTATTAATGGCTTCTTTAGCTTGGCGTATGTAAAGCCAAAACTTTGCAGTAGCGGCTAAGTCTTTTAGCGTTTCTCGCTCGGCAAAATCGGCGGTATGCGAATACGCCTTAGTAAAATAATTATAAGACGTTTGATTTTTACCCATACGCAAATAAAGGGTGCCAAGGCTGCGCATAATTGCGCCATCGTTAGGGCGCCCTTTGAGCGCTTTTAGTAAAAGCGGCTCTGCAGCAACGAGCTTGTTTTTTTCAAGTAACGCCTCACCTTTAAGCCATAGTTGGTAGGCCGGGTTAGCTAATAATTTTTGTCGCGCTTTTAAATCTTTTTTGAAATCTTGATACTGTAATTCGCCTTTGCTGCTAAACGGATACACGCTAAAGTAGCGCTGAAATTGTTTCTCTGTAGCGCTATTTAATTGCATGTTAGATAAAGCACCTAACCAGATTGCTTCTACTTCATTACTGTAGCGAGAGGTGGCACCATATTTACTTAAAATAGTTAGTGCGGTGCTATCAGTGGGGTTATTTCTGAGTAAGTGGCGCGCATATGCAATATCTACTGCGCCGATGTTCTCGTAACTGCGTAGTAGCCTTTCGTAGCCTTTTTTTACATTTTGCCATTGGCTTTGCTCTTGTGCATACCAACTTAAATGCTCAAGCTCAAACGCTAAGCTTGGATAGGAGTTTTTAAAAAGCCTGTTGTAAATTAATCGCGCTTGTTCGTAACGTCCCGCACGGGCAAGTAATTTAGCTTGTTGTATATCTGCTTTGTCTTCGTTTTCTAATCTAGCAATTAATCGTAACTGTTCTACACAAGGGTGGGTACGTGTGTTGTTACCGTCAATTTTTCTTAAAATTTGATTTGCTTGTATAGCCTTACCATTGGCAAACTCAAAACGAGCAAGCGCACACTGGCTTTCTATTCGATTAGGGGCAATGGCCAATAGCTTTTGTAAGCTATCGGCAATTAAATCTTTATTTTCTTGCACTTCACCAATATTGATTTGGCTTAAAAGCCACTCAACAGAGTGTGTATCAATGTCATTATTTGTTTTAGCATGCACACTTGCGCTGACTGCTAACGTACAAACAACAGCCCATTTTAACGACATTCAGTGCTCCACCTTGGCTTGAGCGTCCCGTCTGCTGTTATTGAAAAGCGCTTATTAAGCGCGCTACTACCAAACAGATTTAATACACTGTCGTAATAGCGTGTTTGTGTGAATGACTTATCGACCATTAACTTTTGTTGAATGGCCATAACCAAAGAATCATCGCCATTTTCTTTTAGCATGGGCAGTAGGGCAGCATTAAAGCCTAATGGGCCACGCTTTTGGGTTTTGCCAGAGCGTGCATAGGTATTTAAAGGAACGTAGCCACGGTTGTTTATAGCCTCTACAAAAGGGGTAAACTGCTCGCTTAGTTTTGCTTTGTAAGGCGCATCATTCGCCATCATACTGGCCCATAAGTAAACCCTAATGGCGTTAAAGCTGCCTAAATCGGTTGCTTTTTTATCATAATAAAAACCTTTTGCTGGGCTATACATCACCCAATCAGGGCTCACTCCGTTTTTAGCGGTATCCAAAATAAGCTTTGCAGACGCTTCATGTAATTGCTGCCAAGGTGAGTGCGGGTATAATTTGCTAAATTGCTGATAAATAAATAACGGTGAATAACTAGGGTTGAGTTTATAGGTGTTATTTTCAAATTCAAACCCAGCAGGGGCGGGTAATAAAGTAAGCCCTAAGCCTGAAATATAGGCGGTTTCTTCTCGCATAATACGCTGCGCTAATACAGCAGCTAAAATACTATAGCGGCGGTCGTCCCATAAAATAGCTGCTTGCGATAAACTATATGCTATCCACAAATCAGAATCTGATGCTGGGTTTGAGTCTAAAATCCCATAGGTATCATTGCCTGTTTCACCCCATTGCCAAGCAGGCAAACGTGTACTTAAATCGCCTTCAGAGAGATGGTCTTGCGTCCAATCTAAAATGGTATCAAACGCGGCTTTATCGTTTGCTACTAGCGCAAAAAATAGTGCGTATGATTGCCCCTCTGAGGTGGTAATATTTTGTTTTGAACCTAGGTCTATTACGCGGCCTTCATCACTAATAAAGTGATTTTTAAATACTTGCCACCCCTGCCAGGGCTCGCACTGCTGCGTTTGCGCTGACACAGAAAAACTTAAAAAAGCGGCTACTAATAATGCTCGGTTAAGTAATGTCATTATTCATCTCCTTCAGCTAAACGCTTATGGGTGAGTGCTTGTAGTAATCGCCATAAAATAAATGAAATTAGTAACAGCGTTAATATTGAAAGCAGAGCTAAAATAAATGGATGGTCAGATAAATGGAACCACACCAGCGTATGTACAGGAATATGACCGACAAAGTATTGCTCTTCGGTTTTTATTGTTTTAACGCCTTGTGAGTTTATAACCGCAGCACTGCCTTTTAATTGGCTTAATGTTTGCGAGTCCATAAGGGTTTTATTAATCAAGCCAAAGGCTTTTTCAGTGGTGGCATTAAGTGACACAACAGAGCGCTCAGAATCAAAAGGTGATTGATAAGCTGTAATTACCGCCATATCTCCGCTACTTTTTACACTTACTTGTATTTTATCTGTGGCTTGCTCATCGTATGCACCGTTGTAAATTGCTTGCTTTATTTCACGTTGGTTATTCGTTAAAAGTACGTTTGTATGCGCATCTTCATCTAGTTGCTGAGCTGTGCTGCCAGGCTTTGCAACAACTAAAATATCTTTGTCGTCTAAATCAACATTTTCATTTAAATGGGCCACTGTCATTCTGTGGGTTGGATACCCCGTTATTGCGCCAAAATGACCGGTAAGATTAAACAGCAAAGTTAACGCTTTTGCAGAAGGCTGCGGGTCAATTAATACAAGTGTTTGCTGTAAATCAGCATATTTGGTGTACGGGAAGCCACTGTTCGCAAATACATTTAAATCTGGCAGGGCAATGTAATGATCAAAGCCACTTACATCAATATTAGAATTACCATCAATAACACCAAACTCACCACCAGGTGGTGCTATTGCACACTCACCTTTTTTCAGCACACCAAATCTAAAATCAAAGTTTAGCTCGTTCCGAGTGGCTAAGTTTATGCCATTCAGTGAAAAGTTTTCTGCGTTTTGTGTAGTATCGGTATTGGCAATAAGTGGCAATAATGTTTTTGTAGTATTGAGTGCAGAGTCGTCATTATCTAACAAATATCCACTAATAAATTTTTGATTAATCAACATATTTAACCGAGAGTCCAAAGACTCGCTCTCGGGTGTGCTGCGATATTGCAATGTAATGGGGATGCCTTTTTCGCGCCAAGTAAATAAATCTGGAGCAAAACGCACATTTAATTTTACGGGGCCGTTATTTAACCCTTGTGCTTGTAGCTGATTGTCAAAATCAATTAATTCGTCAAAGTGTACAGCTCTATCAGCGCGTAACCAGCGCGGGGCATCGTACGCCTTGCGAAGCGGTAGTTGGTTAATTGCTTCTATGCTAGCTGTTCTGCCGGTCATGACTTTATGGCCAAAGGCCAATCCCGTGACGGCGGTTTTTAAATCGTCTTCATCACGCCCTAAAATAAGCAACATTTTACTGTATCTATGTAGTGGGTTTGAAATAATCTCAACGGTTGGCTTTTCCACATCGGGATAGTCTTTTAAAAAGTCAGGCTTTGAATCGTTGGTAATAAAAACCACGCTGTGCGTATCTAATGATTTGTTAATCACCACCGGAAAATCAGCACCACGCCAGTCAGCTTGCGCGCCAAACCAGCTTGAAAGAGTCGCAGCCGCTTCAATTGTTTTGGTGTTAGGTGTTTTTGCAAACACAAACGGTAAGCTTAACTTATTGTAATCTTTGGCATCAAAAAAGGGCTCTGGTAAATATTCTAAACGGCTATCTATTGCCAGTTGCTTTTGATTGAGCGTGATATTGCTCGATTTATTAATTTCGGTCCAAATAGAGCGACTAAAGTAATCTTGGCAACGTAAATCATAATAACCAACAAGCTCAAACCGTACTTGGTTGTAGTCTTGTACATACTTAGCATTGAGTTTTAGGCTATGGTTAACGGTATTTTTAACCACACTTAGTTGCTCATTTATGGGCAGTACAGTGACTAAGTTTTCATTAAAATACACTTTTAAATGCGACACGTTAGCAATCAATGATGGCGAGTTTGTGTACGAAAAATTAAGCTGTAAATCGGTGCTTAATTTATCAATGCGGTTGGTAAAATCCACTCTTGAGTTGTTGTTTATGCCATCAAGCTTGTAGCCATTAAAGCCCAAAGCAGCAAAGTCTAATCTTAAACTAGACACGTTGGCGCTTTCTGGGTAGCCATTTATAAACACAGATTTATCGTGCATTGGCTCAATAGCACATGCTTTGTAAGCACTGCATGTTAAAAACAGTATTAGAAATGTATTAAGCAAATTTTTAATCATAATTATTATGCACTATTGGTTTTTTAGGGGTGAAAGAGTTTATATATACAACAATTTTTGTCATTAGTTTTACAAAGGGTTGTAATGGCTTAGGAGCATGAAACAATAAATTGCTAAATCCTCTTAAACTTGTTTTTTGTACTTCTTTAAAGCTATATGAAGGGCGGTCATGACGAAAATTATTTTGCCAGTCCAGCCACGCATCCGCTCTTGAAAAGGTGCACTGTATAAATGCTTTTTGCTTTTCGAGCGAGAGATCTTTTAACGTTAAGCCTATTTGTTTGTTTCGGGTGTTACATACATATGTTGTAAACGAAAACTGTTTATTACCGCGGCTCATTAATAGCTCTATTTTGTCGTTTACTCGGCACAAATGAGCGTGCTCTGTTTCAATACCCACTCCATTATCAGAGTAATCGGTAATTTTAACTTTTAACGTATGCCCATTTGCTAAGCGCACGCCCGCCGGAAAGTTTGCCTTAATACGGTGTGACTGCCTTACTTGCCTAGCTTCTGCAGCAACGGCTACCGCAGCGCCTAAAATAATAATATTATAAATTGCCCAGCCCATGCTGATTAACAAAACGCCCACTTGGCTCGGATCGCCAAAGCCTAAGCGTAAAACACCTACTAGCATGCCAACTAAGTTTATGAGCAAAAGTACCAAGTAGGGTTTAGATATACCCCAATCGTAATGCTCTTTATCATTTAAGCCGCCTTTTTCTGTTACGTTAAACTTACCCTTATTAGGGTTTATTAGCGCAACGGTTGTCGGCTTTAATATGTACCAGGCAAGAACAGACTCATACACTTCACCCCAAAAAGAGTAGCGATATTTACCCTGAATTCGTGAGTTGGTCGCTTTTATTTGTATGAGTGTAGGCACTACATAAATAAAAATAGCTAAAAACGGCGCATAAATAATGTAAGCATTAAAGTATATGAGCGCCAGTGGTGCGGTTAAAAATACAATACGCGGAATGCCCGATAAAAAGTGCAGCATGGCGTTTAAGTAGCACAGGCGCTGTGGTATATCGAGCCCTTTACCTAAAATTGGGTTATCGAGCCTAAATATTTGTGCCATACCCCGAGCCCAACGAATACGCTGGCCAATATGTGCAGAGAGGCTGTCGGTGGCAAGGCCTGCAGCTTGTGGGATATTTATATAAGCGGTTTTATAACCGGCACGTTGCATACGCAGAGCAGTGTGGGCATCTTCGGTTACCGTTTCAAATGCAAAGCCACCAATATTGTCGAGTGCTTCGCGTTTTAAAACAGCGCATGAGCCACAAAAGAAGGTGGCATCCCACATGTCATTACCATCTTGGATCAACCCATAAAAAAGCATGTTTTCATTAGGGATTTGGCTGTGGTTATTTAAATTACGCTCAAACGGGTCTGCTGAGAAAAAGTGATGCGGTGTTTGCACTAAACATACTTTGCTGTCTTTTAAAAATTGGCCCATGGTCATTTGTAAAAATGAGCGGGCAGGTACGTGGTCGCAGTCAAAAATAGCAATGTAGTCGCCGTTAGTGTAGCGCATGGCACTATTCATATTACCGGCTTTAGCGTGGTTATTATCGGGCCGTGTTAAATAACCCACCCCCACTTTTTGAGCAAATTCTTTAAACTCAGGGCGTTTGCCATCATCAAGAATATACACGTTGAGCTTATCAGCAGGCCAATCAATGCTCATCGCTGCAAGCGTGGTAGGTTGTACAACGCTTAATGGTTCATTATAAGTAGGAATGTATACATCGACTGTTGGCCATAAGTCGGTGTTTTCTGGCAACGGAACAGGTTTACGCTCAAGGGGGTTTATAGTTTGAAAAAAGCCTAAAATGAGCACTAGCCACGCATAGGTTTCTGCCAGCAGCAAGCCTGCGCCTAACGTAAGCGCAACAGGGTCATCCCAATTGAGGGTTTCTGTGTAGCGCCACCATAAATAACGCGATGAAGTGGTTACCGATAGGGTGATCATTACAATCGTGGCCATTTGCCCTTTAACGCGTTTAAGCCCGTATGCCACTATCAAAATAAAACTAATAAACACGGCTTGCGCTTCTAGGCTAAACGGAATGGTTATAAAAATAGCCAGTAAAAACAATATAAAGGCTACAACCACATATTTTATTAGTTTATTTTGCCAAATCTTAGCGTCAGCCATGGTTTTAAAAGCACTTTTTTTAGGACCCTTAACGTTTTTTGATAACAAACGCTTTAGTAATCTACCTAGTTTTAAGTCAAACCAACGCAACTGTTTAAGTGAATAACTTATCCCATTATAAAACTGATTTGATAGCCGCTCCCTTACAGAGTTATTTTTAGGTTTGTATTTAAAAAATAACAAATAAGCGCTTTGAATGATAAAGCGCAAAATATTTGAATAAATAAACGTGCGGTACGGCAAGCGAAGATGCGGGTAGTAATCATATAAAATAAGTTCAAAGTTAATTTTGTGGTCTTTTATATTGATAAACAATGAACTAATCAGCGTAATAAAAGGCATTAAAAAGGCTTCTATTACGTTTACTTTGTGCTGGTTAAAATAACTATGAAACTTAAATAAAATATAACGTACAAGTTTTTCAGTAAAAATAATGCTTAACAGTAAATACAAAGTACTGTGTATTGGGCGCTTATAAAATAAAGAAAAGCTCATAACTACAGGGCCGATTTACTTACAAGCCAGCCGGCAAGTGTTTCAAAGTCATCGTTAGCAACACTGTAAGGCGCACAGTTAAGCGCTACATTTCTATAGGCTGTAGACTCTTTAATTACTTCATCACTATTTATAAAAAAAGGCGCCATAAGCGGCAAGGTAGATTGCCATAAAGAAAACAGGTCAAACTCAAGTGTTGATGCAGAGTTATAACGATTGACTAAAAAGAAGTGTTTCCACTGGTTGTCAGTGTGTTTTAACGTTTGTAGTTTTTTATAAATTAAGCTGTGGCAAATAGCATCACAATTAACTATTTCAATCACTATGTCGTTTTTATCGAGCGGGTAGTGGGTGATATCAATATGTGCAGGGCAATCAAAAAGAAGCCAAGCATTATTGTTGTAATCCAGTTTATTGCAATTGTTTATAAAATCGAATAACGCTGCGGTACTAACACTTTTATCGCCAAAAGGTAAAAACACTATGCCATCACTATCTTGATGAAAGTGCTCAAGTGCTTGTTCAAAGTCCTGTTCGTTACTCCAGCCGTGGTTGTACTGCCAAGGCAGGCCAAAGTGCAGGCCCAAATCGCTTTTAGAATCTAAATCTATAGCAATAACGTCAGAGCCCGACTTTTTTAATACGCAGGCTAAGTTGGCAACCATAGAAGTAGCGCCAGTGCCGCCTTTAATGCCTTTTAGAAAAATTCTTTGCAAAGGGTTGTTTACCTGTCGTTTTAATTATTACTTACGTATTTACTGCTCGGTATATTTCGTTCAGTAATGCGTATTTTTTTATTGTTTGTTTATTTTTTTGTTTATTAACAATTTCAACGTAATCTTCACTTTTGCCGCCAAAACGTCGTGCAAGGTTCTCAATGTCATTTGATGTTAAGGTTTCAGAGCTTTTTGTCGTTAAATTACGCATTGTTGCCTTTATGGTGAAGTTTATTATTTTTATTTAAAGTGGACAATATTTGTCTATTATATATAGAATAGCGGGTAAAACTAGTAAAAAAGTATTTTTTATAGGCTAAATTCAGTGCAAAACTTTAACATTTCAGGCTTGCAGCCCTCTGCTGCAGAGCTAAAACCTGCATCGTTATATGCAATTTTAGCCCCTTTAGACAATTTTGCTACTGAACTGGCATTACATGCAATTAATAAACCCTCAGCCTCTGATATTTATATTGTTTCTTCTCAAATAGAAACATTTTTTGAAGGCCCTTTTAGCGATGCATTAAATCATGCATTTGACCAACACAAAGTGCATCCGTTTAGGTTTTCGGCAGATACACGCGACTGGCCAAAGCAACAAATAATTAACAACACCCTAAAAGAGCTAAATGCTTATAAACAGCTAAATAACGCTTTAGTCATTGTTCACTTTAGTACGACTGATTTAGCCTCATTGGATCAAAAGCAACTGATGCAAAGTGTTCAGACCTATAAAAAATTTAGTACACAATCAGGAGCGACCGTCTTATTTTTAGTTTCTGGCCCTGAGGTGACTAACTATCGCTTTTTATTAAGGCGGTTAAATTCGGACCTCGACGGGTTGGTATATGTTGAAAATGATTCAACAGTGCGCGTACTAGAGTACGATTATTGGCATCACAGTACAGGTATCATCGCCTCTGTACAGTATCCATTAATGATTGAAAATGGCTGCTTTAAAGTGCAGCAAAATAGTATTACGGAACAACAAACCTCAACATCGGGTGTATTTGCAGATGAAGACGATGTGTGGATTGTACAAGGAGCTATTCCTGAAGGGACCAAGCTTCCTGCAAAATATAAAATAATAAAAGACAACAATGCGCTTTTTTCTCAAGGCCCTAAATTAGAGGCGGCAACATTGGTATTTGCAGTTTCGCGCTATACCGATTTAGCCCTGCTTGCCAAGCAATGTTTTGAGCTGAGAAAAAACTGTGGTCGCTGGCTTAAATTAGTGATTCAGAACGTTGATGGGGTGATCCGCCATCAAGATGAATGCTTATTTTTGACCTTAGGTGTTAATCTTATTTTGTATAGTTTTTCAGAGCCTTCTAGGTTGCTCTCACAGGTGCAGTCAATTCAAGGGTTTCAATTTTCAAGACCGTTACCGCCTTCTATTGAACATGTACTTCAATTTACCGAAAATACCTTTTCTAAAGGTTACCTGCCTTTTATAGAATTTACCAAACAGGTAGAAGTTCACAGCGACTCAGCTGTAAATTTAGGGGTAAGCGGGGTGTTGGTTAAATTAGAGCTTTTGCCTCGGATTGATCCTATCCACCCTTTGCATTTATTTCATATAAAGCGTGAGGGCGACGTATTCAGTTTGGTAGAAAACACCGTGTATTTGTACTTACATGCGTGTCGCGAAAATGATGTAAACAATGCGATAAAGCACTTGTTTAAATTAGAAACAAACGATTTTTTTGCGCAGCAAAATATTATTTCCGATCATTTTTATATTCAGCAAGAATGTAAACAGCTTAGGCGTTATTATGCGGGCCAAGATATAACCGATTACTCTGCCCAATTAACAGAGAATGACAGCTATAAATTTTCGCAAAAAATAGATGCAAGTGTTGCAACTAATTTAGAAACACCAGAGTTTACTAAAAACGAGCGCGCAGATGCCGTGCCGTTCAAAATGGCTATAAAGAGTAATGTATGAGTATTAATCAATTATTGATTACAGCAATTTTAGCGATGCTAGTTGGCGTATTTTTATGTATGTCGGGGTCGTTGATACTGAAAAAAATAAAAAAATACTATGCTCAGCTTACGTTTAAACATGAAGTACTCGAACCTTACAAACCAAATAGAATAAAGAAGGGTAAATAGTGAAATTATCAGGCTTAGGGGTGTGGAACCTCTATTTTTTAGTTAAGTTTGCACTTTTTTATTATGGTGCAATCGACTTTGGCTTATTAGCAAATGCTGCGCTGGCTGCTTTTTTTGCTATTTCTTACACGCACCCTTTACTAAATAAAGCCAAACATTGGTTAGGCGCAGTAATGGCCATTGTTTTACTTTATAAAGATTCGTGGTTGCCCCCTATAGACCGTTTAACACGCCAAGCTGGTAACGTGCAAGACTTTAGCTTTGGCTACTTTTTAGAGCTCATGGCGCGTGTTATTAATGTTGATATGTTATTGGCGCTGTTTGTTATTACTGTGTGCTTTTGGTATTGCTCACAGTGGATACGCTTTACCACCGTAACAATAGTTGGGCTTATGTTTGTAGCTTGGCAGGGGACAAACAACGAGGATAATTTAATTACACAGCCTGTGGCGGCTAATAATGTTCAAACAGCAGCGCCTCGTGCACAAGCACAAGTGGTAACGCAAGAAGCAAAATCGCCTGATCAGCAATTAAAAGAGTTTTATCAGCAGCAAAGTTTGCTAGCAAGCCAATTCCCTCAGCAATATAATGGCGAGTTATTTGATGTCATAGTACTAAATATTTGCTCGATGGCCGTGGCTGATCTAGAGGCCATTGGCGTAAGCCTTGATGATTTATATAGCGATTTTGATGTGGTGTTTTCTGATTTTAATTCGGCTACTTCTTACTCTGGGCCTGCTGCAATTCGCCTTCTACGAGCAAGCTGCGGTCAAACAAGCCAAACTGCCTTATTTGAAAATGCGCCAGAGCAGTGTCACTTGTTTAAAAATTTAGAAAACTTAGGTTACAAAAGCAATGTGGTTATGAACCACGACGGCCACTTTGATGAGTTTAAAGGTTTGGTGAAAAAGTTTGGTAAAATAGATGAGCAGCCTTACGATATAACTAACTTACCTGTTGCTCAATACGGGTTTGACAACAAACCTATTTATTCAGACGGGGCAGTACTAAACTCATGGTTAAATGATAAAGGTGAAGACTGCGCGCCATGTGCTATGTATTACAACACCACCAGTTTGCATGATGGCAATCAACTAGCGAATCAAGCCCGCATGAGTAGCCTTGAAAGTTACCCAATTAGACATAAAAACTTATTTAACGATATTAACGGGTTTATTAAAAACCTAGAAAAACGTGGCCGTAATGTCATGCTGATGATAGTACCTGAACACGGCGCAGCATTAAAAGGCGATAAAGTGCAATTTGCTGGGCTTCGTGAGATACCAAGCCCAAGTATTGTATCTGTTCCGGTGGCGATTAAGTTTATTGGTAAAAATGTACAAAGTTATTCACAAACGCTTGTTAGCGAATCAACAAGTTACTTTGGTTTATCGGAGCTAATTAGTGGCGTGCTTAGCACAAACTTTTTTGCAGGTAATGGCAATATTGCCGACTTAGTTGATACGCTGCCTCGTGCACCTAAAGTAGCCGAAAACGCCGACACAATAATGATGTATGTTAATAAGCGCCCTTATATTCAATTAGATGGCGGAGACTGGACCCCATATCCGCAAAATTAATTGCGTATACGCACGACCCCTTTTAAAACGCAGCTTACACGCTGCGTTTTTTAGTTTTAAGCTGCACGTTATTACAGTTTGATGTTTATAGGCGTGAGTTTACAGCGATAAAGACGGTGGTTTGTCCAAATTTGTTTACAATTTACTGTATTGAATAACGGAGTTAGCGTATTATTCGGCTAATATAGTTTTTCCTTATTCGAGGATGTATGCGTCTAGATATTCATTGTGCCGACCGTGTAGGTATTGCCCAAGAGATCCTAAATATTTTAGTAAACTACGATGTTGACTTAAAAGGGATTGAGGTTGATTCGGTAAATTGCCGTATGTATGTAAGCTTTCCTGAAATTGAATTTGAGCAATTTCAAAAAATTATGCCTTCTATTCGTTTGATTGATGGCGTACATGATGTTCGCACAACCGCCTTTTTACCCTCTGAGCGAGAGCATAACGAATTAAATACACTGCTGCGTGCACTTCCCGATGGCGTTATCTCGATTGACGCAAAAGGGTGGGTACGTTTGTGTAACGACGCTGCCTGTAAAGACCTACAGTTGAGCGAAAAAGAAGTGGTAGGGGCCAATATTAATAACCTACTAAAAGGGTTTAACTTTACGCGTTGGTTAGAAGGCAAAGAAGTACTTGGACAAACAACCCGGGTAGATGTTGCCGGTGAAGACTTTATTGCCGATATTTTACCGATTGCCGTCCCGCAAGGTGGTGAAGGTGACGTGTTAGCTGGTGCGGTTATAAATATAAAATCGCAAAGCCGCCTTGGTCAGCAGGTCAGTGCCTTTAGACGTTACGGGCAAGAAAGCTTTGCAACTATTCACAACTTTAGTACTGCTATGCGCCGGGTAGTGCGCGAAGCACGCAAAATGTCGCAGCTAGAAGCACCCATTTTAATAACCGGAGAAACTGGCACAGGTAAAGAGCTCCTTGCTCGTGCGTGCCACTATGCCTCTAATCGTTCGGTTAAGCCGTTTATTGCACTTTCGTGCGCATCTTTGCCCGATGATGTGGCTGAATCTGAATTATTTGGTTACGCCGGATATGAAGAAAACACCGCACCTAAACGCGGGGTACTAGAGCAAGCAGATGGCGGTACTGTGTTTTTAGATGAAGTAGGCGAAATGTCTACACAGCTACAAACAAAGCTGCTGCGCTTTTTACAAGACGGCACATTTAGAAAAGTGGGCGACGAAAATGAAGTAAAAGTAAACGTGCGTATTATTGCAGCCACGCAAAAAGATTTACCCGCGATGGTGCAAGAGGGCGTATTTAGAGAAGACTTATACTATCGAATTAATGTACTCACATTAGAGATTGCACCACTGAGAGACCGTAAAGCTGATGTGGGCCCATTAGCCGAGCACTTTATTCAAAAGTACGCACAGCAGAACGGCCATGCAATTCCGCTTTTATCACAAGAGTGCTTACGCTTTTTACAAGAGTACCCGTGGCCGGGTAATGTGCGCCAGCTAGAGAATGCAATTTATCGGGCGGTGTCGTTACTTGATGATAGCGAGCTACGTGTAGAGCATTTGCAATTGCCCACCTTTACCCACGATTTAGGCTATTTAGAATCAGACTTTGAAGGGTCGTTAGATCAAGCTGTAAAACGTTTTGAAGCAACCTTGCTACGCAAATTGTATCCGGCTTACCCAAGCTCAAGACAATTAGCTAAGCGTTTAGGGCTTAGCCACACTGCAGTGGCAAATAAACTACGAGATTACGGTATTAATCGCAAAACTGTTAAAGTTTAATAGCCGCTTTACTGGGCACTAGCTCTTAGTGCCCATGTTTTTAGTAACCCCATCAATGGCGATTGTTTCTATGCCATTTTCATCAAAATTAATCACTATGCTTGCGTTATTACGAGTAAAAAAGTAACTGCGGCCATTAAGCTCAATCACGTAATTGCCTTTTACGGGGTCTTTAAATTGCTGCTTTTTTAAACTGACTGTATGTTTACCTATTTGCCAATCAAACGCTTCAATAAAGCCATTATTAAACTCTTGTACCCACACTTGGCTATCGTCTTTAGCTAAAGTGATTGCCACCGAGTATGAGTTAGGTAATTGCGACATATCGTAGCTTTTGCTACCTATCGAAAATTTACCAAGCTGCTGCTGCCATGCAAAGCCAAAATTAAAGGTTTTTTCTATACCTGTTGGGTAAGTTACCGTACCTGGGCCTTTAATTGTAAAATCGGCCAGTGCGCAGGTGCTAATGCATAATAAACTGGTTGTGAAAAGTGTCGCTAATTTATATTTCATACTATGACTTTTTTATATTTATAATTTGAGATTAAAACAGAACATTCGCCTTAACAAGTGGCTATGTTACACTGAGTTAACTTTATACTGGTAAGACCTTCTCGTGAACTTATATATTAGACTTCTTTTATTATTTTTTAAAATTAAGCGCAACCGCGACTACCAACAGTTACTTGATACTGTCGATATTGATTACAAAGCGCTACCAACAGACTGCGATATAAACCTGCATCTAACAAACTCGCGTTATTTGGCTATGATGGACTTGTCGCGCACTTGGATGATTGAGCGAATTGGTCTATTAAAACAAGTGTTGAAGCGCCGTTGGTTTCCTATTGTTAATGCTACAGCCATAACTTATATTCGCGATATTAAACCTATGCAGCGTTATACCATTAGTACCAAGCTGGTGGGGTGGGATCATAAATATTTTTACATTGAACAAAAGTTTCATTCTGCACGTGGCCTGCATGCAATAGCGTATGTGCGCGGTGTGTTTAAAAACAAAAAAGGCATTGTGAGTATTGAAGAAATGCTTGAAGTAGCCGAGTTTGATGGTGTAGCGCCTATTTTGCCAAGTGAAATTATGCACTGGAAAGAAATGCTTGAGCAAAAAAAGGTGAATAACCTTCCTAAATAATTTTTATAAAATAAGGCCTTTCGGCCTTAAACACATAGAACATAGGCGCTGCAAACTTAATTAAAAGCTGTACCTTACACCAAACATGGCAACGACAGGGTCAAGCTCAACGGTTGATGTAAGGGCTTTTGCACCGTTTGCATACACTGTGGCATCGGTATCTATGTCAATCATTGATACCATGGCATGTAGCCCCCAATGTTGATCGATTTTATAGTTAGCGCCTACTTGTGCAATAAAGCCAAACGAATCATCGAGTTTTACTTCAACATCATCAGTGCCTAGGGTTGCTTTTAGCGCTTGAGAAGGCTGCTCGTCAAAAAAGGTGGTGTAATTTAACCCTACACCAATAAACGGGCGTAGCGCGTAACTTGTATCTAAAAAGTGGTATTGCGCAACCAATGATGGCGGAAGCTGTTTGATGTCGGCAATTTTATTGCCAGCTAACCCACCCGCGCCATTTACATCGTGCGAAAACGGCGTAGCGGCAATAAGCTCTACCACCCACTTATCGTTAAATGCATAATCGATTGTAATACCTAGCTGCGTGTCAGAGTCGCCTTTTAGACCCAGGGTTGGCGCTTCGTTAATTGCCGAGCTGCTGTTATCTGGATTTACATTAATAGCGCCAACATTAACGCTAAGGTTAGCGTGTGCCGCAGGGGTAATAGCAAGTAAAGAGGTAAGTAATGCAATGCTGATTTGGGTTTTCATGTTGTGCTCCAATAACTACTTTTTGATTGACGCTATTATTACAATCTCCGAGCGTTGAAAACCTGTTCTAGATCAAAGTTTCAAAAATGTTTGAAGTATGTGAACCCTTTTCTTGATTTAGATTAAAGTCAGTGCAAAAAGTATTTTAATTAATTGACACAGTTATATATTTAACGGTCATCGCACTGTATTAACTTTGCCATTATTTGGTCATATTCTCGCGCTTTAATAATCTCTCTTATGGTTATTGAGTGTGTTGTTATGTCTGTTGCAAAAGTATCGCAAAACAGTGTAAGTGAGCCTTTAAGCGCGGTGGTAAAAAATACGCAAACGCTTATTAGGTTTGAGTCTGTAACGCCTAACCAAGGCGGTGCCATAGATTGGCTTAGCAATGAGTTAACTGCGCTTGGTTTTAACTGTGAGCAGTTTATTTGTGAAGGCGTTACCAATTTAATTGCCTACGTTAGTTTTGAGCAAGAAGGACCTTGTGTTGCGTTTTCTGGGCATATTGATGTTGTGCCCGCAGAGTCGGGCAACTGGCTAAGCCCGCCTTTTGCCGGCAATATTATTAATAATGCCGTGTATGGTCGCGGCGCTGCCGATATGAAAGGCGGCGTGGCGGCTATGCTTGGTGCTACTAAGGCACTATTAAAAGAGACTAAAAGTAAAAAAGGGCGTTTTTACTGGCTTATTACCTCCGATGAGGAAGGAGAGGCCGAATTTGGCTCAGAGGTAATAGCCGCGCGTTTAGCAAAAAATAACATACAACTTGATGGCTGTATTGTAGGTGAGCCGACAAGCTCTTCACACGTAGGCGATACAATTAAAAATGGTCGCCGAGGCGCTATTTCTTCTCGTATAAAAGTATACGGCAAGGCCGGACATGTTGCCTACCCACAGAACACTATAAATGCTGCGCATATTGCGGGTAATATTGTAAATTGTTTAAGTAATTTAACATGGCCTGACGATGAGCCAAGCTCTAAAACCACCTTGCAAGTGACCGGCATTAATATAAATAATGTTGTTGATAATTTAGTGCCTAGTGAATGTGAAATTACCTTTAATGTGCGATATAGCCATGGTTATACAAGCAATGCAATAAAGCACTTTATATCAGCGGCGCTGAGTGAATACGCCCAGCACCTGGAGGTTGAATGGGAGCGAGCGTGTGAGCCCTATTATACGCCACCAACAAACGGGTGGAGTTTATTGCAACAGTTAGAGCACACCATTTATGCGCAAACAGGGAGTTACCCCATGTTAAGTACCAGTGGCGGTACTTCGGATGGGCGATTTTTTGCAAACCAGCATACCCAAGTTATTGAGTGCGGCGTTAAAAATAGTACCATTCATCAGGTAAACGAGCATGTTCCGGTTGATGATTTACTTAAAATTGAGGCCATTTACACAGACTTATTAGCGCGAATTTTTAGCCATAAATAGTAATCGCCTAATAAAAATAAACAGCGAGAATCACCTCGCTGTTTGTTTGAGTAGGGCGTGTTGATCTTTAATGATTGAGTTTGCAGCAGTATGTTTGGTTTTTAGGCAAGGCAGAGCCTATGAAGTGTGGTTATTCCCCATAAATAGGCGATAACGCAGCATAAATGCCAAACATGCGCTGCCCTTCGGGTTCTGCCTAGGGGCGATAAACTCTTTGTTGCTCGGTTTTTACTTAGCCCACTAGGTTACAAACCTCGCGCCGCGATTAAATCGCCCCTAGATTGAACAAATTTCAATC
The DNA here is from genome assembly GCF_024518735.1 of Pseudoalteromonas agarivorans. Lineage (NCBI taxonomy): Bacteria > Pseudomonadati > Pseudomonadota > Gammaproteobacteria > Alteromonadales > Pseudoalteromonadaceae > Pseudoalteromonas > Pseudoalteromonas agarivorans. The sequence goes on from NZ_JANIGJ010000008.1 coordinate 100,953, forward strand.
CGTAAAGTTCAACACGCCCTAACCTAAATAGCGCTTGGCTTTATTTTCTTTTACGTTTTGTAAATCTACCAGCACTAACCCATCAATACAGTTGTTAAAGTCGGGGTCGATACTAAAGCTTAAAAACTTTACGCCGCCAGGCTTGCACAGCTCAGTATATTGCTTAAATAGCGTAGGAACTTGTGCCCCCATATTGGCCAGTACATGTTTTAATTCTACAAAGTCTTCTTTTACATCGTTGCCACTAAAAACAGTTTTACACTGAGTGAGTTGTTGCTCGCTTAATTTAAACTCGTTATTGGGGGTGGCGAGGTGTTGCTCTGATTTATAATAATGTTGATAGTAATGCACGAGCATGGCTTTTGCTTGTTCAGGCAAGGCGTTAGAAACGCTCACCGCGCCAAATAAGTAACGATATTGCGGGTAGTTTTTAATAAATGCGCCAATACCATACCATAAGTAGTCTAAGCTTTTACGCCCCCAATATTTAGGTTGCACAAAGCTGCGGCCAAGTTCTATACCTTGCTCTAAATACGGTTTCATTGCTTGTGTGTAACTAAATAAACTATCGGTGTATAAGCCTTCTCGGCCATGTTTCTCTATTATTTCCTTTGCACAAGCAAGGCGATATGCCCCCACTAATTCTAGCTGCGTAGGATCCCATAGCACTAAGTGTTGGTAATCCATATCATATTTGTCGATGTCGCGGCGTTTTCCGCTGCCTTCACCTACCGCTCTAAAGGCAATTTCTCTCAGTCGTCCAAGCTCTCTAAACACTGGTGAGCTGCCAGTGTACTGATATAAATGAATATGCATGCCATCTTGTGTTTTGCCTAATAACTGACAACTCTCTATGGCTTTTTTTAGCTCTTTGCGGCACTCGGGTATAGCAATAGGGGTTTGGGTTTTAAGGGGAAGGGGCTTTTTAGTGGTAAGGCGATAAAGTTGTTTGCGAATGAGATTAACGATTTCTTTATCTTTTAAGTTTTCGATTAAATATGACTCAGGTGGAATGGAAGCACCAATTTCAAACTCTAATGACTTTTGTCGCTGCTTAAACATTTCTTTTACTAATAATAAGCTCGCAAGTGGTTTGTAAATCATTGAGGTGCCATAAAAAAGCGGGCTGTTTTTAGCTTTTATATAAATAGGTAAAATAGGGCTGTTTGCTTTTTTAGCCATGCGTAAAAAGCCACTGTTCCACTTGCAATCTTTAATACCGGTAGGGCTTAAACGCGAGACCTCTCCCGCAGGAAAAATAAGTAACGCACCTTCATCTTTTAAGTGTTTTTGTATATTACTTAATTCTTGTTTTTTACTGGTTCCCGATAAATTATCTACTGGCAACAGCAATGAATGCATAGGGGTGACCGACATTAGCATGCGATTGGCAACCACTTTTAAATCTTGCCTAACGCTGGAAAGTACTTTTATCAGCGCAAGTGCGTCAAGCGAGCCAATGGGGTGGTTAGCCACAATAACTAACTTACCTTCGCTGGGTATGTGTTCAATTTGTTTTGGTTTGTAGCGGGTATCAAAGTCAAGCTCATCAAGCACTTGTTCAACAAACTCTAGCCCTTGTAAATGGGGGTAAGCATCGCCAAAGGCGACAAATTCTTGTTCATGTAATAAGTAGCCTAGCCCCTTTTTAACTAAACCTTTTACTTTAGGGGAGTTCTCTAATTGTGGTAAGTTTGCTGCTATTACTTTATCAACGCTTATCATATTAACCTCATTTACAATTTGGCCTATTCGCCATCCTGTTTAGAGTAAAAAAAGGGTGTGACATTTACTTTGCAGTTGTGTGACTTTTTAAAGAGCACATAACGAGCTGCTCAGTTGTTTATTAGTGTAGATAAAATTTATTCAATAAAATTAGGAGCTTCTATGTCGGTATTAGTAGCCATTACCGGGCGAGATAATACAAAGCTAATTGCAAAGCTAAAAGAGCTATTACCCAATGAAGAAATAATGCAATGGCCAGAGTGTAAAAAGCTCAACAATGTAGAGTTTGTATTAGCCTGGAATGCACCAGATAATTTGTGGCAGCAATTACCTAACTTAAAAGCGGTGTCATCGTTTGGGGCGGGTGTAGATAGTATTAATATGTCTTTATTGCCTAAAGAGGTAGACGTGGTTCGCATTGTTGATACTGAGCTTGCTCAAGATATGGCAGAGTACGTGCTAGGCCATTTACTTGCGCACAAGCTGCGTTTAAAAGAGTATTTTGTTAAGCAATCACAATGCAATTATAAACCTAAGCGTGCATATAAATATAATCACGTGGGTATTTTAGGGTTTGGTGAGCTAGGTAAAGCGTGCGCCAAAAAACTAACCCTGAATGGCTTTTCGGTAAGCGCTTGGTCAAAAACTGAAAAAAGCGATGAGCAGGTGCATCTATATTCTCAGCAGCAAGGCCTTAAGGAAATGCTGCCCACAATTGACTACTTGGTATGCCTACTGCCGCTAACTAAAGATACTAAGGGTATTATTAATGCCGATTTATTAGCTAAGTTACCGGCCCATGCCTGTGTAATTAACGTTGCCAGAGGTGAGCACCTAGTAGAGCAAGATTTAATAAACGCACTTAACAGTGAAATGTTAAGGGCTGCCACGCTCGATGTATTTACCCAAGAGCCGCTACCGCAAGACCACCCATTTTGGCATAACGCTAAAATAACGATTACACCACACTGTGCCGCGTTATCTGATTTAAATAGCGTAACAGCGCAAATTGCAGAAAATATTAATCGCCTAAAAAGCGGCCTTACATTAAATAATCGTGTTAATAGAACAAAAGGTTATTAATAGATAGCAAAACAGTTTAACAAACAGCTTGTTAACATTTGTAATTTTAATTATTGTGAAGTTTAGTCACTAAAATAAAAATAATAAGAGTAACGTATGAAATCAAGTCAAGGCGGAGTAAAACTAAGTTTAGTAGTGGTTTCTATTATAGTGCTAGGCGTGTCTGCTTGGTTTAACCAAGCAAGTGCCGATCAAGTGCCACAAAGCAAAAGTTCACAAACTTCACAAAGTGAATAAGTGCATTTGCAGGCAAATTATAAAAAGGGGGATCTGTTAATTTGTTTTTGGCTTAATAAAGCCAGATCATTAAAGAGTACCCACCTTTCATTAGGTCATTTAATTACTAAAGTGCGCTTCGTTACTGGTATTTAGTAAAATAAGTTAATTAGTACCGTTTAGCATGGATCTCTCGGTTTTCATGCTTTTTCTCATCACTTTTTTTAAGCAACACATACGTTGCGCCACTGCCACCATGGTGCTTTAAAGCGGTATGATACGCTAATACCGCGGGTAGAGCCTGTAGCCACTTATTAACATAGCTCTTTAGTATACCGGGCTTAGCTTTATTTTTTATACCAATGCCATGGCGAACTAATACAACGCGAATGTTTCGCTGGTGGCAATCAGTAATAAAGTTAAATAATGTTGTGCGTGCGTTTTTAAGTAATTGGCCATGCAAATCTAATGTGGCATCAACTTGGTATTTAGCTAAGCGTAAGTTTTTAAATACTGCGCTTTGTACGCCATCTTTTTTAAAACTGAGTAATGCATGCGGGTCTAAAAGCTCTACATGCTCAGATTGTAAGTAATTTTCGTCATTCGCAAGGCTAAGCTCGGCAGCTTTGCGTTTTTCTTGCTGGGCAAGAGTGGCACTGGGATTACTTGCAAGGGGAGTTACAGTATCGTGGTTTATAGGTTTTACATCTTCCATAGAAGATAAAAATAAATCGAAATCAGATAAAGACATAGTAAGACCTAAATGAGGATTAATACGAGATAAATTTTATCTTAGTTCAATCTGTTCCCCAAGCCTTTTAATTTTTTCAAATAAAAAAGCCCAGCAAGGCTGGGCTATAAAATATCCTAAGGGGAAATGTTAACTCTGCGTTACATTAAATTGTCCAAACGTATACACTTTGAACAAGTAAAATGTATTGATCAACACTAAACTCATATTCGAAATAACACTCGACGACATCAAATCCAAGCTAAAAGACAAAAATAACAGACCACATGCACTAATCGCTGCAACACGCAGTATTGTTATGTGGTTAATAAAGAATGCACCTAAACCTAGTGCAAGTAATACAGTGTTTAAAAGCCAATCTAGCTCGTTTAGCATGGTCGTTTCAATAGTTCAGTTGTTGAAAAAAGGAGCGCCATTATGTTGATCTTTTGCACACCTTTCAACCAAGTAATTTTAAATTTTCAGATTAGTTTTTTTAATGCTAAATATAGCTAGCTAGTGCTGCAAAAAAGCCATTATTTTTTATTAGTTGGTACTTTTGACAGCTTTGCGGCGCCTTCATATCTGCGCATAAATAAAGGGCATTGCGCTTCTCGTCTAGCTGCGGGTGTAAGTTTGAATCAAGTAATGTACGGCCATACCCAAAGACCCCAGGCCAATAAATACTTTCGCTCACTAACCCTAATTTTTTATAGGTGAGCAAAGTTGGTTTTGGAAAAATAATGGCTACAGCAAAAATGATAGCCAGCGTAATAAGTAACCCTTTTTTAGACTTTACTGGCTGCTCCGCTGGGGTTGATGTTGGGTTAGCTGAAGATTGCGGTGCTGTTTGCGGCCTATTGCGGGGCTTTTTTACAGGGGTTTTTCTTTTTTGTGGTGTTTTACCAAGCAATGATTGTTTTTTTGTGTTGTTTGACATAAAGCAAATCTGGCCTTTTGAGCGTAGGTCTCTATAATAAAATGATTAAATATCTAGTTATATAATAACTTATACAATGCTTTTAGCCTACGAGGAAGATACATGGATACGCAGCTATCAATTTTAATAGTAGATGATGTTAGCACAGTGCGTAGTTTTTTGAGCCAAACGCTCATGCACTTAGGAATAGAAAACGTTAAAGAGGCTTCAACGGCTAAACAATGCATTAGCGAATGCCAAGCAGCTAATTACAATATGATTTTTTTAGATATTGAACTGCCTGACGGCGATGGAAAAGAGTTAATCGCGCAAATTAATGATATTAACCCTGAAACTAATGTGGTGATGGTGTCGGCGCATTCAGCAGTAGAAAATGTTAAAGAAGCCATTGATAAAGGTGCTAAGGGGTTTGTGGTTAAGCCATTTACGCCTAAGAAAATTGCGGCCATGTTGAAAAAGTTTTATCCCGATTTGGAAAATGTTTAACCAGCTTTAATAGTAATGCGTTAAATTAGCTTAAAGTTTAGCGGATTGCTAAATACCAAATTTTAGATATAAAAAAACCGGCCTAGGCCGGTTTTTTAATCATAAAACAAATTATAGCGCTTTAATTTTAGCTGCTAAACGGCTCTTATGACGAGCTGCTTTGTTTTTATGAATTAGACCCTTAGTTGCGTAACGGTCTAGGATAGGTGTAGCAACAGAGAAAGCTTGCTGTGCAGCTTCTTTATCGCCAGCTTCAATAGCAGCGGTTACTTTTTTGAAGTAAGTACGCATCATTGAACGACGGCTTGCGTTGTGCTGACGGTTTTTTTCGCTAGTGATAGCGCGTTTTTTTGCAGACTTGATGTTAGCCAAGGTTTGCTCCTAACAATCTTAAATAAAGCTTAAATTAAAGGCCGTGGAATATGCCTGTTTTTATCATGAATGTCAATTTAAATTTAACAACTCAAGAAAAACTGCTCCTTATAACGAACATCAATTTGCCGCTTTAGCAGTTAATATCGCTATTGTAACAAAGCACAGACGCCCAGCCTAGTGCTTTAAAGCGATTTATAAAAAAGACTGTGGCATAATTGCGCTAACTAAAGGTTTTTAAGTAGGTTTAAGGTGTCAAAAGGATTATTTCGCTCCGGTATGATTGTAAGTTGTATGACAATGATATCGCGTATTTTAGGGTTAGTACGAGACGCTGTCGTTGCAAACTTATTAGGTGCTAGTGCAGCTGCTGATGTTTTTTTGTTTGCTAACCGTATTCCCAATTTTTTACGCCGTCTATTTGCAGAGGGGGCCTTTGCTCAGGCATTTGTGCCTGTACTTAGCGAAATTAAAGAACACCATGGCGATGATAAAGTTAAGTTATTTGTAGCACAGGCTGCCGGTACGCTGGGCACTATTTTGCTTTGTGTGACTATTTTTGGCGTTATTGCCTCGCCTGTTATTGCCGCGTTATTTGGTACTGGCTGGTTTATAGATTGGTGGCAAGGTGGCCCCAATGCAGAAAAGTTTGTGCTGGCAAGCTCATTATTAAAGTTAACCTTTCCGTATTTGTTATTTGTTAGTTTGGTAGCACTTAGCGGTGCGGTAATGAATGTGTATAACCGCTTTGCAGTGGCTGCTTTTACGCCCGTATTACTTAATGTTTCAATTATTACCTGCGCCATTTTATTGCACGACAAATTTAGCGTGGGGGCGTATGCGTTAGCTATTGGTGTATTTGTGGGCGGAGTGGTGCAATTGTTGTTTCAGTTACCATTTTTATACCGAGCAAAAATGCTGGCACGTCCTCGCTGGGCGTGGCAAGACGAGAACGTTAAAAAAGTGCGTAAGCTTATGCTACCGGCATTATTTGGTGTTTCAATAAGCCAAATTAACCTCCTGCTCGACACCATGATTGCCTCGCTATTAATGACGGGCTCTATCGCATGGCTTTATTACTCAGATAGGTTAATTGAGTTTCCACTTGGTTTATTTGGTATTGGTATTGCCACCGTTATTTTACCCGCACTTTCTAAATTACATAGCAGTAAAAAGCTCAGTGATTTTCAGCATACGTTAGATTGGGGGGTGCGTTTTGTGATTTTTTTAGGCATACCCGCCATGGTTGGTTTAATGATTATAAGCCCGCTTATCATTACTGTGTTATTTGATCACGGCGCATTTAAAGACGCTGATGTTGATCATGTTAAAGCGGTAAGCTTAGGGGTGGTTGCCTACTCGGTAGGGTTAGTTAGCTTTATGCTTATTAAAGTGCTAGCGCCGGGTTTTTACTCGCGCCAAGATACCAAAACACCTGTGCGCATTGGTATTATTACGCTGGTGCTTAATATGGTATTTAATATTATGTTAGCCCCGTTTATAGGATATTTAGGGCTTGCTTTAGCAACGTCTATGTCGGCCAGCTGCAATGCTTTTTTACTTTACAGGCAACTTAAAAAAGAAAACGTGTATCAGTTTTCTGCAATGAGCCTGCGCTTTAGCGTAAAGTGCATAGTGGCAAGCTTGGTAATGGGCGCTCTAACGTGGTACGTCAGCAGCCGTTATTATTGGGCTACATGGCACTTTTCTGAGCAAGTAATGTTGTTAATTGCATTGCTAGTAATTGCCGCAATAAGTTACTTTGCGGTGCTGTTTTTACTTGGTGTAAGACTAAATACGATAAAAAGTGTAGCAACTACTGAATCAAACTAAAAAAAAGATTATAATCGGCAGCCCTGTGGTTTTGAACGATTTTAAAGTCGTTAATAATACTCGCTGAAAAAGGCATTAGGTGGCATGGAGTTAATTAGAGGTATACACAATATTCGAGCGCAACATTATGGTTGTGTGTTGACTATTGGTAATTTTGACGGTGTGCATTTAGGCCATGGCGAAGTGTTAAAAGGGCTGTTAGCGGATGCCAAAGCACATAACTTACCCAGTACTGTGATGTTATTTGAGCCGCAGCCGCAAGAGTTTTTTGCTAAAAACAATGCGCCAGCTCGACTTACTCGGTTACGCGACAAACTCAGATTACTAAGTAACTTAGGTATTGAGCGGGTTATTTGTATTAGCTTTAACCAACAATTTGCCAATATGCATGCTGAGCAATTTGTTAGTGATATTTTAATTAAAAAGCTAGGCGTTAAAGCACTCACAGTAGGTGATGATTTTAAATTTGGTAAACAGCGCCAAGGGAATTTTAATTTACTGCTCAGCATGGGCAAACAAGCGGGCATGGATGTAAAAAGCACCGCGAGTTTTCGCCAATTAAATGCTAGAGTAAGCAGCACACTAATACGTGAAGCATTAGCCGCAGGCGACTTAGAAAATGCTAAGTTAATGCTAGGGCACAATTATGCTATTTCAGGGCGTGTAATACATGGTTGGAAAAGAGGGCGAGAGCTTGGTTTTCGAACTGCAAATATAGCGCTTAAACGCCAAGTTTGCCCTGTAAATGGGGTGTTTGCCGTAAAAGCAAACATTGCCGGAAAACACGTTTATGGGGTAGCCAATATTGGTAACAAGCCCACTTTTAATGGAACTCGTGCTTTGTTAGAAGTTCATCTTTTTGATTTTGCACAAGATATATATGGACAGTTTATGCATGTGGAGTTAATAAAAAAACTTCGCGATGAGAAAAAATTCGAGACATTAACACAGTTAACGGCACAAATTGCAACCGATGTTGCCGCCGCAAAACAGTGTTTTGGTTTAAATTAGGTAGCCGATAGATACGGAAAGTAGGATTAATGAGCGACTACAAACATACTTTGAATTTACCGGAAACACAGTTTCCAATGCGTGGCAATTTGGCACAACGTGAACCAAAAATGCTTAAAGCATGGTATGAAGACGACCTGTACGGTCAAATTCGCAGCGCTAAAAAAGGTAAAAAGACCTTTATTTTGCATGACGGCCCTCCGTATGCAAACGGCGATATCCATTTAGGCCACTCAGTAAATAAAATTTTAAAAGACATAATTGTTAAGTCTAAAACTTTATCTGACTTTGATGCACCTTATGTGCCTGGTTGGGACTGTCATGGTTTGCCAATTGAGTTAATGGTTGAGAAAAAAGTAGGCAAGCCAGGCGTTAAAGTAACCGCGAGCGAGTTTCGTGAAAAATGCCGTGCTTACGCTAAAAAGCAAGTTGAAGGTCAAAAAGTAGACTTTAAACGTTTAGGTGTGTTTGGCGATTGGGACAAACCTTACTTAACAATGAACTATGACTTTGAAGCAAACGCTATTCGCGTGCTAGGTCGTATTATTAAAAATGGCCACCTTCATAAAGGTGCAAAGCCTGTGCATTGGTGTACAGACTGTGGTTCTGCATTAGCAGAGGCCGAAGTAGAGTACCAAGATAAGCAATCTCCAGCGATTGACGTACGTTTTACATTTGCAGATCAAGACGCGGTTGTTAATGCCTTTGATTTAGCCGATGGCCATAAAGGCCAAGGCAGTGTAGGTACTGTTATTTGGACTACAACGCCGTGGACCTTACCCGCAAACCGTGCGGTAGCAGTGCATGCAGATTTAGAGTACGCCTTAGTACAAGTAGATGATGAAGGCTCACAGCAACGTTTAATTTTAGGCTCAGAGCTTGTTAAAGATGCAATGGACCGTTATGGCTTTAATCATTTCCACGTACTAGGTTATGTTAAAGGTGCAGCACTTGAAAACTTACACGTTGCTCACCCATTTTACGATTTTGATGTACCGGTAATTGTAGCAGACCACGTAACTACTGACTCAGGTACGGGTGTGGTACATACCGCGCCAGGCCATGGTCAAGAAGATTTCGCGGCAGGCTTAAATTACAATCTTGAAGTAGCAAACCCTGTGGGCGCGAATGGCGTTTACCTGCCTGATACAGAATTATTTGCTGGTCAGCATGTATTTAAAGCAAATGCCAGTGTAATTGACGTACTAACAGAGCGCGGTGCTTTAATGCATCATCATGCGCTTACGCATAGCTACCCGCATTGTTGGCGCCACAAAACACCTATTATTTTCCGTGCTACACCGCAGTGGTTTGTAAGCATGGATCAGGCTAACTTACGTCAAGACTCGTTAAGCGAAATTAAAAACACCCAATGGTTGCCAGAGTGGGGCGAAAGCCGCATTGCGAACATGGTTGAAGGTCGCCCAGATTGGTGTATTTCACGCCAACGTACTTGGGGTGTGCCAATTGCTTTATTTGTTGATAAAGACACTGGTGCTTTACACCCAAATACGCAAGCGCTTATTGAGCAAGCTGCAGAGCTGGTAGAAAAATCAGGCATTCAAGCATGGTATGACTTAGAGCCTGCCACCTTGTTAGGCGAAGAAGATGCCAAGCAATACATGAAAGTACAAGATACGTTAGATGTATGGTTTGATTCGGGCGTAACACATGCATGTGTTGTTGATGCACGAGAAGAGTTAGTTGGCCCAGCCGATTTATACCTAGAAGGTTCTGATCAGCACCGTGGTTGGTTTATGTCATCAATGATGACCTCAGTTGCTATTAACGGTCACGCACCTTACAAGCAAGTACTAACGCACGGCTTTACCGTAGATGAAAACGGCCGCAAAATGTCAAAATCGTTAGGCAACGTTATTTCACCACAAAACGTGATGAATAAACTTGGCGCTGACATTTTACGTTTATGGGTAGCTTCTACCGATTACACCGCCGAAATGACGGTATCGGATGAAATATTTAAACGCTCTGCAGATCGCTACCGCCGTATTCGTAACACTAGCCGTTACTTGTTAGCTAACCTAAGTGGTTTTGATCCAAAAACAGACCAAGTTGCTGTTGATGATATGGTTGAGCTTGATAAGTGGATTGTTGGCCGTGCAGCCCAATTACAAGAAGAAATTTTAGCAGCTTACGATAGCTACCAAATGCTATTAGTAACGCAAAAGCTAATGAACTTCTGTACAGGTGAGCTTGGTTCGTTCTACTTAGATGTAATTAAAGACCGCCAGTACACAGCAAAAAGCGACAGTCATGCACGTCGTTCTTGTCAAACTGCGCTTTATCATATTGCTGAAGCAATGACTCGTTGGATGGCGCCAATTATGAGCTTTACAGCTCAAGAAATTTGGGAAGCATTACCGGGCGAGCGTAGCGATTACGTATTTACATCGGTATGGTACGACGGTTTACACGCACCGACAAACAGCCAATTTAGCAACGATGACTGGCAAGCGATTCTAAATGTACGTGACGAAGTAAACCGCGTACTAGAAGCAGCCCGTAAAGAAGAAGTGATTGGCGCAACGTTACAAGCAAGCGTTAACTTATACGCCGAAAAAGCACTGGCTGATAAGTTAGCAGCATTAGGTGATGAGCTACGTTTTGTATTACTAACGTCTGCGGTCACAGTATCTGCAGTGGATAGCCAGCCAAGTGATACACAAACAACCGAAATTGAAGGTTTGTACATTAGCGTAGCAGCCACAGATGCAACTAAATGTGAGCGTTGTTGGCATTACAGCGATGATGTAGGTTCAGAGCCTGCACACCCTGAAATTTGTGGTCGTTGTGTAAGCAATGTTGACGGCGAAGGTGAAAAGCGTCAATTCGCTTAGGAGCTTTACTCAGTGAGCAAACTAGCCCAAAAAAGTGGTTTAGTGTGGCTTTGGTTAAGTCTATTACTGCTTGTAATAGACTTTGCCACTAAAACACTTGTTGTGAATACCATGGCTTATCAAGAGTCGATTAATTTACTGCCTGTTTTTAGTATTACCTACGTACATAACTATGGAGCGGCCTACAGCTTTTTAAGTGAAGCGGGTGGCTGGCAACGTTGGTTTTTAAGTTTTATTGCCATTGCTATTAGTGCGCTATTAGTGTGGTGGTTAAAGCGTTTACCAGCGACAAATAAAATATTATGTAGTGCTTATGCGTTAGTGCTTGCTGGCGCTATTGGCAATTTATATGACCGTGTTGCTTATGGTTATGTAATTGACTTTATACATGTGTTTTATAAAAACTCGCATTTTCCAGTATTTAATATTGCCGACTGTGCAATTTGTATTGGTGCCGCATTATTATTATTTGATGCCTTTACAGGCGAAAGTCCGAAGGAGCATAAAGCATGAGCCAAGCTGTAATTGGTGAAAACTCAGAGGTTATTTTTCACTTTTCTATTAAACTAGAAGATGGCTCTGCCGCAGACTCAACCAAGGTGCATAATAAACCAGCCAAGTTAACGATGGGTGATGGCAGCTTAACGGCTAATTTTGAAAAGTGCTTACTAGGTTTAAGTGCAGGCGAAAGCAAAACGTTTGAATTAGAACCAGAAGACGCCTTTGGACAACCTAATCCAGATAATATTTACTATGTAGAACGCAGTAAATTTGGTGCAGAAACGCCAGCTAAAGTCGGCGCAATTATTGCCTTTACTCAGCCAGATGGTACTGAGCTGCCAGGACTGGTACGCGAAGTACAAGGTGAGTCGGTTACTATAGATTTTAATCATCCGTTAGCAGGCCAACGTTTAACGTTTGAAGTAGATATTATTGAGGTGCAAGGCTAATGGATATTTTATTAGCGAACCCGCGAGGCTTTTGTGCAGGGGTAGACCGTGCAATTAGCATAGTAGAGCGCGCTTTAGATATTTTTGAAAAGCCAATTTACGTACGCCACGAGGTCGTTCATAACCGCTACGTAGTAGATGGTTTAAAAAACCGTGGTGCCGTATTTGTTGAAGAGCTAGACCAAGTACCTGATGACAGCATTGTTATTTTTAGCGCCCACGGTGTATCGCAAGCAGTACGCTCAGAAGCTAAACGCCGCGATTTAAAAGTATTTGATGCAACATGCCCATTAGTTACTAAAGTGCATATGGAAGTAACGCGTGCGAGCCGTAAAGGTATTGAGTGTATTTTAATTGGTCACCATGGACACCCAGAAGTTGAGGGTACTATGGGGCAGTATGACAATAACGACGGTGGTATTTACCTTGTAGAAACCGCAGAAGATGTTGCCAAACTTAACGTTAAAAATGCTGATAATCTATTTTATTGTAGCCAAACAACGCTTTCGGTAGATGACACTGCAGATGTAATTGATGCGCTGCGCGAAAAATTCCCAGCAATTGATGGCCCGCGCAAAGATGACATTTGCTATGCGACACAAAACCGTCAAGATGCTGTGCGTGATTTAGCAGACAAAGTAGATGTGCTATTAGTTGTGGGGGCTAAAAACAGCTCTAACTCTAACCGTTTACGTGAACTTGCAGATAAAATGGGCACAACCGCTTATTTAATCGATGACGCAACCAATGTTGAAGCACAGTGGTTTGGCGAAACTAACGCTGTGGGAGTAACTGCGGGGGCTTCTGCGCCAGAAGTGCTTGTACAACAAGTTATTGCACGTTTAAAAGAGCTAGGCGGCAAGCAGGTAGTTGAAAACCCAGGTGAAGAAGAGAATATCGTATTTGCCGTTCCTGTTGAGCTGCGTTAATCTATATAAATTAATTATTTAGATTACAAGGAGAGCCGTTATGAGCAAGTTGCCGCAAGGTGAAACATTGCTTTTTTCGGCTCTTTTTAATGAGCGCGGGGTACTTGCCACGCTTATTGTTACCCAAGTTGTAGCTACCATCTTAGCGTTTGCTCCTTTTGTTGAAGGGGATAGCTGGCAAAGCCTTGGCGTAATTAGTTTATTTTCTCATATGACCGTTTTGGTCAGTATTTCTGCTTTATACTCTTTTCGGGGTGTTTTACAAAAAAAGCCGCAAACCACCCAACTTTTTGCTTTTTTTATTTCCTTTTTAGCCAGCACCGCTCTATTTAGTGTGCTGTGTGCCCGCTACTTTTTAGATATTACAAATAATGAAACGAGTATTTATTTTGTATTACGAAACTGCTTAATTGTTTTTTTGATCACGGCTTTATTTGTACAGTTTTTACTGATTTACTTTGAAAAAGAGCAGCAAACAAAAGCGCTCTCGCGCGCGGAGCTTGATGCTTTGCAAGCCAGAATTCGCCCTCATTTTTTGTACAATAGCCTTAATACCGCCGCTGAGCTAACACATCATGATGCCGATGCTGCAGAGCAAGCAATACTTGCGCTTGCGGCGCTGTCGCAAGCGGCTATGCGCTCGGGACAGCGCGTTTCTCTCGAAGATGAGCTGACCTTATCAAAACAATATGTTGCGCTGGAAACTTGGCGCTTTGGCAGTCGTTTAAAGCTTAATTGGCAAGTGCCTGCTGATTTACCAGATATTAGTATTCCGTGCTTAACCCTTCAGCCGTTAATAGAAAATGCGGTGTGCCATGGGGTAGAGCCCAGTGAAACAGGGGCCGTTATTAGTGTAGAGCTACACGTAACAACAGGGTATTTAACATTGATTGTTTCTAACCCTATCACTCATAATGAGGCGTTAAAAAGACCAAATAACGGCATGGCACTTGAAAATATTCGCCAACGATTGTTTATATATTACAAAGAAAAAGCACAACTAACGATCACACAAAAAGAGGATGTATTTAGAGTAAAAGTGGTGATCCCTAAGCAGTTTGAGAACCCCCAATGAATGTTGTAATTATTGATGATGAACCGCTAGCTCGCGCTAGAATAAAGCGGCTACTGCATCACAACGAGCATATTTTAGTTAAAGGCGAAGGTGATAACGGCGCGCAGGGGCTTGCCATTATCAAGCAGGTTCATCCCGATTTGGTTTTTTTAGACATAGATATGCCGGGTATTAATGGCCTAGAGGTAGCGCAGCAACTCAATACGCTGAGCGTGCCCCCGGCAATAGTATTTGTAACGGCTTACCCCGAGCATGCACTTGATGCGCTACAGCTCAGTGCCGCAGGATACTTAGTAAAACCCGTTACTGAACAGGCATTAAATAAAGTGTTAGTGCAAGTAGGGCGTTTAAATAAAGCGCATATGCAAAAGCAGCAATCTACAAAATTTAGTTATCAGCTTGGTGGCACAATAAAAAGTATTGAACTTGATCAAGTGTATTACTTTAATGCTCAAGAAAAATACACCAATATGGTATTTAAAGAGGGCGAGGCCCTAATTGAACAAAGCTTAAAACAACTTGAGCAACGCTTCCCAACGCAATTATTACGTATTCACAGAAATACGCTCATAAACAAACAAAAGCTTGTTGCCTTGCATACCCAAAGCCCTGGTGTACATAGCGTAGAACTAGCCGGATGTAAGGAGAAATTAAGCGTAAGTAGGCGAGAGCTAAAAACAGTAAAAAATGCGCTATGTTAGAGCCTGTTATATTTAAGTTGAATTTGTAGTAGGTTGCTTGGCTTTTTAAGTAAGGCAGAGGCCGTTATTGAGCCCACTAAATTAGCAGCATTGCGCTGGAGTTAAATCGCTTCTAGATAGAGTAACTTTAATCCTCAAAGCTCAATTGGTTTGATGCTGTTAACCGTTTATCAACAAATTTAACCGCTTGTCCTAGTATATATTGCATCTACATTTTCAATGCATAAACTTATAATCAGATAAAATTTATTTGGTTTTTACTATGCATTCACCTCACAAAAAACCTCAAAAAGGCTTTACTTTAATTGAAGTGCTGATTGCGTTTATTATTTTAAGCTTTGGCTTATTAGGCGCTGTTGCACTGCAAGCAAAAGCTAAGCAGGCAAGCTTTGACTCTATGCAGCGGGCAGCCGCGGTAGCGTTAGGAAATGATATTATTCAGCGCATTAGAGCAAATGATACCGCACAGCTAGTTACTTTATATACGCAAACTTTCACCAGTACAACATCAACGTCTACCTCTACGGCTTGTTTTAGTGGGTCATGCACTGCAGCGCAAGTTGCAGCCCTTGATTTACAGCAGTGGAAACGCGCCATTCGTGCACGCGAAAACACCGGCTCTCTCGATGATGCCACTGTATGTATAAACCCTACGGCTGCAGCAGGTACGGGTGGGCGTGGGTTTAATATTGAAGTAATAGTGTCTTGGCAAGGCCGCCAAGAGTTTAATGCCAATGATGAAACCAAAGCGCTTAAATGCGGTACTGACGATAAAAAACGCCGTTTGGTTGCATTAAATAGCTATATATACCTAAGGAGCTAACATGAGAGAAAAAGGTTTTACACTAATAGAAATGATGATTTCATTATTTATTGGTGGGCTTATTTTAGGTGGGGTGATGTTTACCTATATTGGTATGAAAGTAACCACAAAAGACACAATGACAATAGGCGAGTTACAAGAGTCAGGCCGCTTAGCCATTAATATTATGCAGCGTGATATAGAGCAGATAGGCTTTTGGGGAACTTATTATGATGATTCGTTTACTGCAGCAAACACACAAACGTTAGCTAACCCTGGTGGTGATTGCTTCGAAGGGCTTAATAACGGCAGCTTTCCAGATTTAGCATCTTCTAGCAATTTCAGAACTATTTATGCAAAAGAAGCCAGTTCAACAAGTGAGCTTAACTGTATAAGTAAGCCAATTGCAGGGACTGACATTTTACAAATCAAGTTTTTACAAGGTGAGCAGCTCACGGTAGATGGCGCTACTAATGAAACACAAGCGGATGAAAACTACTTTATAGCTGAGCAAGAAAGCGCAGAATTTACCCGAGGCGTTGTAGCTGCGGGTAGTTTAAACGTTAATGCCACGGTGTGGCCTTATAGCCATCATGTTTATTACCTCGCAGAGCAAACTTATACGGTAAATAATAAAAGCCTTACAGTACCAGCATTAATGCGTAAACGCTTAAATGGCGCCAACATGAAGGCCGAAACCATTATGGAGGGCGTTGAAAACATGCGCTTTGTATTTGGTTTAGATACAGACAGTGATAGTCGTGTTGATTCGTACCGAAGCATTGAGGATATGCAGCACTCTGATTGGGAAAACCGCAAAAGCATTCTAACAGTGCAGGTTTTTTTGTTAGTTAGAGCATTGCAACCAGATCCGGGACTTAAAATAAAAAATCAAACATATATTTTAGGTGAAGATGAAGACTCCCGAGAGCTCACTTTTACCGATACTTACAGAAGAACAGTATTTACCACCACAATTCGTTTAAATAACGTGGGAGCAAATTTATGGCGTATCTAAGTAAACACGCAAATAAACAACAAGGTGTTGTGCTTATTACAGCCCTTATTATGGTTATTGCTGTAACGGGAATTGCCGTTACATTAATGAGCAGCAGTAGTGTAGATATCAAAATTACTAATGCAGCTCAAGAGCGAGAAGTCGCTGAAAATGAGCTCATTGGAGAAGTACAGCGAATGATTTCTGATGAGGCAAGCAAAGGTGCTGCTAATCAGTTTTTTTTAACGCCAGATGAAGTATCAACTCATGCAGGCGCAGATGATGAAGGGATGGTAATAGCCACGCACGACGGTATGCAAAGCAAAATGGTAAACCTAAATCAGGGGGCGCTTGATTTAGAATGCCCACGCCGATTTAATTTTACTGCCGGTATATCGTGTAACATGCTGCAAGTTTCTACCACTATTCAATATGGCTCTAAAGCAAAGCACGAACTTACAATTGTAACAGGTGTAGCTCAAGAAATGGCCAGTATAAGTAAGGGGATTTAGAATGAAATTTAATCTTAATAAGCCATTGGTCTCTTTACTTGGTTTAGCACTGAGCGCTTCAGCAGTTGCTGAAGATATAGAGCTTTATGTAAATCATGATTTAGATTTAGATGAGAAACCAAGGGTTTTACTCATATTTGATACATCAGGCAGTATGGCGTTTTCATCCTCTAATGGTAATAGTTGTGGCTTTAGCAACCAAACTGGTTACTACTTATGTGCAGATAGTCGCCTTGCGGCAGCACAATATGCTATGACAAAAGTGGTATCAGATAACGAAGACTCTATTGATTTTGGTTTGATGCGATTTAAAAGTGATTCTGAGGGCGGCTATGTTGTAAATGGTGTTGGTAGTGACTCATCTATAGTGCGCAGCTCCATCGCAGCTCTCCCAGCCAATGGTGGCACCCCTCTAACCGAAACGTTATGGGAAGCTTATCTGTATATTACTGGTAAAGGGGTGGGGTATGGCCTAGATGCCTCTACCTTTGAGCGAGATACAAGCGTAGAAGATACAACTACCACCCAAGTAGTGAAAGAATACTGCTATACAATCGGACGAGGGCGAAATCGTCAAGAGTACTGTTATGATTATGTTGATACCCAAACAAGTTATACTTATATATCGCCCTTTGCAGACAGTGAAGCTGAAGCGGCTCGTTGTGATAATTCAATCAACATTATTTATATGACTGATGGCGACCCTTCTAATGATAACGGCAGCGATAGTGATATTAGTGATGAACACGAAAAGTACTTTGGAGAGCCATTAAACTGGAATACCGATAGTTATTACAGTAACTACTTACACCAAATGGCTAAAATTATTCATGGTACAAGTGATGTTACCGTTGATTTATACCCTGCCACTGCCGATATCCACGAAACAGGCCGCTTATACACTATAGGTTTTGGTTCAGGTATGAGTGCAAGCGGGCAAGAACTTTTAAGACGTGCAGCCTTATTGGGTGGCGGTGAAAACTTACCAGCAAGCACCCCAGATGAGCTTTCTAACTCGCTAAATAGTGCTATTTCTCGTATTCGTGAAGTAAACGATAGCTTCTCTTCGCCTTCGGTAGCAAGTAACAACGTAGACCAAACACGTAGCCGTGATGCCATTTACTTTGCCATGTTTTACCCAGAAACAAACACCCGATGGGGTGGGAATTTAAAAAAATTAAAAGTATCAGGCAGCGAAATAGTTGACTCTGCAGATAATACAGCGCTTGATTCTGATGGTTTAATCGATACCGATGCTAAAACATTTTGGTTGCCAGATGGCCAGTCTGCCGATGGTAACTTAGTTGCACAAGGGGGTGTAAACTATCATTTAGCTACACTTACGGGGACTCCAGCTGAAGAAAGACGCAACCTCTATACAGATAAGCAAGGCGATATAGTTGAGTTTACTACTAATATTGTGAGCGATATTTTAGATTTAGTCACCAATAACCCGATTAGCCTAGCTAGTTCAGATATAAAATGGGCAATGGGGATAGATGTTGACGATGAAGACAACGATGGCTCAAACACCGATCAACGCAGCGATATTTTTGGCGACCCTTTACATTCTAAGCCAGTGGCAATCGACTATGGCAATGACGACATACGCATATTGATTGGTACTAATGCCGGCTTTTTACATATGTTTAAAGACGATGATACCAATAACCAAGTGACCGAAAGCTGGGCGTTCATTCCCTCTGATCTTTACGATATTATTCAGCCTTTACGCAATGAAGACACCGGTAAACTCTACGGGATGGACGGCCCAATCAGTGTTTACTTTAGTGATAAAAGCTTAAATGACGAAGGCATTAACGATGGTATTGTTGATGCAAGCGATGGTGACGACGTGTGGGCATTTGCAGGTATGCGCCGTGGTGGAAAAAACTATTACGCCTTTGATATTACTAACCCCGATCAGCCTAAAAAACTATGGGATAACCCTATAGAAGGCGGTACTGGCGATTTTAAAGAGCTAGCTCAAACGTGGTCAAAACCCCAAATAGCGTACATAAAAGCATTTGGTGATAAGCCATTACTCGTTTTTGGTGCAGGGTACGATACAAATAAAGATGCCGTGGTAAGAAGTGAAGACTCGGTTGGTCGCGGTATTTATATAGTAGAAGCTGAAACAGGTAAAAAAGTGTGGGCTTTAACGCCAAACGAAAATGGATTTAAAGGCAAGCACTCGATTGCAGCAAATGTTTCTACGCTTGATTCAGATTACGATGGTTACATTGACAGAATTTATGCTGCCGATACCGGGGGCGATATTTGGCGTATAGACATGCCAGGCACAAGCACCAGTAATTTTACGCACTTTAAACTTGCAGAGCTTGGTAGCAGTTTAGCAAGCCAAGACCGTCGCTTTTTTTACCAGCCGTTGGTGGCACGTACACTTTATAGCAAAGTAAGTGAAACAACGATTAATGGTGAAACAGTGATTACACGTTTAGATACGCCGTATGACGCTATTGTAATAGGCAGCGGAAATCGCTCAAAACCAACAGGTACAAATGAAGACGATCAGCTGTTTATGATAAGAGATGAAAATACAGTAACTCAGTCATTCACTAGCGCCCCTTCAGCGATTAAACCAGCAGATTTAATGCTAATGAACAGCGACCCGTTTGGTAATGCACTTGATGATGTAGATGAGTTTGTTGATTTAGAAGTCGATTTAGCTAAATTTAAAGGCTGGCGCTATGAATTAGGCACAGGCGAAAAATCTTTAGCAGCAGCCACAGTGGTGGGCGGTGTCGCTTACTATACAAGCTTTACTCCATCATCAGAAACCTCTACAGAGAACCAATGTTCGTTAAGTGGCGGTGGCGGCTCGTTGTATGCGTTCCATTTACATTATGGCACCAAGGTATATGACGACTTAAAGTTTACCACTAGCTATGATGTACCTGATACACCACAATTGTACTTTGGTGAAGGCCCCTCTTGTGCCGATGGAAATGGCGACGGCTTTTGTGATGATAACCCAACCATTGAAGTGACCGAAGAAAGCCAGTTTTACCTTATTGGGCCGGGAATAAAAGGCGAAGATGCACAAAACCCAATGAAGCCAGTAGAAATAATGGGCCCAGGCTTAACGGTTGTAGATGGTACCGTACAATTAGTGAATGACGATGATAGTGTAGGGTTTGGCTTTAAAACCCAACAAACCTATATTTATAAACGTGAAGAAAATGATGAAATTGATGATTAAGGAATATTAATGAATAAACAAGCACGCGGATTCACGTTGATAGAGTTAATGATAGCCGTAGCTATTGTAGGTATTTTAGCCTCAATAGCACTGCCTAATTATACAGAGTATGTTAAACGCTCTTCTCGAGCCGAGGCCGCAGCGGCGCTTTTAGATGCTGCAAACAAACAAGAGCAGTACTTTGTAGATAATCGTGAGTACACAGAGACATTCTCAGACTTAGGTATACAAGAGACCACAGAAAACGGCCATTTTGAGCTGTCGATTGATGTGGATGATGACGATAATACGTTTACAATTACTGCAAAACCTATTGCGGGTGCTGTAAAAGGCGACGGTGACTGCACGCAAATTACAATTACTGACACAGGCTATAAAGGCGCAAAAGGCAGTAAAGGTAATTCAGATGTTGAGTATTGCTGGGGACGTTAACTTAATCGGGTTAACTTAATCGGGTTAACTAGTCGCTCTGACATTTGTCGGTTGATTTAATTCGTATACGGCCTGTTTGACTGACCGATAAAGCCAGCCCCTCAAGGTTGGCTTTATCTTTATTTGGGCAATATATAAATGTTCCATTTTGAAAACCATTTAAAGAGCCATCGGGCCGAAAGGTAATTGCACTTCGGGGGTATTGCATAGAATCTGCATCATGGATTTTTTCAAATGTGCTTATTAATAAGTCGTCGGTGTCTAATGACGTAGACTTGTCGTTATCAATAAACAGCGACATTTGCCCATCCCACTCATCTTTAGTGCATTGATTATCTTTTAAAGCACACAAAGTAACATAAGTGCCATTTTCAATGGCGTAAAGGCGGCCATAATTAATGTTTCTGTGCAGCAAACTAACATGATTGTCAGCTCGGTTTTTCGCTAAAAAGTCAGGAAAAACCGATAGAGAAATTTGGCTAACAATACTCACAATAGCAATAGATGCCATTAATTCTAAAAGCGTATAGCCAGCCTGAGTTTGGGTAGATAACCTCATCCCTGAAGCCTTGAGTCAAAAAATGTATTAACTCAGTGTAGTAAATGATAAAAATATGACAACCTAAATTGTATGTTTTTTAACCGCATTTAAGTGCACTGTCACCGGCATAAAAAGCAGTACCTGATTGCGATAAAGTAAGCGCTTTATTATTTTCAGTGCCACCATTGGGGCAAAAAACAAAGTCACCTGGGTTTGTGGTAATTCGTCCACTGGTATTAAAACGAAGGCGACGCTCATTTCCTGTAAAGGTTAACTTGTCGTTATCTGATATTTCTTCCATTACTCTAAGCAGCGTATCGGAAGCGCCGTTATAGTGCCCATCGTTATCTACATCGATAAATACAACAATAATTTTATTCTCGTCCCACTTTTTGTTGCAGTTGAAAGTGTCTTCGCTGTTTTTAATTTTACCTTGGCCAGTAGGGCACAAAACAACAATTTCATCTGTACTGGCAGCTTGTGAGCGAGCAAAGCTAATATTGCGCTTTAGTTCAAGCAAGAAATTCTCAGCGCGGTTCTCCTCAAGCATATCGCTACTGTCCCAAAGAGCTATAGAGGCGATAATACCGACTATGGCTACTGCCACCATGAGCTCTAATAAAGTTAAACCGGTTTGGAATTTTTTCATATTATTTATACCTACTACATTTGTTATTATTATAGCTAGTTGAGAAAGATTTATAATTCAGACTTATAAATAATTATACCACGCTTGGTTGTTTTATCATCGAATTCAATTGCTTTGTTTGCTATGAACTCCATGATTGTCTAAAATCGAGGCAACTAAAGCTTTAATAAGTAGTGAGCATGAAAAAAATAGAAGCAATCATCAAACCGTTTAAGTTAGACGACGTACGCGAAGCCCTATCAGATGTAGGTATTACGGGTATGACTGTAAGTGAAGTAAAAGGTTTTGGTCGTCAAAAAGGTCACACAGAACTTTACCGTGGCGCTGAGTACATGGTGGATTTTTTACCTAAGGTAAAACTTGATATTGTGCTAACCGATGAAGATGTTGAACGCGCTATAGAAGTAATAGTAAAAACAGCGCAAACAGGCAAAATTGGTGATGGTAAAATATTTGTCACAGACGTTGAGCGTGTAGTACGTATACGCACCGCAGAAGAAGACGAAGAAGCAATTTAATTATAGTAATAAGCGCATAAATAAAAAGGCTGCAAATAATGTTATTTGCAGCCTTTTTTTGTAAATACTATTTAATACCAATCAGCAATAATAATTAAGTGTTTTAAGGGGCTAAGCCCCACGCTAAGTGCGTTAAAAACGCTTGTTAAGAACACCTAAATAGCAATTTTTTACTTACTAAACGATGTTTTTACCCCAAAGAAAATTACTTAATTAAATGAATTAGTATCAATAATATTACTGTTTTTCAGCATGTTCTTCACGCGCTTCTTCAATTTCTTCAGCGATTTCTTGCGCTTTTTGCTTCGTTTTTTCGGTTAATTCACCGGCTGCTTCTTTGCTTTTTATCCATGCATCAACGGCAATTTCTTTGCCATCGTCGTACATGTCTAAGCCCATTGCTTTACTTTGTTCAAGCAACTCATTTAATGACTCATCATTTTTAAGCTCTGTGGCTTTATCTTTTACATCGTTCCATGTATCACCAAGCTGCTCTTGCATTTGCGCGCTTTTATCTTTTGCATCTTCTTGTACTTCCTGAGCATCTTCACAGCCCGTTAGTGTAATTAAAGTGCCTAATAAAGCTAAACCTGCTAATTTGTTCATGTGCTATCTCTCCTTAGAGACAAATAATTAATTCCATTTAATAATAGAACAGCGAAGATGAACACACCTGTAACAACACGCTTAAATTTCAAATTAATGAATGAACACGATTGGCCGCTGCTGCATGAACTAGATCAAGACCCCGCGGTAATGAAATACATAAACCGGGGAACGCCTTCGACATTAAAACAAATTAAAGAAATAGGGATCCCCAGAATGCTTGCCTATAAAAATGCAAACAAAGGCTGGGGGCTGTGGAAAATCACCCTTAAAAAAGAGGACTCTTTTATAGGGTGGGTGCTGATTAGGCCTATGCACTTTTTTACTCAAACTCCCGATTTTACAAATATTGAAATAGGGTGGCGCTTTAAGCAATCTAGTTGGGGACAGGGTTATGCAACGGAGGCGGCTAGAGCATTATGTAACGCCTTAAAAATGCAGCCAGAGATAAAAACACTATCAGCAATGGCACTGGCCGATAATAAAGCTTCAATTAGCGTCATGCAAAAGCTGGGGTTTAGCTGGGTCAAAAACTATATACACACTGATGAACAAGGCGATTTGGATGCCGTTTTATACGCAAAGGCGTTATAGCATACAAAAAATTACTTGTATAAACATTGACCTAACATTCTATGGTATGCATAAATGAGCCAAGCGAGATTCAAATAATAAAGTAAGGATGTTTTATGGGGTTATTCTTTCGACCAAGCCGGCTCATTGTTAAGAGTGTGTTGATTGCACAATTTTGTATATTTAGCGTGCAGGCGGAGCAAGTTACTAAAAGCGCTGTCGCAATGCCTGACTCGTTTAGTGCAGATACAGCACAAGCTATTTTAGAACAAGGTGGAAATGCTGTTGATGCGGCTATTGCTGCGCAATTTGTATTAGCGGTAACGCTTCCCGAAGCCGGAAATATTGGCGGGGGAGGCTTTATGCTTATACAAAAAGAGGGAAAAGGCGACTTTATAGACTATCGCGAAACGGCTCCTCAAGCAGCGCACAGAGATATGTATTTAGATGCCAAGGGCGATGTAATTAAAAACAAGTCAATTTATGGTATTCACGCAAGTGGTGTACCAGGGAGCGTAGCCGGTATGTGGCTGGCGCATCAAAAACACGGCACCTTAAAATGGCAAACATTATTACAGCCTGCGGTTACCTTAGCAGAGCAAGGCTTTAAAGTGCCGCCCAAATTGGCTCAAGGGGTCGCACAATACATTGCTCATTTAGACAAACAAAATATAAATGTAAATTTTAAACACTATTTTGCAGATATAAAAGCAAATCAGGTTTTTAAACAGCCAGAGCTAGCCGCTACTTTAAAGCGCATAAGAGATAACGGTCAAGACGGGTTTTATAAAGGCGAAACGGCCCGCATTATTGCCAACTTTATGCACCAGCACGGCGGCATTATTAACGAAACTGATTTGGCTAATTACACGGCTGTGTCGCGCACGCCGATTAAAGCTAACTGGAACGGTTATGAAGTATTAACCTCTCCACCGCCTAGCTCTGGCGGAATAGCTATTTTGCAGTGGCTAAAAATGTTTGAGCTTAAAAAAAGTGAAATGGGGCTGGTACATAACTCTACTCAATACGTACATTTACTTGCTGAAATAGGTAAACGTGTGTTTGCCGATAGAGCAGAGTATTTGGGCGATCCGGACTTTTTTGATGTACCAGTGACTGAACTTACTCATATTGATTACCTAAAAGCGCGCAGTAAAGATATTTCTTTAACAGCTATTTCAACAACCGAAAACATTAAACCAGGCCTCAAAGAAAGTGAACAAACCACGCATTTTTCTATTATTGATAAAATGGGTAATGCAGTGGCCAATACCACAACGATTAACTTAAGCTTTGGTAGTGGCGTTGTGGTTGAAGGTGCAGGCTTTATATTAAATGACGAAATGGACGACTTTAGCGCTAAACCTGGGGTAATGAACGCCTTTGGTGCGCTCGGCGGTAAAGCCAATGAAATTCAGCCACAAAAGCGTATGCTTAGCTCAATGTCGCCAACCATACTGCTCAAAAACAACCGCGTTAAAATGGTCACAGGCTCGCCTGGGGGCACAACAATTATTAGCTCGGTGTATCAATCTATTTTAAATGCGGTTGAATTTAACATGGGCGCCAACGATATTGTTAATAGCACGCGGTTTCATCATCAGTTATGGCCTAAAAACGTGATCAGGACACACGCAGGGCTCAGTGAAAATACTCAAGCTGAACTTATAAAAATGGGCTACACACTGGATGAGCGCCGTTTTGGCGATTTGCAGGTTATTGTAAATAAAGACGGTGAGTTACAAGCAGCTTCTCAGGCTACAGGCCGTGGTGAGTCTCGGGTATTTTAACATTTTTAACTAACCCCTTTAAGCTAAAGGGGTTAGATTTTTTATTAACCAATAGCGGGTACTAATCCCAACATTTGCATAAATTGGGCGACAATAATCACAACGCCGCACAGCCCTGCCACCGCTAATCCCATATTACCACTTCGCACTTGGTATCCCGTTTGAGGGCCCGATTTACGCTGCCTATACACCATAGAAACCGGTAAAAATATTGCTAATACCACAAGGGCGATGGCTGCATAGCCTAGCGCCATTATAAATCCCTGAGGGTAAAATAACGCAAACCCTAAAGGGGGAATAAAAGTAATTAGTGCGGTTTTTATTCTTTCTGATTTGGTGTCGCCTTTATTAAATGCATCAGCAAAAAAATCAAATAACCCTAAGCTAACACCTAAAAAAGAGGTGGCCAATGCTAAGTCGGCAAACAGTGTAACAGCGCTTGTTACCTGCGGATTATGCGCAATATTTGCCACGCTCTCTACAAAACCTGTTAAGCCATTACTATTGAGTAAATCACTTTGCTGCATAATCCCCTGGCTAAGCAGTTGCCAAAAAATATAAATCACTAAAGGTAAAGCAGCCCCTGCAATCATTACCTTACGCAATACTTTTGTTTCTAGCCCCACATACTTAACAATTGACGGAATAGAGCCATGAAAACCAAACGAGGTAAAAATAACGGGTAAGGCAGATAAAATCAGCCCTTGCTCAACGGGCATTTCAAGTAAGTGCTTACCTTGTACATAGGGTGTAAGCATATAAAACAAGCTGCCCAGTACTAAAATTTTAATCGTAAATAACACGCGGTTAAGTTTATCTACTTTACTGGTGCCTAAAGTAACCACGCTACCTATTACAATGGCTAAAACAATAGATGCAATTTGGGGCGCTATGTTTATGCTCAAATCACTACTAATACGCGACTGCAACTGCGCGCCACCCCCAGCAATATAGGCTGCGCACAGGGCGTAAAACAAAAATATCATCGAAAAGTTAGCAACGTACTGGCCGCGTTTTCCTAACCAGCGCTTTGCTAAAGTGTTTAACGTTGCATCTCTAGGGGCGTATTGGTGGAGCTCTAGCATTAATAAAGCGGTGTAGGTCATCAGTAACCAACTGGCTATTATCAGTGCAAGCGCGGTATTAAACCCAAGTCCTGCAGAGGCAATTGGCAATGCCAGCATACCTGCGCCTATGGTGGTGCCTGCAACAATTAACATGCTGCCTATTGTTTTATTTTTAAGCACTTAACTATCCTAAAATGTGTGAGAGGCACTCAAGATATAACTAGTTACTTAAAACATAAATAGTTTTGTAATAAATGCCGGTAAATAATAATGTAACTATGAATTTACAGCTGTATTTAGGCGTTTATATATGTACTGCGTATTACTTTCGCGCGTATAATTTACTTTAATAGGGTTTCTACCTCCTCAGTGCAAAGGAATGGCGTGTGCCAGTTAAATTATCTTATTTACTACTTGTCATTATTTGGTGTACTACGCCTTTAGGTATTGTATGGAGCAGTGAAACTGTAGCACCAACGCTCGCCGTTTTAATGCGCATGATTATAGGCTTATTTGTTGCTGGGTTAATTGTTGCTATAGCCAATATTCGTGTACCTTGGAGCAAAAACGCGTGCACGTTATATGCATACTCCAGTTTGGGTATTTTTGGCGGTATGTCATTAAGTTACATGGCAGCTACCACAGTACCTTCAGGTATTATTTCGTTAGTGTTTGGCCTTGCGCCTATTCTCTCTGGCTTTTTAGCACAAAGGTTACTTAATGAGCCTAAATTTAGCCCTATTAAATTAATAGCACTGAGCTGTGCATTAATAGGTCTTTATTTTGTAAGTTATAACCAGCTACAAACCTCACAAACTCAGGGCATAGGGCTGATGTATGTGTTATTGGCGGTTATTTTATTTAGTCTCAGTGGGGTGATGATCAAACGTGTAAAAATTGCTATTCATCCTATGGCAACCACTTTTGGAGCGCTGGTTTTTGTTACTCCTTTATTTGGACTGTTGTGGTGGCTGGTAGATGGGCAAATAAGTATGGACTATTGGAGTGCTCGCTCGTTATGGAGTATTGCGTATTTAGGTATTTTTGGCTCGATTGTAGGGGCTTTAGCGTATTTTCATGTATTACAAAAGTTAAACGCCAGTACTGTAGCCTTAAGTAGTTTAATTACACCAAGTTTTGCATTAGCGCTAGGCGCATTACTTAATAACGAGCCTTTAAGTCAGGAGCTCATTATAGGAGCCATAATTATATTTTTGAGCCTAACGTTTTTTCAGTTTGGCGATAAGCTCATAAAGCGGCGCAGCGGTAGTTAGCAGTTTAGGGCGGTTACATTTTTGCTATTTGAATAATTAAACGACGGTTTTTATTTCGCCCTAAAATATTTTCGTTAGTATCAACAAAACGTTTTTCACCTAGGCCTGTGGTTTGTACTTTGCCCTCATCAACCCCTAAGCTGACCATATAATCTTTTATAGCTTTAGCACGCTTACGCGATAAATCTAAGTTATTCCAACGACCACCGTAGCTATCGGTATACGAATCAATACTTATAGACTCAATACTGGTGTCATTTTTTAAATACTCAGCAATTTTATCTAAGCGCTTTTGCGACTCTTTAGTGAGCTTACTGCTATTTGATTGGTAGTTCATTACAGTAAATGAAATATCTTCAAAGCTGTATGGTAAAAGCTCATCGCGGCACTGCAAAAACGCCCAATAGGCTTGTTTAAAATTAACGCTTGAAATACCAACGGCAATTTTGTCGGCACTATTTTGCCAGTCTTGGTAGTAAAAGGTAGGATGAAACCCTTTTTCAAGTTCAGTTAGCATTTCCCATGCGGTTTTATTACCAAGCTCACCATCAAACTTTTTAAGTAACTTCATCGTGGTTATATCACGCGCGGGCAGGCCTGAACGCCATGCTGGTGGCACCGCCTTTAAACCGGCTATATCGTAATTGTCGGGGCGCACAACCATATCTAGATTAAAAGTTAGGTTTTTGTTTTTACTGGCCGATGCCTTAAATATGGCCTCACCGTAGTAGGGCACTTCGTGGTTTAATTGACACTGTAAGCGCGTTGTTTTTATAACTTCCCAATTGGAGTTATCTTGATTTGCGCTGTATTGGCGCATAGCCGCTTGCGATGAATAACTCATCAAGGCGGTGCCAAGGCTTACGCTAATAAAAAACAACTTACACTTCATAAAACGCTCCGGTTAATCTACTAAGCCAATATTTTGGCGTACGGCTAAAGTAGGGCTCTGTACCAACTTAATTAAAAAAATAATCTTTGTATCGTATTAAATAGCCGTCTTACTGCGTTAAACTTATTGATATAGAACAAAGCTATAAATAATTTTCGCCTTGTTATTGCGCTATTTTCAAGGCGCCTTACTAGTATCCGTAATTTAATGCGATGGGGATTAATAACAGCCAATACAATTAGCAGTTATTTAAAAGCAAATAGCATGCCTACAATATATTAATTAAATAATTTATAAAGCCCTAGCCGAGTAGCCCCCAATTTTGACATAATAGTGAGCTTATCCTCATAAACCAAGAAGACTATGGCAAATACTGAGCAAACACTTTTCGCACAACGCTTTCGCGGCTTTTTTCCTGTTGTTATTGATGTAGAAACCGCCGGCTTTAATAAAGAAACCGACGCCTTACTTGAAATTGCCGTATCAATTTTAAAAATGGATGACGAAGGGTTACTCAGCATAGACCATACAGTTCATTTTCATGTAGAGCCTTTTGAAGGCGCTAATATTGAACAAGCCGCAATTGAATTTAACGGCATAGACCCGTTTAGCCCGTTGCGCGGCGCTGTACCAGAAGACGAAGCAATTAAAGAAATTTGTAAAGCAGTACGTAAAGCGCAAAAAGCTGCTGGGTGTCAACGCTCAGTTGTAGTGGCACATAATGCAGCCTTTGATCATGGCTTTTTAAATGCAGCCATTGAGCGTAACAATATTAAGCGTACGCCATTTCATCCATTTGTGAGTTTCGACACAACCTCGCTTGCAGGGTTAGCTTTAGGCCAAACGGTACTGGCTAAAGCATGTAGAGCCGCGGGGATTGAGTTTGATAACAGCCAAGCACACTCGGCACTTTACGATACAGAACGCACAGCAGAGCTATATTGTTTAATAGTAAATCGTTGGCAAGAACTAGGGGGCTGGCCGTTAGCGCCACTACCTGAAAGTGACGCCCAAGAAACTGAAAACACTGAAGAGGATACTAAAACGACTGAGTGATTTTTCCCTCAGAAAGTTTTACTAAGTGGGGTGGGTAAATACGCGAAAACTGTTTTGTGTCTTTTGCTATTTTAAGCTCCACACCTGGGTGCATTATTTCATTAATTTTAAGTCGGCTAGTTGCCAATAGCTGAGAAATTTTTTGCTTCACCAATCTTTTTTGACGTTGTACGTGCATAGCGCGAGTTTTTATATGCTGCTCATTAGCGGCAATTTTATCTAGTAGCTTTTGGCGTTGAGCAGCAACTGGAATTTTTATCGCTTTTTCTTTAGCTTGTTTAAGTGCAGATGTTTTACTTGCCAACACTTTTTCAAAATCAATTATTTGAGACTGCTTTGAGCGCAGTTCATGCCAGTTTTGAGCTAAAAACACACGGGTCTTAGTCCCTGCCGGCGCACCTAGTTCACCTGTTTCTATACGCATAGCATCAAGAATATTCCCCCCAATTATTTTGCCGCGAGGGTTACCTGCTTTACCTACACGTATTAAGCGCCTTGCACTTAAATTACAATGCAATGCTTGGCGTTCTATAAATAAATCTTGCGCACTTTTAATATTACAGTACTGGGCATAGCCAATAGAAATAGTACGCTGGGCTGAAATTTCACACGTAAATGCTTCTTCATTTTCACGCTTACGGCCAATAGCGCCGAGCATAATAGTTACCGCGCTTTGGCTTTCAATTGTGCCTGATTCAACAAACCCTAATACAGTAATATCGCCATTGGCTTTAACCCGCATACCGTCTTTTACGTCACCAGATATAATTACACTGCCATCAAAATCAACGTGGCCTGTACTTACATCTACGTTATGAAAACACAAAACATCGTCAACCCGCATGCCTCTAGGTAAGGCCACAGGCACACCTTTACAATCGGCAATGAGCATGTTTGGGTTATTAGGGTCTATTTTTGTGCCTTCAAAGGGCTGTAATTGATGCTCTTTACCAGGTGTTGCCTTGATCATATCGCCAAAAACCGTATAGCCATCTTCACCTGGAGTAGCAGCTACTCGCTGCATTAAAGGGGTGCCGGGCTTTACCGTAATAATCGCGCCGAGGTCTTTCATATCGACCTTGCCACCTTCTTTTGCTTGGGGGCTAAGTACGCGGTCTTGCGCAGTAGAGCAAAGGCGAACAAACCTCGCATCACTACCTTCTTTAGGGTTTCGGCCATGAGCCACAATAGCGCTGTATGATGTACCTGCAGGGTGAGAAAACTGCTGACCTAAAAACGTATCAAGTGCGCGAGGGCTAATGCCTTTTTTTACACCGGCTTTAACTAAAGCTGCTTGAGCTGCCTCCATTGAGAGTAATGCGCCGCCTTTGGCCGTGGTAAGCGTAGCCACTGCAACCATGTTTTTTTCATCAACGTTAATAACAATGCTCGCGTCCGTGGCTTTGGCAATTACTAATGATTCTTGCTGATAATTTTTACTCGGTGAAAATAACTTACCAATATTGCTAGAGAGTACTTCAAACTCGCAATAATCTGACTGTTCAAGCAGCTCAATAAGTTGAGCACTCGTCACCGGAAATCCATTATCAATAGGGTGTGCAGATAACGCCAGCTCACCCGTTTGTTCATTAAATAAAAAAACCGACATTTATAAATTCCCTACGTAATATGCCTGTTATTATGATTATTACTTTTACTACTAAAGCCTTATAGCTAGTGTAAAATTTAACTCCTTATTTGAGCACAACTTGACCGGTATGTTAAGTAAATGTTCGGTATTTGTTTGCTTTTTTACAAACTTGTGCTTGTTTACTGTTCAGTTGATTCAGTTAGCTAAAATAAAAGTGTCACACCCCTTGAGTATCAGTCGTTTACTCAGTTATACTGCCCTCACTGAAAGAAATTCATATTTCAGGGGCTGATTAGGATTCGACGGAATTCAAGAAGCCTGAGGTGCATGTCGAGGTGCGGTTTGCCTCGTAAAAAAGCCGCAATTTAAAGTAATCGCAAACGACGATAACTACTCTCTAGCAGCTTAGGCTGGCTAGCGCTCCTTCCATGTATTCTTGTGGACTGGATTTTGGAGTGTCACCCTAACACCTGATCGCGACGGAAACCCTGGCCGGGGTTGAAGCGTTAAAACTAAGCGGCCTCGCCTTTACCTACCGTGTTTGTCCGGGATTTAAAGGTTAATTAAATGACAATACTAAACATGTAGTACCGACGGTCGAGGCTTTTCGGACGGGGGTTCAAATCCCCCCAGCTCCACCAATACAGGTATTTAAGTTCGTTACTTAAAAACCATAAAAAACCGCCAATTTGAGCAATCAGATTGGCGGTTTTTTTATGGCTTTAATCTATTCTGTGCTTGCAGTGGCTAGCTTCATTTTTATCGATCTTACTTTCATTTTAATACTAATAATAATAAGCGTTAAAAACGACATTAAGCTAATTAGCAGAGTTAAATCTAATATCGGTGACTTGGCGAGTTGTGTGTTTGTAGGCGTGACGGGCAAAGCGTCAGGCTTATTTTGTTGTTGCCTAATGTAGCTTTGGCTTATCCAATCAACGGCGTTTATCCATTGAATTTTATCAGGGTTATCATTACCAAGCTTGTTCATTACATGGGCGTCGTTATTAAGCGATTTAGCAAGGTTAATTAACTGCTCCCAAAATACATGTTCAGTGCCTAGCGCATCTATTTCTTGTAGGTGCTGCTTTAACCTTTCTGCGCCCATGCTGTTTATATTTGGTTGCTTTAGAATTTTTGCGTAACTGTTTATATGCGTTGAAAAACGAGCAAAATAGCTATCAATTTTTTGCTGCGCCACTTGGTTAAGCTCATCTGTGTTGTGGGTGTTAGGCAAGGTGACTTCTGGGTGCTTTTTTTGATTTGCTAAGTACTGCTTATAATGAACGTAATTTAATGTTGTTGAGGGCGAAGCTGATGAGCTGTCTATCATACTCATTTTAAGTGTGTTAAAGCTTATTACTGCTGAGCAAATAAGGCAGATGAATAATAAGCTATAACAAAAAAATAATGCGCTTTGCAGTGCTAATTTGGACAAGGCGGTTGGGCTATTTACGCTGGACTTTTTAATGCTGGTTATTGTATTAGCTATTTTTTTTACTGCAGGCTCATTGTGAGCAACAACCAGTTTAGTACCCGCGGCACTTTGGGGTGCCCTTACACTTGCGTGCGGTTCTACTTTGGTGATTAAACCAAAACTTTTTAGTTTAGATTCTGTTTTAACTGCATCAATACTCGATAGGTCTTTGACGAGTGCGTAGGCTCGGCCATCAAATAACTTTACAGCGACATTATGGGGAATTTTTAAAAACTGACAGAGTTGCTCTTGTACGGTACTAATGTCAGCATTTTGGTGTAACTGACCATTAAAAATAATTTTAAATGAGGCGCTCACGCTATGTCCTTATTCGTGCAACTTCCATTGAGGAATTTTTATTATTGTTTTAACACGCTGTTAATTTACCAGATAAAATAAGGGGTTTCTAGTATTTAGCCTTATTAAACTAGTAAAAAAGCCTGAACAAAATTTACTCTGTTAAATTTTTAACGCATTGTTTTGCGGTGATTTTAGTGGAAGTGCTTGTTTTTCATGTTGTTTTATTAGGAACGCGGTGTGTAGGCTTTTATAAAGCGATTTAAACGTGTTGTTTACATTTAATAAATATAGTGAAGCAAGAGAGGGCGCGTGCGATTTAGCATTTAAATACGTTGCCCTTTGCAAGGGGGTTTACAAAGGGCAACCAGAGTGTTTATTTTACGGCTGCTTTAATGGGCGTTTCGCCGTCAAATAGTTCAAAAACGCGGTTACCATTAAATGCGTTAGTAGCAATATGTAATAGGGCATTGGCAACGTTTTCGCGGCTAATTTTAGCTTTAGAACGATCGTTTGGACGCTCGGTGGTTACTTTCATTGAGGCGCTTTCATCGGTCAGCCCACCTGGGCGTACTATGGTGTAGTTTAAGCCACTGTTGATAAGGTGCTCATCGGCCATATGTTTGGCAACTAAGTAAGGTTTTAAGTCACTTTCTATTGAGTCTGGATCGTCAGCGCCAATAGAGCTAATCATAATAAAATGTTTTACGCCATGCTCTTTAGCATACGTTGCTGCTTTGGTGGCTGCCCATAAATCAATAAGCACGGTTTTATCTGTGCCTGTACTTCCGCCCGAGCCAGCAGCAAAAATAACTTGATCGCAATCTTTTAACGCACCAGAAAAATCGCCTTCGAGATCTTGCTCCACAATGCTTAAAAATGGACTATCTAAATCATCTAACTTACTTTTATCACGCACTAATGCAGATACATTTTGCTCATTGTTTAAAAGCAATTTGGTTGCCATTTTACCAATTTGTCCGCTAGCGCCAATAATTAGGGTCTTACTCATAATTAATTCCTTCTCAATTTAGTGTAAAGGTATTTAGTACAAATAGACCTTGGGGTAGGTATTCGTTTTTAAAGGGTAAAACATGATTATTCTTCACAAATAATAAATTTGCTGGTGAATAAAGTAGGAGTCTGAACTGAGCGTGAAAATTAGTCGCTTTTTGCCGTGTTTATTCAATCATTATGCTGACTTCGGTAACATAATTATGATGGTATAAACTGATGCGAACAGCATGGTTTTGGTAGTTATAGTAAAGGGTGCGGTAGTTATTATCGCCTTTGCTGTTAATGGGATCACCAAGGGCCTGCTGATAAAATTTAGAAATAGCATCAATAGAAGCAGCTAAATACCCTGTTCTAACCAGCGGGTATTCGCCAGTTACATCCATGGTGGTGATGAATTCTTCAGGTAAGGGGATGGCGGTTACGTCTTGGCTAAATGTGTTAAACGATATAGCGGCGAGTAATGTTACAGCACAGGTTAAAGCTTTCATTGTTATCCTTTTATTGATACCCATCCGCATTCATACATATGGTGCGCATTGGTTATATATTACCAGTGCGCAATAATACTTGATCATTTTGCGGTGCTAACCGTGTCGTTACCTTTTTTAAAAAAATTCTCTTTTAGAGCAACTAAATAGCGAGTTTTTTGCCTAGCCATCAACACGTTTTTCCAGCCTCAAAATTGATCACTTAATTAAGCGGATTGGTATAAATTCCTTTTATGGTTATTATTTTACGCAAAAAATGAATGATGTCATTTAAATTTTATTTCGTATTAAATCACGCACTATAAAACGCGCAGGGTGAACGGCTTGGCTTACACGCTCGCTGAGTGGGCGTGGTTCATTATTTAACGTGCTAATAAAGTGCTCGCTTAATAACGGTGCGCTGCATAATGCGCGCGCTCCAAATCCGGTAAAAATATGTAAGCCTTGTTGTGGCTTGCATAGAGGTGAGTATTGATAGCGTTTACCTAGGCGTAAATTAGCAAAGGCGGTGCTGTAATCGCTTTGCTCACACCATTGTCCTGCCATTGGTAAGTGATCTATAAACGTGCAGCGCACAGCTGCTTTAGCACAGGTGATGTTACCTAATGTGGTGGCAAAGTCGCTTTGATGGTAAAAGCTAAGTAGTTGCTCATGGTTTAGCTGGTTGTCTTTTTCTGTAACGGCGCGACTTTTTGTGTTTTTTTCAAATGTAGCGCCCATACAGTGTTTACCTAAATAGGCGGGGGTAAAATAACCTTTATGGCACAACACGGTTTTAAGCTGCTTAGATTGTTCACTCGCTTGAATATGCGATACTTGACCACGTACCCCTACAATAGGTAATGCGTTTGTTTGTTCAAACGCATCGCTATGCTCACCTGCACATATTATTACATCACTAAAAGGGCCATATTGGGTATGCTTGTGGGTTAAATACCAGCCTGCATCGGTTTTAGTAAGCTGCTGTATATGGCAATTAAAATAGCTATTAATGGGGTTAAGGCTATTGGCCGCTTTTAGCATTGCCTCAACTAGCTGGGGTGGGTTTACCCAACCGCCTTGCTCAAAATAAACGCCGGAGTAGTCGGTTTTTACGCCTGCCAGTTTATCTCCTTGCTCTACAGTTACATTGCGCATTAAGGCTTGAGGCCATAACTGTTTTTGTTCTAAGTTTTGATGTTTATCGGCAAGAGGCTTTTTAACCGCATGTTGCAGTACACCGCACCAGCTATAATCAAAATTAAAGCCGTTTTTTAGTAGTTGCTGGTAACTGCGTTTAGCGTATAAAAAACTGTGCGCAAATAATTCACTATGAGGTGAGTTTTTAGCTTGCAGATGGGGGTAAACCGCGCCTTGTACGTTATGTGAAGCGCCCATAGCTGGTTTTTCATCTTGGCAAAATAGGCTACTTTTAATGCCACGCTTAGCCAAACTGTGCAAAATACAGCTACTCGCAATCCCTCCGCCAATTACAGCAACATGCTCTAGTTTGGCAGGGGGTTGATCAAAGTACGGGGGTGATGACTGTGCACTATTAGCGTGTGCTAATTGGCCTATCAGCATTTCGCGTTTACGGCCAAAGCCTTTCGCTTTTTGCATGCTAAAGCCTGCAGCTATTAAGCCTCGGCGTACAAAGCCTGCAGCGGTAAATGTGGCAAGTGTTGCATGCTTGCGCGATATATCAACCATGGCATTAAACACACTTTGTTGCCACATGTCAGGGTTTTTACTTGGTGCAAAGCCATCTAAAAACCACGCATCGACCACTCCTGATTGCGGGTAGCTCATTGCATTTATTGAATCAAGCACGTCGCCAAAATACAAATCAAGAATAACTTGGCCGTTATTAAATTCTATGCGATGACAGCCGCCTAAGTTTATAGGATAGTGCGTTATTAATTCGTCACTAAGCTTGTTTAATGTTGGCCACGCTTGCAGTGCTTTTTTTAGATCATCAGCATTAAGCGGGTATTTTTCAAACGAAATAAAATGCAATCGCTTAACCCGTTTGTCTACTTGATTTTGAACTTGTTGATTGGCAAGGTGGTCATTAAAGTGTTGCCATGCATTTAAAAAGTTTAAACCAGTACCAAAACCGGTTTCGGCAATAACAAAATGCGTTTGGTCATGATTTTGTAACCGCGCCTCTATATTGTTTTGTTGATAAAACACGTAATGCGATTCAGCAAGGCCGTCGTCATTAGAAAAATAAACATCGTCAAAGTTATCGGCTACCGGTGTGCCTACTTCATTAAAGTGTATTTGGGCGTTTTTTATCATGACTTATTAAATTTTTAGACAGTATTTTTTAATTATTTTACGGGTTTTCTTTGAAATAGTCTGGCGTTATTTATAAGCTATTAAATTCAGAGTACAGGTGTACGCTAGAAAGCTGACCACTTAACACCTAAAAACAGCGTAAAATACACAGTAATTTAGTATCAAGCTAAGGGAATTACCCATGAGAAGAGCCGTAATTACGGGTATCGGTGTTGTATCAAGCATCGGTAATAACAAACAAGAAGTATTAGAGTCACTAAAAGCGGGCAAAAGCGGTATTGCTTTTAACCAAGAATTTGCCGATTACAACTTACGTAGTAATGTATCGGGCAAAATTGATATTGATGTTAAAGAACACGTAGACCGTAAAGCAATGCGCTTTATGGGTGATGCTGCTGCTTACTCTTATATTTCTATGAAGCAAGCAATTGAAGATGCTGGCTTATCTGATGAGCAAGTATCTAATGAGCGCACGGGTTTATTAGTTGGCTCTGGTGGTGGCTCTTCAAAGTGGCAAGTAGAAGCGGCCGATATTTTGCGCGAAAAAGGCGTAAAGCGTGTAGGTCCTTATATGGTTCCGCGTACGATGGCAAGTACGACATCGGCTTGTTTAGCAACGCCATTTAAAATTAAAGGCGTTAACTATTCTATAAGCTCTGCGTGTGCAACATCTGCACATTGTATTGGCCACGCTGTTGAGCAAATTCAATTAGGCAAGCAAGATGTTATTTTTGCCGGTGGTGGTGAAGAGCTCCACTGGACCCTTGCAATGGAATTTGACGCAATGGGCGCGTTATCTACCAAATATAATGAAACACCAGAAAAAGCATCTCGTACGTACGATGCAAACCGCGATGGTTTTGTTATTTCTGCTGGTGGCGGTATTGTTGTAGTAGAAGAGCTTGAGCATGCACTTGCTCGTGGCGCACATATTTACGCAGAAATTGTAGGCTACGGTGCTACATCTGATGGCTACGACATGGTAGCACCTTCAGGTGAAGGCGCAGTACGCTGTATGCGCCAAGCAATGCAAGGCGTTGATACACCAATTGATTATTTAAACACGCACGGTACATCTACGCCAGTAGGGGATGTTAAAGAGCTAGGCGCCATTCAAGAAGTATTTGGTGGTAACTCGCCGCTTATTAGTGCGACTAAATCATTAACGGGTCACGCACTAGGTGCTGCGGGTGTTCACGAAGCTATTTTCTCAATTTTAATGATGGAAAACGACTTTGTAGCGCCATCTATTAACGTAGATGAGCTAGATGAGCAAGCACAAGGCCTTAACATTGTAACTGAGCGCCGTGATGCACAGCTTAATACTGTTATGTCTAATAGCTTTGGCTTTGGTGGTACAAACGCCACATTAGTTATGAGCAAATATAAAGGTTAATTCGTTTTCTCTTTATAGTGATTAAAAGCCGAGCATTGCTCGGCTTTTTAGTTTGTGTAATGGCTCGGTTGTTCGTTACAATAGCGCCTTATTTTGCCATACGGACTCCCCAATGAAGATTCTTGCCGATCAAAACATGCCTTTAGTTGAGCAGTATTTTGCAGACTTTGGTGAGGTAACGCGCTTTGATGGACGAAACTTAACACCCGATGCGTTAATTGGTGTTGATGTATTACTTACGCGTTCGGTTACTAAAGTAAACAGTGACTTGCTTGCCCACGCTAATAAATTAAGCTTTGTAGGTACCGCCACTATTGGTGTTGATCATATAGATACACAGTTACTAAACGATAAAGGCATTGCCTTTAGTAGTGCCCCTGGCTGCAATGCAATTGCGGTGGCTGAGTACGTAATAAGTAGCTTGTTTGCCTTAAGCCAAGAAAACGCAGCCCCTTTATGTGGTCAAACAATAGGTATTGTTGGGGTGGGTAACATTGGCAGCTGTTTAGCACAAAAACTAAAAGCACTTAATGTTGATGTTTTATTATGTGACCCAATTAAACATGAGCAGGGCTTATTAGCCGAGCATGTTGAGCTTGACGAACTACTTGAGCGCGTAGATGCGGTTACCTTTCATGTACCGCTGATTAAAACCGGTGAGCACAAAACGCATCATCTAATTGATGAAAAACGCCTTAAAGCGTTAAAGCCTGGGTTAGCAGTTATAAATGCGAGCCGTGGAGAAGTAATTGATAATCAAGCTTTGTTATCGGTTATGGAGCAAGGGGCAGACTTAGATTTAGTTTTGGATGTTTGGGAAAACGAGCCTAACATTTTAATTCCATTGCTTGATCATGTGCGCTATGCCAGCGTGCACATTGCCGGCCATACCCTTGAAGGAAAAGCCCGCGGCACACAAATGCTGTACCAAGCATTGTGTAAATTAAAAGGCGTAACCGCAGAAAAATCTCTCGCTGATTTTTTACCACAACCTGCTGTTACAAGCCTAAGTTTACAAAGCAGCTTTACTGAGGCTGATATTGCGCGTTTAGTGCATTTAATTTACGACGTACGCCGTGATGATGGCATTTTGCTGCGCAACTTAGCAAAAGACGGGTTTGATAGTTTACGTAAAAACTACCCAGTCAGGCGTGAGTTTAGCACTTTAACGGTAAAAGGGAGTGCACAGCATACAGATGCACTCGCTCAGCTTGGCTTTAACACCGCAAACTAATTTAACTAGTAGTGTTGTTTTAACACTGCTTAAAGAGGATAAAATATGTCGCAAAAATATAACGTTGCTGTACTTGGCGCTACAGGCTTAGTAGGGCGTCAAATTATTGAAACCCTGGAAGATCGTAAATTTCCGGTAGACCAACTTTTTTTACTAGCCAGTAGCCGCAGCGCAGGCGAAGACATAAAGTTTCGTGGTGAAACCATTGAAGTGCAAGACGTAGAAGGCTTTGACTTTAGCCAAGCACACATAGGTTTGTTTTCAGCTGGTGGCAGTGTATCAGAAAAATACGCGCCAATTGCAGCCGATGCGGGCTGTGTTGTAATTGATAACACCTCACATTTTAGAAATGATTTTGAAGTACCGCTAGTGGTACCAGAAGTTAATGCAGCAAGCCTTGAAGACTTTAGAAATCGCAATATTATTGCAAACCCTAACTGCTCTACTATTCAAATGATGCTAGCGCTTAAACCAATTTACGATGCTTATGGTATTGACCGCATTAATGTATCTACATACCAAGCTGTATCTGGTGCAGGCAAAGAAGCCGTAGATGAATTAGCAAAGCAAACAGCTAATTTAATGAATGCTCGCCCAATGGAAAACGAAATTTTTCCTAAGCAAATTGCATTTAACGTTATTCCTCAAATAGATACCTTTGAAGATAACGGCTACACGCGCGAAGAAATGAAAATGGTAAACGAGACGCATAAAATTTTGGGCGATACCACTATTGCTGTTAACCCAACCTGTGTACGTGTACCTGTATTTTTTGGCCACTCTGAGTCAATCAACATTGAAACACGCATGCCGTATGACTTTGAACACGTTAAACAGCTTTTAAATGATGCCCCAGGAGTCGAGCTTATTGAAGATGAGGGCGATTACCCAACCGCGGTTTCAGATGCCAGTGGTAATGATACAGTTTACGTTGGCCGCTTACGCGCTGATATTTCACACCCTCATGGTTTAAATATGTGGGTTGTAAGTGATAACACCCGCAAAGGGGCTGCCACTAATAGTGTGCAAATAGCGGAAGAGTTAATCGCTAACTACTTATAAATACCCGCTAACATTGCGTGTAAATTAAGCGGCAAACTTTTATAGTTTGCCGCTTTTGTATTTAAGGGAGCCAAATTATTGCCGCTTAGCGTTGCTACTAAACTAAACGCCTTGATCTATCACGATAAAATAGTATTAAGAATAAAGTTTTAAGGTATTTATTTTCAAAGCGTTGCAATGGATATTAGGCCGCAACTGGTTTATAGTTTGTAACTGGAATAGAGCTTGCAATAAAAATAGATTGTAATAACAAATGTAGATCAGCTATTTGGCTGGTTACGGCAAGAATAATTAATGTTGAGCAGCTAAATAAATAGCAAAGCATTTAACATTTACACATTAAAGGATCAGCATGCGCGGTTTAGCTTCACTTATTATATTAGCGTCTGCATTGGTAGTAACTCCAATTTACTCTCAAGACAGCACCCAATTAAAGGGGCCAAAAGGCGCTGACTATGGTGCGCAAGGGCGATCAATAGGGCCTATAAAGCCAACCGATACACTATGGCGTATTGCTGCCAAAGTACGCCCAGATAACTCAGTTAGTATTTACCAAGTTATGCAGGCCTTGTATAACAAAAACCCTAATTCTTTTTTAGAACAAAACCTAAACCACATGCAAAGTGGTGCATATTTAAAAATACCCACTTTAGCGGAAATTAGACGCGTAAATCCACAGCTTGCTAAACAACGCTCAGAGCAAGATGACGCGCTGTGGGAAAAAAAGAAAAATGGCACACTAACCACCAGTGAAATTAACGCCGCGCAAACTAAAGTAACACAAGCTCGTAAAGCCGATGTTGACGACGCTAAAAAAGAAATCCAAAAAGAATTAAATGAAATAAAAACGCAGCAAGGTAATAAGCTTGTTGAGCTGCAGCAGCAATTTAAAAGCTCGGTTAATAATGTAGAAGAAATATTAGCTGAGAATAATAATCTCAAAAAACAATTGTCGGGTATTTCAAAAGAGCTCGCCAATGTAAAAGAACAGCTAGGTCAAGACAGCGAAATTCAAAAACAGCTAAAAGAGCTAATAGAAAAACAAAACGAAATAATAGCTCAACAAAAAGTGCAAGAAGTACCAAAAGAAGAACCTTTTAACCTAGGCGCTTTAATGTCTAACCCACTTGTGCTTATTTTATTTATGACCATTCCTGCGTTATTAATTATTTTTGCTGTGGTGATGTTTTTACGAAAGCGCGCCAACAAAGACGAAGAAACTCAAGATGACGATGATTTTCTGCCACAAACGCCCAGCTTTACCGAAGACGAGCCGCAAAGTAATGATGCGTTAGACGATCCAATCATTCCTGACCCTCTTGATGATTTAGATATTCAACTAGATGACAATCATAGCAACGATATTTTGCCAGAGGATGATATTGCATTTGATGATGCGTTAGACGATGAATTTTCTGATTCAGAAAACTTGCTCGATCAAGACGAATTAGAAAGCCTATTAAGTGATGATATTGTTTTTGATGACGAAGGCAGTGAAGAGGACGAGTTAGACGTTTTCATGCAGCAGGGCTTTGATGAATCTGTAGATGAAAAACAAGATGATGAAATTGACCTTGATTTAGATGATACAAAAGATTCGGACGATATTTTAAGCAGTGACGACCTAGACGATTTATTTGATGAGGACGATAGCCTGCCTGAAATTGACTTGCCTGAGGTTGAGCAACCTACCGCAGATAGCAGCTTAGAAAGCAATGATGAGTTGGCCGCCTTAAGCGAAGAGCTAGCCCAAGAAGAGGATGATGACTTTGATATTGATGAATTATTAGATCAACAAGCTGATAAAGAATCATCAAAAGACGATGACTTTGATTTAGACGACATAGACAGCTTAATTGATGAAGCCGGCGATACACCTGATGAAACCCCTGCTGATGCTGCGCTAGTTGAAGAAAGCAATGACTTTGATTTAGATGACATAGATAGCCTAATTGATGAAGCCGGCGATACAACCGAAGAAACACCTACTGATGCTGCGCTGGTTGAAGAAAACGATGACTTTGATTTAGACGACATAGACAGCTTAATTGATGAAGCGGGCGATACACCTGATGAAACCCCTGCTGATGCGCTAGTTGAAGAAAGCGATGACTTTGATTTAGACGACATAGACAGCTTAATTGATGACGCAGGCGATGCACCTGATGAAACCCCTGCTGATGCGCTAGTTGAAGAAAGCGATGACTTTGATTTAGACGACATAGATAGCCTAATCGATGAAGTTGAAGATTCACCTGCCGCTCAAGTAGCAACAGATAATGATACAGAGCGAGATATTGATAGCGCATTAGCTGATTCAGTCGAAGATCTAGCTGATGCACAGCAAGATTTTGACGAAGATGATATTGAAACCTTAGCGTCTTCACTTATTGATGAGCCAGAGCTTGCAGAAGAACCAGAGCTTCTCGAGGAACCAGAGCTTGCAGAAGAACCAGAGCTTGTAGAAGAGCCTGAGCTTAAAGAGGAGCCTGAGCTTAAAGAGGAGCCTGAGCTTAAAGAGGAGCCTGAGCTTGCAGAAGAGCCTGAACTTGTAGAAGAGCCTGAGCTTGCAGATGAGCCAGAGCTCGAAGAAGAGCCTGAACTTCTCGAGGAACCAGAGCTCGAAGAAGAGCCTGAACTTCTCGAGGAGCCTGAGCTTGTAGGTGAGCCTGAACTTGTTGAAGAGCCAGAACTTGAAGAAGAACCCGAGCTTGCAGACGAGCCAGAACTTCTCGAGGAACCAGAGCTTGAAGAAGAACCCGAGCTTGCAGATGAGCCAGAGCTCGAAGAAGAGCCTGAACTTCTCGAGGAAGCAGAGCTTGTAGAAGAACCAGAGCTTGTAGAAGAACCAGAACTTGATGCTGACTTGCTTGAAAACACTGACTTTACAGATAGTTCAGAAACGTTACTCGACCCAGAGGATGCACAGGAAGAGTACACTGACGATACCCTAAAAAGTGTTGATGAATTACTCAACGAGCTACAGCAGGCTACAGACGAAGACTATGTTGAAAACCCTGATTGGGCGTTAGATGATCTTGATGATGACATTGAAGAGGTAGAGGTTGATTTAGGTGATGATCCGCTTGATTCACAAGAAACACCAGCGAGTCCGCTTTTAGATACTCAACCTGAAAATGATGCTGTAAATGATACGCT
This sequence comes from Pseudoalteromonas agarivorans, assembly GCF_024518735.1. Lineage (NCBI taxonomy): Bacteria > Pseudomonadati > Pseudomonadota > Gammaproteobacteria > Alteromonadales > Pseudoalteromonadaceae > Pseudoalteromonas > Pseudoalteromonas agarivorans. The sequence goes on from NZ_JANIGJ010000008.1 coordinate 144,795, forward strand.
TAGTGATGATATAGACTTTTCAGATGATAAGCCCGAGACGTTAGATGTAACAGAGCAACAGCAATATCTTCCTGATGAGTTATTGGGAGATGAGCTTGATGGTGATGCAACAGGCATGCAGCCAAGCCAAGCTGAACAAGACTTAGCAAACGCACTTTCAGGCAGTGAATTAGATAGCTTAGAAGACGACTTTGATGATGAGTTACTCATTGATAACGATTTTTCAGAGCCAGAGCTTGAGCCGAAGCATACCGATGGTATAGGTGCAGATGATAACCACGCTCAAGTGCCGTCATCACTAGATGAATTAACTGATGATGAAAGCGAGCTAGATTTATCTGAAAATACGGATGCAGACGAAGGGGTTTTCGATGATGATTTATTGCAAAGCGTTGATGAGCTAGACGACGAGCTCTATGCTTTATTAGATGAGCAAGTAACTCCAAGTGAAGAACTTGACGAGTACCCTGAGTTAGAGCTTGATAACGATGACGAAATTGATTTAGATGATCAGCAATCATATAGTCCGCAAGAATTACAAGGTGATGAACTTGATGGGCAAGCAAGCGGTATGGCGCCAAGCCAAGCTGAGCAAGATTTAGCAAATGCACTTGCTGGTAACACTGGTATTGATTCGTTAGAAGCCGACCTAGTTGACGAGCCGCTGATTGACGATGAGCTTGATGCGCCTTTACCGCAAGAGGAACCTTTAGGTGAGGCGAAAACAACGGATAGTGCGCAGGAACAGCCTGATTTTGACGATGCAATTTTAGAACAAGCACTTTCAGAAGACGTTGAAGATGAAATAACAAATTCGCAATTAGAAGCCGAGCTAACACAGGCTGCTGATGATAAAACTAATGAAGACGTTATACCCGACGAGCAGCTAGACGATGAGTTTATGGCTGACTTAACGCAAACCGATTTTGATGCGTTGCTTAGTGAGTTAGGTGAACCGGATGAGTTAAATTTAGAAGATAGCAGCGAATTTGATGTCGATTTTGATAGCCTATTAAACGAAGACTTAGACACTGAAGTTGAAGCGAAAGCGGTGCAAGAAGAGCCTTCGCAAAGTGATCAGCAGGCTACAACCGATGACTTTGTTGATATTGACGCGCTACTTGAGCAAAGCGATGACTCAGTACTTGAGCACGAACCCTATGACGAGGTTAATATGGACGTAGGCTTAAGTGACTTTGATTCGTTACTTGCAGGCGATAACCCAACAGATGTTGACTTAGAAAGCGGTGGTTATTCTGCCAAGCTTGATTTGGCAAGAGCATACATTGAAATTGACGACTTTGACTCAGCCCTTAAAGTAATTGAAGATGTTATTGAAAGTGGCCCTGAAGATGTACAAGAAGAAGCGCAAAGTTTAAAAGCTAAACTTAACTAGAGCATTCATGATTAAAAAAACCGCATTAGCTTTGTTAATGCGGTTTTTTTATAGGTACGAATAACTCTAACCTATAAAAGCACTTAATTAGTTTTAGACGTTTATTAAACCCAGGACGTTAAAAGCTCACTAACTTATCGCTGTGTTTTATTGGGGTAAAATAAATTACTTAATTTTGCGAATAACTATAAATAGACGAGGTTACTTTTATTGCACCGCGAGATAGCATAAAATGCCCCGTTCATTAGCACAGTAGGTAAAGCAGTAATTATGCGAGTAGCACTTGGAGTTGAATACAACGGCGCACGTTACAGTGGGTGGCAACGTCAGTCTCATGTAAATAGCGTACAACAAGAAGTAGAAAAAGCGTTGTCGAGCATTTGTAATCATCCGGTTGAAATAGTGTGTGCGGGCCGCACAGATGCAGGTGTGCATGGCACTGGTCAAGTTGTACACTTTGAAACCCATGCTCCCCGTGAGATGGTTGCATTTACTATGGGAATGAACACGTTACTCCCTAAAGATATAGCGATTCGTTTTGCACAACCTGTTAGTGAAGACTTTCATGCACGCTTTAGCGCAACAGCGCGTCGTTATCGTTATGTTATTTATAATTACGCTTATAGAGGCGCAGTTATGAATGAAGGCGTTACGCACTTTCATCACCCACTTGATGAAACAAAAATGCAAGAGGCGTGTCAGTACTTAATTGGCGAGCACGACTTTACCTCTTTTAGGGCGCTGCATTGCCAAGCTAATACAGCAAACAGAACTATTCATCATTTATCGGTACAACGCCAGGGCGATTACGTTATTATTGATATTAAAGCGAACGCTTTTTTACACCATATGGTGCGTAATATTACCGGCTGTTTAATGGATATAGGTCTACACAAGCACCAACCTGTATGGTTAAAAGAGCTATTAGATTTAAAAGAACGTGCTAAAGCCAGTGCCACAGCAAAAGCCGCGGGTCTTTATTTAGTAGATGTAGATTACCCAGAACACTTTAATATTCCTAAAACCCCACTAGGGCCATTATTTTTACCTGACTCGGAATGTTAGTGTTGAATTTATAAGCGTTTATCTAACTACTAAGACCAGTTTTTTATACCGTGTTTGTGTAATTCATGTTTTAATTGAAAAAATCTGTCTGCTACTTATTAGCAGACTCGCGACACAGAACAGCATTAAGAGAGTTGCAAATGAGTTGGTTAGAAAAAATCTTACCTAAAACGACTAAGTCGTCAGGTCGTAAAGAAATTCCAGAAGGCGTTTGGGCTAAATGTACAGCTTGCGATTCAATTTTATATAAAGCTGAACTAGAAAAATCATTAAACGTATGTCCTAAATGCGACCATCACATGCGTGTGAGCGGCCGAAAACGTTTAGAGCACTTTTTAGATGAAGGTGACCGCACGGAGCTTGGCACTGAGCACGAGCCTAAGGATGTATTAAAGTTTAAAGACTCTAAAAAATACTCAGACCGCATTAGCGCAGCCCAAAAATCAAGTGGCGAAAAAGACGCGTTAGTAGCAATGAAGGGCCGCTTAAAAGGTATTCCTGTTGCTGCGGTTGCTTTTGAATTCTCATTTATGGGTGGTTCAATGGCTTCGGTAGTAGGCGCACGTTTTGTTGATGCCGTAGACCAATGTTTAGAGCACAACATGCCATTAGTGTGTTTTTCTGCCTCAGGTGGTGCACGTATGCAAGAAGCGCTTATGTCGCTAATGCAAATGGCTAAAACCAGCGCTGCGCTTGCTAAAATGAGTGAAAAAGGCCTGCCGTTTATATCAGTAATGACCGACCCAACCATGGGTGGCGTATCTGCATCATTAGCGATGTTAGGTGATATTAACGTAGCTGAACCAAAAGCTTTAATTGGCTTTGCGGGTCCGCGCGTAATTGAGCAAACAGTACGTGAAACCTTGCCAGAAGGTTTTCAACGCAGTGAGTTCTTATTAGAGCACGGTGCAATTGATATGATTATTGACCGTCGTGAAATGCGCGACACATTAGCACGCGTACTTGCTAAATTTATGAACTTGCCTTCTACCGAACAAGAGCATAGAGTAGCGTAAATTTCAGCTTTACTGATTACACGCTATGACAAATACAATTCCTAGCCAATCATCAAGCCTTGATGATTGGCTTTGTTATTTAGAGAGTGTTCACCCTGCAAATATTGAAATGGGACTCGAACGCGTTGCTACTGTTGCAAATAACATTGGCTTATTAAACACTTCCAGCAAAATTATTCTTATTGGCGGCACAAACGGCAAAGGCACAACTGCACGCTGTTTAGAATCGCTATTACTTGCGCAAGGTTACAGCGTAGGTACGTATGCCTCTCCTCATTTAATTAGATACAACGAGCGTGTGCGCATAAATGGCCAAGAGCTTGATGATCAATACCATGTTGATGCCTTTAACACGCTAGAGCAAGGTCGCGCTAGCACGGCGCTTACGTATTTTGAATATGGCACCCTAGGCGCGCTGGCTATTTTTAAACGCTTTGAGGTTGATTATGTGCTGCTTGAGGTTGGTTTGGGCGGGCGCTTTGATGCCACCAATATTGTTACACCTTATGCAAGCGTGATCACCACCATAGATTTAGATCATAAAGAATACCTAGGCGATACACGAGAGTTAGTTGCTTATGATAAAGCAGGTATATTTCGTCAAAACACGCCAGCTATTATTGGTGATTTAAACATACCACATACAATGACCGATTACGGTGCTGAGATTAAAGCAGGCATGGTTATATCCGGTACTGATTTTATATTCAAAGAGCACGAAGCGCATTTTACATGGCAATATAAAAATTATAATTTGCTGTTAGATAAGCCAGCGATCCCAGCACAAAATGCAGCAACGGCCTTAACAACCTTAGCTGTGCTAAATCTATTGCCAAGTGATGAGGTAATTAAGCATTGTTTAGCTAACTTAGTTGTTGAGGGGCGCTTTGAGCAGTTAAGCACTGCACCTTTAGTGTTTACCGATGTAGCTCACAATCCCGAATCTGCTCGTTATTTAGCACTAAAGCTTGCAAGCTATAAAGATAAAGGCTTTAAAATTCATGCATTAGTCGCTATGCTTGCTGATAAAGATAAAGCGGGTGTACTTAAAGAGGTAAGCCATGTAATTGATCACTGGTCTCTTACTAGCTTGCACATACCTCGTGGCGATAATGTTGAAAATATGGCCGCGGCGTTGCAAACTATACCTCATACAGGCACGCATAAACGCTATGATAGTGTGCACGAAGCACTTAATGTAATTATGCCTACACAGCAAAGTGATACGCTTTTAATTGTGTTTGGGTCATTTTTTACTGTTGCAGATGCTATAAACTACTTTAAAAAATAGAGAGAAAGTCGGTGAACTCAGGTTTTATAAATCGTTTAGTCGGAACCAGTATTGTGGTGATCGCAGCAATTGTGTTTATTCCTAATATACTCGATGGCGAAAAGGTCCACTACAAAGAGGGCTTTAAAGCTATCCCTGAACGCTCTGAGTTTAAAACTATTGACCTTCAAGAGTCTATAGATGAAAAAGTAGCGCAGGCTGAGCCTTTAAAACAAGAGCAAATTGAAGACATAGCTGCCGATGACGATGTGCTGACAAGCAAAGAAAGCCAATACGCAGCAGAGCCTGAAATAGTCGAAGCAAGCATAGAGCCTCAGACTGCGCCAGAGCCTGTAGCGAAAGCGCCAGAGCCGGTAAAAGCAAAACCTATTGCGCCACGTAAAAGTGAAGAAAACCTCACTGACATGGCCTATGTAATTCAGCTAGGTAGTTTTTCCCATGCCGCCAATGTTAAGGCCTTACAAGCTAAGCTTAAAGCGAAAGGCTTTAAAACGTTTACAAAACCAATTAAAACGCCAAATGGCACATTGACTAAAGTGTTTGTTGGTCCCTCGCTTGATAAGGCGGAGCTGACCAAAAAGTTACCCGAGCTTAAAGCGCTTACTAAGTTAAACGGCAAAGTCACTCAATACAGCGTCTCTAATTGATTTTAAAAGGCCTTACTATAGTAAGGCTTTTTTTGTTTTTAAGGGCTAAAAATAGCCGTTAAAGTGATAAGTTTTTGTACGTGCTAGTTGCTGGTTATCTCCCGCTTTAACTTGCATATTAACGAGGTTTGGGTATAGAATGCGCCCCAAAATAGCGACTAATTGGTTAATATGATCTGGGTTGATTACGCCATTCTTGGCATCATTGCACTGTCTACCATCATCGGTTTAATACGCGGCTTTGTTAAAGAAGCTATGTCATTAGCAGTATGGGCTTGCGCATTTATCATCTCTAGTTTGTTTTACCAATATTTAGCTTCCTTCCTAACAAGTATTTCTGAACCCCTTTTAAGAAATGCGGCGGCCATTGCCATACTCTTCTTTGCGACGCTACTGTTAGGCGGTTTACTAAACTACATTTTAGGTGAGCTTGTACAACGTACTGGTTTATCTGGCACCGATCGTGTCTTCGGCATTGTTTTTGGTGCGTTACGAGGCGTGTTGGTCGTGAGCGCGTTACTCTTCTTTCTTGATGCTTTTACTGGTGCACCAAACACGCACTGGTGGGGCAATTCTATTTTGATTCCAGAATTTGGCTTTGTTGTTGAATGGTTCTTTTCGTACCTAGAAAACAACTCGAGCTTTTTAAATTCAGTAAACCGTTAATCGGCGAGGATAAATTACATGTGTGGTATCGTTGGGATAGTCGGAACATCTCCTGTTAATCAGGCGATTTATGATGGCTTAACTGTTTTGCAGCACCGAGGTCAAGATGCCGCGGGCATCATTACCATTGAAAACAATACGTTTAGCTTGCGCAAAGCAAATGGCCTAGTAAAGGATGTGTTTCACACCCGCCATATGAAACGACTACAAGGCACAATTGGTATTGGCCACGTACGTTACCCTACTGCTGGCTCGTCAAGTTCATCTGAAGCGCAGCCGTTTTATGTTAATTCACCATTTGGTATTGCGCTTGCGCACAATGGTAATTTAACCAATGCTGAAACTCTAAAGCAGCAACTGTTCTCAGAAGCGCGTCGTCACGTTAATACAACGTCTGACTCAGAAATACTACTTAATATCATGGCGCATGAGCTAAGTAAGTCTGACAAATTGCATTTAGACGCTGAAGACATCTTCACTGCAGTAACCGAAGTAAACAACAAAGTAACCGGTGGCTACGCCGCTATTGCGATGATTATTGGTCACGGTGTTTTAGCATTTCGTGACCCAAATGGTATCCGTCCTTTGGTATTTGGTAAGCGTGAAACCCCTAAAGGCACTGAGTACATGTTTGCCTCAGAAAGCGTCGCTTTAAAGCCCGACGGCTTTGAATTTGTGCGTGACGTTGCACCAGGTGAAGCGATTTACGTAACTGAAGATGGCCAATTTCATTCACAAAGTTGTGCTGAAAAAGCCTCTTATGCGCCGTGTATTTTTGAGTTTGTTTATTTTGCTCGCCCTGATTCAACCATCGATCGTATGTCGGTTTACGCAACGCGTGTAAACATGGGTACTAAACTGGGTGAAAAAATTGCGCGTGAGTGGAGCGATAAAGACATTGATGTTGTTATCCCAATTCCTGAAACCTCATGCGATGTGGCGTTAGAAATTGCCCGCATGCTTGATTTACCTTACCGCCAAGGCTTTGTTAAAAACCGTTATATTGGTCGTACATTTATCATGCCTGGCCAAGAAATGCGTAAAAAGTCAGTGCGTCAAAAGCTAAATGCGATTGACCGTGAGTTTAAAGGTAAAAACGTTTTACTGGTTGATGATTCAATTGTACGCGGTACAACCTCGGCACAAATTGTAGAAATGGCCCGTGAAGCCGGAGCAAAAAATGTGTATTTTGCCTCAGCAGCACCAGAAATTCGTTTTCCTAATGTGTATGGTATTGATATGCCATCTGCCGCAGAGCTTATTGCGCATGGCCGCGAAGTTGAAGACATTAACCAAAGCATCAGTGCTGACGGCTTAATTTTTCAATCGCTAAACGATTTAATTGCCGCTGTAAGCCAAGAAAACCCAGAAATTACTAAGTTTGAAACCTCTGTATTTGATGGGCAATACATTACCGGTGATATCGATCAAGATTACTTAAACCATATTGATCAATTGCGTAACGACTCGGCTAAAAGTAACCGCGAAAACGCCATGTCATCAGGCCTTGAAATACACAATCAAGATGCCAACGAAGCTGATTAATGTGTGATTAAACATAATCAGACATAAAAAAAGGAGCTAATTAGCTCCTTTTTTGCGAAGGAAAGAAAGGGAACACTTCATATCAAACAACGTGGTTGATTAGGTAAACATTGGACTCACAATGCCGTTAGTCCAAAGTATTGCGGTTACAGCTAAAATTATTACCAATAAAATTAGCCCGCAGGTGACAACAGAGCTGGCATAAATAAAGCCGCGCTCTTGTGGAATATGCATTAGTATTGGCACGCCTGTATAAAGCAAGTACACCGAGTAGGCTAGGGCAATCATACCTACGCAAACAACAAACCACAGCTCAGGTAAAAAAGCGGCTAAGGCCGACATAAACACGGGTGTAGCAGTATAAGCGGCAAGTTCAAGCGTTTGTGTAAAGGTAGGTTTAGCACCAAATGTAACGGCCATCCAATGGGCTAAATAGGCCAGTGCAAACACACCGGCTATTAACGCACCATACATAGCCACGGCAATTAGCAGTGCGCTTTCATGTGTTAAAAATACTGGGTTGCCCGCACCAATACTCCAGCCTAAATACACCGATGAGTAATACCCCATAATCGATGGAAATAATGCAATAAGTAAAATATGCGACAGGCTATAAGTCAGGCTTTCGTGGCGGTTATCTATTGTTTGCCATTCTTCGAGTGGATGAGCATAAATGCCCCACAGGTGGTTCAGTATCATAGCGGTACTCCATAAAAGGAACGTATTACTGTTGGTTATAATTTAGTTTTAGTTAGTTTGTTTTTTATACAGTATCTATATTTATGGTGTAGTTCATATACAAAGTCAAGTTAACTGCTTATTAACATTTTAAAGAGGTTGTTTTAGCTCGTTTTATTCTTCGTTATTTTTTGTGTTAAAATGGCTTTTTATTATTTGAAGTAACGAGCAGCCCTGTGCCACATAGCGAACTTTTAGCCCCTATTAATAATTTTTTATTGTGCGAAACCCCAAATGAATGGGTTATTGAGGCAGTAAAAAAAGAAAATTTATCGATTATTTTAATCGATCACTTAATTTGTGAGTTAAAAGCAGCGCAAAGTGCAATGTTTTTAATTCGTAAGTACGCGGTAGATAAAGACAGCAGCGATGCATTACTTGAATGGCTAAAGCCCTTTGAAACACTTATTTATAAACGTGAAGGTAATTGGCGTGATTTAGCGGCTAAAAATAAACTTACAAAATCTATTATCCCAAAGTCTAACTCACCTTACGGGCAAGATTTAATAGATAAAATGGTGATGCTAATAAAAGAAGAATTACATCACTTTTATCAAGTGCTCGAAATAATGGACGAGTATGGGGTAGAGTACAGAAGCATTACACCGTGTCGTTACGCTAAAGGGATGCTACGTAACGTTAAAACGTTTGAGCCTAATGCATTAGTCGATAAACTAATTGTAGGTGCTTATATTGAGGCTCGCTCATGTGAGCGTTTTGCTGCACTTGCTCCACATGTTGATAAACGCTTAGGCGATTTTTATATTTCATTGCTTCGCTCTGAGGCGCGCCATTATCAAGATTACTTAACACTGGCACAAGAAATTGCTGATTTTGATATTACTGAGCGAGTCGACTTTTTTGGTAAAATTGAGGCTGATTTGATCACTAGCCCTGATGAAGACTTTAAATTTCACAGTGGCGCACCTGCACTAGTTACTAACTAAAGTGGTGCTATTTAGCTCTTTAAGCACACCGGCTAGTTAGGTGTGCTACTTCTTTCTATAAAGTCTATGAGCTCAAGCGCCGTGCTTTGAGAAAAGCCATGTTTTACTAATAGCTCTTTTGCGGTGCCATTGTATAAAATAGTAGAAAAGCCTTGTTCAAGCGCGTCTCTTTTTTGTTTTGCATCAGGGTCAGACTTTGGAAACATAACATGCAGTTGATGATGCTCTAAATCGGGCGAAATATATTCAACTTGTGGCGCGCCGGGTTCATTAAGCTTTTCGGTGTTTTTTAACCAGTATTCACCCACTTCTTTAGTGCCTGCTACTAAGTCTATTCGTCCTTTTTGAAGCATATATAAACTGTTAATTAACCCGCGAGTGGAGGTTACGGCAAGGCCATTACTTTCAGAAAAAACTTCACTTACTGCATAGCCAATGCCTTTACAAATACTGTATGGCTGTAAAGAGTCCATACTGCCGTCATAGTTTATTTGTCTGTCTTTGAGCTTAAATAGTCCAACGTATACGTTAGCAAGTGGGCGCGAATAATAAAAAAGATCAGTACGCGACTTTGTATAAAAAGCGCCTAAAATTGCATCTTTTTTATTTATTTTGGTAAGCTCCAGCGCTCTGTTCCAGCTGGTAAACTCAATGTCGTTATTAATATTTTGATTAGCTAAGGCCGCTTTAGTTAAGGCAGTAACCCAGCCGTTATCAATTAAGCGCTCACCAATATAGGGTGGGGAGTTTTCGGCGACGAGCTGCCAATTTTCTGAGGCATACCCTTTGGAAAAAATGCAACAAAGCACCAAACAATAAATAGCTTTATACATATATCCTTATCCTATTACCAAAAAGTACTTAAATAATAGTCAGGATTTGAAATTATGCTAAGGGCGTATTAATGAGTTTTTGACCTTGTGGAGTAACCACTAAATATGAGCCTTGAGTATACCAATCACCGAGCACAGTGCGTGTTAGTGTTTGCTTATCTACAGTGTAAGTGTGTACGTTAGGGCGGTGGGTGTGGCCGTGTATCATGTTGCTTACATTATACTTGGCAAACATCGCTAGTACGGCGTCATCTACTACGTCTAAAATTTCTATGGGTTTGTCGGCTTGGCTTAATTTGCTTTTTTCTCTGGCATTGCGAGCAATTTTTTTTCTGTACCATAGTGGCATTGCTAACATTAATTTAGGCCACCACCAACCGCGACTTTTTTTACGAAACTTTTGATACTCAATATCTTGAGTACACATTTCATCACCGTGCAAAATAACAGTGGGAGTGCCATATAAATCTATAACCGTTTGCTCGTTTAGCAATACCATACCTGCGCGTTTAGCGTATTGATCACGCATAATAAAATCGCGATTACCGTGTATAAAGTACACTGGTGTTCCGCCATCTTTAACGGCTTTTAAATGCTTTGCTACCTCACTAGCCAATTCTGTTACGTAGTCATCCCCAACCCATACTTCAAAAAAATCACCTAAAATATACAGTGCATCTACGGGCTTACCAATAATGTGCGTATTTATAAAGCGATAAAAAGCCTCGCTAATATCTGGGCGGTTTTCACTTAGGTGTAAGTCTGCAATAAAGTAGGTTTGAGAAGTCATAGAGGCATCTAGTTAGGTTAAATAAAAAGCGGGCGCATACATAATGTACCATGCCCGCTTAATTACTCAGTATATGAGTAAACGTTTAGCTTACAGTAACGTTTTCGATGATTACATTTTCAAGCGGTACGTCTTGGTGAAAACCAGCGCTGCCTGTTGCTACACCTTTAATTTTATTTACTACGTCCATGCCTTCAACTACTTCAGCAAATACACAGTAACCCCAGCCTTGCGAAGTTTCGCTGCTGTGGTTTAAAAAGTCGTTGTCGTTAACGTTAATAAAAAATTGGGCTGTTGCTGAATGTGGATCAGGCGTACGCGCCATTGCTAATGTACCTACTTTATTAGATAAGCCATTATTTGCTTCGTTTTGAATTGGGTCGTTAACGTCTTTTTGTTCCATACCAGGTACAAACCCACCGCCTTGCACCATAAAGCCGTCAATTACGCGGTGAAAAATAGTGCCGTTGTAAAAACCTGAGTTTGCGTACTCTAAAAAGTTTTTAACTGTGTTTGGAGCTTCTTGCTCAAACATTTTAATGGTGATGTCACCAAAATTAGTGTGTAGAACAACCATGTGGTTTCCTATATCTGGTTTAATTAGTCGCGCTATTTTATCTTAGTTAACTAAGATAAACAAAGTGCTTGTTCAATATATCCAAAGCTGCCCAAGGTATATACTTGTGCGTTTTACAGGGGGTTGATATCGAGGCGGTATTTTGCCGTTGTGGTATTTTCTCTCAATATATAACCATGCACAGAGCAAGAGCCTGTTAAGCAATAAACAGGGGGGGTTAAAATTGATTTTTACAGTGTTATTAATTTTAACAACAGAACCTCTATTACATACAATCAAGGCCTTGCCTAAATTGGTTTTAATTCCATCTTAAACATGCGTATTGAAGAGGTTTGGGTATAAAAAGCGCTAGAGCGGGGGCTTTTCAAGTGTTAACATAGCCAACTCAGCAAACAGTCAAGGACTAAAAGTAAATGGTACAAATATACAACACACTCACGCGACAAAAAGAGCAGTTTAAACCTATGGTCGAAGGCAAAATCGACATGTATGTGTGTGGTATCACCATTTATGATTTTTGTCATATCGGTCATGCGCGTACATTTGTCGGGTTTGATGTTATTGTCCGCTACCTTCGCCACCTTGGTTACGACTTAAAATACGTACGTAATATTACCGACGTAGATGATAAAATAATTAAACGCGCAAACGAAAATGGCGAGTCAATTAATGACCTAACTTTGCGTATGACCCAAGCCATGCACGAAGACTTTGATAGCCTAAACATGTTGCGCCCAGATATTGAACCTACGGTTACAAACCATATGGATGAAATTATCGAAATGGTTGAGCGCTTAATTGCAAAAGGCCATGCGTACGTAGCAAACGACGGCGACGTGCTTTTTGATGTTTCTACGTTTGAGCAGTACGGCGCACTATCGCAGCAAGATTTAAGTATGCTCCAAGCAGGCTCTCGCGTAGAGGTTGCACAAGACAAAGACGATCCGCTTGATTTTGTATTGTGGAAAAAAGCAAAAGCAGGCGAACCTTCATGGTCATCTCCTTGGGGAGAAGGGCGTCCAGGTTGGCATATAGAATGTTCAGCAATGAGCTCAAAGCATTTAGGTGAGCATTTTGATATTCACGGTGGCGGCTCTGATTTACAGTTCCCGCATCACGAAAACGAAATTGCGCAATCATGCTGTGCAAACAATGGCAAGTATGTAAATACGTGGATCCACACAGGCATGGTACAAGTAAATAAAGAAAAAATGTCTAAATCATTAGACAACTTTTTTACTGTGCGTGAGGTATTAAAAACATATGACGCTGAATCAGTTCGTTACTTTTTAATATCAGGGCATTACCGTAGCCAGCTAAATTACTCGCAAGAGAATTTAGATCAAGCACGTTCATCGCTTGAACGTATTTACACAGCACTTCGCGGTGTTGAGCCAATTACGTGCGATATTGAAAACAATGAGTACGTGGCTAAATTTAGAAAAGCCATGAATGATGATTTTAATACACCAGAGGCGTTACCGGTTTTATTTGAACTGGCTAAAGAGCTAAACCGTGTTAAAGACACCGATACACAGCAAGCAGGGCAATTAGCATTTGTGCTACGCAGCATAGGCGAAGTACTTGGTGTTGCCCAGCAAGCACCTGAATCGTTTTTGCAAGGCGGACAAGATGATGATGAAGTGGCCACTATCGAATCGCTGATTGTAAAACGTAATGAAGCGCGCGCAAACAAAGATTGGGCTGCTGCTGATGAAGCACGTGATGCACTTAATGCACTCGGTGTTGTGCTTGAAGACTCAGCAGGTAAAACAACGTGGCGTAAAGCGTAAATGCGTTAAAGTAGCTTTTAAACTAAAAAGGGTTGCCAGTTGGCAACCCTTTTTTAATGCTAAGGCATTAAATTAACTGTGGTATTTTTCACATGCTTCGAGGGTGTTTTCAATTAAACTTGCTACAGTCATTGGGCCAACGCCACCCGGTACAGGGGTAATAAAATCAGCTTTTTGCTCTGCAACACTGTACTGAACATCGCCCACTAACTTGCCTGTATCTAAACGGTTAATACCTACATCAATCACAATTGCACCTTCTTTTACCCACTCACCTGGTATAAATTCAGGTTTACCTACGGCCACGACTAATAAGTCTGCGCGGCGCACATGGGTTTCTAAGTCTTGTGTAAATTTGTGACATACCGTTGTAGTACAACCGGCAAGTAATAACTCAAGCGACATAGGGCGACCAACAATATTAGAAGCACCAACAACTACCGCATGCATCCCTTTGTAACGCACGCCCGTTGAATCTAATAAGGTAATAATCCCTTTGGGTGTACATGGGCGCAGCGCCGGCATACGTTGCGCTAAGCGGCCAATATTGTAAGGGTGAAAACCGTCTACATCTTTATGTGGTGTAATGCGTTCTAAAATCTTTTCTGCATCTAGGCCTTCAGGTAGCGGTAGTTGCACCAAAATACCATCTACTTCGCCATCATTATTTAGCTCATCAATTAATGCTAGTAGTTCTTCTTCGCTGGTTTGCGCAGGTAAATCAAATGACTTTGAAATAAATCCTACTTCTTCACACGCTTTACGCTTAGAGCCAACGTAAACTTGGCTTGCAGGGTCAAGCCCTACCAGTACTACTGCTAAACCGGGTGCACGTAAACCGTTTGCAACGCGTTCGCTTACGCGCTCAGCCACTGCACTACGTACTTGTTTTGCGATTGCCTTACCATCAATGATGTTTGCCGTCATGGGGGACCTTTAATTGGGGTTAAATAAACTTCGATACTTATATTTTAAAAGCATCTGCATATAAAGAGGGGTGTATGCAAAAAATTAATTTTATTAATGCTTTTTTAATATGCAGGCTATTTTCGCAGAAAAGGCCCGAAGCGCCAAGTTGCTTTTAGGTTATAAACAGGTGTTTTCAAAAAAAGCGTCTAAATTTCAGCTTAGTTTTGCAATATTTAACCATTATGAACTAAAAATGACCGATTGATTTATTTTATGCAAAAAACGTTTGACCTCTCCCAGGCAAATCACTATTATGCACCCCGTTGTCAACGAGGTCACTCGCAGGCAATCGTAAGCATCGGCGATTAGCGCAGTTTGGTAGCGCACTTGGTTTGGGTCCAAGGGGTCGCAGGTTCAAATCCTGCATCGCCGACCACTTCTTTTATTTTTATAATAGAATAGCTTACAGGCAAACTATGAAGTTTTCGATGCGCCCGTAGCTCAGCTGGATAGAGCAACGCCCTTCTAAGGCGTTGGTCGAAGGTTCGAATCCTTCCGGGTGCGCCATTTGAAAACAAAGTAAATACCGTGGTGATTGTAGCTCAGTTGGTAGAGCCCCGGATTGTGATTCCGGTTGTCGTGGGTTCGAGCCCCATCAGTCACCCCAATTTACTTCGAGTATCGGCGATTAGCGCAGTTTGGTAGCGCACTTGGTTTGGGTCCAAGGGGTCGCAGGTTCAAATCCTGCATCGCCGACCACTTTCTCATAAGTGGTCTTAAATTCAACATTTAAGTATTCAACACGATTATCGGCGATTAGCGCAGTTTGGTAGCGCACTTGGTTTGGGTCCAAGGGGTCGCAGGTTCAAATCCTGCATCGCCGACCACTTTCTTAACCTTAAAGAAAGTAAACGAGTCATCACTCAGCAATAACTTCTATTTACTTCCTACTAAAATATCGCTTTAACGTACCAGTTAGTCTGTTTTTTACGCAGTTGGTCTCGATCGTAGCTAAACTAGTCCAAATAATTGCCCCCTACACTCGACTATCATAATTATTAGGTTATAATGCCGCGTCTATTGTTTAACATAGTGCCCGAAGGGCAGAGCAGCAATGGGATCTCATGGTAGTGACGGATGCTTTTTAGTGAAAAATCGCTTTAAAATTTATCAAGACTCATGAAGATTACTTTGTTTGTAAGGAAGGCGAACAGTCGCCAAAATTGAATATTGAGGTAAATCATGCAAGTTTCTGTTGAGACGACTCAAGGCCTTGAGCGCCGTCTGACCATCACCGTTCCTGCAGAGAACGTTGAGACCGAAGTAAAAAAACGCTTACAACAACTGTCAAAAACGCAGCGTATCGATGGCTTCCGTGCTGGTAAAGTACCAGTTTCAGTAATTAACAAGCGTTTTGGACCTGCGGTTCGTCAAGAAGTAGCTGGCGAAGTAATGCAGCGTAACTACATTGAAGCAATTGTTGCTGAAAAAATTAACCCTGCTGGCGCACCATCATTTGCACCTAAATCACTTGAAGCAGGTAAAGATTTAGAGTTTACAGCAACGTTTGAAGTATACCCTGAAGTTGAAGTTCAAGGTTTAGACAAAATTGCAGTAGAAAAACCAGCGGTAACAGTAACTGACGAAGATTTAGCAAACATGCTAGAAACACTTCGTAAGCAACACGCTTCTTGGGCTGATGTTGACGCAGCTGCTGGCGAAAACGACCGTGTAACAGTTGATTTCGTAGGTACTATCGACGGTGAAGAGTTTGAAGGCGGCAAAGCTGAAGACTTCCCACTTGAGCTTGGCCAAGGTCGTATGATCCCAGGTTTTGAAGACAATATCGTTGGTAAAAAAGCAGGCGAAGAAGTAGTTGCTGATGTAACTTTCCCTGAAGATTACCACGCTGAAAACCTGAAAGGTAAAGCGGCTCAATTCACTATCACAGTGAAAAAAGTTGAAGCACAAGAGCTACCTGAATTAAGCGAAGAGTTTGCAACTAAGTTCGGTGTTACCGAAGGCGGCGTAGACGCGCTTAAAGAAGAAGTTAAAAAGAACATGACACGTGAGCTAGACCAAGCGGTTAAAGCTAACGTGAAAGACCAAGCGATTAAAGGTCTTTTAGAAAACAACGAAATCGAAGTGCCTAAAGCACTTATTGATCAAGAAGTTGACGCATTACGTCAGCAAGCAGCTCAACGTTTTGGTGGCAACGCTAAAAACATGCCTGAGCTTCCAGCTGAATTGTTCCACGAGCAAGCTGTAACTCGCGTTAAAACTGGCCTATTACTAGGTGAAGTGATCAAAGCAAACGATATCAAAGTTGATGATGAAAAAGTTGAAGCATTAATTGCTACAGTTGCATCTGCTTACGAAGATCCAACTGAAGTAGTAGAATACTACAAAGCAAATGATCAACTTATGCAGCAAATGCGTAATGTTGCAATGGAAGAGCAAGCTGTTGAAGCTATTTTAGCTAAAGCAAACGTGTCTGACGTTGAAAAAGCATTTGATGACATCATGAATCCTCAGCAAGGTGCTTAATAAGTCATTGACTTAAGCGCTCGCTAACGATTAAATGGCTCGTGTTACTCTGTTTATGCAGTGTGCCCGGGCCATTTTAGTTTGTGCCCCATAATTTGCGAAAAATGATAACTATGCTTCCTTTAGTAAGAAAAAGCATAAGCGCATAAGGAATTAAAAAAGTATGAACACTGGTATGACAGATCCCCTAAATGCATTAGTCCCTATGGTTGTTGAACAAACAGCTAAAGGTGAGCGCTCGTATGACATTTATTCGCGTCTATTAAAAGAGCGAATTATCTTTTTAACGGGCCAAGTTGAAGACAACATGGCAAACCTAATTTTAGCGCAAATGCTATTTTTAGAATCAGAGAACCCTGAAAAAGATATCTTTTTATATATTAATTCACCAGGTGGTTCGGTAACCGCTGGTATGGCAATTTACGATACAATGAACTTCATCAAACCAGATGTAAGTACTATTTGTGTTGGCCAAGCGGCAAGCATGGGCGCATTTTTGCTTACTGCTGGCGCTAAAGGTAAGCGTTTTTGTTTACCAAACTCACGTGTAATGATTCACCAACCGTTAGGTGGTTTCCAAGGTCAAGCATCTGACTTTGAAATACACGCAAAAGAAATTCTGTCTATTAAAGACAAACTTAACCGCTTAATGGCAGAGCATACAGGCCAGCCATTAGATGTTATTTCACGCGATACTGACCGTGATAACTTTATGAGTGCATCACAAGCTGTAGATTACGGCCTGGTTGACTCAGTGTTTACAAATCGCGAAAGCAAGTAAGCGTGTAGGCAAGCAAATAATTGCTTGCCACTTTGAGTTACTATGCGAAAACCAGTAAATTTTGGTATAGTTAAAAGCGAATTTGAAATAGTTGCCAACCTTATTTGGCAGCCAACGTATAAAAGAGGTAGCTGAATGTCTGACACTCCTACAGACGGCGACAAAAGTAATAAATTGTTATACTGCTCTTTTTGTGGCAAAAGCCAACACGAAGTGCGTAAATTAATTGCAGGTCCTTCAGTATACATTTGTGATGAATGTGTAGAGCTGTGTAACGATATTATCAGGGAAGAAATCAAAGACATTGCTCCTAAGCATAATTCGTCTGATAAACTACCTGTGCCAAAAGAAATTCGTAATCACTTAGATGACTACGTAATTGGTCAAGACCATGCTAAAAAAGTATTGTCTGTAGCGGTATACAATCACTACAAGCGCCTACGCAACCAATCTACAAAGCAAGAAGTAGAACTAGGTAAAAGTAACATTTTGCTTATTGGCCCTACAGGTAGTGGTAAAACATTACTGGCAGAAACACTTGCGCGTTTACTTGATGTACCGTTTACTATGGCAGATGCAACTACACTAACCGAAGCCGGTTATGTAGGTGAAGATGTAGAAAACATCATTCAAAAACTGCTACAAAAATGTGACTACGACGTAGAAAAAGCGCAACGTGGTATTGTTTACATTGATGAAATTGACAAAATTTCGCGTAAATCAGATAACCCATCTATTACACGTGACGTGTCGGGTGAGGGCGTACAACAAGCGCTGCTTAAACTAATTGAAGGCACGGTTGCCTCAGTCCCACCACAAGGTGGTCGTAAGCACCCGCAGCAAGAGTTTTTACAGGTTGATACCTCTAAGATTTTATTTATCTGTGGTGGTGCCTTTGCAGGCCTAGATAAAGTAATCGAACAGCGTAGCCATAAAAATACCGGAATTGGCTTTGGTGTTAACGTTAAAGAGTCAGCGTCGAGCCGCTCTTTAAGCGAAACATTTAAAGACGTAGAGCCAGAAGATTTAGTTAAGTACGGCTTAATTCCTGAGTTTATTGGTCGTTTACCTGTTGTTGCTACATTAACTGAGCTTGATGAAGCGGCACTTGTACAAATATTAAGTGAACCTAAAAACGCCATTACTAAACAGTTCTCTGTATTGTTTGGTATGGAAGACGTTGAATTAGAGTTCCGTGATGATGCACTAAGCGCTATTGCTCACAAAGCAATGGAGCGTAAAACAGGTGCTCGCGGACTTCGCTCAATTGTTGAAGGCGTACTCCTTGATACTATGTATGAGCTGCCATCAATGGATGATGTAAGCAAAGTGGTTATAGATGAAACCGTGATTAAAGGTGAATCTGACCCAATCTTGATTTATGAAAACAATAATCAAGATAAAGCTGCATCAGAGTAGTTTTTAAGCTATTTGTATAAAAAAGGAGCCTTAGGCTCCTTTTTTTATAATTAATTTGAACGAGTTGGGGAAAATTGTTGAACTTTAATTAGATTATCCCCATATACTTGAGTAATCTTTTAAATAAATGAAGTGCGAAGAGAAACTATAATGACGCTTGAGAGAACCGATCGAGTCGAAATCCCAGTGTTAGCACTGCGCGATGTTGTGGTATATCCGCACATGGTGATCCCGCTTTTTGTAGGCCGTGAAAAATCAATAAAATGCCTCGAAGCGGCAATGGATAAAGACAAACAAATTTTCTTGGTTGCACAAAAAGATGCAACTGTAGACGAACCTGAGCAAGACGATATTTACCGTATCGGTACTATTGCTACTGTACTTCAGTTATTAAAGTTACCAGACGGTACAGTTAAAGTTTTAGTTGAAGGTACGCAGCGCGCACAAATTGAAGAATTTGTAGATAACGATGAGTTTTTTGTAGCGAATGCTCAGTTCATCGAATCTGATTCAGTGGATGAGCAAGAGCAAGATATTTTCATCCGCAGCGCTGTTAGCCAGTTTGAAGGCTATGTAAAACTTAATAAAAAAATTCCACCTGAGGTATTAACCTCTGTTTCAGGCATTGATGAGCCAGCACGCCTTGCCGATACAATGGCAGCGCATATGCCATTAAAAGTGCCTGAAAAACAAAAAGTGTTAGAAATTTCAAGCGTTACAGAGCGCTTAGAATACCTAATGGCACTGATGGAAGGTGAAATAGACTTATTGCAAGTTGAGAAAAAAATTCGTACCCGCGTGAAAAAGCAGATGGAAAAGTCTCAGCGCGAGTACTACCTCAACGAGCAAATGAAAGCCATTCAAAAAGAACTTGGTGAGCTTGATGATGTACCTGACGAATTTGAAGCGCTTAAAAAGCGTATTGAAGAATCAGGTATGCCAGAAGAAGCGAAAGAAAAAGCATCAGCTGAGCTTAATAAGCTTAAAATGATGTCGCCAATGTCTGCAGAGGCCACTGTAGTGCGTTCATACATTGATACGTTAATTAACGTACCATGGAAAAAACGCTCTAAAGTGAAAAAAGACTTAGCAGGCGCGCAAAAAATTCTTGATAGCGATCACCACGGCTTAGATAAAGTTAAAGAACGCATAATTGAATACCTCGCGGTGCAACAACGTACTAATAAGCTTAAAGGGCCTATTTTATGTTTAGTAGGGCCACCGGGTGTAGGTAAAACGTCACTAGGGCAGTCTATTGCACGCTCTACGGGTCGTAAATATGTTCGTATGGCATTAGGTGGCGTACGTGATGAAGCCGAAATTCGTGGTCATCGTCGTACTTACATTGGCTCTATGCCAGGTAAGCTGATTCAAAACATGACAAAAGTGGGCGTTAAAAACCCATTATTCTTGTTAGATGAAATCGACAAAATGTCATCAGATATGCGCGGCGACCCGGCATCAGCATTATTAGAGGTGCTCGATCCGGAGCAAAACAGCCACTTTGCTGATCACTACTTAGAAGTAGACTACGATTTATCGGATGTAATGTTTGTAGCAACATCAAACAGCTTTAATATTCCTGGTCCATTATTGGACAGAATGGAAGTTATTCGCTTATCGGGTTACACCGAAGATGAAAAGCTAAACATTGCAAAAGAGCACTTAATTACTAAGCAAGTTAAACGCAATGGTTTAAAACCTTCTGAGCTAGTAATAGAAGACAGTGCAATTATTGGCATTATTCGTTACTACACGCGTGAAGCGGGCGTACGTAATTTAGAGCGCGAAGTATCTAAACTATGCCGTAAAGCCGTTAAAAATATCTTACTTGATAAAGAGACTAAAACAGTCACTATCAATCAAGATAACCTAGAAGAGTTTTTAGGTGTACAGCGCTACGACTACGGTAAAGCTGAAGACGGCGATCGCATTGGTCAGGTAACAGGCTTAGCGTGGACTGAAGTAGGCGGCGATTTACTGACCATTGAATGTGCGGCTGTGCCAGGTAAAGGCAAACTAAGCTACACAGGCTCACTGGGCGATGTAATGCAAGAGTCGATACAGGCGGCCATGACGGTGGTTCGTAATCGTGCTGATACGTTCCGTATTAATAACGATTTTTACGAAAAACGCGACATTCATGTGCATGTACCAGAGGGTGCGACCCCTAAAGATGGTCCAAGCGCCGGTGCAGCAATGGTAACGGGTTTAGTATCGAGCTTAACAGGTAACCCCGTTAAAGCCGATGTAGCAATGACAGGTGAAATAACACTGCGCGGTGAAGTACTGCCTATTGGTGGTTTAAAAGAGAAACTACTTGCAGCACACCGTGGTGGAATTAAAACAGTTATCATTCCTAAAATTAACGAACGTGACTTAAAAGAGATCCCAGATAACGTACTGGCAGGCTTAGATGTTCACCCAGTTACATGGATTGATGAAGTATTAAAGTTAGCTTTAGTGCATCCTGTTGAGAGTTTTTCAGTCGAAACACCGAAAAACCAATAAAAAACCCAAAAAAAGTGCTTTAAAGGGCTTTTCAAATCTAATCGGTATGATAAGTTAAGCACTGGTTTTCGAGCCTAGCCCTTATGGGGCCTAGGCTTAAGAAAAATATAATCATGTGAGCATTAAAAGTTTGCTCTAAAATTTTCAAAAAAGTGATGTTAGTTTAAAAAACAATCGCTCTTGATAATAACAATGAAAGAGGATGATATTGTGAATAAATCTCAATTAATCGATCAAATCGCAGCTGACGCTGACATTTCTAAAGCGGCTGCAGGTCGTGCACTAGATTCATTCATCGAGTCTGTATCTGGAGCGCTTAAAGATGGCGATTCAGTTGCACTTGTAGGTTTTGGTACTTTCTCAGTACGCGAGCGTGCTGCTCGTTCAGGCCGTAACCCACAAACTGGTGAAACTATCCAAATCGCTGCGGCAAATATTCCTTCTTTCAAAGCCGGTAAAGCGCTGAAAGACGCAGTAAACTAATCACTGTTTAAATACAGATTAGTTATGGCGAGTGTATATAAACTTAATTATCCTAATCGATGAATTAAGTAACTTCACCGCCAGTTACTTCAAGTGAAAAAGCGTATCTGGTAAGATACGCTTTTTTTACATATGACAAGGTAAAATACCTTGATCAATAAGAGATAAACAAATGCTTGAGAAAATCAGAGAGGGCTCACAGGGTCCTGTAGCCAAAATAATTTTAGGCGCGGTGATTTTATCTTTTGCCTTAGCAGGGATCGGTAGTTACTTAGGTCAAACCCCAGAACAACCCGTTGCTGAAGTAAATGGAATTAAAATTAGCCAAACCGAATTTAATCGTGCTTATCAAAACGAACGTAGCCGTTTAGAGCAACAATTTGGCGAATACTTTGCACAAATCAGTGCAGATCCAAATTACATGGCGCAAATTCGTCAAGGTGTAATTGACCGCTTAGTACAACAAGAATTGCAATCACAATTAGCGGCAGATTTAGGCCTTCGCGTAAGCGACGACAGCGTACGTAAAACAATTTTAGAACTACCGTACTTTCAAATTGGTGAAAAATTTAATAACGACCGTTACCTACAAGTAATTCGTCAAATGAACTTTCAACCAGATGCTTTTCGTGAGTACTTACGTAAAGACATGACACGCAGCCAATTAGTGTCTGCGGTTGCTGGTACTGAGTTTGCACTTGAAAACGAGCTTAAACGCGCTGCAGCCCTGCAGCAGCAAACGCGTAGCATAGACTACCTTGTGTTAAGCAAAGAAGCGTTACAAGCAAACGTAGACGTATCTGAGCAAGAAATTGCTGATTACTACGAGCTAAACGCATCACAATTTTTATCGCCAGAGCGTGTATCGGTTGATTACATTGAGCTTAAAGCACAAGATATCACCGTCGAGTCGGTAACAGAAGACGACGTAAAAGCGTATTATGAGCAAAATAAAGCACAATACATCGAGCCTGAAAAACGCCGTGTATCGCACATTTTAATTGATAACAGCGAAGATGATGATGCCGCGCTTGAAAAAGCCAACGCATTACATGAGCAGTTAGAGCAAGGTGCTGATTTTGCACAGCTTGCAGAGTCATCATCTGATGATGTTGTGAGTGGCGAAATGGGCGGCGACCTAGAGTGGATTGAGCGCGATGTAATGGACCCAGCTTTTGAAGATGCTGCATTTGCGCTTCAAAGCAAAGGTGATATTTCAGAGGTTGTAGCATCAGAGTTTGGTTATCACATCATTAAACTTACTGACTTACAGCCAGAGCAAGTGAAAGCGTATGACGACGTAAAAGCCGACTTACGTGCAGAGCTTGAGCAAACTGAAAAAGTAGATGCGTTTTACGAAAAGCAAACAGAAATGGGTGCCTTAGCATTTGAGATTTCTGACCGTTTAGACGATGCAGCAGAAGTGGCAGACGTTGAAGTTAAAACCACGCCACTTGTTGCACGTAATGCATTGCCAGAGCCTCTTAATACACCTGCGGTAATTTCACAGTTGTTCTCAGTAGAATTACTTGAAGATAAAGTAAACTCAGAAGTGATTGAGCTAGGTGATGAGCACGTTATTGTAGTACGTGTAAATAAATACGAGCCATCTGCAACTAAACCGCTTGCGCAAGTGAGTGAGCAAATCAAAACACGTTTAGTTAATGAAAAAGCATCAACACTTGCTAAAGAAAAAGCACGTGAGTTATTTGCACAAGTTCAAGCAGGTAAAACGCTAAGCGATGTGGCGAGTGAGCAAAACCTAACGGTACGTGAAGAAGCGAGCTTAACGCGTCAAAGCTACACGGTTTCGCCTGCTATTGTAACGCAAGCGTTTAAAATGCCTCGTCCTAATGATACACCAAGCACAGACGTGGTTGATTTAAACAACGGTGATGCGGCAATTGTTGCACTTAAATCGGTAAGCGATGCGCAAGTAACCGCAAATATCGACCCGCAAGTACAGCAAAACATTACTATGGCGCAAGCTAACAAAAACTATTTAGCGTTTATTGAGTCTTTAAAGGCTAAAGCTGAGCTAAATCTACCTGTGGTAGAGCAAGCAGCAGAATAATCGCGACACATTAAAAAAGGCGCGTTACTTTATAAGTAACGCGCCTTTTTTATAACTTCAATGTGCTTAGTAAAATGATTAGGCAGTATTGTTTTATAAATATAAGCTTAGTATTAACAGCAAATTAAGCGCTGTGTTACTTTTGATTGCGGATTTTGAAACACCTCTTCGGTACGCCCATATTCTACTACCTCACCTTTTTCAAGCACCACTAGCTGATCGCTGATATGGCGTACTAAACTTAAATGGTGCGTAATGAGTACATAAGTTAAACCGGTTTCTTTTTGCAGCTTAAGTAATAAGTTAACTGTTTGCGCACGAACGGAGGGATCTAAGGCTGATAGCGCTTCATCAAGCACCACCACTTTAGGGTCTAAAATGAGCGCCCGCGCCAACGCTACACGCTGCAATTGGCCTACACTAAACATGTGAGGGTAATAATGTTGATGATCGATTAGCAGCCCCACTTTAGAAAGCGTGGCATCTATTTTTTCTTGGCGAGCGAGTTGGTCTGAATCGGTATTATACTGCAAGCAATCATCTAGCATATCACCTATGGTGAGACCCGGATTGAGCGAGGCAGCGGAGTCTTGGAATATCATGCGGATATGTCGACATTGATCATCGCGCACACCATCATCTTCAATAATATTACTTTCTAATAAAATTTGCCCACTGTCAGCGCTATCGGCCCCTGCGAGTAATTTAGCGAGTGTACTTTTACCCGCACCGGTTTCACCGATTACTGCGATTGTTTCGCCTTTGCCCACACAAAAAGAGATATTTTTTAGTACCTCAAATTTTTTGCGGCTAAATAAACCGGCACGTATGTTAAAGGTTTTACAAAGCGCTTGTACTTTTAATACCGGTTGCATTACTTCATCTCCTTAATAAGCGGAAAATGACACGCATAGCTGTGCCCATGGTGCTTAGTAAGTGCAGGGGTAATTACACATTCTTTTTGTGCTTGAGGGCAGCGTGGGCCTAATCGGCAACCTATAGGTAAATGTTGCAAAGTAGGGATAGTGCCTTTAAGTGCATAAAAGGGTTCTTTGTGTGCTAAGCCTTGCTCATAATTGGGTAAGCTTTTTAATAACGCTTGCGTGTAAGGGTGGCGAGGCTGGCGAAAAATACGTTGCGTAGGGCCGGCTTCAACCATTTGCCCACAATATAAAACATGAATACCGTGCGACCAGTCGGCTATTTCTTCAAGCTCATGAGAAATCATCAAAATAGACATGTTTTTTAATTGATTTAAGCTTTTTAGCAACCTAAATACCTGTGCGCGGGTGGTGCTTTCAAGCGCTGTAGTCGGCTCATCAGCAATTAGTAGCTTAGGAGTGCGCGCTATGGCCATGGCAATCATGACTTTTTGGCACACGCCTTCTGAGAGCTCGTGCGGGTAACTATCAAGCACAGCGTCGTGGTTTTTAATACCCACTTTATGAATAAGTGCTTTTACGCGGTCTTTACGTTCTCTATTGCGCTTTAAAAAAAAGCCTTTAGTGGATGTTTCAGACAGTGTTTCGGCTATTTGGTCAAATATTTTAGCGGTCGGGTCAAGGCAGCGGCTAGGGTCTTGGTAAATCATCGCAATGTCTTGGCTGACTGTTTTTCTGCGTTGCTCTGGGGTTAAGCGCATTAAATCAACACCGCGCCAATGCATTCTATCGGCTGTTATATGCCAGCGTTCGTTAAGTACCCCAACAATGGCTTTGGCTATTAAGCTTTTACCTGAGCCCGACTCACCCACCAAGCCATGTACTTCACCTTCTTTTAGGCTAAAGCTGACTCTGTCTACAGCGCGAATCACCGTTTCTGAGGTACGCAGCTCTATGGTTAAATTTCTAACGTCGAGTAATTGCATTTAATCAGCCTTACGTGCTTTAAGCACTTTTCGTAGGCCATCACCTACTAAATTGGTAGACAAAACAGCTAAAAATAATAATACACCCGGTAGCGCAACGGTCCAAGGTGCTAAATATATAAGGCCTAAATTCTCAGCCAGTATGGCGCCCCATTCGGTAGTAGGGGGCTGTGCACCTAGTTTTAAAAAGCCTAAGGCGGCAATATCTAAAATAGCAGTAGAAAGCGCGGTGGTAAAAATAACCACAATGTGTTCATAAATATTAGGAAAAATACCCCGCGACAAAATATGCCAGTTAGAGGCACCATCAAGCCTAAAAGCGGTAATGTAGTCTTTGCTTAGCTCATCAACAATTAAATTACGAATAGAGTGAATAAATTGCGGTAATAACGCCAATATAATAGCCCACACTGTATTCATTAAGCCCGGCCCAAGCACTGCGATAATAATAATCGCCAATAGCAAAGACGGAATAGAGAGCGTGATATCAAGCAAGTGATTTAAAAAGCTTGAGCGAAGGCCGCGGCTAATGCCGGCAAAAGTGCCAACAAGTACACCAATAATGGTAGTAATAAAGGCAGCCACCACCGATAAGCCAAACGTGTAGGTTGCGCCATTCATTAAGCGCGAGAGTACATCGCGTCCTAAATCATCGGTGCCCAAAATAAAGCGCACATCGCCCATTTCTCGCCATGATGGCGGTATAAGTAAAGCATCGCTATGTTGTTGATTAACCCCATACGGTGCTAAAAAGGGCGCACTGGCGGCCAATAACGCAAACGCCATAAAAATCCATAATCCCACCAAGGCGGGGTGATTGTTTTTAAATTTGCGCCAAAAACGCGCCAGCGGCGATTTATTCGACTCTTCAGAAAATAATTTAAACTTTACCATGTGCCTGATTCCGCGAAATTGGGTCGAACAGAGTATATGTAAGCTCGGCAACAATAGTGGCAATAATAACAAACATAGACACCGCCATTAAACCGCCTTGAATAGCAGGGTAGTCTCGTTGGTAAATACTATCGATTAGCCAACGGCCAATACCCGGCCAAGAAAAAATAACTTCGGTTATCATGGCAAGCGTAATGAGCGTACTAAATTGCAGCCCTATTTGTTTTATTACCGGCAATAGCGCATTGCGCAGCGCATGATGCATGATTAATTGGCGGCGATTAAGGCCTTTTGCCCTGGCTGTTTTTATAAAGCTTTGATCCATTACTTTAAGCATAGAGTCGCGGGTAAAGCGCACTAAAACAGTGGTAGGAAACATGGCCAGTACTATGGTTGGCAGTGTTAAGTGATGCAGTGCATCTATAAATGCTTCACCTTTGTACGGGAAGCCTGCGAGCATAATATCGATTAATATAAACCCGGTATTAGGCGGTATTTCAAATAGTAACCCCATTCTACCCGACATAGGAAACCAGCCCAGCTTGAGCGAAAAAATCATAATAAGTAACAGCGCTAACCAAAAAACCGGAATAGAGTAACCAATCATGGTGGTAGAGCTAATTAATTTATCTGGCCAACGGCGTGTGTATGCTGAAGCTAAAATGCCTGCTGGTACACCTACCACAACCGATACAATAAGCGCATAAACACACAGCTCTAAAGTTGCTGGGATTAAATCTAAAATGTGCTGAAAAACGTTATCTCCCGAGGCAAACGACACACCCCAATCACCTTGAAATATCCGCCCTAAAAATGCTAAATACTGCATAACGTAGTTGCTGTCATACATGTATTTATCTTCAAGCTCACTGTGCTGAGAAAAATTACCGCTAGGAATACCACTTAGGTTGCTAAGCGGATCCCCTGGGAACAAGTAGCTAAGCGAAAAGGTAAATATGCTTAGCATTAAGATCATGAACAAAAACAAGCCAAGGCGGCGTAATATATAATCAAGTATCATTATTTTTTCCTCGCATTTGCGAGTGAAATAGCCCCAAATGGGCCAAGGGTTATCCCTTCTACATCGGCACTATTTGCTTGAAAACGCATACCATGAGCAATAGGGACCAACGGGAGCTGATCAATAATGAGCGCTTGAACCTGATCGTAATACTGTTTGCGTAAGCTTAAATCGGTGGTGTCGAGCGCTTGGGTAAGCAATAAGTCAAACTGCGGGTTACACCAATTGGCTGGGTTTTTACCGCTAAAAGTGGCAGTGCAGCTTAGCAATGGGCTAAAAAAGTTATCTGGATCGGGGGTATCGGCAGCCCAGCCGAGTAATACGCTATCGTGGCGGTGCTCACCTATACGCTGAATAAAAGTATTCCACTCGTATTCAACAATACTTACATTAACACCTATTTTGCGTAAATCGCTTTGCATCAGCTCAGCCATTTTGCGGGCATTAGGATTGTATATTCGACTCACCGGCATTGCCCAAATGGTCATATCAAAGCCATTCGGTAACCCCGCTTCTATGAGTAGTTTTTTAGCTAGTTCAGGGTCAAACATAGGCATGTTTTCTTGTGGTTCAAAGCCCCACGAAGTCGGCGGTAAAATAGATTGCGCGCGTATACCATTACCGTAATAAACGGCTTGCATTATTTTGTCTATATCAATTGCATGTGCAAGGGCTCTGCGCACTCTAATGTCATCAAAAGGGGCGCGCTCAGTATTAAAGGCCCAATAACCAATATTTAAATTGGTTTCTTTTTCAACGTTTATATCGTCTCGTTGCGCTAAAATACTCAGTTGTGCGCTACTTGGGTGTGCGGTTACATCGCACTCTTTAGTGAGCATTTTTGCTATGCGCGTAGTGCCGTTTGTCGTAATGTCGTAAACCAGCTGTTCAAGGGCAACATCGTGCTTCCAATAAAGGGGGTTGCGGTAAAAGCGCACTAAGTGATCGCGTCGGTACTCTTTATAAATGTAGGGGCCTGTGCCAATAGGGTACTGATCGAATAAATTAGTTTGATCTCGCGCTTTTAATTGCATTGCGTATTCTTGCGACAGCACCACGGCAAAGTCGGTGGCCATGTTCGTTAAAAAACTGCTTTCTGGGTGAAATAGCTCAAAGCGCACTTGATAGTCAGACACGCGTACAATTTTACGAATAAGCTGATCGAGCCCCACACTTTGAAAATACGGGTAGTTTGCATCGCCTACAAAATGGTACGGGTTGTAAACGTCAAATAATCGGCTAAAAGTAAAAATAACATCATCAGCGTTAAAATCGCGAGTAGGGGTAAAGTACGAGGTAGAATGAAATTTTACGCCTTTACGCAGCGTAAAGGTGACCGACTTTCCATCGTTGCTAATTTTCCAATCGGTTGCCAGCTCACTTTTAAAATCTGCAGTAACGGGGTCAATACTAATTAAACGGTCAAATAACTGATTAGCAATAATATCAATAGTTGAGCCAGTGGTTGTTACTTGCGGATTAAACGACACAGGGTTCGCTTCGGCGCAATAAACGAGGCCTTGGTTTTTCTCTTCTATTATTTCTTCTTTACTATCAAAGCAGCCTGTTAAGGTGCTGGCTAGTAAAACAAGTAGTATTTTATGCACTCGCATAACCTCTAACTATTTATCTTCTAATAAATTGTATTTTTTAAGATAACCACGTAATTGATGATACGTTAAACCGAGTACTTCTGCAGTTTTCTTTTGATTAAATTGGCTATGCTCAAGGGCTTTATTAATCATATTTATTTCAAATTCGTTAGAGCGCTCTTTTAAGCTACACGGAAATTCAATTGGGGCGCTAAGCTCGTTACTAAGCTCGCTAACAGGTGTGGCTAGTGTTGTAGGCTCAGCTGGGGGAACCGGTGTTGCAATAGGAGCTTTAATGCGTGCTTTGGGTCTAAAACGGCTTTCAAACGGGTCTAAAATAATCTGGTGAACGGGGATATGTTCATTACCATGACGATACAAGCTTCGCTCAACTACATTTTTAAGCTCGCGTATATTACCCGGCCAATCGTAATTTAGCAGGGTTTCGGTGGCGCTGCGAGTAAAGCCACTAAATAACTCCCACTCTAAATCGCGTGCCATATTCATGGCAAATTGCTCAGCGAGTAGCATAATATCGTCTTGACGTTCGCGCAGTGGTGGCAGGGTAATTACATCAAAGGCTAAGCGGTCAAGTAAGTCACTTCTAAATTCGCCCTGTTCAGCAAGGTGGGGTAAATCTTCGTTGGTGGCACACACTAAACGAGTATCTACCTTTACAGTGTGTTTACCACCAACCCGCTCAAATTCACCATATTCTATAACGCGCAGAAGCTTTTCTTGTACCATGGCCGATGTATTAGCCAGCTCATCTAAAAATAAGGTACCGCTGTTAGCGCGCTCAAAGCGACCTTCGTGGCGTTTACTTGCCCCGGTAAAAGCACCGCTTTCATGACCAAATAATTCGCTTTCGAGGAGGTTTTCGTTAAGGGCTGCACAGTTAAGCTTTACGTAGTTTTGATCCCAACGCTTTGATAAAAAGTGTAAACGGGCGGCTATAAGCTCTTTACCCGTTCCTCGCTCGCCAATAATAAGCACTGGCTTATCTAAATTAGCTAACTGCGATACCTGATCAAGTACAGCTAAAAAGCTATCAGATTGGCCGAGTAAATTATCCTGTTGGCGATATTGGCTCATTTTTCCTAACTCTTGGTCATTTTTGCTAACAGTTAGTGTATTTCATAATCAGGGATAACTAAAGGAATTTGTATATTTAGTTTAACTTAATGAAAATAAAGTGTATTTTAGATTTTAAAAAGTTGGCAAGCATATTGATACTAGTTACAGCAGACCAACTAAGTTTAAATTACAGAGGTAAATGTTATGGGAATTTTTTCGCGTTTTGCAGACATTGTTAATTCTAATATCAATGCCATTTTAGATAAAGCAGAAGACCCAGAAAAAATGGTTCGTCTTATTATCCAAGAGATGGAAGACACATTGGTAGAGGTGCGCTCTACGTCGGCTAAAACACTGGCTGAGAAAAAAGAATTAGTACGTCGAGTAGACACACTAAAAGCACAAGTAAGCGATTGGCAAGACAAAGCAGAGCTTGCATTAAGTAAAGACCGCGACGATTTAGCGCGCTCAGCGTTACTTGAAAAGCAAAAGTCGGCAGAAGCAGTTGCAGCAGTAGAGTCTGAGCTTGAGCATGTAGAGTCCCACATTGAGAAACTTCAGCAAGAAGTCACCACACTACAAGAAAAGCTAGCCGATGCTAAAGCACGTCAAAAGGCAATTATTTTACGTCAACGTTCGGCTGAGTCGCGCCTTGAAGTGAAAAAAGCCCTTGATAGCTCTAAAGTAGAAGACGCACTTAATCGCTTTGAGCGCTACGAAACTAAAATTGATGGACTAGAATCTCAAATAGAGTCTTACGATTTAGGTAAAAAGTCGCTTGCAGATGAAATTGCCGACCTACAAAAAAATGAAAAGATAGATGATGAGCTTGCCGAACTTAAAAAGAAGCTAGCTGATAAATAACTTATAAAGGGGTACTTAAAGTGCCCCACTGCTTAAAACATCGATTACGGATTGTCAGGAGAGGATTATGTTTGATCCAGAGATACTAATTGCACCATTTATCTTGTTCATGATTTTTGTTGCGCCACTGTGGTTAATTTTGCACTACCGTAGCAAAAAGCAAGTGAGCCAAGGGTTAAGTGAGCATGAACATCGCCAGTTATTGGAACTTGCCCACAAGGCCGAAAAAATGGCTGATAGAGTAGAAACCCTTGAAGCATTACTCGATCAAGAGTCACCACAATGGAGACGCAAAGTATGAGTGCCAAACGCGAATTATTAAGAGACCCACAGCGCGGTAAAATCGCCGGTGTATGTGCGGGATTAAGTGACTACTTTAATATGGAGTTATGGTTAGTTCGCATTATTTTTGTTAGTGCGGTACTGCTAACGGGTGGCCCATTATTTGTGGTAGCGTATATTGCAGCGTGGTTTATTTTAGATAAAAAAGACCCCACAACTATACATACTAGTAGCTCAACTAAAACTGACGATCCGCTAGAAGTTAAATTTAAAGTATGGCAAAAAGGCGAGCCACCGCGTCGCGCATTGCAAGACTTAAAAGAGCGTTTAACGCGAATAGACACGCGTCTTCAAGATATGGAGCGCCATGTTACTTCAAGCGAGTTTACGGTTAGCCGTGAAATCAACAAACTTTAAAGGATTTAATAGCACTTTGTTCGGTGATTAACAGCATCAATGAAGTGCTAGCCCATTATGAGTAGCACTTCATTTGCCAAAAAAACCTTTAAAAGTATTAAAGGTTCAGCCCAAAAAGCCCTTCATCGCAGTTTAGATCAACACGTAAAATTGGCCGTAACCGGCCTGAGTGGCAGTGGTAAAACCGCGTTTATTACCGCACTTGTTAAGCACCTTACAACACAAAGCGATGATAAAAACTTACCGTTTTTTGATGTAATGCGAGAGCACCGCCATATAGCCACTAAAGTGGTGCCGCAAGAGGCGTTAAAAGTTCCTACGTTTGACTATCCGCGTGCACTTAATGCCTTGCTCCCAACTGATGGGATGCCTACATGGCCTGCATCAACCGAGCGTATTAATACCCTGCGTTTAGCAATTAAATACCAAAGCGCATCTGGGTTGCGTGGGCATTTTTCGCCGCAATCTACGCTGTATTTAGACATTATCGACTACCCTGGTGAGTGGCTACTTGATTTACCTATGCTTGAGCAAAGCTATAGTCAATGGTGCGAGCAACAATACCCGCTGTTACTACAGCACCCACGTGTGAATACCTCTACTGAATTTTTAAACGCGCTTGAACAGCTTGATTTAAATGCGCCTGTAGATGAAGGCTTGCTTGCACACATTGCGGCGCTTTATCAAAGTATGCTGGTAGGGCTTAAAAAAGATACTAAGCTTGCCATGTTACAACCTGGGCGCATGCTAATGCCTGGCGACTTACAAGGTGCGCCGCTTTTGTTGTTTTTTCCGGTAAATGCGCAGCATATAAAAAGTGATGAGGTAGTGGCAGGCTCTAACTTAGCGCATTTAATTAAGCGCTTTAACGCCTATGTAAAAGAGGTGGTTAAGCCATTTTATAATGAGCACTTTAAACACTTTGACCGCCAAATTGTGTTGGTAGACGTACTCAGCGCTTTAAACGAAGGCCACGAAACACTCCAAGAGCAAAGTAGTGTAATAAACCAATTACTCGCACATTTTAAATATGGCGAGTCGGGCTTTTTTAAGCGTTTATTTAAACCCAACATAGATAAAATACTGTTTGCTGCAAATAAGTCAGATCATATAAGTGCTAAGCACCATAAAGACTTAGCACTACTACTTGATTCACTCGTGCATGAGCAAAGTAATCACTTAAAGTTTGATGGCGTACAAATAGAAACCATGGCAATGTCGTCAATTGCAGCAACGCAGCCGCGCCAAGTGGCCGATAAAGGCCAAACGCTTGATTGTATTTATGGTAAACCATTAAACGAGCAAGATTGGCTTACTTATTTACCCCCACAGCCACCAAAGCGCATGCTTAATAAAAATGAGTGGCCAGCGCAGGGCTTTGAGTTTTTATCGTTTGCGCCTATGCCAAACCCCGATAAGCAACTTAAGCATATTCGCCTTGATCATGTGATGCAGTACTTGTTAGGAGACAAATTATCATGAACGACTCACAGCAAACTTTTCAAGCAGGTAGGCGAATTGATAGCCAAGCTGATGAGCAGGTTGAGGCGACGCTTGCTCCTGCAAAAATAATTACCCAAGGTCAAAGTGAATACATTGAAGAGCCTGAAGATGAACTACTTGATGAAGAAATAGACCTAGAGCCGGTATATAAAAAGTCTAAATGGCAAACGCTTAAAGGGGTGTTTGCTGTAAGCTTTTTAGTGTTAGTGCTACTTGAGTTTGCTTATTCGTTAGTGTTTGCGTTTCAGCAGTCAGTCATTTTAGGCGGCGTGTATTTAACGGCGGTGGTAAGCGGTGTGTTGCTAATTGGGCGCATGCTATGGCGCGAATACAGAATGCTGCGCAGTTTAAAGCGTAATCAGTTACACCGCCAAGAAGCCGACAGACTCTTAAATAGTGAGCAAGTAGGCGGCGCATTACCCTGGCTTGAAAAACTAAACAAGCACCAACAACTAGACAACTTCGAAGCGTTTAAAAACCAAGTGGCTACCCATCATAGCGATAAGGAAATAATGACCCTTTACGCAAATAGCTTGCTTATAACGCAAGACACGCAAGCTAAAAAGCTTATAAACCGCTTTGCAACAGAGTCAGCGTTGCTTGTTGCCCTAAGCCCCCTTGCGCTGGTGGACATGATGGCGGTGCTTTGGCGCGGTACTAAGTTAATAGAGCAAATTGGAAAAATTTATGGCATTGGTTTTGGTTACGCAAGCCGCATTAAGCTCTACCGTATGCTAATAAAACAAGTTATGTTTGTAGGCAGTGCTGAGCTTGTATCTGATTTAGCAGCCACAGCACTCAGTGCTGAGCTTTTAGGTAAGCTTTCGGGGCGTGCAGCGCAAGGTGTAAGCGCCGGTATTTTTACAGCACGTATTGGTTACAAAGCAATGGAGCTTAGCCGCCCATTACCACGGCTTGAAAACAAACGCAGCTTGTTAAAAGGCACAGTGCAAAGTATTGCCAGCAAAATCATGAGCCGTAAAAAGGCCGAGCCAACGTCCTAAAGTAGCAGTGGCAATATTTGTGTACAAAACCGCGCTGAGCGGTTTTTGCACAAATAGCCATCTGAGCATCCGGCATGCTTGTGATTTAAACTGCGGTGCGTTTTATTTATGTAATTGACACACATAATAAAAACGAGAGCACACAATGAGCAAGCAGCATATTAATACCCAATGTATTCATGGCCCGCAAAAAGCAAACGATCCGCATGGCGCACTCACGTCGCCTTTGTATCAAACCTCTACCTTTCATTTTGAAAATGCAGCACAAGGTGCCGCGCGTTTTGCAGGCGATGAGCCCGGTTATATTTACACCCGCCTAGGTAACCCAACCACCACCGAACTTGAGCAAAAAGTAGCACAGTTAGAGGGCTGCGAAGCTGCAGCGGCTACCGCCACAGGTATGGGGGCTGTATCGGCGTCGGTATTAAGCTTTTTATCGCAGGGCGATCATTTAATTGCATCAAGTGCATTGTATGGATGTACTTTTGCGTTTTTTGCTCACATGTTACCGCGCTGGGGAATTGAAGTAACTTTTGTTGATATGACCAACGAGGGCGAGCTTCGCGCTGCTATAAAACCTAATTCAAAAATGATATTTGTAGAAACGCCAATCAACCCCACAATGGCAGTCATTGATTTAGCCTTAATTGGCGCGCTCGCTAAGCAACATAATTTAATTAGTGTGGTCGACAACACCTTTTTAACGCCACTGCTGCAATCACCTAAGCAGTACGACATAGATATTATTGTGCACAGTGCCACTAAGTACTTAAACGGTCATGGCGATGTAGTAGCGGGGCTTGTGTGTGGAACGCATGAGCACATTACCTTAATAAAAATGACGGTACTTAAAGATATTGGTGCCACCATAAGCCCGCACGACGCATGGCTTATTAATCGCGGATTAAAAACTTTAGCCATACGCATGGAGCGCCATTGCCAAAGCGCGCAAACGGTTGCCGAATATTTAGAGACGCACCCACAGGTTAATATTGTTTATTATCCTGGGCTTAAATCGCACCCTGGCAACAAATATATAGGCAAGCAAATGAAAGCCGCAGGCGGCGTTATTGCATTTGAAATTAAAGGCAGCCTTGCTCAAGGAGCACAGTTTATAGATAGCATGAAGCTTTGCACACTTGCTGTAAGTTTAGGTGATGCCGAAACGCTTATTCAGCACCCCGCATCAATGACGCATTCTCCTTACACACCCGAGGAGCGAGCAGCCGCAGGCATAAGTGATGGCTTAATAAGACTCTCTGTAGGGCTTGAAGATGTTAACGATATTATTGACGACTTAAACCAAGCTTTTACATTAATTTGTTAGGTGTATTTATTTATGTACAGTTGAATTTGCCCTTAACCCCTTTAATTTAGTGGTTGTATAATATTGATGCCGGTGGTGTAATTTTAACTATACACTTTAGGGGATCGTGCTAAATGTAGATATCCGCCTAACTATTAAACTTTTCTTCACTTTTGCATAGTATGGCTGCATTAGGTATTCACTCATCTTGAGTATCACACTGACACACATTTAGGGCTTAACCCCAAGAAGGTTATTATGGCTAAAGCAAGTAAATACACCTCTAAAACACCTGATGAAAACGGTGTTATTCATTGGAGCGAAGAAGAAAACAAAATTTGGTCTGAGCTTGTTACGCGCCAACTTGCGTGCATAGAAGGCAAAGCTTGTGATGAGTACATGGATGGGCTTAAAAAAATAAACCTACCACACGATCGTATCCCGCAATTAAGCGAGCTTAACGAAGTGCTTCTTGCCACCACCGGTTGGCAAGTAGCGCCTGTACCTGCGCTTATCGATTTTGATGAATTTTTTAGGTTATTGGCAAACAAACAATTTCCGGTAGCGACGTTTATTCGTAGCCGAGAAGAGTTTGACTACTTGCAAGAGCCTGACATTTTCCATGAAATATTTGGCCACTGCGCTATGCTAACAAACCCTGACTTTGCCGAATTCACACACAAATACGGCCAGCTAGGGTATGCAGCGCAGAAAAAAGATCGTGTATACCTTGCACGTATGTATTGGTTTACGGTTGAATTTGGTTTAATGCAAACCGAAAACGGCCTGCGTATATACGGCGGTGGTATATTATCAAGCCCAGGTGAAACCCAATACGTGTATTCAGATACACCAGAGATAACGCCTATGAGCGTAATTGATGTGCTGCGTACGCCGTACCGCATTGATATTATGCAACCACAGTACTACACCATAAATTCGATTCATGATCTGTTTGATATATCGCAAATGGATATTATGACTTTGGTTGAGCAAGCTAAAGCACTTGGTTTGCACGACCCAAAATTTCCACCTAAAGAAAAATTAGCCGGTTAACTTTAATTTAAAAAGAAACGCTAAAGTAAGGATTTAAAATGTCTTCATTAAGTGAACAAAAATGCGAAGCCTGTCACGTAGATGCGCCAAAAGTATCTGAGGAAGAGCTTGCCCAACTTATTACCAAAATTCCAGACTGGGTACCAGAGGTACGCGACGGCATTATGCAACTTGAGCGTGTTTATAAGTTTAAAAACTTTAAGCAAGCTATGGCGTTTACCAATAAAGTAGGTGATATGGCAGAAGATGAAGGGCATCACCCAGGTTTATTAACCGAGTGGGGCAAAGTAACCGTAACGTGGTGGAGCCATTCAATTAAAGGCCTGCACAAAAACGATTTTATTTGCGCAGCTAAAACAGACGACGTATTTAACGCGCTGTAATTAAAAAATTAATTGAGCAGACTAAAAAGGCACTTTTCAGTGCCTTTTTTATTGCATCAACATTGCGCTGTTAAATAAAGCGCTTATTTAAGGTTTGTCGCTATTTAACATGTCATCGTGTTCGGCCATATCCCACGGAAGTTCCCCTGGGCTGTTACCTAAAAAGTGCAAGTAATTCTCAAATTGATCAAGAATGTCCTTCACAATATCATCTTCACTGTAGCCATATACATCGTAAGATAACCCACCGCGGCGTAAGAAAACATCTGCCTTGTAATACATCTCGGAGTTATCAGCATCCGGTTTTAGCTCTGTATAGGCAAAGCTTGGCATTGGGTGCTCAGTAAGGCGAATATCATACACAAAATCAACATGTTCATGGCGTAGTACGGTTAAATGGGCGCGGCCTAAGTCAGTATCAAAATCTACCTCGGCATGCCACTGGCGCGCTTTTAATTCTGCTTGAACAGCTTGCATTGCTTGTACCACCACACTACTAATGAAGGTATGCACTTTTTCCTTATTCGGATAATTAACCATAGCGGCTAACCGGCGCTTCCAATGAGATAGGTTAACATTACGGCTATTGAGCGCATGTGCTTGTAAGCTCGTATCGCGATGGCCTTCAATGGTAAGTGCGCGCCAAAGCCCCGCGGTTGCAATAAGCATAATAACAGCAAAGGGTAGGGCACTAGCTATTGTCATAGTTTGTAGTGCACTTAGCCCACCTGCTACTAATAAAACAGCAGCCACAGCGCCCTCAAGCACAGCCCAAAACACCCGTTGCCATGCAGGCGTATCAATACTCCCGCCAGAGGCGAGGGAGTCAATAACTAACGAGCCCGAGTCAGATGAGGTTACAAAAAAGGTAATAATTAAAATAACCGTTAGTAACGAAATAATAAACGATAACGGTAGCACTTCAAATAATTGAAATAGCGCAACGGCATGGTTTGCTTGAACATCGGTTATTAAAGTATTAAACCCTTCATTCATTATTAAATTTAGCGCGGTATCACCAAATACAGAAAACCATAAAAAGGTAAAAATAGTCGGAACTAGCATCACGCCCACAACAAATTGCCTAATGGTTCTGCCGCGGCTAATTTTAGCGATAAACATACCAACAAAGGGTGCCCACGCTATAGTCCAGCCAAATATAAATAGAGTCCAGTTACCAATCCAATCACTACGGCTATAGGCTTGTAAATTAAAAGTACGCTCAACAATACCGCTAAGGTAGCTGCCTGTATTTTGTAAAAACGATTCAAGAATATGAATAGTCGGGCCAATAAAAAACACAAAGGCCATTAATGATACGGCGAGTGTCATGTTTATTATAGATAAACGCTTCACTCCTTTATCCATACCTGCCACCACAGAAAACGTTGCCGCTGCGGTAATAATAACAATAGCGGTAATTTGTACCGTGTTATTAATAGGGATGCTTGGCCATAAGTAGTGCAGCCCGGCATTA
Organism: Pseudoalteromonas agarivorans; assembly: GCF_024518735.1. Classification (NCBI taxonomy): domain Bacteria; kingdom Pseudomonadati; phylum Pseudomonadota; class Gammaproteobacteria; order Alteromonadales; family Pseudoalteromonadaceae; genus Pseudoalteromonas; species Pseudoalteromonas agarivorans. The sequence goes on from NZ_JANIGJ010000008.1 coordinate 183,566, forward strand.
ATTTGAGTAACCGAAAGCCCTAATGTTGTGGCAATACCAAATAGCGTGCCTAATATGGCAAACACATCAACAGTGTGCCCAATAGGGCCATATATTTTATCACCAATAAGTGGATACAAGGCTGAGCGAATAGACAGCGGAAGGCCGTGGCGAAATGCAAAGTAAGCAAGCACTAAACCAACAATCCCATAAATTGCCCATATATGAAAACCCCAATGAAAAAATGCAATTTGCATAGCCTGCTTAGCGGCATTAACGGTTTCTGCGGCGCCTGCGGGCGGAGATGCATAATGGAGCACGGGTTCTGCTACACCAAAATAAAGTAATGCGACTCCGTAACCGGCCGAAAATAGCATGGCAAACCACTCGCCAAAGCTGTATTGCGGTTGCGCATGATCAGGCCCCAGCTTGATATTTCCCCAGCTGGAGGCGGCAACACAAACGATGAAAACTAAGAAGATGGCAACTGATAACATATAAAACCAGCCAAAGGTTTCTGTTATCCACTTGAGGGCGACACTGAATGCTTGCCCTGCCAGTTCAGGGTTGCTACTTGTACCAATGACCAAAAGCAGAATAATAAATACCGCGGGCAAAAATACCGGTAGCAAAATAGTTGAGCGTAAAGCAGTTTTTGTCATATTAATCCTTAATATTAATTGCTAACTTTCAAGTATGCTTTACTACCTTATTATATCTTGGGTGTGTTGGCTAATTCAGTCGTTTATTTTGTATACGTATATTGCTTTGAATTAAGGTTGAGTTGAGCACAGAGAAACCCAACGGTTTAGCTATTTAAGAGATAAACTCTAATCTAAACAAAAAAGCTCTAAACCCAAAGGGCTTAGAGCTTTCTAAATTTAGCTAAAACACTAAGCTTTAATGTGTCGTGGGTTTCGTTTCACTCAACCCAACCTACGTTTAACACCAATCAACTTAGGGCTTACAGCTAAAAGCTTATCGCTTATTTTAATCATCAATTGAGCGTAGTAGGGCGTTGATGCCTACCTTTTCACGTGTTTGTTGATCAACTTTTTTCACGATAATTGCAGCGTACAGGCTGTGGGTGCCATCTTTTGATGGTAATGCGCCTGGCACAACTACAGCACCTGCTGGTACGCGGCCGTAATGAATTTCGCCGGTTTCACGGTCATAAATACGAGTGCTTTGGCTAATGTAAACGCCCATTGAAATAACAGCGCCTTCCTCTACTACTACACCTTCAACAATTTCAGAGCGTGCGCCAATAAAGCAGTTGTCTTCAATGATGGTAGGGTTAGCTTGTAGTGGCTCTAAAACGCCGCCTATGCCCACGCCGCCCGATAAGTGTACGTTCTTACCAATTTGTGCACACGAGCCAACAGTTGCCCATGTATCAACCATGGTGCCTTCATCTACAAATGCCCCAATGTTCACATACGATGGCATAAGTACGACGTTTTTACCTACAAAGCTGCCTTTACGTGCTACAGCATTTGGTACTACGCGCATGCCACCTTGCTGAAATTGCTCCGGTGTGTAGTCGCTAAATTTAAGCGGTACTTTATCGTAAAACTGGTTTACGCCGTCGTTCATTGGTTGGTTATCGCGAATACGAAATGATAGTAAAACGGCTTTTTTAAGCCATTGGTGTACGACCCATTCGCCTGATATTTTTTCAGCAACACGGGCTGCACCGCTATCAAGAAGCTCTAGTGCGTCAATAATCGCTTGTTTTACATCGCTAGATACACTGCTTGGGCTAATGCTATCGCGGTTGTCCCAGGCGTTTTCTATCATGGTTTTTAAATCTGACATGGTGTGTCCTTATTCTGTTTCGGCGTTGAATTTTTTACGTAATGCCTGATGAATTTTGGCTTGCTCTTCATCAGTCAGCGCTTGGTATTCGTTATTTGATACGACAAAGAAATCCTCTGCACGTTCACCTACCGTTGTAATACGGGCTGCGTGAATGTGTAATAAATGCGCTTGGAAAACTTCGGCAATTTTAGTAAGTAAACCGGGTATATCAACAGCTTGAATTTCTATTAGGCTGCGATCTTTACGTGCATGAGGGCGCAGCACTATTTTGGGTTTAATATTAAAGTCTTTAAATCGTTGCGAGCGATTCTTTTTAAAGCGTATTTTTTTACGTGGTTCGCTAAGTGCTTGCTCAAGCCCACGTTTAATTGACTGAGCACGGCTACTTGCAATAGGGTCGCCGCTCACTTCAAGTATTACAAAGTTAAATAGGGCGTAGCCATCTTTGGTAGTAAGCACTTGAGCGTGTTGTATTTGCGCTTTTTTAGAGCCAATTACGCTAACTAAGCGAGCGAATAACGGCCCAGAATATGGGCTATAAGCAAACACTTGCGTGCCGCCATGCATTGCTTTATCAGAAACAATAACACTGGGTAGGCTTAAGTCTGCGCATTTTAATAGGTGCTCGGTTTGCCATGATATTTGCTGCTCGCTAAAGGCAGTAAAGTAATTGGCTTTAAAGCGGCTCCAAATTAAATCAATTTGGTTTTCTAGGTAGCCCAAATTAAGTAAGCGCTGTTTAGCTTGGTGTTTTTTATCGCGTATTTGGTCGCGTTGATCCATTGGGTTTTCAAGCCCTAGGCGTAATGCACGCTGAGTATGCAAGTATAATTCGCGTAGTAGGGTGTTTTTCCAATCATTCCATAAGTTGTCGTTGGTTGCGCGTATATCGGCAACGGTTAAACAATAGAGGTAATCGAGTTGGCGCTCTGTTTTTACGCGCGAAGCAAAGTCTTTAATAACACCTGGGTCATTTATGTCTTTACGCTGCGCAGTAACCGACATAAGTAAATGGTTACCAACTAGCCACGATATAAGCTTGCCATCAGATGATGGGAAGCCATGTAATTTAGAAAAAGCAATGGCATCAACCGAGCCTAGCTCTGAGTGATCGCCGCCACGCCCTTTAGCAATATCATGAAAAATACCTGCTAAATAAAGCAGCTCAGGCTTATCCATACGGGTTACTATTTCACTACAAATAGGAAACTCGCTCACTTTAGATTTATCAAAATATTGGTAAATATTATTGATTAATTTATGGGTGTGCTCATCTACTGTGTAGGCATGAAATAAGTCAAATTGCATCTGCCCAAATATATTACGCCATTGTGGTAAATACGCGGCCAGCATGCCGTGTTTGTGCATGAGCGTGAATGCGCGGCCCATGCCGTTAGGGTGTTTTACAATACGCATGAATGCCTCGCGACACGCTGCGTAATCTTGTAAGTCACCTAATAGACGCCTGCGTACTTGCCTAATGGTGCGAATAGTACTTGGGTAAATATGGGTAATTTCGGGGTTGTCGGCAATATGCTCAAACAAAACAAAAAGTTGATCGCGTCTAAAAAATACCGATGGGTTTTTAACCCTAATTTGGTGCCCAACGCGTTCAAAGTCTTTGTCTAACTCAATCACTGGCGCTTCGCTGCTCTCTGGCATAATACTGTCTTCAAAGTACGATAGCAGCATTTGGTTAAGCTCGCGTACGCGGCTCATAATTCTAAATAAGCGTTTCATCATGCGCTCAACCGAGGCTTTACCATCGCTACCAAAGCCAAGTATTTCAGCTGTGTGTGGTTGATGGTCAAACAACAAACGGTTTTCTGAGCGCCCAGCGGCTAAATGCAGTGCAAAGCGAATATTCCAAAGGTTCTCTAGACACTCCGAAAGCTCCTGAAACTCTTCATGCGTTAAGTAGCCGTGGCTAATTAGCTCTTGTAGGGTTTCGGCTCTAAAGTGCTTTTTAGCAACCCAAATAATGGTTTGTAAATCGCGAAGGCCACCGGGGTTTTCTTTTATGTTTGGCTCTAGGTTGTAAGCAGTACCGTGGCACTTTTTATGGCGTAGGTTTTGCTCTTGCACTTTGGCTACAAAAAACTCGCCTGAGCGCCAAACGGGGGTTTCTATAATATGCGTTTTGAGTTTTTCAAACTCAATGTGATTACCAAAAATGAGCCTGCTTTCGAGCAAGCTGGTGGCAAAGGTAACGTCTTCACGTTTTTGCTCAATGGCTTGCTCAATGGTACGCACACTGTGGCCTATCTCTAAATTGAGATCCCATAGCATGGTAACAAACTGGCCTATTTTTTCGCATATTTGCTCGCTAGGCGGCTGCGTAACAAGCAATAAAAAGTCAATATCGGAGTAGGGGTGTAGCTCGCCACGGCCGTACCCGCCCACGGCAATAAGGGCAAGATCAGGCTCGTGAGCTAAATCGTAAACATGAAACAGTTTAATTAGCAGGCGGTCTATAAACTCAGCCCGGGCATTAATTAAATTACCAACTGGTTGCTTAGAAAATTCGTTATGTAACCACTTATAAAAATAGCTAGAACAATCGCGATAATCGCTCAGTTGCTCAGCATCGCTAAGCAACTTTTTTACTTTGTTGGGTAATGCCACGTGGGCTGGCTCCTTATTGAACCGTAAGCATTGATAAATAACCTGAACGTTAAGTAATAAGTCTATCCCAAGCGGCTATTTTTAGTGTTAACAGTGTTGAATCCACTTGCAAATAGGCTCGCTATTTGGCGCGTCAATTCGATTTGTTTTCACTGAAAATCTCCGGTTTGGGAAAAATAAATCAAATATTACATATAATTCAGTATGTTATTAAGTATTAACCATGTTAGAGGTTAAATACTTTTTATCAAGCGGCTCGGTTTTTATTAGTGTTCGATAATCCTGTCGATAGTATCATCTGATCGCAGCGTTAAAATTTCAACACCATTTTCAGTCACTAATAGGGTGTGTTCCCACTGTGCAGACAAACTACGGTCGCGTGTAACTACAGTCCACTCATCTTTTAAAAGTTTACACTGGCGCTTACCTGCGTTAACCATTGGCTCTATTGTTAAACACATACCGGCTTTAAGTGTTTCGCCAGTACCTGCTTTACCGTAGTGCATTACTTGAGGCTCTTCATGAAATTCGCTACCAATACCGTGGCCGCAGTATTCACGTACAATTGAGTAGTTAAAGCTCTCTGCGTATTTTTGAATTGCTTCACCAATATCGCCTAAACGCACACCTGGTTTTACCATTTTAATGGCAAGGTATAAGCTTTCTTGCGTTACTTGTGCAAGGCGTTTACCTTGAATGTTAGGCGTACCTACATGAAACATCTTTGAGGTGTCGCCGTGGTAACCATCTTTAATTACAGTTACATCAATGTTGACGCTATCGCCATCTTTTAGCGGTTTGTCATTTGGAATACCGTGGCAAATTACATGATTTACAGAGGTACATACCGACTTAGGAAAACCGTGGTAATTTAGTGGCGCAGGGATAGCATCTTGCACATTTACAATATAATCATGACAAATTGTATTTAGCTCATCAGTAGTCACACCTGGCACTACATGTGGTTCAATCATTTCAAGTACGTCTGCCGCTAAACGCCCGGCTACACGCATTTTTTCAATTTCTTCAGGGGTCTTGATCACAGCGCTCATTGAGGCTCCAAAGTTGCGTTTTTTAACATTTATCGTCGCACAAATTTTGCACGCGACGTTGAGTATTTAATTTTAATATGGTATAAAGCGCGCCGTCTTTTTACAAATAAATTCTTAAATGATTTTTTGTATTTAAGGCAAACACAATTTTATTTTAACACACACACGTATCGTCACATACACTTGGGTGCATTTGAAGTTTAAATACTTCGGTGTTGGTGCTATGGGATATGTGGAGGCCTAACCCTAAACTACATAGAGGATTTACAAAATGGCAAACGTTTCAATGCGCGATATGCTTCAAGCTGGTGTTCACTTTGGTCACCAAGCACGTTACTGGAACCCTAAGATGAAGCCTTTCATCTTCGGCGCACGTAACCGTGTACATATCATCAACCTTGAGCAAACAGTACCAATGTTCAACGACGCACTTAAGTTTTTATCAAGTGCTGCTGCAAACAAAGGTAAAGTTCTTTTCGTTGGTACTAAGCGCGCAGCAAGCGAAGCAGTTAAAGAAGCTGCTTTACAAAGCGACCAGTTCTTCGTTAACCACCGCTGGTTAGGTGGTATGTTAACTAACTGGAAAACAGTTCGTCAGTCAATCAAGCGTCTTAAAGACCTTGAAGCTCAAAGCCAAGACGGTACTTTCGAGAAGTTAACTAAGAAAGAAGCGTTAATGCTTACTCGCGAAATGGAAAAGCTTGAAAAGAGCCTTGGCGGTATCAAAAACATGGGTGGCCTTCCAGACGCTATCTTCGTTATCGATGCTGATCACGAGCACATTGCTATCCGTGAAGCAAACAACCTAGGTATTCCAGTTGTTGCAATCGTTGATACTAACTCTAACCCAGACGGTGTTGATTACATCGTACCTGGTAACGATGATGCTATCCGTGCAATTAACCTTTACACTAGCTCTGTTGCAGCTGCTATCACTGAAGGTCGTGAGAACAACATCGTTGCTCAAGCTGAGAAAGACGACTTTGTAGAAGCTGAGTAATTAGCTGTCATCAAGTCTTCATCTTTTTAAGGTGAAGACTTGCTATTCTTGTAGAGCGGTTTACCCGCTTATCTAATACCTGATTTCAGATTTGAGGATTTACTAATGGCTGTAACTACTGCCCTAGTTAAAGAATTACGCGAGCGTACTGGCGCTGGCATGATGGATTGTAAAAAAGCGTTAACTGAAACTGATGGCGACATCGAGTTAGCGATTGAAAACATGCGTAAGAGCGGTGCTGCAAAGGCTGCTAAGAAAGCAGGTAACATTGCTGCTGAAGGTACTATCATCATCAAGCAAAACGATGGTGTTGCAGTACTAGTAGAAGTTAACTGTCAAACTGACTTCGTAGCAAAAGACGAAAGCTTCTTAGCGTTTGCTAACAAAGTTGCTGACGCTGCTATCGCTGAAACAATCACTATCGAAGACTTACAAGCTAAGTTTGAAGAAGACCGTGTTGAGCTAGTAACTAAAATTGGTGAAAACATCAACGTACGTCGTCTTCAGTACATCACTGGTGAAACACTTGTTGAATACCGTCACGGTGATCGTATTGGTGTTGTTGTTGCAGGTGTTGCTGATGAAGAAACACTTAAGCACATTGCAATGCACGTTGCTGCTTCAAACCCAGAGTACTTAACGCCTGAAGATGTACCTGCTGACGTTGTAGAAAAAGAAAAGCAAGTTCAAATCGACATCGCGATGAACGAAGGCAAGCCTGCTGAAATCGCTGAAAAAATGGTTGTTGGCCGCATGAAGAAATTTACTGGTGAGGTTTCTCTTACTGGTCAAGCTTTCATCATGGAGCCTAAAAAATCTGTTGGCGAAATTCTTAAAGAGAAAAACGCAACAGTTACTAGCTTCGCACGTGTAGAAGTTGGTGAAGGTATCGAGAAGAAAGAAGAAGATTTTGCTGCTGAAGTTGCTGCTCAAATTGCAGCTGCAAAAGGCGAGTAAGATTAACTATTTGTGATGCATAAGGAAATTAGATGCCATTAAAGTACTATTTGCTTTTGCGTCACGCTTAGAAATTCTTTAAAATAACCGCGCTTTTATGTTTATCATAAGCGCGGTTATTTTTTACCCATAATTTAATAAAAAGTTGGCCCCAATACTATGACTATCAATCGTAAACCTATTTTTAGACGTGTTCTTCTCAAATTAAGTGGTGAAGCTTTAATGGGAGACGAAGGCTTCGGCATCGACCCAAAAGTGCTAGATCGTATGGCCCAAGAAATTAAAGAGCTGGTAGAACTCGACGTAGAAGTGGGTTTGGTTATCGGCGGTGGTAACTTTTTACGTGGCGGATCACTAGCAGAAGCTGGCATGAACCGCGTAGTTGGTGACCACATGGGTATGCTTGCAACCGTAATGAACGGCCTTGCAATGCGTGATGCACTTCACCGTGCATTTGTTAATTGTCGTTTAATGTCGGCAATCCCTCTAAACGGTGTATGTGATGCATACAACTGGGCTGAGGCAATTAGCTTATTAAAATCTGGCCGCGTTGTTATTTTTGCAGCAGGTACGGGTAACCCGTTCTTCACTACCGATTCTGCTGCGTGTTTACGCGGTATTGAAATTGAAGCCGACACTGTAATTAAAGCGACTAAGGTTGATGGCGTATTTAGTGATGATCCGGTTAAAAACCCAGAAGCCACGCTTTACCGTCACTTAAGCTACAATGAGATTATTGATAAAGAACTAAAAGTAATGGATTTAGCGGCGTTTACACTCGCTCGCGATCATAATATGCCACTGAGCGTATTTAACATGAATAAATCAGGCGCCTTAAAACGCGTAATTATGGGTGAAGAAGAAGGCACACTTATCTCTTCACAAGCCTCAGATGAAGTAATCAAATAATTAGGATTAAACCGTGATTAACGATATTCAAAAAGATGCGCAAGAGCGCATGCAAAAAAGTGTAGCAGCACTAGGTAGTCAACTATCAAAAATTCGTACAGGTCGTGCTCACCCAGCAATTTTAGACGGCATTATGGTATCGTACTACGGTGCTGATACACCGCTTAACCAAGTGGCTAATGTAACGATTGAAGACTCTCGTACGCTTGCTATCGGCGTATTCGACAAGTCTTTAGCGCAAGCTGTAGAAAAAGCAATTATGGCGTCTGACTTAGGTTTAAACCCTATGTCTGCTGGTACAGTAATTCGCGTACCACTTCCTCCGCTTACAGAAGAGCGTCGTAAAGATTTAATTAAAATTGTACGTGGCGAAGTAGAAAGCGGCCGTGTGGCTGTGCGTAACATTCGTCGTGACGCTAATGGCGATGTAAAATCTTTATTAAAAGATAAAGAAATTTCTGAAGATGAAGCGCGTCAAGCAGAAGATACAATTCAAAAGCTTACAGATAAATTTATCAAAGAAATGGATGCACAACTAACAGCGAAAGAAGCTGAGTTGATGGAAATCTAAACAGCTAAATAACCTCAATGCAGGTTATGAAATATATTAGTTTTGAAACGCCGTCTAGGGTATACTAGGCGGCGTTTTTTTATGGAATACTCAATATTTATGGTTCTAGACGCTGATACAATTTCACAGCAATGTTTACCTAAACATGTTGCCATCATCATGGATGGTAACGGGCGTTGGGCGCAAGCTAGAAATAGACCTCGTGTGTTCGGGCATAAAAAAGGCGTGGACGCAGTTCGTCAATCTGTTCAGTTTTGTACTAAATTAGGGATACAATCGTTAACCTTATTTGCTTTTAGTAGTGAAAACTGGCGCCGCCCCGAAGACGAAGTAAACACTTTAATGGAGCTTTTTTTGTTTGTTTTAACAAAGGAAGTAAAAAAGCTTCATAAAAATAATGTAAAACTGACCATTATTGGAGATTTATCACGATTCTCTGAAAGTTTACGTAGCAAAGTAAACGCTGCGCATGAGCTAACAGCAGATAACACCGGTTTGCATTTAAACGTGGCCGCTAATTATGGCGGTAGATGGGATATGGCAAATGCAGCAAAGCAACTAGCACTTCAAGTTGCAAACGGACAACTCAAGGCAGAGGATGTTACAGAAGAGCGCTTAGCACAGCATATGAGCATGGCAGACCAAGCGGAGCCGGATTTACTAATTCGCACGGGTGGTGATGTTCGTATTAGTAACTTTTTACTATGGCAAGCTGCTTATGCGGAACTTTACTTTACCGAAACTCTTTGGCCTGATTTTAATGAAGCAGCATTTGCTGAGGCCATTGCGTGTTACGTTGCCAGAGAGCGACGTTTTGGTTGTACGGGCGAACAAATAAAACAATTACTCGCTCAAACCTAAAATAGAATAAGGGTCACTATTTTGTTAAAACAACGAATTTTAACCTCGGTTGTATTAGCGCCGTTAGCGCTAGCCTTGGTTTTTTATACTCCACTAACATTGTTTAGTTATTTTGCCGGTATTATTGTTTTACTTGGCGCGTGGGAGTGGTCTGCTTTTATGGGCCTATGCACAAAATTAAAACGGGGTGCGTTTGTGGTGTTAATTGGCGCGTTATTGGCGCTGCTAAATTTACATTGGCCGATTGAATCACTGTGGCAAAACGGCCAGCTGGTCGGGGATGCAAATTACTTATTTACGCTCTCGTTTGCTTGGTGGATTGTGGCCAGTTATTTAATTTGGCGCTACCCTGCCATGGCCAAAGCATGGAACGAAGGCTTGGTAATGCGCGGCATTGCCGGGTTGCTTACTTTAATCCCACTTTGGCTTGCACTCAATACCTTACGTAGCGCGCAATACGCTGAATCAACGCACTTTGGCTCGGTACTGATTTTAGTGGTACTTGGTATTGTGTGGAGCGCCGATGTAGGGGCTTACTTTACAGGCAAAAGTTTTGGTAAACACAAGCTCATGCCAAAGGTGAGCCCTAACAAAACCATCGAAGGCCTAGCAGGCGGTGTGGTTGCATCAATTATATTTGTTTTAGCTTTTTGTCATTTTACCGGTGTGGATTTTGCTGTATGGCCTATTTATGCCGTAATGACCGCCTTTATAGCCTTGTTTTCGGCTGTTGGTGATTTACTCGAAAGCATGTTTAAACGTGAAGCCGGCCTAAAAGACAGTGGTCGCTGTTTACCCGGCCACGGCGGTATTTTAGATAGAATTGACAGCTTAACCGCAGCAGCCCCTATGTTTGTAATGTGCTATGCATGGACCTTGAGTTTATGAGCCAACAGCAACAACTTGTTATTTTAGGCGCTACAGGTTCAATTGGGTTAAGTACATTAGATGTTATAGCGCGAAATAAAGCGCTATTTAACGTGTTTGCCCTCACTGCAGGCCACAATGCAAAAAAAATGGCTGAGCTATGTATTGAGCACGAACCGTTATATGCGGTTATGGCCACACAAAGCGCTGCAGAGCAATTATCATCGTATTTAAATAATACGCCATGCCAAACCTTAGTAATGCATTCACAGCAGGCTATGAGCGATTTATGTGCGCATCCCGATGTCGATACCGTCATGTCAGCTATTGTTGGCGCTGCCGGCTTACTGCCCACACTAAGCGCCGTTGAAGCAGGTAAAAAAGTACTGCTTGCCAATAAAGAATCGTTGGTTATGTCAGGGCAGTTGTTTATTGATAAAGTAAAACAGCATAAAGCCACGTTGTTACCTATTGATAGCGAGCATAACGCTATTTTTCAGTGCTTACCTCATTCACTTCAAAACGCAAATGCAGATCAAAATTTACAAGAGCATGGCGTAAGTAAAATATTGCTTACCGGCTCTGGTGGGCCATTTTTAACGCGCGATATAATTACCTTAAAAGAAGTAACAGTAAGTGAAGCCGTCGCTCACCCTAATTGGTCTATGGGGCAAAAAATATCGGTAGATTCAGCCACCATGATGAACAAAGGGCTTGAATTTATTGAAGCTAAATGGCTGTTTAATTGTGACACCAGCGATATTGATGTGGTGATCCACCCGCAAAGTATTATTCATTCTATGGTGCAATACCACGATGGCTCCATTTTAGCGCAAATGGGTAACCCCGATATGCGCACACCTATTGCACACGCACTCGCTTACCCAGATCGAATTAACGCGGGTGTAAAACCACTCAACTTTTCGGATATTTGTGATTTTTCGTTCACAAAACCTGATTTTGCGCGTTATCCAAATTTACAACTTGCTATTGATGCGTGCAGCGCAGGGCAAGGCGCAACCACAACGGTAAATGCAGCAAACGAAATAGCGGTTGCGGCATTTTTAAAAGGCCAAATTGGCTTTACTGACATTTATAAAATTAATGCACAAACGCTTGATGCGGCCACATTCACTAACGTACAAAGCCTAGATGAAATATTAGCGTGTGACCAACAAGCCCGCCAACGTGCAGCGGATTTAATAACAAAAGTGACTCATTAATATGTTAGATTTTTTTTGGAATCTTGGCTCGTTTATTTTAGCGCTGGGCATTTTAGTTGCTATTCATGAATATGGGCACTTTTGGGTGGCCCGTAAAATGGGTGTTAAAGTGCTGCGCTTTTCGATTGGTTTTGGTAAACCGCTTTTAAAGTGGCACGATAAATACAATACAGAATACGTAATTGCCGCTATTCCGCTGGGTGGCTACGTTAAAATGCTTGATGAACGCGTGGATGAAGTGCCAGAAAATGAGCGCCATTTGTCATTTAACGCTAAATCGGTTCAGGCCCGTATAGCCATAGTGGCAGCCGGCCCGCTGGCTAATTTTTTATTTGCTATTGTGGCGTTGGCGGCTATGTACATGGTGGGCGTGCAATCGGTAAAACCTGTAGTGGGTAGTATTACCGAAGGTAGCAGAGCAGAGCAGGCGGGCATTATGCCCTCTGAACAAATTATTAAAATTGGTGATGACACGATTGCCACCTGGCAAGATGCAACTTTTGCACTTATGTCGAGCTTAGGTGAGCAAAGCGTGCCCGTAGTAGTGCGTAACGAAAACTACCAAGAGCAAACAAAAATGCTTAACGTAGAGGGTTGGAAGCTCGATCAGCAAGACGTGCCGCCACTGAGTTCGTTGGGTATTGTACCGTTTAGACCCCAAGCCACATTAACCATTGCGGCTATAACTAAAAATTCAGCAGCCGAACTGGCTAATTTGCAGGTTAACGATACGATTATCGCTGTAAATGGTGAAACAATAAGCGATTGGCAGCAATTAGTTAATCTTATTACGCAATCGGCTAACAAATCTTTACAATTTAGTGTAAAAAGACAAGATAGTATAAATAGCGTAACAGTAACGCCTAAATCGCGCATTAATGAGCACGGTATTGAACAAGGGTTTTTAGGTGTTGCGCCGGTTGTTCAACCTTGGCCTGAGGGCTATGTTGAAACCCGAAGCTTTGGTCCGCTTGATAGTATTGCTCGTGGTACCCAAGAGACCTGGCGCCTTATAACGCTTAGCTTTGACATGATTGGTAATTTAATTACAGGTCAGGTTTCGGTTAAAAATTTAAGTGGCCCTGTGGGCATTGCAGTTGGTGCAGGAACTAGCGTAAGCTACGGGCTAGTCGCCTTTTTAAGCTTTTTAGCGCTAATAAGCGTTAACTTGGGTGTATTTAATTTATTACCTCTGCCAGTGCTTGATGGTGGACACTTAATGTATTACATAATTGAACTTTTCCGTAAAAAGCCGGTCTCTGAAAAGACACAAGAATTTGGTTTTAAAGTGGGCGCCTTGCTGCTCATATTTTTAACATGTTTCGCTTTGTTCAATGATGTATCGCGTTTGTAGTTACAGCGTGACAATTACTAATTAGAACACGATTGTAAGCATCACTAATTGTTAGTTTTGATGTTAAGCGGTAATACAGTTGTAAAGGATAAAGATAATAAAATGGCTATAAAAAAACATTTGGCAGTTTCAAGTTTATTGGGTGCAAGTTTTGCAGCCCTGGGCCAAAACTCCTTTATTGTTGAAGATTTAAAAATTGAAGGTTTGCAACGTGTAGCACTTGGTGCAGCACTGACGCATGTTCCTATCAATGTGGGCGATAACGTTGATGACTATACGATTTCAAAAACAATAAAGTCACTTTATCGTTCAGGTCACTTTGACAACATCAAAGCGTTACGCGATGGTAATAACGTTATTTTTAAAGTGACTGAGCGTCCTACTATTAGCTTTATTGAGTTTGAAGGCAATAAAGATATAAAAGACGAGCAGCTTAACGAATCACTCGATCAGCAAGATATTCGCCAAGGTGAACCGCTTGATAAAACTGTTATCGATAATATCGAAAAAGGGTTGGTTGAGTTTTTCCACAGTATTGGTAAATACAATGCCACCGTTGATATTAGCGTAACTAAGCTGCCACGTAACCGTGTAAAGCTTAAGCTAGAATTTGACGAAGGCGAAGCCGCCTCTATTCGTCAAATCAACTTAGTGGGTAACGAATTATTCTCTAACGAAGAGCTTTTAAAGCTTGCTGAATCGCAACAAGATTTACCGTGGTGGCAGTTTATGGGTAGCGACCGTTACCAAAAACAAACCATTGAAGGCGATTTAGAAAAAATTCGCAGCTTTTACTTAGACCGCGGTTACTTACGTTTTAATATCGATTCTACGCAAGTATCAGTAAGTCCTGAGCGCGAATCTGTGTATGTAACTGCTAACTTAACAGAAGGTGTTAAGTACACAGTTAAAGGTTTTGACTTTATCGGTGATTTACTTGGCCGAGAAGAGCTAATCAAAAGCGTTATCCCACTTCGCGCCGGCGAGCTTTACAATGGCTCAGTGGTGACCTCATCTGAAGAATTTATCAAAAGCTACTTAGCGCGCTTTGGTTATGCCAATGCCGAAGTACGCACAATTCCAGAAATTGATGATGAAAAACAAGAAGTGCAACTTACGCTGTCGGTAAATCCGGGCAAGCGTGTGTACGTACGTCGTATCATCGTTGGTGGTAACCAAAATACAGCTGATGAAGTACTTCGCCGCGAAATGACACAACTTGAAGGTGCATGGTTATCTAATCAAAACCTTGAGCGCTCAAAGCTGCAAATTCAGCGTTTACCATACATGGAAACTGTTGACTTTAACGTAGTACCAGTACCGGGTGTAGATGACCAAGTAGACGTAGACTTTACAGTAAAAGAGCAATCGGCTGGTAGCTTTAACGCGGGCTTAGCGTATGGCTCATACGCAGGGCTTCAGTTTAATATTGGTGTGACCGAATCTAACTTTTTAGGTACGGGTAATCAAATTGGCTTAAACTTAAATACCTCTACTGGTTCTGAAAGCATTAGCTTGTCGTACACCGACCCTTACTTTACGCCAGATGGTGTATCGCAAGGCAGCAGTATTTTTTACAACAACTACGATGCCAGTAAATTTAGCTTAGTAGATTATAAATCAACAAGTTACGGTATTGGTACCAATATTGGTTTCCCAATTGATGCGGTAAACCGTGTTAACTTTGGCGTACGTTGGATTCAAGAAGAACTTTCAGAAATTGCCGAGTACGAACAAACTCGCGTACTACGCGAAACCTTCTTAGATGAAGAAAACCCAGATGCTGGCTTTGACTTTACTAAATATGAGCTAAGCGTTGGTTGGTCGCGTATCACAGTTAACCGTGGTTTATTCCCAACAGCGGGTTCGCGCCAAACATTAAATTTAACAGCCACAACGCCTAACTCTGATCTTCAGTATTTTAAACTGAACTACGATTCGCGTTTTTACTGGCCAATATCTAATGACCACCGTTGGGTGTTCTCAACACGTGCAGCGCTTGGTTACGGTAATGGTTATGGGTCAACCAATGGTTATGAACAAACCCTGCCATTCCAAGAGTTCTTCCGTATAACGGAAATGGAGCTACGTGGCTTTGACCGTAATACTATACTGCCGCGTGCTGTATCACGTGTTCCTTTATCAATCCCTGGTACGCCAGGTGCTGATGGTACTACAACCGGTAGCATTGGTGGCTCTGATGAGTTTGATATTTTAGTACCACAAGGGCGTATTGGTGGTAATGCAAAAGCGGTTGCAGGTATGGAGCTAATTGTACCTACGCCGTTCTTAGATGAAGAAAACACCAGTTCTGTACGTACCAGTTTCTTTGTAGATGCTGCCAACGTATGGGATACTGAATTTAACGTTGACCGTTTCCAAAACTTAGCGCCAGATGAGCGTGCTAAGTTAGATGATTACTCTGATCCAATGCGCTTTAGGGTATCAACCGGTTTATCTTTACAATGGATCTCTCCAATGGGTCCAATGCTGATTAGTTTTGCGTATCCATTGCAAAAAGAAGAAGATGACGATACAAAGACCATCAGCTTTAATATTAGTAACACTTTCTAAAGGAGTTTTTTGTGAAAAAATTATTTAAATCAACAGCAGTAGCCGTGTTAGCAACATTGATGATGGGCACCTCTGCAAGTGCATTTGCCCACAAAGTAGGCATTGTTGATATGCAAGAGATCTACAAGCAAATTCCTCAAATGGCTAAAATTGAGCAGTCTTTACAAACTGAGTTTGCTGAGCGTCGTCAAGAGCTTGAAAAACTACAAGGCGACATTCGCTTTGAAGCAGAAAAATTTAAGCGTGAAAGCACTACAATGAGCCAAGCTCAAAAAGATGCACTACGTGATAAAATTCAAGGCATGCAACAAAACCTTGCTGAAAAAGGTCGTCCTTTAGAGCAAGAAATCAAAGCACGTCAAAACCAAGAGCTTGCTAAAGTTCAGGGTTTAATTGTTAAAACAATTGAAGAAATTGCTAAAGATGGCGACTTCGATGAAGTTAAAGTTAAAGACACTACTATTTACTTTAACCCTAAAGAAGTAACTGATCTTTCAAGCAAAGTTGTATCAGCAGTTAGTAAGAAATAATCACTCTATGCAAAATTATACGCTTTCGCACATTGCGGAACTTCTAGGCGCCGAACTTCAAGGTGATGGCGTTTTAGAAATTACAAAAATAGCTACACTTGCAAATGCCCGTTCTGGGCATATTGCATTTTTAGCGAACTCAAAATATCGTACGCAGCTTGAAACCACACAAGCCAGCGCTGTTATTCTTAGCGAAGCCGATGCACCGTATTTTAGTGGCGCAAAAATCATTGTTGGAAATCCGTATGTGAGCTACGCAAAGCTTGCACAATTTATGGATACAACCCCGCAAGCGGCGCAGCAAGGTATACACGCTAGTGCGACTATTCACCCAAGTGCAACGGTTAGCACAAGTGCTGCTATTGGCGCAAATGTAGTTATAGAAGCCGGTGCTGTAATTGGTGATAACGCACAAATTGGTCCGAACAGTTTCATCGGTGAACGTGTTAAAATAGGTTCTGGCACAAAGCTTTGGCCGAGTGTGACTATTTATCACGATGTTGAAATTGGCGCTGATTGTTTATTTCAAGCAAACAGTGTGGTTGGCAGTGACGGATTTGGCTATGCAAACGAGCGCGGGCAGTGGGTTAAAATTCCTCAGCTAGGCTCTGTGATTATCGGCGACAAGGTTGAAGTGGGCGCAAGCACAACAATTGACCGTGGCGCACTCGATAACACGATTATTCATAGTAATGTGATCATCGATAACCAATGTCAAATAGCACACAACGTTGAAGTTAACTCGGGTACTGCAATTGCAGGCTGTACTGTACTAGCAGGTAGTGTAACCATTGGTAAAAACTGCCAAATAGGTGGCATGACCGCAATTAATGGTCACATGTCAGTATGTGATGGTGTTATAATTACCGGCATGAGTATGGTGACTAAATCGATCACCGAGCCGGGTATTTACTCATCTGGTATGCCCCATACAACTAATAAAGAATGGCGTAAATCAATTGCCCACTTGCGTAATCTTTCAGACATGAAATCACGTCTTAAAGCGCTTGAAGCATTGGCTAAGTCATAACGTTGAACACTAATAAGGATGCTATTTTGGCAAACGAATTAAATAGCCTTGATATTCAAGAAATTTTAAGTTTATTACCACACCGCTACCCGATGCTTTTAATTGATCGTGTAATTGACTTTACGCCTGGCGAGTCACTGCATGCGATTAAAAATGTATCGGTTAACGAGCCTATTTTTACTGGCCACTTTCCAAATCAGCCAATTTTCCCTGGTGTGCTAATATTAGAAGCCATGGCGCAAGCCACCGGTTTATTAGGATTTAAAACAGTAGAAAACCGTAGCGATAACGAGCTTTACTTATTTGCTGCAGTCGATAACGCACGTTTTAAACAGCCAGTTATACCGGGCGATACACTGCATTTGCATGTAGAGTTTTTAAAAGAGCGTCGCAATATATGGAAATTTGCCGCTGAAGCAAGAGTCGACGGCAAGGTTGTATGTAGTGCCGAAATTATGTGTGCGAGAAGAGAGTTTTAATAGTGATCCATTCTACAGCAATAATCGAACCTGGCGCTAAACTAGGCAACAATGTCTCAGTTGGTCCATATAGCTATATTGGCAATGATGTTGTGATCGGTGATGACTGTATTATTGAGTCTCACGTTGTTATTAAAGGGCCTTCTACTATTGGCTCTGGCAATCATATTTTTCAATTTGCGTCAGTAGGCGAAGCCTGCCAAGACAAAAAATATAACAACGAACCAACCACCCTTATTATGGGCGATAACAACGTTATACGTGAGTGTGCAACCATTCACCGTGGTACTATTCAAGACCAAGGTGTTACTAAAATTGGTAGCAATAACTTATTTATGGCGTATACCCACGTTGCTCACGATGCCGTAATTGGTAATAACGTTATATTTGCTAATAACGCAAGTGTTGCAGGCCACGTGCATGTAGGCGATTGGGTTATTTTAGGTGGTAACTCAGGTGTGCATCAATTTTGTAAAATTGGTGATCACGCATTTATTGGCATGTACTCAGGCGTTAATAAAGACGTACCGCCATTTGTAACCACCATTGGTATGCCAGCAGGCCCTGCTGCGACCAATAAAGAAGGTATGAAGCGTCGTGGCTTTGAAAGCGACGAAATTATGGCTGTTCGCCGTGCTTATAAAGCGTTTTACCGTAAGAGCTTAAGTGTAGACGAAGCGATTGCCTCACTAAGTGAAGATGCTGCTAAGTATCCTGCAGTACAAACCATGATTGATTTTGTGAAAAGCTCTGAGCGCGGTATCGTAAGATAAGCGCTTTATGCTTTTAAAAAAAACCACCTAAGAGTAATCGACGGTGGTTTTTTATTGCCTATAAAATATTTTAATTCAGTACACACTCAGCCACGTAAGGTTAACCTTTGCGCGAATTTTTATAATTAAAGCGCATCTATGTCTTTTACTAAGTTAATTTTTACCCTCAGTTTTTTATCAATTTTAGCTGCGTGTAGCAGCCAACCTATAGTTACCTCTGCTAATGGCGAGCGTGCTCAGTTAGGTAAAGCCTCTTATTACGCTAATAAATACCATGGTCGCACAACAGCAAACGGCGAAACATTTAGCCAAAATGCATCCACTGCTGCGCATTTAGAATTACCCTTTGGTACAAAAGTGAAGGTTACAAACTTGGCAAATAACAAATCGGTGATCGTGAGAATAAACGATAGAGGCCCGTACGTTAGAGGGCGGGTTATTGATTTATCGTTAGGTATGTTTAAAAAAATTGCCGACCCTAAAGTCGGCGTTATAGATGTATCAATCAGCGTTTTAAATGATTAACTTGATCTCTGGATAATATATCTATCTCAAGCAGCTATTTTTAGCGTTAACTGCGTTGAATTTTCTTGCAATAGGCTAGCTATTGACGCGTAAATTCGCCTTCTTTCCGCTTAAAATTTCTAGCTAGAGAAAAACAGAATTAAGTTTCATTAATATTCGGTTGGTTAGTAAATCTCTTAACCAGAGTTCAAGTTATTTAAAACCGAGTAGTTAAGGCAACATAATCGGAATATGTTTCGCTAAGCTCTTTATGAGTGCCTTGTGCTACAAGGCTGCCATTTTCTAGCCAGATAATGTTATCCATTTGTGCTAAAAGAGCAGGGTCGTGGGTAATGGTAAGTACGCTTGCCTTACTCATTACCTGCATAATAGCGTTCATTACCGTTTGCTTAGATTGGTTATCAAGTCCTTCAGTAGGCTCATCAAGTACTAAAATGGCTGGGTTTTCTAATAAAGCTTGCGCAATGGCGATGCGCCTTGATTGGCCTTGAGAAACACTTCTCCCACCTGTGCCTAAACGGGTTTTTAAACCATCTTGTAGCTCATTAAACCAAGGTTTTAGCTGTGCAAGGTTAATGGCTTCAAGCATTTCTTCTTTTGTGGCGCTTGGCTTTGCATAGCGTAAGTTTTCACTTAATGTGCCATCAAAAATATGATGCTGCTGCGCAAGTATATTAATAATGCTTGCGCGGGTGTTGCTGCTTAGTGCGTGGAGTTCTTCTGCGTTATTTTCACCGCTTAGCCTAATACTGCCTTGCTGCACAGGCCATAAACCGGTGAGTAAATTAACCAAGGTGCTTTTACCACTGCCGCTTCTGCCTACAATCGCTACTTTTTGCTGTGCTTTAAGGGTAAAGCTGATATTAGCTAAAGCACTGTGCTCTTGGTATTTATAGCCAATGTTATTAAGCGCCAAAGTTGTATTGTTTTTATCAAACTGCATCTCAACTAACTCAGCGCTATTAGCTTCTTGCGCTGTGACTTTATCTTCCAGTGTAAATAGTCGATCAGCGGCTTTGAGTACATTGGGCAGCTCTATAAATGCATTAGGCAACAGTAATACAGTTTCAAAGCTTGCTAATACAAATAGGCTTAACATAGCAAGCTCTACATTTACCATAGCGCCGCTGTAAACCAAAGGCACAATAGTGACTATGGCGCCAAGCATAGCTAGCTGCACAACCAGCAAACTTAAACCGTCGCTATTTGCGAGTGCTTTATGGCGACTATAAAGTTGTTGGTTATATTGCTCGTTTAGTTCATTACATTTTGAAATTTGCCCAGCACGTGCCTGATAAATACTCAGCTCTCTAAGGCCGGTTAGGGTGTCAGAAAGCTCTGCTCTAAGTTGTGCACTGAGCTGTGTTTCTTTATGGCTATTTTTATTTAATTTAGCACTTAACAGCGCAGGTAAAACAACACCAATTAATAAAATGCCTATAAAACAAATAAGCGCAACATTGGCGTTATAAGCCGCCATAAACACCATAATTATGGGCACACTCAACAGCGCTACCAGCATTGGCAGTAATATGTTTAAGTAAAACTTATCAAGCGCATCCACGTCATTTTGTAAGCGGTTAACTAAATCGGCGCTGCGGCTCATTGCTAAATCTACATTGTTTAGCTTACTTAGCGTGGCAAACATATTAACGCGTATTTCACTAAGCAATAAAAACGTCGCGTTATGTGTTACTAAGCGCTCACCATAGCGTGATGCAGTTCGTACAATCGCTAAAAATCGAATGGTTCCTGCAGGTGTAAAGTAATTCATTTGTACGCCTGCGATACCCGCTGCCGCCATTGAGGCTAAAAACCACCCTGATATAGCGAGTAAGCCCACGTTTGCAAGTACCGTTAACGTCGCTAAAAAAGTACCCAGTAGCATGGCTTTATAATGCGGTCGGCAAAGCTTTAATAGCCTAATAAAATTAGTCATTGTTTGCTCCTTGCGCTTGTGAATTAAGGAGTGATTTAAATGCGCCTTGCTGGTGCTCAAGTTGGCTGTAAGTACCTTGCTGTGCTATTTCGCCATTTTGCATAACCAGGATATTGCTTGCGTTTTTCACTGTATTTAGCCGGTGGGCAATGACCAACACTAAGTGGTTTTTAGCGTAATTATTTATAGCCTGCTGAATAAGCTGCTCGGTTTGGCTATCAAGGTGGGCTGTCGGTTCGTCAAGCACTAAAATAGGTGCTTGTTTTAAAAACGCCCGTGCAAGAGCTATACGCTGCTTTTGACCGCCAGAGAGCCCTTCACCTTGCTCACCTATCAGGGTGTCGAACCCATTCTCTAACGTGTTTATAAAATCTAAGGCGCCCGCTTGGTGCGCGGCTTGCTCAAGCTCTAGTTGCGTAGCGGCTGGCTTGGCTATTTTTATGTTATCGCTAATGCTTTGATAAAAAAGCGTTGGGGTTTGTGGGATCCACGCAATTGCGTTTTGTAATGTACTCATGCTTGTAGCATCAAGTGGTTTATTATTAATGCTTATTTGTTCAATCACCTGCGGGTGAAATCCTAATAAACAATCAAATAAAGTACTTTTACCTGAGCCACTAGCACCTACTACTGCCACTAGCCCTTTAGCGGGTAGCGTAAGGTTTATATTTTTTATGCCTTCGTTACTGTTTGGGTAGGTAAAGTTTAAGTTGTTTATATTTATTGAGCTTATTTGCTCCTCAAACTTTGCTGAATGTTGCTGTGACTGCTCAGGAAGTGGGGCATTTAAAATAGTGACCATATCGGCCGCTGCGCTTATACCTTGCAAACGGGCATGGTAGTGGCTGCCTAATTGGCGAAGTGGTAAGTAAAATTCTGGGGCAAGTAGTAAAACAACAAAGCCGGTTGCAAAATCAAGCGTGCCAAAAAACAGTCTAAAACCAATGATTACCGCCACCAGTGCCACACTAATTGTGGCTAAAAATTCCAGCGCAAATGATGATAAAAAGGCAATTTTTAAAACACCGAGTGTAGCGTGCCTAAAGTCATCAGAAATTTTGGCTATTTGTTTTAGCTCTTTTTGTGTTGCGTTAAATAATTTAAGTTGTGTTAAACCTTGTACGCGGTCAAAAAAGTAATTACCTAGTACGGCCAGTTGCTGCCACCTTTTTTGATTTAACGCCTCGGCCTTTGAGCCCACCAAAATCATAAAAAACGGAATAAGCGGGGCGGTTAATAAAAATATTAAGCCTGCTTTATAGTCGGTTGGAAAAATAACCATCAATATTGCCAGCGGAATAAGCGCGCTATAAGCAACGCCAGGCAAGTATTTAGCGTAGTAGTCGTGCAGTGCCTCAACGCCATCGTGCACAGTGTTAAGCGTTGCTCCTTGGCCGTGTTGTTCAATATAACTTGGGCCAAGTTGCGTTAATTTGGTTAATAAGGTTTGGCGCATAGCCGACTTTATTTTAAGTGCCGCATAAGCACTGAGCCTTTCACTGATAGCTAAAAATAGGGCTCTTAGTAAAATAATACCCGCAAGTGGCCAAAGCAAGTGGGTTACTTGGCTAAGGCTTGCACCTTCAAACATAACGTTATGAATACTTTGTGCCAGTAAATAGGCGCCTGCAATCATTAAAATAGCGTTAAATGTGCCCAGTGCAATACTTAACTTTAACCATGCACCCGCAGGCTTACTTTGCCGTTTTAAAAAAGCGCGCAGAGATTGCTGCTGCGCGCGATTTGGTCGGGGATTAGTCGTCATCTTTAGTGTTGTTAGCTTCGTTTAGTAAATCGTGCATCGGTTGTTCATCATCAGCTATGCTGTTTTTATTTTGATGAAACTCGTACCACATTACATTTATAACACCTAAGGTACAGGCTAAAAGTACACCTAAAATCCAAGCGAAATACCACATAATTTAGTCTCCTTAGTAGCTACCATGCGTGTTGTTTTCAATTTCGTCTACCGTTACTCTGCGCCACATTTTTACGTAACACCAGGTGGTGTAGGCCAAAATTAACGGAATAAATATAACAACAGCAACAAACATAATATTAAGCGTTCTGTGGCTCGACACCGCATCCCAAATAGTTAAGCTAATATCTGGGTTATTAACAGATGGCATAATAAATGGGAACAGCGACACACCCGCCGTCATAATAACGCCAATTAACATAATGCTGGTCGAAATAAGCCCAAGCGCTGGCTTGTTTAGTTTAGAGAACAGTAAAGCACTGAGTGCCATAACAAAGCCTAAAATAGGGAAGGTCATTGTCCATGGGCGCTCGCTGTAATTATTAAGCCACGCACCTTGCGCTGTGCTTACAACTTTTGCCAACGGATCTGCATGGCTTTGCGTATCAGGCATAGAAACAATTTGGTAGCCATTTATGTTTGCTACCCAAAAACCCGCAGCCGCAAACAGTACAATAAATACCACTAATGCGTAGCGGCCATATTGCGCTGAGCGCTCTGCAACGGCATCTGCTGTGCGCAGTTGTAGCCACATGCCTGCATGGGCAATTAACATGGTGATACTAATTAAACCTGCCAGTAGGCCAAATGGGTTGAGTAAGCCAAAAAACGAGCCTTGGTAACTTACACGCAGTAAGTTATCAATATTAAACGGTACACCTAAAAATAAATTACCAAATGCCACACCAAATACTAAAGCCGGAATGGCGCTGCCTGCAAATAAGCCCCAATCCCAGTTATTACGCCAGCGTTTAGAGTCTATTTTTGAGCGGTAATCAAAACCTAAAGGTCTAAAAAATAGCGCAAACAATACCAGCATCATGGCAAAGTAAAAGCCCGAAAATGCAGCGGCATACACCATAGGCCACGCTGCAAATAAAGCGCCGCCTGCGGTAATAAACCATACTTGGTTACCGTCCCAGTGGGCGCCAATGGTGTTAATTACCGTGCGGCGCTCTGAGTCTGTTTTACCAACTAGGCGAAGCAGCATCGCTACGCCCATATCCATGCCATCGGTAATTGCAAAGCCTATTAGCAGTACGCCAATGAGCAACCACCACAGCATTTTTAATGTTTCATAATCAAAAATCATAATTGCTCTCCTGCGTCTTTATCTGCTTTGTTTGGTAACTCAAAGTGATACTTACCTGTATGTAACGAGCTTGGGCCTTGTTTAATAAAGCGCACCATTAACCAACCTTCTACAATGGCAAGGCCAGTGTAAAAAATAATAAACCCAGTTAAGCTAATTAAAATATCGTTTACCGTCAGTGACGAGGTGGCTAAAAAGGTCGGTAATATTTCTGATATAGCCCAAGGCTGGCGACCATATTCAGCAACGATCCAACCAAATTCTATTGCAATCCATGGTAGTGGAATACTTAATACTGCAGCCCACAGTAGCCAACGTTTTTGCTCAATAATACGGTGTGCGTTGTAATAAAATGCCAATACAAACACGGCCAGCATAGCTACACCACAGGCCACCATTATCCTAAACGACCAAAACATAGGGCCTACTTTAGGGAACGAGTCTTTAACTGCCATTTGAATGTGCTCTTCTGTGGCATCTACCACATTGGGGGTATAGCGTTTTAGAAGCAAGCCATAACCTAAATCGGCTTTAAGAGAATCAAATTTAGCTATGTTTTCTTCGCTGTCATCGCCATTTCTTAGCTTTTGGAGGTATTCGTACGCTATCATGCCGTTACGAATCCGTACCTCGTGTTTTTTCTCTAAATCAGAAATACCAATAACTTGCTCATCTAAAGAGCGGGTAGCAATAATACCCAGTGCGTAAGGTATTTTTACTGCTGCATGAGTTACCTGTTCATCTGAGTCAGGAAAACCAAGCGCGGTAAACGCAGCGGGTGCTTCTTCGGTATGCCATTCAGCTTCTATGGTGGCAAGTTTTACTTTTTGAACTTCGCCTACTTCGTAGCCTGATTCGTCACCTAATAAAATGACACACAATATGGATGCTAAACCAAAGCCCGATGCCACCGAGAACGAGCGCTTAGCAAAGGCTAAATCGCGACCTTTTAATATGTACCAACTACTAATGCCCAGTACAAACATAGAAGCGGCTACGTAACCTGCCGATACCGTATGAATAAACTTAACCTGCGCCACAGGGTTAAATACAAGCTCTGCAAAGCTGGTCATTTCCATGCGCATGGTTTGATAATTAAACTCTGCCCCTACTGGGTTTTGCATCCACCCGTTAGCTATTAATATCCACAGCGCCGACATATTAGTACCTAGCGCCATTAAAAATGTAGCGCCCAAATGTTGGCGTTTAGTTAACCTATCCCAGCCTAAAAAGAACATACCCACAAAGGTCGACTCTAAAAAGAACGCCATTAAGCCTTCAATAGCGAGCGGGGCGCCAAATACATCGCCTACGTAATGCGAGTAATAAGACCAGTTAGTACCAAACTCAAACTCCATGGTCAGGCCCGTTGCCACCCCAATAGCAAAGTTAATACCAAACAATTTTCCCCAAAACTTAGTCATATCACGATAAATTTCGCGACCGGTCATAACATAAACCGATTCCATAATAACTAAAATCCAGGTCATACCTATGGTTAAAGGCACGAATAAGAAATGGAAGAGTGCGGTAACAGCAAACTGCAATCGCGATAGATCCACAAAGGTTTCATCTATCATTTTTGGCTCCTTGAGGGTGACGGGTTAACAAGGCAATTGATAATTGGCAAAGTTAAAATTAATGAACTTTCAGTAATTACTGAAAGTTTGGAATATTATTTACGTTTGCACAATTTTTGTCAATAAACATATTAGAAAAAGTTAATATATATTCACCATGCTACATCAGTATGAAATACAAACAATCGTTTGGTACTAAATTAGTTACAAATAATCGTTAATTTAAAGCGTTTAACCAAACATTAAAACACGGTAAACTAACCGCTATGAACGCCTGATAAATAAAGTCGAATGAATAAAGAGAAAAAACAACTACGTATTGGTATTGTGGCAGGTGAGCTGTCGGGCGATATTTTAGGCGAAGGCTTAATTAAAGCACTTAAAACGCACTTTCCAGATGCTATTTTTGAAGGCATTGCAGGGCCAAAAATGCAGGCGCAAGGCTGTAAAACGCTTTACGACATGGACGAGCTCTCGGTAATGGGGCTGGTTGAAGTATTAGGGCGTTTGCCGCGTTTACTTAAAATACGTAAGCAGCTGGTACAGCACTTTAAAGATAACCCACCCGATGTATTTATCGGTATTGATGCGCCCGATTTTAACCTACGCGTAGAAAAGCCTTTAAAAGATGCCGGTATTAAAACCATTCAATACGTAAGCCCGTCGGTTTGGGCATGGCGCGAAAAACGTATTCATACCATTAGTGCTGCCACAAATTTAGTGCTTGCTCTGCTGCCGTTTGAAAAAGAATTTTACGATAAGCACCAAGTACCGTGTACATTTGTAGGGCACACCTTAGCTGACGATATAGCGCTTGAGCACGACGATAGCCAAGCCCGCCAAGAACTTGGCCTAAATACCGACGACAAAGTTCTGGCTTTACTGCCAGGTAGCCGTGGCTCAGAAGTAGGCTTGCTCAGCGAAACCTATATAAATACAGCTGCGCAGTTACAAGCGCAAAACCCAGACCTTAAAATAGTGGTGCCGCTGGTTAACGAAAAACGCAAAGCGCAATTTAGTGAAATTTTAAATGCCACTGCACCAAATTTAAATGTAAACCTACTCGATGGTCAGTCAAAACTAGCCATGCAAGCAGCCGATGCCATTTTACTTGCATCAGGCACAGCAACGCTCGAAGGCATGCTGTATAAAAAGCCTATGGTGGTGGGTTATAAAATTAAGCCAATGAGTTATTGGATTTTTAAAACCTTGTTTACCTTTAATATTAAATATTTTTCACTGCCAAACTTATTAGCCGATGAAGAGCTAGTGCCGGAGTTTTTACAAAGTGAATGTAACGTGGCTAATTTAACGGGCGCACTTACGCCTATGCTAAATACCGATAATAAAGAACTAAAAGCACGCTTTTTAGCCATCCACGAAAAAATTAGATTAAATGCCAGCAAACAAGCAGCTAATGCTGTGGCGGAGTTAATAAATGCAAATTGAACGACCCAACGTAACCTTAATTGCCGGTGTAGATGAAGTAGGGCGTGGCCCGCTTGTCGGCGATGTTGTTACCGCTGCGGTAATACTTGACCCAGCGAATCCTATTGCAGGTTTAGCTGACTCTAAAAAGCTAACCGACAAAAAGCGCCAAGCACTGGCTATAGAAATAAAACAAAAAGCGCTGTGTTATGCCATTGGTCGTTGTAGCCCAACAGAAATTGACGAATTAAACATTTTGCATGCAACTATGCTTGCAATGACGCGTGCAGTTGAGGGGTTAAGTACACAACCAGAGTTTGTATTTGTAGATGGTAACCGCTTACCTAAATTAGCTATGCCGGCTCAAGCGGTTGTTAAAGGCGACAGTTTAGTGGCTGAAATTTCAGCAGCCTCTATTTTAGCCAAAGTAGCGCGTGATGATGAAATGCTTGAGCTTGATACACGCTACCCGCAATACGGGTTTGCAGGGCACAAAGGGTACCCAACTAAAGCACATTTTGCTGCGCTTGAGCAATACGGTGCTATTGATGAGCACCGTAAAAGCTTTAAGCCGGTACAACGTGTGCTAATGCAAGCAAAGGGCGAGGCATAAATAATGGCCGCTCCAGATTTTGTACATTTACGGGTTCACTCAGACTTTTCAATGGTCGATGGCTTAGCTAAAACCAAGCCTATTGTTGCTAAAGCGCAAGAGCTTGAAATGCCCGCGCTGGCAATTACCGATCAAATGAACTTTTGTGGTTTAGTGCGTTTTTATGGCGCAACCCACAGTGCTGGTATTAAACCCATAGTGGGAGCCGATTTTTGGCTGCGCAGCCCAGAGTTTCCAGATGAGCCAAGCCGTATTACGTTGCTAGCTAAAAACAACGACGGTTATAAAAATATTACCTTATTAATATCTGAAGCTTACCAACGCGGGCATATATTTCATCGCCCAGTGATTGACCGAGAATGGCTAGTTAAGCACAAAGAAGGGCTTATTATTCTCTCAGGCGCAAAAGATGGTGACTTAGGTAAAGCCTTATTAAAAAATAACCCAGGCGTTATTGAATCTGTAGTGAGCTTTTATAAGCAGCATTTTAGCGATCATTACTATTTAGAGCTTATTCGCACCGACCGTCCGCTTGAAGAAGACTACCTCCATATGGCGGTAGAGCTCGCAGCAAAAGAGCAACTGCCCGTTGTTGCCACAAACGAAGTGGTTTTTTTAAAGCCCGAAAATTTTGAAGCGCACGAAATTCGTGTGGCTATTTTTGACGGTTACACCCTTGATGATAAACGCCGCCCTAAACGATTCTCACAAGAGCAATACCTAAAAACGCCTGAGCAAATGGCCGAGCTATTTAGCGATATTCCTGAAGCGCTGCAAAATACGGTAGAAATAGCCAAACGGTGTAATGTAACGGTGCAATTAGGCACTTACTTTTTGCCTGATTACCCAACCGGCTCGTTAAAAATTGAAGACTTTTTAGTTAAGGTTTCAGAAGATGGCCTTGAAGAGCGCCTGCAGTTTTTATTCCCCGATGAACAAGAGCGACAAGAAAAACGAGGCGAATACGACGAGCGCTTAAAAGTAGAGCTTGGTGTAATTAACCAAATGGGTTTCCCAGGCTACTTCTTAATCGTAATGGAGTTTATTCAGTGGAGTAAAGATAACAATATTCCAGTGGGGCCAGGGCGTGGTTCGGGTGCGGGTTCATTAGTGGCATATGCCCTAAAAATTACCGACCTTGATCCGCTTGAATTTGACCTACTCTTTGAGCGATTTCTAAACCCTGAACGTGTATCAATGCCCGATTTTGATGTCGATTTTTGTATGGACAGGCGTGATGAGGTAATTGACCATGTATCGGCATTGTATGGCCGTGATGCGGTATCACAAATTATTACCTTTGGTACCATGGCTGCAAAAGCGGTAATACGCGATGTAGGGCGTGTACTTGGCCACCCTTATGGTTTTGTTGATCGAATTTCTAAGCTGATCCCAGGGGATCCCGGGATGACGCTTGCCAAAGCGTTTGAGGTAGAGCCGCGTTTGCAAGAAGCCTACGATGGCGACTCAGAAGTAAAAGATTTAATCGATATGTGTCGCATCCTCGAAGGGTGTACACGTAATGCCGGTAAACACGCCGGTGGTGTTGTAATATCGCCGACGACCATTACCGACTTTGCTGCACTTTATTGCGATGACGAAGGTAAGTTTCCGGTAACACAGTTTGATAAAAACGATGTAGAAACCGCAGGCCTAGTTAAGTTCGATTTCTTGGGCTTACGTACCTTGACCATTTTGCAGTGGGCTGTGGATATGACCAACGAGCGCATGAAGCGCGAAGGCAAAGCGCCCGTTGATATAAATACCATTCCACTGGATGATAAAAAAAGTATAGAGCTATTACTGCGCGCCGAAACAACCGCGGTATTCCAGCTAGAATCGCGCGGCATGAAAGACCTCGTACGCCGATTAAAGCCCGATTGCTTTGAAGATATGATTGCATTGGTAGCCTTGTTCCGCCCAGGCCCACTGCAATCAGGCATGGTAGATAACTTCATCGACCGTAAGCTTGGCCGAGAAGAAATTTCATACCCAGATGCCCAATACCAACACGAAAGCTTAAAGCCCATACTTGAGCCTACTTACGGCATTATTTTGTACCAAGAACAAGTAATGCAAATTGCCCAAGTACTAGCAGGCTATACGCTTGGTGGCGCCGACATGCTACGTCGTGCAATGGGTAAGAAAAAACCTGAAGAAATGGCCAAGCAGCGTTCAACCTTTGAAGAAGGCGCACGCAATAATGGTATAGACGGCGAACTGGCAATTAAAATTTTCGACCTGGTAGAAAAATTCGCAGGCTATGGTTTTAATAAATCTCACTCGGCAGCGTATGCACTGGTTTCGTACCAAACGCTGTGGATGAAAACGCACCATCCGGCAGAGTTTATGGCTGCGGTAATGTCGGCCGATATGGATAACACCGACAAAATAGTAATCTTGGTGGATGAATGTGAAAACATGAAGCTCACCTTATTACCGCCTGATGTAAACGCCGGTGAGTTTAAGTTTACGGTAAACCTGCAAGGTGAAATTGTTTACGGTATTGGTGCTATTAAAGGCGTAGGTGAAGCGCCGGTAGAGGCCATTTTAGAAGCGCGCGCAAAAGGCGGCCCATTTAAAGATTTATTTGATTTTTGTGCCCGTGTAGATTTAAAACGCTTAAATAAACGTGTAACCGAAAAATTAATTTACGCCGGTGCACTTGATCAACTCGGGCCAGAGAAAACCCAAGCAGGGCGTGCAACATTACTGGCAAGTTTAAAAGATGCCATGCGCGCTGCCGATCAGCACAACAAAGCTGAGCAACTTGGGCAAAGCGATTTATTTGGCTTACTGGCCACCGAGCCTGATGAAGTTGAGCAAGCCTTTATTAAAGCCACGCCGCTTACTGATAACCAATGGCTTGATGGCGAAAAAGACACGCTAGGCCTTTATTTAACAGGGCATCCGATAAATCAGTATCGCCGTGAACTTAGACATTACACCAGCGGCAAGCTGGTGGATTTACAGCCAACAAATCGTGATGTACTCTCTACGGCGGCGGGTTTAGTTATTTCAGCGCGGACCTTAATTAATAAAAAAGGAAATCGTTGGGGCTTAATAACTTTAGATGACAAGAGCGCCCGTATTGATGTACGCTTGTTTCCTGAACAGTTCGAAATGTACCAAGAAATGCTTCAAGTAAACAATATCTTGGTAATATCTGGACAGGTCAGCTTTGATAACTTCTCCGGTGGCATTACAATGACCGCCAGAGAAATAAACACCATTGCTCAAGCGCGTGAAAAACGCATTAAAGCGATTAAAATGACGCTGAACATGGTGCAAATCGAGGCAGGTTTCTTCGATAAATTACAAAAAGTACTCGAACCTTATAAAATGGGAACGTGTCCGATCAAGGTTTATTACCAGCGCCCCGATGCGTTGGCGCAATTAACCCTAGGGATCGAATGGTGTGTTACGCCGAGCGACGACTTAATTCATAAGTTATCACTCATGGCGGCACAAGATGTAGAACTAGAATTTAACTGATTAGGTAGTTTAGAGCATGAGCCTCAATTATCTTGATTTTGAGCTTCCGATTGCAGAATTAGAAGCAAAAATTGAAGAATTACAAAGCATAAGCCGCGCTGGCGAATTAGACCTTGAGTTAGAAGAGGAAGTCAGCAAATTAAAAGAAAAAAGCGCTAAGCAAAAAGAGGAAATATTCTCAAATTTAGGCGCTTGGCAAGTATCGCAGTTAGCGCGTCATCCGTTGCGTCCTTACACTCGAGATTATATCGAGCGCATTTTCACGGAATTTGACGAGTTTGCAGGCGATCGTACTTTTGCTAACGATCCGGCTATTTTAGGCGGTGTTGCACGTTTAGATGGCGAACCAGTAATGGTGATTGGCCAGCAAAAAGGGCGCGATACAGCTGAAAAAATTAAACGTAACTTTGGTATGCCAAAACCAGAAGGCTACCGCAAAGCGCTACGTTTAATGGAAATGGCCGAGCGTTTTAAAATGCCAATTATGACCTTTATCGACACCCCAGGGGCATACCCAGGTGTGGGCGCTGAAGAGCGCGGTCAGTCTGAGGCAATTGCACGTAACCTAAAAGTAATGGCGGCACTTAAAGTACCCACAATTTGTACGGTTATTGGCGAAGGCGGCTCTGGTGGTGCATTAGCCATTGGTGTTGGCGACAGAGTTAACATGTTGCAATACAGCACGTACTCAGTAATTTCGCCAGAAGGCTGTGCTTCAATTTTATGGAAAAGCGCCGATAAAGCACCACTTGCCGCAGAGGCAATGGGTGTAACAGCAGAGCGCGTTAAAGAGCTTGATTTAATTAATAACTTAGTTGAAGAGCCTTTAGGCGGTGCACACCGCAATTACGATGCAATGGCACGTAACTTAAAAACACGTTTAAAACGTGACCTTGCTGACTTACAAGCGCTATCGCTTGAAGACATGCTTGATCAACGCTATAAACGTTTAATGTCGTTTGGTTACTGCTAATTAGCTAACCAACGCATTTATTGTTAAAAAAGGCCGCTTATGCGGCTTTTTTGTTTTAAAATACTGCAAACATTAAATTTATAGCGTATCCATGCAAGCATCACCTATTTATCAGCACGTTAAACACGCCCTTGAGCACTTTTTTAAGCACCAGCAGTATAACTTTACGGTGGCGCTTTCGGGTGGCGTGGATTCGGTGGTATTGCTTCATATAATGCACTTATTAAAACAAGCGCAACCAAAGCTAAACGTAAACGCGATTTATGTTAATCATGGTTTAAGCCAATACGCGAATGACTGGCAGCGCTTTTGCCAAAACTTGTGCGCTGAGCTAAATGTACCGTTTAATGCCGCGCATGTAACAATAAACCCAAAAACACGAACAAGCCTTGAAGCGCAGGCACGTGAGGCGCGTTACAAAGCACTTGATGAGCTAAGCCCCGCGGGCAGCGTTATTTTGCTGGGTCAGCATTTAAACGATCAAATAGAAACGCTTTTACTGCGGTTAAAGCGCGGATCTGGCTTAAAAGGGTTAGGCGCAATGCAAAAAATGCGTGAACTACAAAGCGGGCGAATATGCTACAGGCCGCTTTTAAACATAACGCGCAGTGATATAGAACACTTTGCCACAGAGTTTAATATTACGCACATTACTGATGACTCAAATACCGATGAGCGTTTTGATCGTAACTTTTTACGTGCACGTGTAGTGCCTTTACTTGCAAAGCGCTTTAAAGGTTTTGAGCACTGTGCTGGGCGCAGCATTGAGTTACTACAGCAACAACAAGCGCTACTTGATGAGTACACTGAACTTGATTTAAAACAAAGCATAAATGCCCATCAAGCACTGAGCGTTAGCCAGCTAACCACCTACAGCGACGTGCGCATAACCAATGTGGTTCGTGCATGGCTTAGCTTATTTACCCAAGTAATGCCCTCACAAAAGCAACTTTTTCAAATAATTAACCAAGCCATAAATGCGCAGGCTGATGCGCAAATGCAAGTTGATTTAAGCGAGGGGCAAATACGACGCCATCAAGGGTATTTGTATTTTGTTACACCACACACATTATTAGCCGATGAAGCGCTAACGGGCAATGAGCTTGCGCTTGATGATGGGCGCGTATTAATAAAGCAACAAGGTAAAGGCCTACGTGCCCCTTTACCAAACGAGCAAGTCACCGTGCGCTTTAATTGTAATAGTGCGCGTATAAAGCCGTTAAAAAAGCCAGGCAGTAATACGCTTAAACACTGGTTTAAAGATGCAAAAGTAGCCCCGTGGTTAAGGGAGCGCGTACCTTTAATATTTTATAACGACGAGCTTGTGCAAGTTGTTGGTTATTTTGTAAGTGAAAAACACCAAGACGAAAACGGCATTTTTTGGGAGTGTAAATAAATGAAAGATCAGCCACATGTAGGCTTATCGCTAGTTAGCAAAGCGCCAATGGGTATGTTAATAACAGCGTTAGTTGCTGTTATAGCCAATGTATTACTAGAGCTTAATATTATTACGTTAGGTTATGCCGTTGTGGGCGGGGTGGTATCGGCGGTATTACTGCTTGCCTACTGGTTAGGTAAAGGCGGGTTATTTTTTATTTTAGGCGTAAGTTTACCATTGGTTTTAGTGTTATTTACCCCGCTTGCAAGCATAACAGCATTGCTTAATTTAGTGAGCGGCTTCTTTTTTGGCTTTTGTGCGGCCTTGTTTGTTTATAAATTACTGGCTAATAAATAATTAAACAGTAATAAAAAAGCTCAGCGGGGGAAGCTAAGCTTTTATAAATAATACAGTTATATAAATACTAATATGCTTTTGCACAGTTGCGCCCAGAGGCTTTTGCCTTATATAAGCCTTTATCGGCTCTAGCAAATATTGCTGTTTCGCAATCTTGGCTATTGGCTAGGGTAAAGCCAATGCTGGTGGTTACTTTGTATTTAGACATTAAACTTGAGTTTCTGACTAAGTGCATAATGCGCTCAGCAACCACTTTGTTTGTTGTAAACTCGGGGTCTTCAATAATCAGCGAAAACTCATCGCCACCAAATCTAAACACGGAGTCGGTACCGCGTATACTGCTACAAAGTACCTGCGAAAACTCTTTTAAAACATCGTCACCTACTTTATGACCATAGTTGTCGTTTACTTGCTTAAAGTTATCTAAATCAAGCAGCATTAAACTAAAAGGGCGCTGGTAACGGCGGCAGTTTTCGAGCTTTTGCGATAACATGTCATTAAATTGGCTACGGTTATTCAACCCAGTGAGCGCATCTTTTGTGGCAAGTTTTAACACTCGGCTGTACATCATTGCGTTACGTAGTGGGTACACAAGGGCGCTGTGCAAAGCACGTAATTTGTTTTCAATCGCTTTACTAATAGGGTATTGGCTAAAGTAAATTAGCTGTCCTAAGTGCTCGCGACCAATAGCTAAATCGTAAGAATACGGGCTAGTGTTCGTGTTGCTATCTGAGGTTTGTGCAGTGCCGAGCGTTGATTGAAACTGCAGCCCTGAAAAGTTAAGTAGCTGTTTGGCAAATTTTGCATAAATAGCCAACACATCTTCTATTACTAGGCTTGTTTGTAGCTCGGTAACTAAATCGTGCGTTGCCGCTGTTTCGTTTGTGTGTGTTTGCTCTGCTGAAAACGGCAAAAAATCGCCGCGCCCAGACACGCGTTGTGTCAAAATATGGACATTTTCCATTAAAATCTTCCCCCAGGGTGTTACTTTGCAATAACTAAGCTATTTTTATGCCATATTTTAAAATTGCTTGATAAACATATGGTTGCTATATTTAAAGTTCATTCCGTAGTTTAATTGACGCTGGAGGCCGAATTTGCAAAGTATAAACGCTCAAATTTTTGGCTTGTTAGTGGCGGCGGTGCTTTTTGTATGGTTTTTTAAGCGCATTGGCTTGCCGCCTATTTTGGCGTATTTAGCAACAGGCGTTTTAGCGGGCAGCCATGGCATTGGTTGGCTTGCGCAATCTCACGAAATTGAGTTTATTGCTGAGCTGGGCATCGTATTTTTATTGTTTAGTTTAGGGCTCGAATTTTCTATATCGCGGCTAATGGCCATGCGCAATATTGTGTTTGGACTGGGCTCGTTACAAGTTGGTGTTACCAGCTTGCTCTTCATTATTATTTTATATTGCTTAAATTTTAGCTTACTCACTAGCTTTACCATTGGCACAATTATGGCGCTTTCTTCAACCGCGGTGGTGGTTAAGCTATTAAAAGAAACTGGCGAACTAAACCAGCGCCGTGGGCAGCTGGCGGTGGGCGTATTACTGTTTCAAGATATTGCCGTTGTGCCCCTACTTATTATTTTGCCATTGTTTGCCTCAAGCGATTCGCAAAGTATTAGTTGGGCGCTGGCATTTGCGCTTACAAAAGGCGCGTTTGTGTGCTTATTACTGTGGGCAATTGGTAAATGGGTGCTGCCTAAGGTATTTAAAGAAATAGCGCAGGTACGAACCGATGAGCTGTTTGTACTTACCACAATTTTGGTTGCGTTATTTGCCGGCTTTTTAACTTACATGTTTGGTTTATCAATGGCGCTTGGGGCATTTTTAGCTGGCATGATGTTAGGAGAGAGCCATTACCGCCATCATCTAGAGGCTGATATTAGGCCATTTCGCGATATTTTAATGGGGCTGTTTTTTGTAACTGTGGGGATGCAGCTCGATATTTTATTTGTGCTTTCACATGGTTTTGTAATTATTGGCGCGTTATTTGGCTTGTTAATATTAAAAATTACCGTGCTGGCATTCAGTGCCAGATTAATGCATGAGCGCAATCAAGACTCGCTAGCCTGCGGGGTTATGCTGTGGCAAATGGGAGAATTTGGGTTTGTGCTTATTGCTTTGGCAAGTCAGCATGAGTTGCTCAATTCAGAGCAAGCCTCGTTTTTAATTGCCTTAGGGGTGCTATCGATGGCGCTAACTCCGTTTTTAATTGATAAAACCCCACTAATTTTAAAGCAATTAGGTATTTTAGATCACCCCAGTATGGCGAGGGAGAGCGAGCCTAAAAGTAGCACCTTATATAACGATCACGTGGTTATTTGTGGCTTTTCACGCGTAGGGCAAACAATAGCGCGATTTCTAAAACCCGAAGCCATAGATTACGTTGCCATAGAAAGTAACCCTATTTTAGTACAAGAGGGCAAAGCCGCAGGTGAGCCAGTAATATTTGGCTATGTAAAACAAAAAGATATTTTAAAGTGCGCAGGGGTAGAGCGAGCACGCCTAGTGATTATTACCTTTACAGAGCTTGAGCATGCACATGTGGTAATAGACGCCATAAAGCAACTCGCGCCCAACGTTAAAATACTAATAAGAACCCGCGACGACAGCCAATTAAACAACTTAAAAGAGCTGGGGGTTACTGAGGTGGTGCCTGAGTCGTTAGAGGCAAGCTTAATGTTGGTTTCGCATGTGTTGTCGATGTCGGGTGTACCGATGACACGCATTGTACGCCGTGTTAGTAAAGAGCGCCGTAATCGCTACCCGCTTATGCAAAGTTTTTACGCCGGTTACTTTAAAGATAACGAAGAAACCTCCTCTGAGCGCTTAGAATATTTGCACGTAGTTGCGTTGCCAGATCAAGCCTATGCGGTGGATAAAACAATAGATGAGCTTAACTTATCTAAACGCCGCGTGACTGTAAAAGCTTTGCGCCGAGAGGGGCAAGAAATAGACGACCCATTAACCAGCACCACATTGTGCGCAAACGATGTACTGGTATTGCAAGGTAAGCCTAGGCGGGTAGAGCGAGTAGAGCATTACCTACTCGATGGGCTTGAATAAAAAATGCATTTGATGTTTTTTACTGACATAGATGCAAGTTATTAAAATAACACAGAGGTAGTTATACAGCTCAGTTGGTTTCAAAGCTTGCTCTGCGATTAAATAACAGGTTTCAAGGCCAACATTAGCTAGTCGAGCTCTAAAAATTGGCGTATTTCGGGTAGTTTTTTCATGCCATCTTCATAGCCAATTTGAATTAGGTGCTGAGTGTAGCGTTTTTCAAACAATAAATAGCTGGTTAAACTCGATTGCGAGTGCTTTTTTACCCCAATTGTGCGCAGCAGCAACTTAATTGCCCACGGCATATCGCTGTAGTATTGCGCGGCAATATCGTTAAAGTTTTTTGATGGGTTAATAATACAGGTTTCTATTTGTTTCAGCTCTTGATGTTTGTCGCGCGCCGGAAGCAGCCCTAAAGTGCGATTTACACGCTCAAGGCGCTCAAGGTCGGCTTGCATGGTGTCGCTAAATACACTATCGAGTAAATGCCCTGCAACCGCAGAAAGCCCAGGGTAGTGGGGCGAGTAACCCGCCGGATGCGACTCTTTTGGTTGGTCCACCCCAATAATAAATATTTTTTCGGCCCCTAAATGAATAGACGGGCTAAGCGGTGAAAGCTGATGAATAGAGCCATCGCCAAAATAGTGGTTAAATACATTAACACTTGGAAACACCATAGGAATGGCGCTTGATGCCATTAAATGCTCAACGTTAATGCGCATAGGGCGACCTTCGCGCTTGGCACGCTGCCAAGGTGTTTGTGTATTTGACTGAAAAAACGCAACAGAGTCACCGGTTGTATAGCTTGAAGCGGTAATAGAAATCGCTTCTAAATAATTGCGATGTAAATTACGTTCAATGCGGTGCAGGTCTAAAATTTCGTTTAATAAACCGCGCAAAGGGCGGTTATTCAGCAAACTGCCTGGCGGGTGGTTTATGTGCTCAGACTGAAAACTGGTTAAAATATTGCGCGCAATATGGCCAAACACACTTAAAAAGTCGCTTTTGTAGACCATAGACGTTGAAAAGTTTTTCCAAACAGACTCAAGTTTACGCACGGCCAAATGCGCACACGAGGCATAACAGGCCAAAGCTGCAGAATTAATCGCGCCTGCAGAAGTGCCGTTAATAATTCTAAATGGCAAAGGCGCAGTGCGAGGCATACTATGAGCAAGCGCTTTAAGGACGCCCACTTGATAAGCAGCGCGAGCGCCACCACCTGTAAGTAATAGGGCTATTTTAGGTTTATGTGGGTCAACTTGCTGGATTTTCATAGTGGTTTTTGAACTGCTTAACGTCTTTTCTTTATTTATCAACTTTAAGTCTTTAAGCTAGAAGAATCAAAGAATAACTGAGTTACTATGGCTCGCTGTTCTAATTAGTAAGTGTAGGTTTATGTTGTAAAGCCTATATTTAAAGTCATAGTGATTACCGATAGTGAATTTTTTCCACTCAGCGTACTCTGAGTAATATGCATTTAAATTTATGGAGTTTGTATGTCAGATAAACCAGAAGCGTCAGATGTTCAAAAACGTCCGCCTAAAAACAATTTTTTATTCGCCGTTATTATTTTAATTATTTTAGTGTGTGCCGCTGCGTTCGTCCTGTTATCGCCCACTGACGAGCCAGAAACTCGCACAGAGGTAGAGCAAACACCAAAAGAACAGCCAGTGATGGAGCTAAAGCCAGAGAACGACCCTGTGGTAGATGCGCCATCAGTTAAGCCTGAAAAGCCAGCGGAGCTGAGCGTACCTGCTCAACGCCCAGCTGAGCCAGAGCCGGTTGTAGAGCCATTACCAACGCTTGATGAAAGCGACACCGTAGTGGTTGCCAAAATGGATGAATACTTAAGCGACTCGGTAATGAGCCTAATGGTAACTGACGATGTAATTCGCCGTGGCGTCGTATTTATAGACAACATAGCTAAAGGCAAAATTGCTAAAAAGCATACGCCAGTGGTTAAACCTGAAGAAGAATTTAGCGTAAACGAAGGAGACATTTTAACAATTGACCCTAACAGCTACGAGCGCTATACACCGTATGTAAAAGTATTTACGAGCATGAGCGCCGCCCAAGCTGTGCGTATGTACGAGCAGTACAAGCCATTAATCAACAACGCGTACAGTGAAATTGGTTACGGTGATGATGAATTTAATCAAACGCTAGAAGATGCTATTGAGTTATTACTTGATACACCGGAGCCAGAAGGCGAGTTACCGCTACTGCGTGACTCGGTTACTTATCAGTATGCGTTTTCTGAATGGGAGCAATTACCAGCTGCACAAAAACAGCTGTTACGTATGGGCCCAGAAAACATGAAAAAAGTAAAAGCAGCACTGCGTAAAATTAAAGCCGAGTTAGAGCGTAATTAATAGGCATTAAAGGCTGTTTTTAGCTGCGATTGTATATGAAGTATGCAATCGCACTTTCTTTTTTGATTATCCCTTGAATAACACACCAAAAGTAGAGATAATCCTTCCCGCGCCAACCAAGGCCCTCAATGGTAGTCTTATTGGTCCTCTCGCAACACTAGCAGGCGAACCTGGTCAGGCCCGGAAGGGAGCAGCCACAGTTTGTGACGTGTGTGCCGAGATGTGGCTGGTAAGACTGCCACCCAAATTCCTCATTTGGGTGAAAATACATTCCTTTTAAATTATTCCTTAGTAACACCGTTAAATATTTAGTATCACGAGTGTCGATTTTCCACTATTACCGCTCTACCTCATTTTTACATTCACACTGTTTTTATTATTGTCGTTTACTGCACTAGCAGATGAAACAATCACTATTTATGTAAAAAAATCAAATAACTTACTTAGCAACGCCAAAGCAAAACTCACATCTACTGAGCTTGGCAATAAATTACAGTCACTAAATGTTTCAATATTAATACTTATTGTAGATTATTGCGCAGCTCCAGAAGCGTTAGCTAATGCCTATTTAGTAATCGCAAATGCTAAGCCTATGCTTAAGGATATTAAGTTAAATTTAAGTGGCAATCATAAAAAGAGTAAGTGTAAAAACACATAACACGCTTTTTGACAGGGGGTAATGTGTATCTGTTCCTGTTTTATTGCTGCTAGACAACCCTTGCCTTGTACGTAATAATGTAAAAATTACATTAATTTTAACATGTAAAGTGTTAACAAGGTGCCCCAAGGTTGATTAATGCCGCAAAGAAGTAAGTGGACACTCGCTGTTTTACTAGGGTTATTAGGCGGGTCAGTAAATCTCTCGCCATTGTATTTTTTCGACAGCTCCGAATTTTTGTTTGGGCAATTGTTTGTTTTATGCAGCTTAGTATTTACTGGGCTGCGTTACGCGTGCCTAAGCCTTGCCATTGTTTCTGGTTTTTTACTTTATAGGTGGGGCCATTGTTGGCCGAGTATTGTGTATTTACTCGAGCTTTGTTGGCTTTATGCTTTTTGCTTACGCCGCTCTAAACCTATTCTTCCTCTGGGTAGCGTATTTTGGCTATGTATTGGTTTACCCTTTGTATGGGTTATAGGCCAATTTGTTATTGGCTTGGCCTGGTTAACGCTAATAGTAGCGATATCAAAGTACTTAATTAACGCGCTAATAAGCTTGGCGGTGGTTGATTTAGTTAGTGTATTTGTACCTTACGCCAGCCGTGCGTATCAGGGGAGGCCACTGGCAAAAATTTTAAGCTATGTGGTTAGTGTCATTATTATTTTAGTGGTATTGCTAACTAGTGTAATTTTAGTAAACGATCATCATGCGCGCTTAGAGTATGAAGTAAACGCTCAACTAAAAGAAAAAGCCGAGTCTATTAGCACGCAATTAAATGATTATTTAGCATTTCATAAAAACGCCATTGTTATGAGTAGCGACGCAATAAGTGCGGGCACTGCAAGCGATGTGCAGCTCAAACGATTAATGTCGTTATTTCCAGGCTTTACCACCAGCTTGTATGCAAACCCAGATGGCTTTGTAGAGCTTAGCTCGCCCAGCGATTTAATAGAGGGGCTTAGCCTTGCGCAGCGTAGTGTTAAAGACCGAGCATACTTTACTCAAGCTCAGCAGTTCCCTCTGGGCTATACCAGTGGCGTGTTTCAAGGTCGCGGCCTAGGTAACGAGGCCATTGTGGCGCTGTCGGCACCTATATACCGTAACAATACGTTTTATGGTGTGGTAGAGGGCTCGTTAAAGTTAGACCGCTTAGAGCGGTTTATACCTAACTTATTTGAGTACACGGGCGATTTAGTGGTGCTAGATGCACAGCAAAAAGTGGTATTTAGCTCCCTTGATGAATTTAAAATACTGAGCCATTTTAACGGTGAGGGCTTTAATACCAGTAATTTAGGTGATAAAAACCTATTTCGTTCAACCAAAAACGAGGTGTACCACAGCTCTAGGTACATTGACCCACAAAACCACTGGCAAGTTATTACCTTTTATAATCGTAAGCATTTAAGTATGGCGGTGGCAAAAGCTTGGCTACCCACTATTTTGTTAAGTGCGCTATTGATGCTTATGGTGGTTATTTTTATACACCAACTTGCTAATTTATTAGTGCAGCCAATTACTAGCCTAACTACGCTAATGCAAAGCTTTGGTAAAACCAAAACACATAAGTTTAATACAGACTCAAGCTGGCATGAGGTATTGCAGCTACAACAGCAATTTGAATTACTAGCTAATGCGCTTCAGCGTTCAATAGAAAACCTACAAGCCTCTAATATCAGAAACCAAGGGTTAAATACCCAGCTGAGCGAATTTAATCAGCAGCTAGAGGGCAAAGTAGCAGAGCAAACCACCGAGCTTAAAAAAGCGGTAAATAGGGCTAATTTAGCCAATGTTGCTAAGTCGCAATTTTTAGCCAATATGAGCCACGAGCTACGCACCCCTATGAACGGTATTTTAGGCATGGGTGAGGTTTTATTGCGCGATAATTCATTAACCGATGAGCAGCGAGAGCTGTTAAATACGCAGCAAAAAAGCGCACAAAACTTACTGAAAATTTTAAACGATATTTTAGATTTTTCTAAAATAGAAGCTAACGCCATGGAAATTAGCCCTCGGGCGACTAACCTTGCGCCGTTTATTGCCAATATAAAGTCGTTGTTTTCTCCCATTGTAAGTTCTGATCACGTCGAGTTTATTGTTAGTCAAAGCGACAGGCTGCCAGATTGCGTAAAAGTAGACGACCTACGTTTAAACCAAGTCATTATTAACTTGCTCTCTAATGCGTATAAGTTTACCGAGCGTGGTTTTGTGCGCTTATCGTTTGATTACGAAAACGAGCAACTTTTAATAAGCGTAGCCGATAGCGGCATTGGTATTGAAAAAGATCAGCAGTCGTTGTTATTTAATGAGTTTACGCAAGCAGATGTAGGTGTGGCACGTAAGTATGGTGGCACAGGGTTAGGTTTAGCAATTAGCCAAGGGTTAATTAAAAAAATGCAGGGTGAAATTACCCTCAACAGTGAACCAGGCAAAGGCAGCGTACTTAAATTTTACGTAAGTGCACCTAAAGCACAGTCCAACAAACCAGAGCCCGTTAAACAGGCGAAGTCGTTGCCTAATTTAAGCGATAAAACACTTTTACTGGTTGAAGATAACCCCATTAACCGCCAAGTAATTGCAAAAATGCTAGAGCCTACAAAGGTGAACTTAGTGATGGCAACCGATGGCATAGAAGCGCTAAAAGTACTTGAAGGTAATCGCTTTGATTTAATTTTAATGGATTGCCAAATGCCTAATATGGATGGCTACGAGTGCACCCAAACAATACGGGCTAACGAGGTAAACACAAAGGCACATGTGCCCATTGTTGCTATTACCGCAAACGCCTATGAAGATGATAAGCAGCGCTGTTTAAGTGTAGGCATGGATGATTTTGTATCTAAACCGGTAAATACACAAGGGTTGTACGAAGTAATCGCGAGGGTAATAAACGCCCATTAGTGCAGCGTTTATCACCACAACAATTTTAAATAAAATCAAGGGTGAGCAATAAGCGTTTCTCATTTGCAGCTACCGGTGGAGAGCGGTGTACAAGCCCTGCGCCTTCGTTTTCATCCCAGTACTCGCCTTTAAGCAGGGCAACATCCCCTTGATTTAGCTGATTAATATTATTTAGGCTTTTAAATAAGCCAGACTCTTCATCGGGCTTACCTAAATTACCAGTTCCTAGCTTTGAGCGGTCTACATCGCTGTGATTTAACCACTGCGTTGCAACGCCTTGGTAAGTAGTCACTAATCGGCACGGAATTTTGTCTACATGAAAACGCGGGCACATAGGTTTATCTAATATTTTTAGCCTTAAACCGGCGCGTTTTAAATCAAATAGGCAGCAAAACATTTCAACTAATAATGCTATGTCTTCACACAGCGCATCAGTTTCATCGCGCTTGTTATCATCTGGTTTAAGTGCAGTAACTAACTTATCAAACGCATCATCGGGAGATACCGCAAGCTCAAGTGGTTTTATAGCATTAGTGCTAATGAGTGTATTAACGGCATTTGTTAATGCTTGTTCAAGGTCTCTTTGCCAAATAACGATGTTAGTGTTTTGGTCATAAATGTGTGGCAATACATTGGCGTTACTGTCTTTGGCTGCACTTCGGTGGAGTTGCTCAGTGGGTTTTATTTGCACCGTTATTGGAGCTAGGGCATTCATTACACTTCCTCCCAAATAGGAAACGGGTCGTTATAGGTTTTCCAAAAATCTTTACCTTTAAGCACGGCTTCTTCTGGCAGTAGGCAGTCATCAAGCGCCTCAATCATGGCTTGTTTATTTAACGACTGACCAATAAATACAAGTTCTTGACGCATATCACCAAAGGGCTCTATCCATTTACTGTTTATATCAGCAAGTAGCTCGGGCTCTGTGGGCCAGTCTTTTTTAGGAATTGCTTTATAAAACATGCCAGCAAACCCGTAATGAGCTATACCGCCGGCTTGGCTCCACTGCGCGCAAAATAAAGGGCGCGTTGCGAGCCAAAAATACCCTTTAGAGCGAATGAGCTTGCCAAATTGCTCGGTGTTGTGCAAAAAGTGATAAAACTTTTCAGGATTAAATGGGCGGCGCGCCGTATAATTAAAGCTGCTAATACCATACTCTTCGGTTTCGGGAATGTGTTCACCACGCATTTCTTTAAGCCAACCTGGTGCTTGTTGGGCGCGTGCGAAATTAAATAAGCCCGTATTGAGCACTTCGTTAATATTAATATTGCCGTTTGATATAGGAATGATTTTAGCTTGAGTATTAAGCGTATTTAAAATAGCAATAAGCTTATTGAGCTGTTCATTGGTGACTAAATCAGTTTTGCTAATTAAAATAACGTCGGCAAATTCAACTTGATCAACAAGTAGGTCAGCCACGCTTCGCTCGTCGTCTTCTCCTAACGATTCGCCAGTATCTTGTAAATCGTTTGCTTGTTCGT
Source organism: Pseudoalteromonas agarivorans (assembly GCF_024518735.1). Taxonomy (NCBI): domain Bacteria; kingdom Pseudomonadati; phylum Pseudomonadota; class Gammaproteobacteria; order Alteromonadales; family Pseudoalteromonadaceae; genus Pseudoalteromonas; species Pseudoalteromonas agarivorans. Next base: position 228,010 of record NZ_JANIGJ010000008.1, read on the forward strand.
AGTCGGTTAAAAAGTTAACCGCATCAACCACGGTTACCATGGTATCGAGGGTGGCAACATCACCAAGAGAAACACCGTTTTCGTCGGCAAAAGTAAATGTTTCGGCAACCGGTAGGGGTTCTGAAATGCCTGTTGATTCAATGACGAGATAATCAAAACGGCCATCTTTGGCAAGTTTACCCACTTCAACAAGTAAATCTTCTCGTAGGGTGCAGCAAATACAGCCGTTGCTCATTTCGACGAGTTTTTCGTTGCTGTGATTGAGTGATACATCGTTTTTAATTGTGGCTGCATCTATGTTTATGTCGCTCATATCGTTGACAATAACAGCCACTTTTTTCCTTGTCGGTTATTAAGAATATGGCTAAGTACGGTTGTTTTACCAGCGCCTAAAAAGCCTGATAACACTGTGACGGGCAGTTTATTTATCATTTAATTTTACTTACTAATAGTTATCTATTGGTATGTTATATTGTATCAATTAAATTTTCTAGCACTAGCATCACTTTTTAAATAGTTTGTATGTAATGCTCAGCAGAAGAATAAGTAGACACTTTTGCAAATACAACAAAGCTATTTTGTGTTTTTTGCTATTTTTGAATTTATATAGCTGCGCTATTATGAGCGCCATCAAACTTAGGAGGCATTATGACGTTACTTTTCTCACCCATAGAACTTGCAGGTAAAACTTTAAAAAACCGTATTGTTATGCCACCAATGACTCGCTCGCGCTCAACGCAGCCTGGCGACATTGCCAATGATTTAATGGCCACTTATTATGCGCAGCGAGCAAGTGCTGGGTTAATAGTAAGCGAAGGCACACAAATAAGTGAGCTGGGTAAAGGCTATGCTTGGACACCAGGTATTTACACAAACGAACAAGTAGCAGGTTGGCGCACGGTAACCAACAAAGTGCACGATGCTGGTGGCGTTATGTTTGCGCAGCTTTGGCATGTAGGGCGCGTAACTCACAGCGATAACACAGGCGGTGTACAGCCTATATCCGCATCGGCCATTGCTGCAAAAGACGTAAAAGTATTTGTAGATACTAACGGCGAGCCTGGCTTTGTTGAGACTCAGTTACCGCGTGAAATGAGCAAGCAAGATATTGAAAATGTACTAGGCGAATTTCGCCAAGCGGCTAAAAATGCAGTAGACGCAGGCTTTGATGGCATAGAGCTACACGCCGCTAATGGGTATTTAATTAACCAATTTTTAGACTCGCAATCAAATGCCCGTACTGATGAATATGGCGGCAGTGTGCAAAATCGTTTGCGTTTTTTAACAGAGGTCGTAAATGCAGTAAGCGATGAAATTGGTAGTCAAAAAGTAGGTGTAAGGCTTGCACCACTTACCACGCTTAACGGCACGGTTGATGATAACCCAGAGCAAACATATTTAGCCGTTGCTCAAGCACTAAACGACGCTGGCGTGGGCTACATGCACATTGCTGAAGCCGATTGGGATGATGCCCCTTTAATGAGTGTTGAATTTAAGCAGGCTATTCGTAAAGCGTACAGCGGCGTATTAATTTATGCAGGTAAGTACACTAAAGAACGTGCCGATGAAGCCCTAGCACAAGGCTGGGCCGACATGATTGGCTTTGGTCGCCCGTTTGTGTCTAACCCAGATTTACCAGCACGTTTAAAGCAAGGTAAACCGCTAAATAGCCACAACCCCGATACCTTATTTGGTGGCGCAGAGCAAGGCTATACCGATTACCCAACCGCTTAATTATTTATAAATAAAGTATTTTAAGGGCTGCATGTATGCAGCCCTTTTTTTATGCTGGTAAATCAGTAGCTTTAACTTGGGCTAATACCAATCAGCAATATAGATCACTTAATTAAGCGGATTGATATAACAATAAAAAGCGCGTAAGTTAAATAGCTTACCCATTTTAAAAACATAAAAATAAAAATGAAAACCAAAGAGATAGAGCATCTCGCGTTATCAGGCTCTGAAACCAAAGACGTGATCACCCCGTATGCCTTTAAAATTGACCAAGCGTTATTAGGTATTCCATTAGCGAGCCCAATTAAACGTGCATTGGCGATGACTATTGATGTCACTTTAATATTTATGGCCGCTAAGCTAAGCGCCACTTTAATTGCCTTTGTGGCTGCAATGGCTTTTTATAAAGGCACTGCGTAGCAATATCTTCCAAAAATGTCGTCGTTTTGGCGCAGAGCCTTAAAGCTTTTTGCCGCGAGCTTTTTATTTGTAAGTTCACTAACTGTACTCTCGTTAGCGATTGATTTTTTTGAAGGCGATACCGCTATACAAACACCTCAACTAGAAAAAACACAGCAAAACGATGAGCTAAGCGAGCATGATAAAGCAATAATACGCACCTATTTAACGCAAACAGACGACGATAAAAACTGCGATGACGCTTGCCAAAGCGTTGCTCGAGCTAATTTAGTTGGCCAATTACCAGCGCTTGCTGAAATGCAAAACGTAGGAGGGATTGAAGTTACGCGCACATTATTGCACTTAATGGCCATATCTGATGATGAACCCGTTGCGGCAGATGATTTTAAAAATAATGAGACAGGGCGAGAAAGTATTTCGGACGAAGTAACTCATAAAAGCAATATCACTGAAAAAGCTGAAACTAAAAGCGAGCAAACCAAACCTGTCACCAGCATTTTGCAGTGGGGTAAAGGCATTATTCAAGACCTAGGCCTTGGTTTTGGTTGGGCTGCCGTATACTTTACGTTGTTCTCGTTATTATGGCGCGCACAAACCCCAGGTAAAAAAGTATGTAATATTCGGGTGGTATCACTAAATGGCGAGCCACTAGGTATGCTTGATTGTTTTGGCAGATACGGTGGATACGGCGCCGGTTTTGCAACAGGTTTATTAGGCTTCTTACAAGTGTACTGGGACCCAAACAGGCAAGCTATTCAAGATAAAATATCAGCGACTGTGGTTATTCAGGGCAGTGTGCATCAAGTTGTAAATGTTGAAACTGTTGTAGATACAGTGAAAGCGTAAAGTAATTATAAAAATATACAGGTTGAGTTTAAAAACTTAAAATGAAGTACAGGTTTAACTTTATCAGGTGAGCTATGAAAAAGATTTTAGCTGATTGTTCAGCTAGTATTTCAGAACTGAAGAAAAATCCAATTGCGCTCATAAATAATGCTGATGGAGAGGCTATCGAAATTTTAAAATATAATGAGCCAGTTGCTTATTTAGTTCCAGCACAATTGTATGAGTTACTAATGGATCAGCTTGATGAATTTGAATTAACTAAAATTGTTGAAAGTCGTAGAACTGATTTATCTCAGGAGATTGAGGTTAGCATTGATGACTTATAGCTCTTATCTATTGGATTATATTAATTAGAAAAAGCTAATGCTTAAAGAGACATAAAGTAGCTCAGACTATTTTTCTGTTTATTATTAGGGCGTGTTAGCATGTAAAAAAGTAAATATTGAGTACATGGATGAATATGGTCACTTTTTCTCGTTATATAACATTAATTGTATATGGGGTTATTACCTATTTTTTATTTTCAATTTTGTCTTCTATAACGAGTATTCAAACTCTTTGGTACAATTGGGCTAATCTTCTCCACAAAACATTTAATACTTCAAATTTTGCACCTCTGTATGGTTACGTTACATTATTATTTTTAGCAGGCTTAGCCGTAAATAAAATAGCAGATAGTTTCTCTATCTATAATTCAAAAAGGTACTGGCAGTTTAACTGGCGGTATCCTTCGCTAATGATATCTGTAACATGGACTATTACTATTTGGTTGTTTTTTGAATCTAAAACGGCCAGCATTTTATTTAGTTTAGATTTAGTGTCTATATATTTACCTCTTTTAAGTGGATTAACACTTTTACCTGCATTAGAGTTTTTAAAAGTTCGTATTACGCAAAAAATAACTCCTCTATGTATTGATGACCCAAAAAACAATGCTTCAACGCGGCATATCGCTAAACAAATTCAAGAAACTTTATGCGATGAGAAAAATCAAGCAAAGAGTAAACGCATTTTAATATGTGGCCCGTTTGGTGTGGGGAAGACAACGGCTATAAATTTAGCTATTGGTAAGTTAAAAAGTAAAAAAGAATGGCCAAAATTAGTTCATTGTAACGTTGATTTATGGGGTGTTGAGGCTGAATCTATTATCCAATATGTATTAGATGAAGTGCTAATAGCACTAAGCACTGAGATTGATATGTGCAGGTTTCGCTCTTTACCGTCGCACTATATTTCAGCTATGAATGCAGGTAATACGTCTTCTAAAATATTTGCAGCGTTTATGCATAAACCTAAATCTCCAGATGCACTTTTAAAAAGCTTAAGTGATGTAATTAATGCCGCAAATTTAAGGTTATTAGTAACAATTCAAGATCTCGATCGAAATCAAAAAGCGTTAGACAGCCTTCATGTGCTTGCCGGCCTGCTAGATAGACTAGAAGAGCTGCAAGGTATTGATTATATTTTTGCAGGTGAAAACCGCCCAGAGTTTTCAGATACATTATTAAGAATTTGCCCAATACGGTTTGATTTTTCAGTCCCTGATTTAACAGATGATATAACTAAATTAGCAGATGGATTAATTGATGAAAATTTACAAAAATATTATAAAGATGTGCTGCCGAATTCTGAGGTAAAGAAATGCCCAGAATTAGTTGATTTGCTACTACCGTCGTTTAGAGATTTTGAATCTTTGAGTAGCCAAGTTAAATCTTCTTGGGAAAATATTAAAGGAGAGGTTTTACTTTATGATTTTATATTAATTCAAGCTCTAAAAAATAATCAACCAAAATTCCACGATACCTTATATCAAATTTTATTGGGAGAAATATCAACGAAAGGCTTAAGGGTTAATGCTTTTATCAACGAACATTTTTCTGATTGCACGCCACAGCTTAAAGTTATTATAGAAGGTACACTTATTCATTTGGGCTTGATTGAGTTATATGATGTGATGCCAGATGAAGACAATGAAACCTTGGGGAGGATTATCTCCTTAAAAAATATTACGAATCATCTGTTATCTATCAATAGCGAACGAATTTATAGCATTTTATTTTCTGGATTTCTCGACAATAATACGTTAAAGAAAATGAAGGTTTACAAGAGTTTTACTAAAATTGTTCAAGGTGATAAGGATAGTGTAGGCGTTTTATGTAATGGATTTAAAGATGTTAATGCACGACGGGTCTGGGCTGATTCGTTAAATTCGTATGGTTGGGTTATGCTACATAATCAATTAGAAGATATTAATATAGCTAAACTCCTTATACACAGTGCAATTAAATTTGATGAAACAGAAGGCTCAAAAGATTTATTAGACAGCTTAGTTATACGAAAAAATATGTTTATGAATCCTAGAAGTGGTTTAAAAAGTTATCTATTTTCCGAAGATGCCATAGTAGATTTATTGGAATTAAGACGGCATTTAAATCATGACACTTTTTTCATAGTATGCTTTATTTATATGAGCTTTAGACACACGCATAGGTTCCACGATAATGAGCGTATTGATGTTAGTAAATCCCTTAATTCAATTATAAATAGCTTTTTAAATAGTGACTCAAAGGGACAGGTTATTTTACTCTTATTTTGTCATAACGTAGGTAGTGTAAAGGATATATTAGCGCTATTGGATAAAAGCACACTGACTCTATTATCAGGATTATTTAGTAACATGGAGTTCGAAGCAATATACCTTGAGTACGCAGCAACTATAAGTGCAATGTATGATAGCTCATATAAAAAAACTGTTTATTATGAAGAACGGTTTATTCAAGATAAAAAAGAAGCCTTAGCTGTAGTGAATGGGGTTCTAAGTACTAAAACCTAGCAGAATAGACTGATTTAGTTTCTGATTATTTGAAAGCATATTCACAAAATTTTAGAAAGGTACTAAATACATGAAACTTAGTACCTTAGAGCTCACTTCCTAAACCTAACCCCAATTCCACCGAACATCATCAACACCACAACCCCCCACACAAAAATGTTTCCGTATTGACTGTACACACTGTCGCCTTGTATAAGCTTTATATCGGCTTTCATGGTCGCGGCTTCAAACTGTGGCATGGTTTGCTGAGTGTGGCTTATTGGGTCGTATACGGCGCTTACGCCATTGTTGGTAACACGTACCAGCGGGCGTTGTAATTCTAATGCGCGCATGCGGGCTATTTGCATGTGTTGTAATGGCCCAATAGAGTCGCCAAACCAGGCATCGTTACTTACGGTAAACAGCAAGTCAGAGTCGCTTTTGTAATTACCGCGTACTAAATCGGCAAATACTATTTCGTAGCAGATGGCAGGTAGCAGGTTAAAGCCATTGGCGCGTAGGTTGTTTTGCACTCTATCGCCACGGGTAAACGATGACATAGGTAAATCAAACAATGGCGCTATAGGGCGCAGTACATCCTGAAATGGTACAAATTCGCCGATAGGTAACAACTGGTGTTTACGGTAGCGGTTTTTGTCTAGGTAGCGGTAATGGCCGTGCTCGTCGTTGTGTTCTTTATTACCTACCACAATAAGGGTGTTGTAAATGGTTTTGGTGTCGAGCTGGTAGTCAACAATACCGGTAACTAATGCGGTTTTATTAAACGAGGCCGCGCTGTCTAAATTGGCTAAGTAAGTGTCGGCAAGGGCTTCTATTTCGGGCACGGCGGCTTCGGGCCATACCACTAGGTCAGCATCCCAGTGTGGGCGCGTTAGGTCTTGGTACTTGCTCATGGTGGTCCAAAACTCACTGGGTTCAAAACGCAGGTGTTGTTTAATATTACCTTGTACCAATAAGGTCGACATTTCTTTGCCAGAGTAGTGATTATTACCGGTATTTAATGCGCCAATAACAAGTAACGCTAAAGCGGCTGCGCTTATTAGTGGGGTTTTAAAATCTTTTTGGGTGAGCCTGTAAAGGGCAAAACCAATGCCAACACAGGTAAGCGTTAAGCCAAATTCGCCAATATAAGGCGCAAGCAGCCTAAGCGGGCCATCTGTTTGTGTATAGCCAAAACTTAGCCATGGAAAGCCGGTCAGTAAGTGTCCACGTAAGTATTCACTAATGGCTATAGTGGCAATTAGAAGTGCCCCCATGCTTTTAGGGCCACTTGCAAAGCGAGTTGCAGCCCAAAACGCCAGCGCCGGAAACAGGGCTAAATATGAGCACAGTAAAGCCATTAACGAGAGCGATGCTATAAGCGGCATGCCGCCAAAGGTGGCAATAGATACGTGCACCCAGCTAATACCCGCGCCAAACCAGCCTAAGCCAAATATAAAGCCATATTTAGCGGCGCTTTTTGCGTGCGCTTTGCCTGTGTTGTTTGGGTTAATACAAAAAATAATGGCGGCAATGCTAAAAAATGCGATGGGCCAAATTTGGTAGGGGGCGTAGCCAAAAGTTAAAATAAGGCCCGCAACCAGTGCGAGCCATGCTTTTTTATCTTTTACTAACAGGGTGAGTTTAGTTAGTAGTTTCTTCACTGTCGTTTTCATCAACCTTAGGAACGGTGACTTGCAGTTGTAAAATACGACGGTTATCAGAATTAGTTACTTTAAACTGATAGTCGTCTATTTCAATTGTTTCGCCGCGACTTGGCATATGGCCAAATGCGTGTAGTACCGTGCCGCCAATGGTATCGGCTTCATCGGTGCTGTAACCTGTTTTAAAGTACTCGTTAAAGTCATCTACAGGGGTGAGCGCTTGTACTACGTATACATGCTTAGCAAGTTGGCGAATATCTTGTTGATCTTCTTCTTCGTCGTGTTCATCTTCGATTTCGCCGACGATTATTTCAAGAATATCTTCAATGGTTACAAGTCCCGATACACCGCCGTATTCGTCAATTACAATAGCCATGTGGTAGCGTTGCTGACGAAATTCATTTAGTAGGGTGTCTACGCGCTTGCTTTCTGGCACTACCATGGCTGGGCGTAAATATTCGCGCAGTGAGGGTAGGTGCTCATCTTTATTTAAAATAAGCGGCAGCAAGTCTTTTGCGAGCAAAATACCTTCAACGTGGTCTTTGTCTTCACACACCACCGGAAAACGCGAGTGGGTGGAGTCGACCATCATGGGGATCAAATCTTCAAGGGGGCTGTCGACCTCAAGTGTGACCATTTGTGAGCGCGGGATCATTATATCGCGCACTTTAAGCTTGGATACACCAAGCACACCTTCGATCATTTCTTTGGTTTCTGGGTCGATTACGTCACGCTCTTGCGCGTCGGCAATTACTTCAACCAGCTCTTCTCTATTCTGGGGTTCCCCTTGCAACATTTGGGCTATGCGGCCCATCCACGTTTTGCCAGAAGAACCCTGGCTAGATTGCGAGTTATCGTCGCTCATTGCGTCTAAATGCTCCGTTAATTTAAATTTCGTCCCGGTATGGGTCAGCTATGTTTAGCTCTGCAAGTAATTGCTTTTCTATGCTTTCCATCTCAAAAGCGTCTTCACTCTTTATATGGTCAAATCCAAGTAAATGCAAGCATCCATGAATAACCATATGGGCAAAGTGGTCATGAAATGACTTTTCTTGCTCGATTGCCTCAGCTAATACAATGGCTGGGCAAATTATTAAATCACCTACTAATGGCAAATCAATGCCTGGCGGTGCTTCAAATTCGAACGACAACACGTTGGTTGGTTTATTTTTACCACGGTAGTCGTTGTTTAATTGTTGTGATTGCGCTTCATCGCTTATAACGATGCTCAGCTCAGACTCATCACGAAACTTGCTCAGGGCTTTATCGGCCCACAGTGCAAATTGTTCTTCGCTTGGGAGGTTGTCAAACTCACACGCTATTTGTAAATCTAATTCGGTGCTCACGGTATTACTCTTTAGTAGAAGGCGGCTGTTGAGCGGCAAGTTGCTCTTTGGCTTTTTGTTTTTCTATACGCTTTAGTCGCTCGCTTTCGTCATTGCGCTCGTAGGCTTCGACAATACGGCCAACAACAGGGTGGCGAACAATGTCGTGCGATTGGAAAAAGTTAAAGCTAATTTCTTCAACATCGCTAAGTACTTCTATTGCATGACGAAGGCCTGAGCGCGCACCGCGTGGTAAATCAACTTGTGTTATATCGCCCGTTATTACTGCTTTAGAGTTAAAGCCTATACGGGTTAAAAACATTTTCATTTGCTCGGCGGTGGTATTTTGGCTTTCATCTAAAATAATAAACGCATCATTTAGTGTACGGCCACGCATGTAAGCAAGTGGGGCAATTTCAATAATGTGTTTTTCAATAAGCTTTTCAACTTTTTCAAAGCCAAGCATTTCAAATAGCGCGTCGTAAAGAGGGCGCAGGTATGGGTCTACCTTTTGGCTTAAATCGCCTGGTAAAAAACCTAGTTTTTCGCCGGCTTCTACCGCTGGGCGGGTAAGTAATATACGACGAATTTCTTGGCGCTCTAGAGCATCTACTGCGGCTGCAACTGCTAGGTATGTTTTACCTGTACCGGCAGGGCCAATCCCAAAGGTAATGTCGTGATGCAAAATATTAGCAACATACAAACCTTGGTTGTCGTTACGCGGTTTAATTACGCCACGGCGGGTTTTAATAAACATTTCTTTGCCGTACGCACTTTGCGGCACTTCTTGTTCTAGGGCTTTTGATTCGGTAATGGCTAAATGTACGTTGTCGGGCTCTATTTCACCAATTTCGCCACGAACAGGTTGAGTATCAACATAAAGGTTTTTTAAAATGTCTACGGCCGCGGCACTTGAGTGCAGTTTACCTGTTACTTTAAAAAAGTTGTCGCGGTGGATTATTTCAACACCTAGGCGGCGTTCAATTTGTTTGATGTTTTCGTCAAACGGGCCACATAAAGAAGAAAGGCGTTTGTTGTCGGCAGGTTCTAAATAAATCTCTAATGTTTTTAACTGATTACTCAAAATTACTTCCTATTCGGGTGCGCCAGTAAGGGTTACTGGCGCAATGAATTTATACAACTACGGTACGAAAGTAGCTACGCCAATTTCGTTGATTGTATCGATTTTTGGCTCAACGCTTGCAGCTTTTGTTAAAATAGCTGAAGGAGCAATATCACGACGTAAGTTCATTTCTGATTCTGTACGAATTAAATCGCCACGTAAAGAGTTTGGTAACGCTTCGGTAATACGTACATCAACAAACTGGCCGATCACTGTGTGTGGGCCAACAAAGTTAACTACACGGTTGTTTTCGGTGCGGCCACGTAATTCCATTGGGTTCTTTTTAGAAGGGCCCTCAACTAAGATACGTTGCTCTGTATCAAACATTTGGCGGCTAATTTGTTGTGCCATTTGTGTAATACGGTTTTGTAGTAGGTATAAGCGCTCTTTTTTCTCTTGCTCTGATACGTCATCAGGTAAGTCGGCGGCAGGCGTACCTGGACGCGCACTGTAAATAAAGCTAAAGCTCATATCAAAGCCAATGTCGTTAATTAGGTTCATTGTGGCTTCAAAGTCTGTTTTGCTTTCACCTGGGAAACCAATAATGAAGTCTGACGACATGCTTAAGTTAGGGCGAATTTTACGCAGCTTACGTATTGTTGATTTGTACTCAAGCGCTGTATGGCCGCGTTTCATTAAATTAAGAATACGGTCTGAACCACTTTGCACAGGTAGGTGTAAGTGATCAACAAGCTCTGGTACATCAGCGTACGCATCAATAATATCTGGCGTAAACTCTACCGGGTGCGAGGTGGTGTAACGAATACGGTCAATGCCATCAATCGCTGCTACATAACGGATTAAATCTGAGAAGTAACAAATTTCGCCATCGTGTGTTTCACCGCGGTATGCGTTTACGTTTTGACCCAGCAGGTTTACTTCACGTACGCCTTGCTCGGCAAGTTGCGCAACTTCTAATAATACGTCATCTAATGGGCGGCTAACTTCTTCTCCACGGGTATAAGGTACAACACAAAAAGTACAGTACTTAGAACAACCTTCCATTATTGATACAAATGCAGACGGGCCTTCTGCTTTTGGCTCTGGTAAACGGTCAAACTTTTCAATTTCTGGGAACGAAATATCAACCACCGATGAGCCTTTGTCGCCTTGCACTTGTTTAATCATTTCTGGTAAACGGTGCAATGTTTGTGGGCCAAAAATAACATCAACAAACGGTGCGCGCTGGCGAATAGAGTCACCTTCTTGTGAGGCAACACAACCACCTACACCAATAATTAAATCTGGCTTGTCGTCTTTTAATAACTTCCAGCGACCTAATTGGTGAAATACTTTTTCTTGCGCTTTTTCACGAATTGAACAGGTGTTAAGTAAAATAACGTCGGCGTCTGCTGCTTCTTCCGTTAGCTGGTAGCCGTTGGTAGCATCTAAAAGATCAGCCATCTTCTGAGAGTCGTACTCGTTCATCTGACAACCCCAAGTTTTGATATGCAGCTTTTTGCTCATTGAAATATAGCCTCGTGTTCAATTCGGTAGTGGCACAAAAATGTGCTTAAAACGGGATTAAGGAGCAAGGTTGCTCACTTAAAGGACGCGTATTTTAGCTGGATACCCGCCCAGATCCAAGTATAGTTTTCATGTTTGTGATCTCAAATCAATACACAGGCAGTTTAATAGCGTGATAGTTATATACTCTCGCACTAATGCGGGGAGTTACGGTACAATCAAAACAGTTTCACGTATTAACCAAATGATGAAAAACATGACTCAAAACAAAGTGATTGTTGTAGGCGCTGGGATGGTCGGTGCGGCCATGGCCATAAAGCTTGCACAGCAAGGAAAATCAGTACAAATAATAGAAAAAACACTGATTAACGCCGACGCCATTTTAGCAAGTGATCAGGTAGATATACGGGTATCGGCTATTAACCGTTTTTCAGAAAACCTGCTGGACGAGCTAGGGGCTATGCCTATTTTAAGGCAAAATCGATTAGCACCTTACACGCAGTTAGAAGCATTTGAGCGCGGTGGCGACAACCTATTATTTGATTGCGCCGATATTAATACTTCGCACTTAGGTCATTTAATTGAAAACAATTTAATACAAGCAAGCCTTTGGCAGCAGTTTGCACATTATAATATTGAGGTTATTGAACAGCCAGCACCTTTAAGCGCTATTGAGCAAGACACAACGTCAATCACCCTCATTTATGGCGATACCCGTTACACTGCTGATTTAGTTATTGCAGCCGATGGCGGGCAATCGCAGCTACGTGCCAAGGCAAATATTGGTGTAACAGGGTGGCAGTATCAGCAGCACTGCATGGGCGTACTAATAAAGCTAGATGCGCCGCAGCAAGTAAAAACATGGCAACAATTTACCCCTACAGGCCCGTTAGCCTTTTTACCTATGCAGGCGCCATACGCTAATTTAATTTGGTACGACAGCGCCAATACCTTACAAAACTTTAAAGGGTTAACGGCTGAGCAAATTAAAGCGCATGTTTTAAAGAAGTTTCCGCTTCTTGCAGGGGATTTTGAGGTGCAAAGCCATGCGGTATTTCCGCTTACCCGTCAGCATGCAAATAATTACTCTAATGGGCGTTTGGTCTTAGTGGGCGATGCGGCTCACACAATTAACCCACTGGCCGGGCAAGGCGTTAATTTAGGTTTTCAAGATGTGGTAGCACTCGCACAGGCACTTGACGACGCTGATGATATTGGTTGCCCGCTAAAACTAAAAGAATACGAGCGAAGCCGCCGTAAAGCCAACCTATTAATGATGAGCATGATGGATGCGTGTTACTTTGGTTTTTCTAACCAAATTACGCCACTAAAATGGGCACGCAGCCAGTTTTTAAAAATGGCTAACAATACCGGTCCTTTAAAAAACTGGGTATTAAAATACGCCATTAGTGGGGAGCTTAATTAAATCCGCTTAAGTGATTGGCTAAATTAATAAATGCACGGCCAATCACTCCCTTTCTTATGCCACTTGGCACCTGCATAGTTGTCACTATTAATTTATTCCGTTATTGCGTTTTTTTGCCATACTCAAACTACTAACCAATTAAAAGTTGTGTGTTTGTGGATAATTTTTTTATTTTTATACTCATTGTCGGCGCTTTGCTATTAACGCTGAGCATTGTGCCAACAATAAAAATTTGTAAAAAAACTAACCGTGTTTCCTGGATTTTGCTACTGGCGCTTATTTTTAGCTTTATAGTGGGTTATTGGTATGTACTTTATTATTTTGTAAATAACGATATAGCCGGATTTATTGCTATGAGCGTATCGCTAATTTTATTTGGCGGGGGCGCTTTTGTTTATTTAGTTATTCAGCTCAGTTATAAAAGTATTTTAAAAATAGACAGCTATGCAAAACGTCAACGAACCCTTGCCGAAAACGACAGCTTAACTGGCCTCCCTAATCGAAAAAAGTTTTTTCAGGTGCTTAACAAACAAGTTAAGTACGAGCCTTCGTTTTATTTAATGCTTATAGATTTAAACCGCTTTAAATCGATCAATGACTCATACGGCAATAAAGTAGGGGATATGCTGTTAAGCATTTTTTCAAAAACTCTCAGCCATAATATTGTGGGAATAGCCAAGCTGTACCGTTTAGGCGGCGATGAATTTGCACTTATTGTTGATAGCTCAGCCAATGAGGCAATTGATTTATGTATTGAAGCAATAAAAAAATCAACCAAACACCCATTTCATATTTACGAGCATAGTTTACGTGTACACGTGACTGTGGGAATAACAACCTTTGCGAATCACTCGTCGCACGCTAATGAGCTATTAAAGCAAGCAGACTTAGCACTGCATGAGGCTAAAGACACACAGCAACTGTATGTACATTACTTTGAGGCGCTGAGCACCCGAGCAAATGAGCTTTCAAATATGACCTCACGTATTAAGCATGCCATTAAAAACCACGAATTTGAGCTTTATTTACAGCCTATTTTTGATGCCAGAGCCGATGAAGTACATGGTGCAGAGGCATTAATACGCTGGCCGCAAAGTGATGGCTCTTTTATTAGCCCCGAGGTATTTATTGGCATTGCCGAGCAAAGTGGGTTGATATTAAATATTTCTAAATGGGTGCTACTAGAAACAATAAAGCATTTAAAGGTGTTAAAAGCAGCTGGGTTTATAGGTTCGTTGCATGTAAACCTTTCTACTAAAGATTTAGAAAGCCCGGAGTTTTATGAGTTTGTTGAAGAACTAGTAAAGCATGACCCAACGTTAAGCGACGCAATTATTTTTGAAATAACCGAATGCGCCATGATGACAAACCTAGAAGCCGCCCGCACAATGATGCAAAAACTAAATAGCAGAGGGTTTGAATTTAGTGTAGATGATTTTGGTACTGGTTTTTCTTCTTTGGTATTACTGCGAGAATTACCAATAAGCCAAATAAAAATAGATCAGTCATTTATAAAAGACATGCTGACTCAAATAGCAGATTACGCGATTGTTGAATCGACATTGTTTTTAGCGACGCGACTTAATTGTAAAGTGGTGGCAGAGGGAATAGAAGATAACGATCTTAAACAAACATTAACACTAATGGATTGTGATTATTTGCAAGGGTATTATTTTAGCAAGCCAGTAAACATTAATGAGTTTATACACAAATATGCTAATGAGGAAGAGTACAGGATAATATAGAAATTGGCTGGGATACCAGGATTTGAACCTGGGAATGCCAGGATCAAAACCTGGTGCCTTACCGCTTGGCGATATCCCAACGCTAAATTTGGAATAGTTTTAGTTCTAGATAAGAACATGGTGCGGAAGGAGAGACTTGAACTCTCACATCCTAAGATACTGGAACCTAAATCCAGCGCGTCTACCAATTCCGCCACTCCCGCATTTTACATACACAGGTGTTAATGTATAGGAACCTAAATCCAGCGTCTAATTCAAGACAACTGCTAATTCCGATACTCCCGCATATGGTCATTCTTTATAGCAATTTCTTTGGTAGAAGAAATTGGCTGGGATACCAGGATTTGAACCTGGGAATGCCAGGATCAAAACCTGGTGCCTTACCGCTTGGCGATATCCCAACAAAGAATTAGCTGATTATTTTAGTTCTTATCGAGAACATGGTGCGGAAGGAGAGACTTGAACTCTCACAACCTAAGTTACTGGAACCTAAATCCAGCGCGTCTACCAATTCCGCCACTCCCGCATTTAACATACACAGGTGTTAATGTATTGGAACCTAAATCCAGCGTCTAATTCAAGACTACTGACAATTCCGATACTCCCGCATACTGTCATTCTTTATAGCAATTTCTTTGGTAGAAGAAATTGGCTGGGATACCAGGATTTGAACCTGGGAATGCCAGGATCAAAACCTGGTGCCTTACCGCTTGGCGATATCCCAACAAAGAATTAGCTGA
>NZ_JANIGJ010000009.1:0-141995 GCF_024518735.1 Pseudoalteromonas agarivorans
TTCTCACTAGACTTTTAAAGTCTCTGAAGGGCCGTTGAAGACTACAACGTTGATAGGCAAGATGTGGAAGTGGTGTGAGCCATTAAGCTAACTTGTACTAATTACCCGTGAGGCTTAACCATACAACACCAAACGCGTTTTGTGACAGAAACAAGCGACAGAAGTTAATAGCTAAAGTAGATAAATACTTAGACTTAAAAAATATTATCAGAATTTTTCCAAATTTAGTTGGTACGTGAAAACGGACTGACACCCAAATTTGCTTGGTAACCATAGCGTTTTGGACCCACCTGATCCCATGCCGAACTCAGTAGTGAAACGAAACAGCGCCGATGATAGTGTAGCATTTGCTATGTGAAAGTAGGACATTGCCAGGCTTCAAATAAGAGAAACCCGTTACAGCGATGTGACGGGTTTTTTGCTGTCTGGGATTTAATAAATAGCCAGACCCATGGCTAACTCATCAGAGAAGTAAAACAGCTCGAAGGCGAGCCGGGGCAACGATAGTGTAGCATTTGCTATGTGACTCTCTACCGCTGTGGGCACTACGACATTGCCAGGCTCCAAATACAAGAAAGCCCGACTCGAAAGAGCCGGGCTTTTTTTACGTCTGCAGAAAAGTAAAAAATACATTCCTGATATTATTCGCACAGTCTCCACCACCACCGTAGCGTGGGTTGAGTATCACGAAACCCGCGGATAAGGCTCGCCGCACATCTTTGTATGGTAAATATAGTGTTCTTATCTCACGAGCTGGATTACCAGCAGCAACAGTATCCGCCTCTATATGTTTCGTAACGACCGATCTCGCAACAATAAAGCTGTAACCCCAAAAGGTATAGGCTTGATCTATTATCAAATTTTTTTAGAAAGTCTTTTAAGTATTTTGCTAATTATCAATTGATAGCAAAGCCTATAAACTTGCCCCATCTTGTATTTACATACCTTACCAAAGGGGAGAAGAGCATGTCTCATCAAATTATTAAAGACTTACATAACCGTTACACGGCTAAAAAATACGATACGAGCAAACGTATTTCATCGGCGGATCTTGACGTAATTAAAGAAGCTATTCGCTTGTCTGCTTCTTCAATCAACTCTCAACCTTG
This sequence comes from Pseudoalteromonas agarivorans, assembly GCF_024518735.1. Lineage (NCBI taxonomy): Bacteria > Pseudomonadati > Pseudomonadota > Gammaproteobacteria > Alteromonadales > Pseudoalteromonadaceae > Pseudoalteromonas > Pseudoalteromonas agarivorans. The sequence goes on from NZ_JANIGJ010000009.1 coordinate 1,110, forward strand.
GAAGTTTGTATTGGTAGAAAGTGATGAAGCTAAGCAGCGTTTGCACGATACATTTGCTAACAAGCACCAGTTTAATCAATTACACGCTAAAGAAGCGTCGCATACGCTGTTATTAGCTTACGATCCTAAGTTTACTAAAGAGAAGTTTGTTAAACGTGTGGATGTTGAAGTGAGCTCTGGTCACTTACCAGCGCAACTGCGTGAAAGCTTTATGGGAGCCTACGCTTTTGCTGAAATGAATACGGATGAAAATGGCTACAATGGCAGCTGGACTAAAGCACAAGTTTACCTAGCACTGGGTAACATTATGCATACACTGGCGCGTTTAAATATTGCATCTACGCCTATGGAAGGTGTTGACCCAGAGTTAATCGGTGAGAAGTTTAGCGAAGAGCTTGATGGTCATATTTGTGAAGTGGCACTTGCAATGGGTTACCCAGTTGAAGAAGAAGATTGGAACTTTGGCAAACCTAAAGCGCGTTTACCAGTTGAAGATATTATAGCTACTGTATAACGTGTTGCTATAAGTTAATTAGCCGAGAGCCTTCTCGGCTTTTTTATTTTTAGAATAAACCATACGCTTGTGTTTCTTCGTCTTCCTCTTGTGCTAAATGATCAGGTCTAAATATTGCGCTAGGGTCTATTAAAACACTGTGTTTTTCGGCTAACTTTATTAGCCCTCGCATCATGCCTTTGGTTTGCGGGTCTATATCAAAGCCTACTTCGGTTAATTTATCGAGTGGCTTAATGTCTTCTTTTTTATAATCTATATTGTCCTCTACTTTATCTACTAGTAATCCGATATGCGGGTTGAGCCCATCTTTAGTAGTAAAAACAATAATAGGTTTATAATCGAGTGTTATTTGCTCTTTTGCCGCATCAAACAGTCGTTGTAATTGCATAAAGCTGTTGCGCTTTATACTCGCTAAATATTTACTGGCTTGTTTATAGTCTTGCTCGTTATGAGTACTAACTGCGCGATCTGTAGTTGTTACTAGCGCTTGAAAAGGCTCATCAAGTTTTTCTATGATAGATTTTAGGTCACTGTTGTCAGTTTTAAACTCTTTATAAAATACGGCGATGTTGTGCAGCTGAGTTTTATCGTTTGTTATTAGGTGGCTCTGTTGCGCGATGCTTTTTTCAAATTGGCTAAACCAATCATTAAGCGAAGCTTGCCAGGTTCTTAGCTCATTAAGTGCTTTTTTATTACTTTGCTCTGTAGAGCTGCCATTTAAAATAACACCTAGGTCGAACACCGGCGTGGGTGTTTCCATGTAGTCTTTTACACCAATAAAGCTCTTATTGTTATTTGGCAATGTAGTGAGGTTATTATCAAACCGCTCGGTGAGTAAAATATCGAGAATTTTAAGTGAAATGGTTTTACAGCCCACTTGAAAGTTTATGAATTCCATACCTTTATCTTTAATTGCCTTGTAATGCTTTAAGGATAGAACAAAATAGATAAATAGCTTAAAGGTTGTGTGGTTTTTTAATTAGTGACTTAACTGCGAGTTTAAATTGTTGCTCTAATGCTTTTTTTCCACTTAAGCAATGTTGCTTGATTAGCTGCTCATTACTGTGGTTTTGTAATACCATTTGTATCAGCAAGTGGCGATCTTCACTTTTAGTTGCCATTAGGCTGGATGGGGAGTGGTTAAATAAATACCATAGTTTTGGCGCGGTATTAAAGCGATTTATTGTACTAATTGCAGTGTTTATAGGTGGGCTGGGCACGCTAGATTCATCGATAAATTTACTTATTAGCTCACTGACTAACTCACTGTCGAGTTGGCTAAAGTGCGTTAATAAACCATAAAACAAATCACTTTTAAATTGCTGAGCTAAGGTATGTAAGCCCTGCGTGGATGTGTTTAATGCTTTAATAACGAGGGCTGAGTGCTCACCCGTGCTTTTATCTCGCTGATAACCTAGCTTTACAGCACTAAAGTCCTGAGATTGCCAAAAACGTAAAAGCCCTGCTGTAGCCCCAAAACTTGCACCTATATAACTACAGGTGGGGGTTAGCTGATGTTGGCAATGCGCTAGCAATGCTTTACCTACGCCTTGTTGCTGCAGGTTAGGTGCAACAGCTATACGAATAACGCGTGCGCTTTGTTTTGTTAAATAGCTTGGCTGTGCGCTTAATTGCGCGAGCGATTGTGCCATTAAATGCCCTTGTGGGCGGCGCTCACCACTGATTACTTGCTTAGCTAGCTCTGCATCCATACCGCCTTCAACTGCTATTAAACACACACCCACAACATGCATGTCGCATCTACTAATAAACAGCCTTTGCGCTGGGGCATCAAGTAATTGGCGTAAATCGTTAACACTGCTCTGGTAATGGGCAAGTGCTAGCAACGCAACTATTTGCTGCAGTAAAGGCTCATTGTCAACGAGTTGCTGTTGAGTGACTTCAACGTGCTCAATGCTATTTAAAGTGGGTGGGTATTCGTTATATTGTGCATCTAAAGCAAAGAGTGTGCGTACATGTTGCTCAAGAGGGTCGCCCTTGGCAAAACGTAAAGGGTCTTCTAAGTTTACAATTTTTGCCGCTTTGTAATTTGCTTTAATATGTTGCGTAAAGCGAATGGTATAGCCTCGGCCATTACCCTCGTAGCCTACCAAGGTGCTTGCAAAGACTATACGCGGGTAGTGCTTTAACATGGTTAACAGTAGTGGGACAGGTATTGCGGCGGCTTCATCAACCAGTAATAAATCACATGGCGGCAACTGATTAAGCAGTGCATCGGGCGCCATGTATTGTAAATTAGCTAAATGTTTTTGCTGAGCCTTGTATTCAACCTGTAAGCTTTTAGCTAAATGCTTAAAACAGCTATGGGTGGCTCTAAATTGTGTTGCACATACAATGATTTTTTTATCATGTAGTGCTGCGGCTGCAAGACCTAGCGCGGCTGATTTTCCTCGCCCTCTGTCGGCATTAATAATTAAAGGCCTGTTCGCACGCCCTGTGGCCACCTTAATTATTTGCTCAACGCATTGTTGCTGCGCCTGATACTCAATTTTATTTGTTACATTGCTTTTGAGCGGCGGCTGTTTAAAGTCAGTGTGTTCATCAAAGTGTATGGCAGGTAGCGTTTGTAAAAGGCGAGAAAAACGTAAATTAAAATAGCTTTGCTGATTACTACATCCATAAGATTGCAGGCTTTGCAGCGCAGGGTCTTGCCATGACGCTAAACGTTGTAAATCAGGCAGTAATAAAAATAAAAGCCCGCCGGCTTTTACGGTGCCGGCTAATGCAGCGAGTTTATCGGGGTAAATGCCACTAAAGCCATCATAAACGACATGAGGAAACTCTTGCCCAAGTAGTTGATGAGTATGCTCAGGCCAACTTGCATTGGCAAGGCTGCTTGAAAGTAACTTTACATCATCCGAACGGGTTAACGCGCTTAATAGCTCATAGCACCACGTAGGCTGGCCTGTAATCAGCACTAACTGGCGATGCTTTGCGCCAGTTAGTTGCTGCGTTAATTGCTCAACACTGCGCTTATACAGCTTGAAGTCGTGCATATGCGGTTACTAACCATTTGCTACCAAGGTCATCAAAGTTTACTTGCACACGCGATTGCGCGCCGCTGCCTTCGTAATTAAGCACAGTGCCAATACCAAATTTAGCGTGCAGTACACGTTGGCCTAAGTTAAAACCACTTTCTTCAAATACAGCATGGCTTACTGATGCGCTAAAACGTCCTGCTGCAGGCGGTCGTGATACCTGTGTTTTAATACGAATTTCTTCTACGCAATCTTCGGGTATTTCACGTAAAAATCGCGATGGGCTATGGTACTTTTCTTGGCCGTATAAACGACGGCTTTCGGCATGGCTTATGTAAAGCTTGTCCATGGCACGGGTCATGCCCACGTAACAAAGGCGGCGTTCTTCTTCTAAGCGCCCTGATTCTTCATTACTTTGCTGCGATGGGAACATGCCTTCTTCAACGCCTACCATAAACACCAGTGGAAACTCTAAGCCCTTAGCAGAGTGAAGAGTCATCATTTGCACAGCATCTTCGTGTTCATCGGCTTGGCCTTCACCAGATTCAAGTGAGGTGTAGGCTAAAAAGCCTTGTAGTGGTGAACTAAACTCTTCTTCTTCGGGGAGTTCATACTGATCGCAGGCACTGATAAGCTCTTCTAAGTTTTCTACGCGAGCTCGGCCTTTTTCGCCTTTTTCAGCTTGATACATAGCCATAAGGCCAGAGGTTTGAATAGCGTATTTGGCTTGCTCTTGCAGTGTAAGGTCGCTAATTTTATCTTCTATGTGCTCTACCAACTCTACAAATTTTGTAACAGCGCTTGCCGCACGACCCGATAAATGTTGTTGTTCAACAATTGCTTTAGCTGCGTACCAAAGAGGCAGAGACTCAGCACGCGCACAGTCGCGTATATGGCTAAGTGTTTTATCGCCAATACCGCGCGCAGGGGTGTTAATTACACGCTCAAATGCGGCGTCGTCTTGGCGGTTTCCTACCAATCGTAAGTACGATAGCGCATCTTTAATTTCTTGACGTTCGAAGAATCGCATACCACCGTAAATACGGTATTTTAAGCCTTCTTGTAGCATGGCTTCCTCGAGTACACGAGATTGCGCGTTACTACGGTATAAAATAGCGGCGTCTTGCAACGCATTACCAGCATTTAACCAGCTGCGTAGCTTGCTGCTTACAAAGCGGGCTTCGTCTAGCTCGTTAAAGGCGGCATAAATTGATATAGGCTCGCCTTCGTTACCATCGGTCCAAAGGCTTTTACCCATGCGCTCTGAATTATTTTTAATTAGCGCATTAGATGCTTTTAGAATGGTCGCGGTTGAGCGGTAGTTTTGCTCAAGACGAATAGTTTCGGCGTCAAAATCAGTTAAAAAGCGTTTAATGTTTTCTATTTTAGCGCCGCGCCAACCGTAAATACTTTGGTCATCGTCGCCTACAATCATAATGCTTTGTGTATCACCAGCAAGTAGCTTTAACCATGCGTATTGAATGGTATTGGTATCTTGGAACTCGTCTACCAGCATGTGGGCAAAGCGCTGCTGGTAATGGCGAAGTAGCGTAGGGTTATTTTTAAGTACTTCGTAGCTACGTAGCAGTATTTCTGCAAAATCGACTAAACCTGCACGGTCACACGCTTCTTGATACGCGGCATATACACGCAGCATCATTTGCTCGTTTATATCGTAGGCTTGAATATCTTTAGGGCGCAGGGCTTCATCTTTTTTAGCACTGATGTACCAGCCAAATTGTTTGGCGGGCCACTTTTTGTCATCAATATTCATTGATTTTAATAAGCGCTTGATCATTCTAAGTTGATCGTCAGAGTCTAAAATTTGAAAGGCTTCTGGTAGGTTTGCTTCTCGATGGTGAGCGCGCAAAATACGGTGTGATAGACCATGGAATGTACCAATCCACATGCCACCGACAGGGGCTTTTAGGGTTTCTTCAACACGGGTGCGCATTTCTTTAGCGGCTTTATTAGTAAAGGTAACCGCAAAAATACTATAAGCAGAGGCTTGCTCAACCTGCATTAACCACGCGATACGATGAACTAAAACACGTGTTTTACCCGAACCAGCACCTGCTAATACCAGCATGTTTTGTAGTGGGGCTGCAACGGCATCGCGTTGTTTGTCATTTAAGCCATCGAGTAATTCAGAAACGTCCATCGTTACGCCTTTTCAATCAATAATGAGGGCAGTATAACAGGTGTTTTTGTTAGGCTAAATAAAATACTGTTTTTATGAACAGCTATTCTAAAAATACTTGTAAAACTAATCGCTTAGTCGCTTTTTTGTACTCTTAAGTAACGATAATTAATAATAAAAATAATCAAATTGACCTATATTTAGTAAAAAATACTAAAGCAGTTATTTAGTAGTAATTTAACTATTTGATTTTTAAGCTTTAATAAATTGGCATAAAGTGTGATAGTAAGTAAATAACTAAAACTTAAAATTAAAATTAATTAACTACAGAGGTGAGTATGGCTGATCAAGGTTCTGGCGGTAATGTTATTGCAGCGTTGTGCAATATATTTTTTCCTGGTTTAGGGCAATTGGTACAAGGGCGAATTTTAGCCGCTATCTTTTTTGCGCTAGCTATTATAATTAGTTACGCACTTATTTATGTATTAGTAGGCTTCGTACTCGTGCCTATTATTTATTTATGGTCGATTATAGATGCTGCACGTTTTAGATCGCGAAGTTAGCTTTTATGTCACCTATTTAAATAGCGCCCATTGGCGCTATTTTGCGTTTTAGGGTCGGTGTTTAAGGCTATTTATGGGTATAATTAGTGCATTAGCGTTTTAAAAGTAAAAATTATGGAATATCAATTTATACGTGACCCCATTAGTGGGCTGCGCATTAAAATAAGTAGCGAGCATGCCCTAATTGGCCGCTGGTTAAACGAAGAAATTGGCAAAGAAAAAGTCGCGATGGTACAAGCACTTATTAGCTCGGTAAAAACAAGTTACGAGCCAATAACGTTAAAAGGCCAAGAGATAGACTTAATACTCTCTAAAGACGAAGCCTTATTTGAAGCCCATGCTCTACACCAAGACAGCGAAGATTTAGTCGCCTATCAAGATGATGACTTAATGCTTGAAGAAAATGGCCTAGTGAGTGGTTGTGGCTTTGAAGATTTTATAGATTTAATAGAGTCGTGGGCTGAGTTTAGTGGCTCGCGTTAAACGTTTAAAAGGCCAACCTAGTTGGCCTTTTTTGTAATATCAATGGTGTAAAGTTATTAGACATTTATAGCGCTCTATTTAGCCCCCTAGAATGATTAAATATTTAAGTCGATTGGTATAACTACAGATTATTGATTTTCTATTGATTTAACGCCAGCTAATAATAGCTCCTCTGTTAAACGTACTTTGTAATTAGGGTTTGCGTATTGAAAATACACAACGCTACTTTTATCAATTACAAATACAGCCGGTACAGGTAAAGCGACGTTTACCTTGCCTTGGGCATCAACAAAGTTAACACCGCGCTTATTGCGATAGATAGCGGCTGTTTTATCATCTAAAAAATAAGCTAAACCTAAGGCTTTTGTTAGGGTTAAGCTATCATCTGAAAGCAGTAAATAATTTGGTGAACTTATTTTACTTTGGGCTAGTTTTTCTGGACTATCTGGCGATACTGCAATAATTTGCGCGTTTAAATTAGCGAGTTGCTGCTCAATTTTTTGTATATTAGCCAGTTGCTTTGAGCAATAAGGACACCAACCTCCGCGGTAAATAATAAGCACCGTTGTTTTTTCAGCAAAGCGCTTTTGTAACTCTACATTATTACCATGTTGATCTTTGAGCGTTATATTAGGCACGCTTAAGCCCGGTAATAATGGTGATACTTGCTCGGGGGCTGCAGCAATTCCTTCTGTACTTGCTTGCGCATTCGTTACTAAAAAAGCAGCCATTACAATACTCGCCAAGGTGTGCAGTAACACTTTACTCATCATTATTTCCTGCCCTGTTTTTATGTGCTGTTTATAATAGATCAAAAATGCACTTTTTATTATTTGCCTGTATCATAAGCGTAATTTAAAAGCTCAAGTGGAAACGATATGTCAGCCAACTTAAATAAGCTAGTAGTAATGCTAGAAATGCAAAATGCCATGAACACTAAAGTTCATGATCAATGGTTTAGCCAAGGCTTTGAGTGGTACAGAGCCATTTGGGTAGAGTGTGCAGAAATGCTAGATCATTACGGTTGGAAGTGGTGGAAAAAACAAACCCCAGACACCGAGCAAGTAATTCTAGAATTGGTTGATATATTTCATTTTGGTTTGTCGTTAAGAATTGACGGAACAACCTCTTACGAAGAGTTAGCTAAGCAGCTAGAACAAGAACTTAGCGCACCACAGGCCGCAGATGACTTTAAACAAACTCTTGAAATATTAGCAGCTTCAGCAGTTGCAAATAAAACCTTTAACGCGGCCGCGTTTGCAGGGTGTATGGCGCAAATAGGGATGGATATTGACGATTTATACCGCGGTTACGTAGGTAAAAACACGTTAAACTTTTTCCGCCAAGATCATGGCTACAAAGATGGCAGCTACATCAAAGTATGGAATGGCCAAGAAGATAACGAGCATTTAGTCGAAGTCGTTAAAAGCCTTGATACCGAACATGCCGACTTTGCAAAGTTAGTATATCAAGGCCTAGTGGCGCGTTACCCGCAACAATAATCTAGCTGCTAGATTATGTTTCTGTAGTCGGTTACGTTTAAGTAATCGGCTATTACATTATGTGGTTGCTGGCTATCTGGGTTGGCCACCGCAAGTAAATGTTCAATGCCGTATTCTCGGGCAGCATTTAAAACTGGCACACTGTCATCAACAAACAAAGTGCGCTGCTTATTAAACCCTAAGTCCTTTTGTACTTGATGCCATAAACTTTGCTGCTCTTTACTCACTCCGTATTGATGAGTAGACACCACGCCATCTAAATAATTATCTATCGCGGTATGTTCAAATTTAAGCATGACGTTTTCAGGGTGGGCGTTAGTTAAAAGAATTAGCTCTTTACCTGCTTTTTTTAACTCTGTTAAAAAGTGGGGCACATCTTCGCGTACTTTTATTAAGTGCTGGGTTTGGCGTTTTAATTCCATTATAGGTAAATTGAGTTGCTCTTGCCAATAATCTAAGCAATACCACTGTATTTGACCACTTACCGCTTGATAGCGTTTGTGCATATCGGCTTTTGCTTCATCAAGGGTAATATTGCGAGTGAGCGCAAGTTGCTCTGGTACAACGTTAAGCCAAAAGTGACTATCGAAATGTAAATCGAGTAATGTTCCGTCCATATCGAGTAAAACGGTATCGATTTTTGACCAATTTAGCATGGGCTTTTCCTTGTGAAAAGTTTATGATTAAGCACAACTGCCATGATAGCAAAATAACGCCAATGACACAGAAAAAGCACCCAACTCCGCCTCAAATTATTAGTAACAATGTAGTTGCTAAAAGCCGTTTATTTACTGTTGAATCGTTAGAGCTTAAGTTTTCTAATGACGAAGAGCGCCAGTATGAGCGCATACGTGGCGGTGGCCGCGGGGCTGTAATGATTGTACCAATAACTGCAGATAACGAAATGCTACTGGTACGTGAGTATTGCGCGGGCACAAACGACTACCAATTAGGCTTTCCTAAAGGCTTGATAGACCCAGGCGAAACACCACAGCAAGCAGCAAACAGAGAGCTTAAAGAAGAAGTGGGTTTTGGTGCTGAATTTTTTGAGCCGCTAAAAGTAGTATCAATGGCGCCAAGTTACTTTAACGCGACCATGCATATTTTATTTGCTAAGCAACTATATCCGCAAACGTTAGAAGGTGATGAGCCCGAACCTTTAGTGGTTGTTAAGTGGCCATTAACAGATTGGCAGTCATTATTAGAGCAAGACGATTTTACCGAAGCTCGCAGTGTTGCCGCTTTGCTATTATTAAATAAGTATTTAGCGTCTGGAGCTGCAAATGAATAAATTACTAGAGCCTTGTATTGAACTTGCACAAAGTGCAGGCGATGCCATTATGGCTATTTATAAAAAAGACGATATTGGCCAGCAAGAAAAATCAGACTCTACGCCTGTTACAAAAGCAGACTTAGCGTCTAACGATGTGCTTGTTGCTGGTTTAAAAGCGCTTGCGCCCGACATCCCTATCATGTCGGAAGAAACGCCTATTCCGGCACTTGCCCAAAGAAAGAACTGGCAGCGATATTGGTTATTAGATCCGATGGATGGCACTGGCGAGTTTATTTTAGAAAGTGGTGACTTTGCCGTTAATATTGCACTTATTGAAAATAACCACCCCGTTTTAGGTGTGATTCATTGGCCAGCAAAAGGGATCACTTACTTTGCTACTGCTAATCAGGGTGCATTTAAACGAGAAAATGGTAGCGACACAAAAATGTCGGTAGCAACACCCGATAACCTAACGTTGGCAGTAAGCCGTAGACAAAAAATTGAAGCGGTCAGTCAGTATTTAAATACGCAGTTTGCCACTATTGCAGTAGGCTCGTGCTCGCTAAAAGCATGTATAGTTGCCGAGGGCAAAGCCGACTGCTTTTTACGAATTGGTCCTACAGGCGAGTGGGACACCGGCGCGTCACAAGTTATTGTAGAAGAGGCGGGCGGGTGTATAACCGATGCAGAATTTAATCCGCTTACTTATAACCAGCGTGAGAGCACTGAAAATCCTGACTTTATTGTAATGGGGCACCCAGATTGGGAGTTTCAAAAAATGATAAGCCCACACCAGAGATAGCTATTTATAGGGCTTGTTGATTGCTTTTTGTTCGGTTGAACACAATTAACTAGTTAAAGCCTTGCAATATAAGTTTATTCCTATATTATAGCGCTCTCTTCGAAACAGGCTCGTTATTAACACGAAACTATTTCAAAGAAATTACAGGCGCGGGATGGAGCAGCCTGGTAGCTCGTCGGGCTCATAACCCGAAGGTCGTCGGTTCAAATCCGGCTCCCGCAACCAATTTTTTTAAAAGCTTGGTTACTGTAAACTCTAACTTAAGAGATTAAATTAAGTAGTCGATAGACTTAAAATATACAGGCGCGGGATGGAGCAGCCTGGTAGCTCGTCGGGCTCATAACCCGAAGGTCGTCGGTTCAAATCCGGCTCCCGCAACCAATTTCCTTTAGGGGCTTGAGGTTACTGTAAAATGTTAGTTAAAGAAAAGCTTGTCGGTCTCAGCTCTTCATTAGCCAGCAAAGGTAGTCGTTTTAAATTCGGCTCCCGCAACCAATTTCCTTTAGGGAGTTGGCAGCCACGTTGTAATGTAAGCAACGCTAAATAAGTATACATATTTCAGGCGCGGGATGGAGCAGCCTGGTAGCTCGTCGGGCTCATAACCCGAAGGTCGTCGGTTCAAATCCGGCTCCCGCAACCACTGAAATAATAAGTTATATTAAATCGACACGCTTAAAGCGTGTTTTTTTATGCCTAAAATACAGTGAAATGGATAGCTCGTCGGTCTCAGCTCTCCATAAGCCAGCAAAGGTCGTCGGTTCACCTTTCATAAGTTCTGGCTCCCGCAACCACTGAAATAATAAGTTATATTAAATCGACACGCCAAAAGCGTGTTTTTTTATGCCTGAAATTTATATTTATTTCCCTATAAAGCACTCTTAGATTTATACCTCCAAGTAATATCTATAAATATTATAAACTTCTCTAAAAATACGTTATTACTTAAAACTTTGTATAGTTTATGTTAAAACGGCACAAATAATTTTGGGTTGTTACACATGACTGAACTTTATCACTGGTTTGATTTAATCGGCATTGCTGTGTTTGCTGTTACAGGTACTTTGGTCGCACACGAAAAGAAAATGGATGGTTTTGGTGTTGTAGTATTAGCAGCGGTAACAGCGATTGGGGGCGGTACGGTTCGCGATCTCATATTAGATGTTCCGGTATTTTGGCTACACGATCAAAGTTTTTTTTATGCTATTTTAGCCGCGGTATTTATTACCACGCGGCTTATTAACAAGCAGAAGTCGATTCCGCACTACACATTACAAATTGCCGATGCATTTGGTTTAGCATTTTTTGCGGTAATGGGCACCCAAAAAGCCTTACTAGCCGGCATGCCAAATATGACCGCGATTATTATGGGTGTAATTACAGGTTGCTTTGGGGGCATGCTCCGTGATGTGCTTGCTCGCGAAATTCCTATGCTGCTAAAAGGCGAGTTATATGCTATTACCTGTATTGCTGGCGGTGTAGTTTACACGCTGGGAATTCACTTTGCGTTCGCGACCGAGCTGGCCATGGTAATGGCAATGGTAACCACCTTATTGCTTCGTATTGCGGCTATTAAATGGCAAATCACAGTACACGTTTTTAAATATTCTGACTAAACTAATTAATTAAACCATTAATTAGGATAAGGAATGTCGCTAGCTCGCATTTATTCTCGTGCCCAAGTGGGTATAAACGCCCCCGAGGTTATTGTAGAAGTACACCTAGGTAATGGTTTACCGGCATTTAATATTGTTGGGCTGCCAGAGGCCTCAGTTAAAGAATCAAAAGACAGGGTGCGTAGCGCCCTAGAAAACTCTCAATTTGGTTTTCCTGATCAACGTATTACTGTAAATTTAGCCCCTGCCGATTTACCTAAAGATGGCGGGCGTTTCGACTTAGCCATTGCCGTAGGTATTTTAGTGGCCTCGGGGCAGGTAGTGTGTCCAGATATACATAAATATGAATTTTACGGTGAGCTTGCCCTTAATGGTGAAGTGCGGGGAGTTAATGCCATTTTGCCTTCTGTACTTGCTGCAAAAGAGCAAAACCGTTGCTGCTTTTTACCTTTTACCAATGATAGTCTCGCAAGTTTGGTGAACGGCGTTAAGCGTAAAGCGGTTAACTCGTTACAAGAAGTATGGGGGGATTTATTAAATCAGCAGCCACTACCTTTAAATATTGAATACCCAGATTGCGCCCAGTCTCCCGACTTTTTACTCGATTTAAGTGATGTTAAAGGCCAACCCGGTGCTAAGCGAGTGCTAGAAATAGCCGCCGCTGGAGGCCATAACCTACTTTTTTTAGGCCCGCCTGGTACGGGTAAATCTATGCTAGCGCAGCGTATGGCTACGATAATGCCAACCATGTCTGACGATGAGGCAATATCAACGGCTGCACTGTATTCTATTATTGGCCAATCAATTGATTTAAATAATTGGCGCCAACGGCCTTTTCGAAACCCACACCACACTTGCTCGGCAGTCGCTTTAGTTGGTGGCTCTTCAAACCCTAAACCGGGTGAAATTTCACTTGCGCATAACGGGGTGTTGTTTTTGGACGAGCTTCCGGAATTTGAACGTAAGGTACTTGATTCGCTGCGTGAACCCATGGAAACCGGCTCGGTGGTTATTTCGCGGGCTGCAAGGCAAATGGAGTTTCCGGCGCAGTTTCAGCTTATAGCCGCACTAAACCCAAGCCCTACCGGGTGTCATAATGATAAGCGAGCAACACCTGAACAAGTGATGCGCTATTTATCGCGCGTATCAGGCCCGTTTATAGACCGTATAGATTTACAAATAGAGCTGCCGCGACTAACAAGTGTTGAGCTACAAAGTACCGAGCCTGAAGAAACCAGCGCCCAAGTAAGAGCCCGAGTAGAGGCAGCCTACAGTGCACAGCTAAAGCGCCAAGGTAAGGTTAATGCACGATTAAATAATAAAGAAATGAATATCCATTGCACTTTAGCCCCTGCTGAGTTGCAGTTTTTAGCGCGCGCTAGCGAAAAGCTGTCGTTATCGCCACGCTCGTACCATAGGGTCATTAAAGTGGCGCGTACTATTAGTGATTTAAAAGGTGCAGAGCATATTAGTTTAGAAGAGCTAAAAGAGGCGCTAAACTATCGCGCTTTTGAGCGGTTACTAGCGCAGTTAACTAAATAAACTAAACGCTGCTGGAAATAATACCGAACCGCAATAATGTTTAATTATTTTAAGGTGCTAAGCTCGGTGCTTGCTGCGTTTTTCTGTGTTTAAAATTTTAATGCGCTAAATTGAGAGCATGTAACCTTTGCCGCGCACGGTTACAATGCGTTTTTGGTCTTTTTCATCGTATAGTTTTTTACGCAAACGGCCAATTAAAACATCCACAGTACGGTCATTTGGGCTCCAATCTGGTTGGCCTATTTCTTCTGATATTTTTTCTCGCGAGGTTGCTTTGCCTGCGTTGCTAATTAAACAAATTAGCACTTTATGCTCGGCTTCGGTTAAGCGCGATTCAATACCTGATGAGGTAATTAATGTGCGGTTATCGGGGTGGAGCTTAAAGTCGGCGTATTCTATAAACTCTTCGCTTTCATCATCGTCTTGATTAATTGCAATACGTTTATAAAGTGCGCGCATGCGCAGCTCAAGTTCTAATAAATCAACAGGCTTACAAATATAGTCATCAGCACCTTGTGCAAGCCCTGCAATACGATCGGCTTGAGAGTCGCGGCTAGATAAAACAATCACGCCAATATCGGTCAAAGTGTTGAGCTCTTTGGCAAGCTGCAACCCATCACGCTTGGGTAATACAATATCAATAATGGCAAGAGAAATAGCACTGCGTAGGTTTACGCGTTGCCTAACTATGTTTAGGGCATCGGCACCTGTGGGGTCTATTTCTATCGAAAATTCGGTGTCTGTAAAGTGATTTTGGATGCGCTTAACGAGTAGCTCGTCGTCTTCAACCAATAAAACGTTAATTGCCATAGGACTTATTTTTGTATATTTATAGCTCTGTATGGTAGCACCAATCGTTAAATGCTGAGAAGGGGGCGGTGTAACTTTTCGGTAACTTTATGTTTCAGATATAAAAGGCGGCTTACCTAAGGTTGCTGTTTATGTGAGAAAGCTCAGCACATTTAGCTAAAAATGTGCTGAGCGCTGTGTTACTTATCTGAATACATTGCGTCCCACCACTGTGGTTCGCCTTTTAGTTTTTTATCAAAATAAGCAAGCATGGTGTTCCACCAATCAAAGCGTTTATCACGAGCAAAAATTTGATGGTCGGCGCCTTTATATTCAATAAGCTCTACGTCTTTATTTAAAAGCTTTAAGGCGGTATACATGGTTAAGCTTTCGCCAACAGGTACATTGGTATCGCTATCGCCGTGTAACAGCAGTAAAGGGGTCGTTACTTTATCGGCATGAAATACAGGGCTGTGATCGCTATAAAGTGAAGCGTTATTCCACGGAAAGCTATTTTTTGATGCTTCGCCTGAGTATAAATACCCCCACCAACCTTCGCCCCAATACGAGGTTAAGTTTGATATACCCGCATGCGCAATAGATGCACTAAACATGTCTGTTTTGGTGGCAAGTAGCATGGTCATGAAGCCTCCGTATGAGGCGCCTAAATTACCCACTTTTTTGCTATCAACAAAATCGTATTTTTTTAAAAAGGCCTGCGTACCTTGCATTATATCGCTAGCGGTATAATCGCCCCAGGCGTTAACGTGCTGAGCAGAAAATGTTTGCCCAAAGCCAGTTGCTCCTGTTGGCTGCAATACATAAACAACATAGCCATTTGCTGCCCACAAGTTAAATGGGTAGCGCCCTGTAAAACCACGGGTAACCGGTGAGGTGCCACCGTAGTAATAGACAAGTGCAGGGTGTTTTTTAGTTTTATCTAAGTTGGTAGGTATGTACACACGCCCTGTAATTTCTACGCCGTCTTTATTTGTAAAGTTAAACTCTTCCAGAGTCGGTATTTGTGTATTAGCGTAGGCAAGCGGCTTAGAGTCCCAGATTAGGTCTGTTTTATTTTTACTTATATTTAAGCGTTTAAGCTGCTGAGGGGTGGATGCTGTGGTACCGCTTAGTAGCACTTGCGGGTTTCTCTCGTGCGAGTAGCTAAATTGCTCAACGATATCTAAACCCGTATTAAGTTTTTTAAAGCGCTGTTTGCTCAAGTCATATAGATACAAAGGTTGGGTATCTTGCTCTGTTACTTTTATAAGTGCATCGCCGTTATCAAGCACATGTAATTCACCTATAGCGGGGTCAAACTGCTTACTAAGCGCTTTTACGTTTTTACCGTTATCGCTAAGTAAGTACAATTGGCCGTCGTAATTATTAGCTAACATCCCTTTTGGAAGGGCACGGCCTGCGCCATTTTTAAAATCTGGGCCAGCAACAACGTACACATCTTTGTTGGCGTACTTTGCATGGTTAAAGGTTTTAAATTTACCAAAAGACGTTATTTTATTCGATTGTAAGTCAAGTTCCACCAGTTCAGTTTCTGGGTGGGTGGTGGCTTGCATAACCATAACTTGGCGGCTCATTAATACTTTGCCACGATTAGTGTTTGCATCTTCAAAGCTATGCGAAATAGGGCCTTGGCTAAGCGCTTTGGTTAAGCCGCTGTTGGTGTCTAACATATAGAGCTGACTTACGTTGCGTGCGTATGACCATCTATCTTGAAGGCCTTTGTAGTGCTTAGTTAAGCTGTTGTTGTCTTCGGGGGTTTTAGACCAGCTAAAAATAAGGCTGTTGTTATCATAAAAATTAAAGTTACTCGCGCCTTCAAGCTCTCTGGCCAATGTTTTAATGCTGAAGTTTTTACGGTTTAGCTGTTTTAGCTCACTCCCTAGCATATAAACTAAAAATTGATTATTGGGGCTCCATACCATATTGCTTGGTTGCTGGCCTTCAAAGCGATACAAGGTTTGATTTTGGCTATTTTTAAGCTCAGTTACCACGTTTGCTTGGTTAGCTGTTTTATTTGAATAGCTGCGCGTGCTGGTAACGTATTGTTTAGCATCGGGCGCTAAAGAAAGTCCATTAATGGTGGGGGCATCAAAAAGCTGCTCGGCTGAAAGTCGCTTAGTTGTAGAGGTGTTAATTGTAATGTTGTCAGTGTCGGCCTTGGGTTCAAAATCGAGAGAAACGTTGTTCCAGTTAGCCACTTGTTGCGCCACTACAATCACACTATGAGAGCCATTAGTTAACGATAAAGAGTATGTGTGGTTATCGCCTTTTTGAAGCTTGGCATCAATAAACAACTGAGCGTTCTCTATCCCTTTTATAGTTAATGTGCCTTGGCTATAGCGGGTTGTTTCAATATTGAACTTAAGCGCTTGTAGGCCACCTAAAGTAAGTGCGTTTACTTTATTAAACGGCTGCCAGCTATGCTTTTTACCAAATACAGACACACTTTGCGTATTACGTTGCAACTGCTCTAATAAGTTATTAATAATGACTTGGCCGTGTGGTGTTTGAAATGGCTTAACTTGCATGTTTTCGCCTAAAGGGCCAATAAACTCGATATTTGATTTATCAAGCGGGGCTGCTATTGCTGTCAAGCTCAAGTTGCCAAGAGCAAAAAAGGTAGCTGCTTGTTTTAGTAATTTATTTTTTGTGGTCCAAGGTGAGCTAATTCTCATATTTGTGCCTATTATTGATAGTTATTTGGCCAAATATAGCATGTATTGTTACCATGCCCATATGTTCAACTCATCGGAGAAAAAGTGACTTTACTGATTGTGTACATGGTTGCTGCCATCGTTATTTCTTTTTTATGCTCTGTAATGGAAGCTGTACTGTTAAGTATTTCGCCCAGCTATGTGGCGCTATTACGCAAAAAACAGCCTGAACTTGCAAAGCAGCTCGAAAAACTAAAAAATAATGTAGATCAACCGCTTGCTGCAATACTAACGCTTAACACAGTGGCCCATACTGCAGGTGCTGCAGGTGTGGGTGCACAAGCCGCTGTGGTTTTTTCAGATGCGGCAGTAGGAATTGCCTCTGCCATAATGACACTTTTAGTATTGGTACTTTCAGAGATTATTCCAAAAACCTTAGGGGCCAATTATTGGCGTGCCTTAACCCCTAGCGTGACCTATTCTTTACGCTTTTTAGTGATATCGCTAAAACCATTTGTGTGGCTTGCTCAAAAGCTTACTAATTTAATGGGGGCCAAGCACGATGAGGCTTTTTATATTCGCCAAGAAATAGAAGCCATGGCAGATATAGGCACCGAAACAGGGGCAATCCATGCCGATGAGTCAGAAATAATCCGCAACCTTTTACATTTTAGGCATGCGAAATTAACCGACTTAATGACGCCACGTACTGTGCTGTATAAAGTGCATAAAGGGTTAACGGTCGATCAATACATGAGCGAGCACGGCTCGTCTTCATTTTCGCGCGTGTTAGTATTTGATAAAGACGCCGATGACATAATTGGCTTTGTACATAAAAACGACATTATGTTGGCTTATCACCGCTTAGGTACCGATTATAAAATTAGCAAATTAGTTAAGCCTATTCATACGGTACCCGAAGGGCATAATGTGTCCTCGCTACTACAAACCTTACTTAAACAGCGCACTCACATATGTTTAATTGTTGATGAATACGGTGATGTTCAAGGCATTGTAACCCTAGAGGATATGATAGAAGCCCTTATGGGGCTTGAAATTGTTGATGAGCGCGACCAATCGACCAATATGCGCATGGTTGCCAAGCAGCGCTGGCGCCAGCGTTTAGCAAGCAGCGAGCACATAGTTAGTGAAGATGACGACACGCCCCGAGATAATAAATAATTACGACGGGGTTGAAGGTTAGCGTTTAATTGTGCCCCCCGTCGTATTTACCCAGTTTAGTGCCCACTCTATAAAATCGTCTTTGGCTTTAGGGCAGGTAAACAAAAATCCTTGCATGGCTAAATTAGTGCGGTAGTTTTTTAAGTAGAGTGATTCTTCGGCGCGCTCTACGCCTTCGGCCACAAGGGCTAGTTGCTCTTGGCTGGCAATATCAACCAGTGAGCTGACCACCACTTGCGAAAACTGATCTGTTTCAATATTACTAATAAGTGTACGGTCAATTTTTATTTCAGTAAAAGGCAGGCGCTTAATCTGGTTCATGTTGGTAAAACCTACACCAAAGTCATCCAATGATATGCCAAAGCCATGCATTCTTAATCTGTTTAAGGTTTCTAGCTGAGAAAGGCTAGACAGCGCATGTTGCTCGGTAATCTCTAAAATTATATCACTAGGTGATAGCTCATTGAGCTGCAGTATAAGCATCAGCTTGTTGGGGCAGCTTAAATCATCTAGTTGCGTGGGAGATAGGTTAAAAGCCAGTTTTAGATGCGCAGCAATGTTTGTACGTATAGCTTTTAAATCGCTGGTGGCTTGCTCAAATAAGCTAAAGGTAATTTGATTAATTAACCCCGATTGCTCCGATAACGAAATAAACCGATTGGGCGAGATAATTTCGCCAGTGTGCGTTTTAACGATGCGCGCTAGCACCTCAATACTTTCTATTTCACTGGTTTGAGAATTTATTTTTGGCTGATAGTAAGGGATTATCTCGTTTAAATTGATTGCCTCATGCAATGCCT
Organism: Pseudoalteromonas agarivorans; assembly: GCF_024518735.1. Lineage (NCBI taxonomy): Bacteria > Pseudomonadati > Pseudomonadota > Gammaproteobacteria > Alteromonadales > Pseudoalteromonadaceae > Pseudoalteromonas > Pseudoalteromonas agarivorans. Next base: position 19,987 of record NZ_JANIGJ010000009.1, read on the forward strand.
TTTCTGAAATAGAGGCATGAGAAAGGTCGTTATGTACTGCTAAATGCTTTGCTTTTTGTAAAACGGTTTTTACTTGGCTAAGTTGCACGGGTTTAGCTAAATTTGCGACTAAATGAATATTGCTATGACGCGCTAAATTGGCAGCTAGGTTAATAACCTTATGATCCATCTCCGAAATTATAACTACTGCGCCTGTAAAATTAAGCTCGCCTAGCTTTCTTATAAACTCCATACCATCCATTTCAGGCATGTTTAAGTCTGTAAATACAATATCGTAAAAGTTTATATCGTCGGTTACATGAGTTAGCGCTTGCTGAGCACTCAGGCATTTTGTAACTTTATTCGAGACTCCTAGCTCATTTAAAATGGCCTCCATAACAATTAAAATCGCCTTTGAGTCATCCACAACTAAAATATTGGGTACCGAAATCGACATGCTCTATCCTTGTAACTGCTTAATATATTAGTACTGTAAAAATAGCGCCTGATCAGCCTTTTGTCAGCCTAGTTTTATATTATTTTTTATCTTCGAAGTGCTTTTGCGCTTATGGTTTAAGGCAATTCGTGTTTTTTAAATTCATCGGTATACTAGCGCCATTGTTTTAACTGGTTTTAGTCATGATAAAAATCGATCTCATGCTTGCAGAGCAACCATTAACGCTAATGGTATCTGGGCATAAAATAGTACAAATATTTCATAATCAACAGGCCATAAGCTTTACAACACCCAAAGAGCATTACGCCGAATTTACTTTAGATAATAAGCAAATAGGGATTGATAGCTCACATGTTCATGAGCAGTCTTTATCGTTATTTGTTGATGGTGTGTTTGCTACTGAACTAGCTTTGCCTGCGCCGGTAAATAGCCAGCCCAAAAAAGGCTTTTTAGGGCTAGCGGCATTGGGCTTTAAATTATTTAAAAGTGCAAAAGTAATTAAGGTGGCGCTGGCAGGTGCATCGGTTGCTGGCTATGCCTGGTTATTTAGTATTGAATTTGCACTTATGCTTATAGCGTGTTTAGTGGTGCATGAGTATGGGCACGTAAGAGCCATGAAATACTTTGGCATAAAAACCAAAGGTATTTACTTAATCCCCTTTGTAGGTGGGCTAGCTGTTAGTGACGATAAAATAACAACGCGCTGGCAAGATGTAGTTATATCCCTCATGGGGCCAGCGTTTGGTTTATTTACCTCAGTGCTGGGTGTGGTTTTATATTACGCCACCGAAATGGACATATTTGCCGGCGTTGCAGTACTCAGTGCCTTATTGAATTTGTTTAACCTTTTGCCTATTTTACCGCTTGATGGCGGACATGTGTTAAAAAGTATCAGTTTTTCAATGCGATCTTGGGTCGGTTTAAGTGTGTGCTTATTGGGCGTGCTATTTGGATTATGGCTTAGTTATACATTTGGCTTAATGTTGCTGGTGTTCTTTTTGTTTGTGGGCGCACTGGAAATTGTATTTGAATGGCGCGGTCGACATTACTCGCATTTATTGCCGCTTGATAAATACGGCCAAGGTTTTTCAGCCGCTATGTACGCTATTGTAGTTGCAGGCCATGTGGCAGTAATGATGCACTTTGCAGATTCAGAAAACCCAATACTTAGCCTGCCGATGACGATTTTATCGAGCTAATCGCTATACGCGCAGTATACCTAAATACTGCGCGTTATTAAGGGTTAGTAAAAGCTCAGCACTAGCGATATAAATACCCCCGTTACAAATAACTGCACTACACAAAACCCCATAATGTCTTTCGCTTTTAACCCTGCTATTGCCAGTACAGGTAAAGCCCAAAAGGGTTGAATTAAATTGGTCCACGCATCGCCCCACGCAACAGCCATAGCAACACGTGATATATCGGCGCCCAGCTCTTGCGCTGCGGGTATAACAATAGGTGCTTGTACTGCCCATTGGCCGCCACCAGAAGGTACAAACATATTAACGAGTCCTGCACTTATAAAGCTAAAAAATGGCAGGCTATCGGCATCAGCAACAGCTATAAAACCACGCGATATTTGCTGCGCTAAACCGCTGTCGACCATCACAGCCATAATACCTGCATAAAACGGAAATTGAATGACAATACCCGCACCGCTGGGAATTGCTTGTTGCAAGCTATTAAGCAAGTTATGGGGTGTTTGGTGCAAGGTAATGGCTAAAAACAAAAACACAGCAATAATGCTGTTTAGGTTTAGGCTACCGCCTGCAACTATAAAGTAATACGCCAAATAGCAAAGGCCAAGTAAACCAATCGAAATGCCAAGCAGCTTTGTGTGTTCTAAATGCTGAGCAGGGCGAGTAATTTTTTCATGTGCGGGCGGGGGCTCTTTAATAAGTGCTGGGTCTACATATACGCTGTTTTTATCACTGGGTAGCATGTAGCGGTTAACCAACGGCATAATAATAAATAAGCCAATAAGTATGGCTATGTTAAAACCAGCAAACAGGGTTTGCTCGGTACTAATTATGCCAATGCTATTTTGTGAAAAGTGCCCTTCGGTAGCAATCGTAAGCGGAATTGAGCCTGCTAAGCCGCCATGCCACACCACAAAGCCAGAATAAGCACTGGCAACTAATAGGCGGTAATCGACCTGTGTTTGCCTTGCAATTGCTTTGGCAAATAAAGCCCCAATAACTAAGCCAAACCCCCAATTAAGCCAGCTGGCTAATAGCGAAATAAGCGTGACTAAAATAATCGCTTTTGGCGCTGAATTAGCAAGCGCCGCCAGTTTGTTTAATAACGAATTGATAATGGGCGTGCTTGCTAGCATGTAACCTGTAATCAGCACTAATAGCATTTGCATGGCAAAGCTAAGCAGGTTCCAAAAACCACTCCCCCATGCGTTAATAACTTCAATATGTGTTGCGGGGGTAAAAATACTGGCAGAGAGTAAAGTAATTAAGCTCAGCAATATGACAAATATAAAAGGGTCGGGTAAGTAGCGCTCTACTAATTTGGTAAACGGTGTGGCAATTTTATTAAGCATAATGTGTCTGTGTGTTTTTTAGTCTTATTATAATTAATCATGCTCTTAGCACATTAGCAAACCCGCATTTAGTCTTATATTTTAGGGTCTGAGTATCTTATAGGTTGAACAAAATTTAATCCTAAAAGGGTAACAGGCCTTACTTAAAGGCTTAAACGTTGCTTAAAAGCATGGCTTACAGTAACGTACTGTTTATAGATAATTTACTAACAAAGATTTTGTATCATGCCGGTAATATTTAAGAGGCTAGCGCTACTTGTTCGTGCTCATATCGATCAGCTGAGCTGGCAAGCCGTGGTGCTTGCAATACTTGCTCATATGTTAGTGACTTGGGGGCTGCTATTTATTGCAAATGAGCAAGCGCTTACCTCGTTTACAACCTTTTTTTACTACTACACAGTAACTACCTCAACAGTGGGTTACGGCGATTTTAGCCCAACCAGCGAGCTGGGGCGTTGGGTTGTAGCTTTAATACAAATTCCATTTGGATTAGCTTTATTTGGCGTTCTGTTAGGAAAAACAGGGCAAACAGTGACTTACTTAATTAGGCGCGCTATGACTGGTGATAAAAACTTTGCTCACAGTAACAACCACATTATTATTTTTGGTTGGCACGATACCCGAACAAAAAAGATGATTGATTATATCCTGGCCGATACCAAACGTACCGACCGCCGTATTTTGTTGGCGGTGACCGAGCAAATGGATCACCCATTTTTAACTAACGAAAATGTCGACTTTGCCCGCCTAACAAGTTTTACCGATTTAGAAGAGCTTGAGCGTGTAGCTATAAGCCGTGCCGACAAAGTTATTATTGATGGGCAAGATGACGACCAAACATTTACAACGGCACTGCGTATTAGCCGTTTAGTTAAAGATGAGTGCCATATTAGCGCGCACTTTTTAGATGAAACCAAGGTCGATATGTTGCTTGAGCATTGCCAAAATGTGGAGTGTAGTAGCGCTAAGTCGGCTGAGATTTTAGTACGCTCAATGCAAGACCCAGGCTCGAGTCGAGTACAAGAAGAGCTATTATCTACATTGCACGGCGACACGCAGTTTAGCCTAGCTATTCCAAGTGAATGCGAAGAGATGGAGTTTGGTACTTTATTTCATCATTTTAAGCATGACTATAATGCTATTTTGTTAGGGGTGGCGCATAACTTAAGTGCACAAAATATGGATTTAAATCCGCCACTTGATTACAAGGTAAATGCGGGCGATATCCTGCACTACATTGCCCTTGAACGTGTGCTAACAAATGAAGTAGATTGGCAAAGCTTGGCCAAATAACAAGGCTTAGGTTAAATAATGAATGAAGTAGTATTTTTAATAATTATTTTAAGCGCTTATATATTACCCGTGGTGATAGTGGTTAATAGTAAGCGCACCCAAGGCCACGAAAAAAACGGCTGGTTATTAGGCGTAATTATTTTTTCGTGGTTGGGGCTTTTTATGTATTTTACGATTGTGCCCAAGCATGGTCACAAAAAAAGAAAGAAGAATAAACCGTCATAGGTCTATTCTAGCTGCTTGAGTTTGTGCTCAACCAGCGGGTCATCTGGCACTATTTGTTGGGCAACTTCTAATAATTGAATAGCATCATTTGGGTGTTCATCTTGATGTTTAAGTGCGACATCTATTAACGGCTGAATATCTATTTTGGCCTGATGTTCTTGCACATGCACTTCTTTTTCATCTGCTAAAATTTGATGTGCTGTACTTAATAATGCCAAGCGATGAGGCGAACTCGCATTTGCCTTATTTAGGCTTTGATAATACTCTTCTTTTAAGCGCAAGGTTTTGGTTTGCAAACGAAACTGCGCTATATCAATTTGCTGGTGGCGTATAAAATCAACAGCCACTTGTTTGTAAAAGCCAAACTTAGTGAGGTAGCTTGCGTGGGTACCGTGGCCCATGCCAAACACTCTTAAATGGGTCAGTTGCGGGTACCGCTTAGCATGTAGGCGGTCTATTTTATTGGTGGGGTCATAAATTATATACCCCTTAGCATGGCCTAAATCGAGGTCGTTATACTCACTTTGCCAATCAAATTGCTGCGCAAGCTCTGTGCTGGAGCGGGTGTCCCACGGAACTGTTTCGGTGTTTTTGGTGCTAACAGGATGAAAAAATAAAACCTGATCTAATTTAAGTAATTTTGCAAATGCGCCAACAGCAAAACCACCGCGACTAAGGCCATAGCCTAAGCGGCACTTAAACGGTGTAAGTAAGCTTGATAACTGCTCCAAAAAGAAGATTAAATTACGGCTTCTAAACCAATTGCTTTTGCCTAAATGTTGGAACGAAATAACATTAACATTTTGTTTTTGCGCTAAGTGATAGCCCCAAGGGGCAAAGTCATCGGTTAGGTCGTGTTCTTGGACGTTGGTGCCCGCGGGGGAAAAAGTAAAAAGCAGGGGCTTATTTAAATCAACAAATTCGTATTTTACATACACATCGCCGAGTAGGTCGCCGCCAGACATAGGCAGCTTAGTTTGTTGTTCATCACGGCAAAGCGTTAACCATTCATCTAACCAATACAGTAGTTTCATTAATCCCCCAATTATAACTCGCGGGGGATCGTATCAAACACGGCCAAATGAGGTCAAACATAGCCAAGCTTTAGCCCGTTAATGGTTAGCTACTAATACAGCTTGATATTTACTTACTGAGCTTAATTGCTCATGGCTATTATTTGCTCCCAGTCGTTTTGTGTGACTGGCATTACCGAAAGACGGCCTGCTTTTTTAAGGGCTAATTCGGTAATAGCCTCGTTAGCTTTAATGTCTTTTAAGCTTACGCGTTTGTTTAAATGGCTTTTATAGGTTACTTCAACTACAAACCAGCGTGGCTTGTCCGGCGTGGCCTTCGCATCGTAATAGTCACTATTTAAATCAAACTGAGTTGGGTCGGGGTAGGCTTCTTTAGTAACAGTGGCTATGCCCACAACGCCTACTTGTTTGCAGCTAGAGTGGTAAATAAATACTAAGTCACCTAATTTTATATCGTCACGCATAAAGTTACGTGCCTGATAATTACGCACGCCTTCCCACAGGGTGGTTTGTTGCGGCGCTGTTTTTAAATCATCAATCGAAAAAGCATCGGGCTCAGTTTTAAATAACCAATAATTCATAGCGTTACTCATTTAGTTAGATTTACATAGCTGCATTGTATAGTATCATTAGCTTATCTGGGGATTGAGAGAACAGCAAATGAGCCAAGTATTAGATGATTTATTATCGTTATTGTCACTTGAAGAAATTGAACAAGGTTTATATCGTGGGCAAAGCCAAGATTTAGGGTTTAGAGCGGTATTTGGTGGCCAAGTAATGGGGCAGGCATTGTCTGCTGCAAAAGAAACGCTACCAAAAGGACGTGTTGTTCATTCATTACACTCTTACTTTTTACGCCCCGGCGACGCCGCAAAACCGATTGTTTACGACGTAGAAACCATCCGCGATGGTAAAAGCTTTAGCACCCGCCGAGTAAGCGCTATTCAATACGGTAAACCTATTTTTTATATGACTGCGTCGTTTCAGGGTGAAGAAGAAGGCTTATCGCATCAAGCAACCATGCCTAATGTACCGCCACCAGAGGAGCTTCGCTCGTCGCTTGAGTTTTATCAAGAAAACGCCCACCACATACCCGAGGTGATCCGTAATAAGTTTATACGCGAGATGCCTATTGAAATGCGCCCGGTTACTTTTCATAACCCGTTTAAGCCAGAGGTTATTGAGCCCGTAAAGCACATTTGGATTAAAGCCAATGGCGATATGCCCGACGATCAACGCATTCATAATTACTTATTAGCGTATGCCTCTGACTTTGAGTTTTTACCTACGGCATTACAGCCTCATGGCGTATCGTTTATGCAGCCAAATATGCAAGTGGCAACGATTGACCATGCTATGTGGTTTCACCGCCCATTTAGAATGGACGATTGGATTTTATATACCATAGACAGCCCAAGTGCTAGTTCTGGGCGAGGCTTGGTAAGAGGCCAGTTTTTTGACCGCCAAGGTAATTTAGTCGCATCAACGATTCAAGAAGGGGTGATGCGCCAGCGTTAATTTGATTAGACTTACTGGCAATAGACTGGCCGTTAAGCGCAAATTAGCAGTGCTTTCGCTAAAGGTTTTGCCAAGAGATAAGCGTCTCTATGTAGCGTTGCTGTTTAATAACTAAACGTACAAAAAAGCCTCAACATGTTAAATGTTGAGGCTTTTTTAATGGTGTTTAATTAGAGCTTAAATTACAGCAACTCGCTAATTACATTGATCTTGCACTATGTCGCTAACCGATTGCCATATACGCGCAGGTAATAAGGTTTTTAAGTACATGTATATTTCACACAGTTGTGTACTACCGTGAATACCATTTTCACCTTCAGTAATTAGCAGCTCACCGCGTAAATTATCAATAAAGCTTACCAGTACTTTTTTATCAAAAAACTCCGGGGTTTTAATGCCGTGTAAGGTGCCTAAACGGTTTGCCAGTACTTGGCTTTCACGCTCTAGTTCGGCTTTTTCAATTCCGTTACTGGTTTGAATAAAGCCCACAACAATAGCATAACGTTGCAACGTAAAGCTAAGCGACCTTCCTAGCATTTCAAGTTTGGCTAACGAATCATTCGTGTTAGTAACATGAATGGTATCGCCATCAAGCTCAATTAAGTTTTGATCGCTAAAGTTAGCCAAAATACGGCTTATGTAGTTTTCATCTAGCGGCTGTAGATACCATTCTTTTGCAAACAGAGGGTAAAAAGCCGAAACAAGCTTTTGGCATTGCTCTACCGTACTACTGTGTTGCTTAAATAAGTGCAAAGCAATAAGGCTTGGCACAGCAAATAAGTGCAAAATATTATTACGATAATAGTTAAACAGAGTTTTTTCTTTATCGTTAATTGCAATAATTTCGCCAAATTCATCGCTAATAACATCAAACTTATTAAGCTTAATGGCGTGCGTTAATAGCTGCTCTGGTGTTTCATCGGGGGCGGTGACTTTATCGCTATAGCTTGCATCGCGTTGTAGGCGTAAGTAAAAATCTAGTTGCGCTAATAGCTTAGGCTTACTTAACGCGTGCTTGTCGTTAACTAGCAAAATCATAGCCAGTAAATTCACAGCGTTGAGTGCTGCGGCATTATTAATTTTTACCATTACTTGGTCGGCTAATGCGGCTACTTGAGGGCCTAGCCATTGCGGCTTTTGCACATCGGTAGGGTGTATTGCATCGCGCCAATCTGGTTGGTTGTCGTTTAAGTATTGGTTTATAGAAATAGGGTCGCCAAAGTTTAAGTAACCACGGCCATAATTTTTAAGGTTTTTAATGGCTTTAAAAATACCAAAAATGGACTCGCCTTTTTTATCTTTACCGGCAAGCTCTTTTAAGTAGGTATTGATTTCCATTACATGCTCATAGCCAATGTATACCGGCACAATAGAAACCGGGCGGTCTATGCCGCGTAGCATTGCTTGCAACGTCATGGCGAGCATACCGGTTTTTGGCGGTAGTAATCGGCCTGTGCGGCTGCGCCCGCCTTCAGTGTAAAACTTAACTGAGTAACCTTTAATAAATAGCTGGCTTAAATACTCTTTAAATACGGCTGAGTAAAGTTTATTACCGGCAAAGGAGCGGCGGATAAAAAACGCCCCTGAGCGGCGAAAAATACCACCGGCAGGGAAAAAGTTAAGATTAATGCCCGCGGCAATATGCGGCGGCACCAAACCTTGATGGTATATGGCATAGGTAAGTAACAAGTAATCCATGTGGCTGCGATGACACGGCATATAGATTATCTCGTGACCTTTATTTGTTAGCTCATGAATTTGCTCGGTGTATTTTATATCTATACCGTTATAAAGCTTAGTCCACAGCCACGTTAAAATTCTGTCGCCTACACGTATCATTGCCTCAGAGTAATTAGCAGCAATTTCATCTAGTAGTTTTAACGCGTTTTGGCGGGCTTCTGTTTGGCTTATTCCTTTTGACTTTGCTTCATCTTGAATTGCTTTTTTTATTGTCGGCGAAGCCAAAAGTGAGTTAAATAGTTGCTCGCGCGAGGGCATTTTAGGGCCCGTAGCGGCCAGTTTTTGGCGTTTAAAGTGCACACGAGCAACACGCAATAGTTTTTGTGGTAGCTCATTTACGTCGGCTTTTTCGTTCACGATAAGTGATAAATCGAGTGGCTGGCTAAAGCGAATAAAGTTATCGCGCCCAGAAAAAAGCACAACGAAAAATTTTCTAAACCAACTAGGCGTAAGAGAGTGGGTAATTAAGGTACGAATACCTGGCTTTTCTTTTCCTGGGTCGCGCCCCCATAAAATAGTTACCGGCACCACTTGTACATTCTTTTGCCCGCTATTTAATAAATGCTCAACTATTTGCTTACCCTGTGATAAAGCGGCGGTCGGTTTAGCGGTATCGCCAAATAAAGGCGGCGGATTTTTAATACCAATAAAGCGGGCCAACTCTTGGTTTCCTAACGTTTGATATTCGCATGGGTTAGGCAAACCATGCTTTTTACATACATTAGTAAGCGCGGCTAAATCGAAACGCGAATTTAAACGTACTATATAAAAAGTAGGGTGTTCAGGATTAAGGTCATATTGCTCTATAGGGCTTTGGGGAAGGACCTTACTTTTTACCAAAACACGGCTTACGCAGCTAGTAAGAAAATTCAAACAATAATTTAATAAACGCATCGACTCACCATATTGAGAGTATTAAAAGCAAAATTAGCGCATAGGATACCATAATATCTATAAAATCCTGTAATTTGCGTAATCGGTTAAATTATAAACATAAGACTAATTTGGCGCTGAGCAGTTCAATTATAGCTATAAATAACCAGTGGCGGTTATTTGGGCAGCCTTACACCCGTAATTAATTTGCAATTAGTTGTTGCATTTATCACCAATATCACTATAATACGCAGGCTTTCAAGATTCCTCTGGAACTTGAAGGGATAAATTAAGCTTGGATTTCAAGCTAATAAACAGGAGTTCCGATTTGGAACTCATCGTAGATATAAATCAACAACCGGCATCTTAATTATTAAGATTGTTTCGGTCGTTTTTTTATGCTCTTTAAATGCTCTTTATATTGAGGTTTAAGAATGTCAAATCAACGCATTCGTATTCGCCTAAAAGCTTTTGACCACCGTTTGATTGACCAATCAACGGCGGAAATCGTGGAAACTGCGAAACGCACAGGCGCACAAGTACGTGGTCCAATCCCACTACCTACACGCTTTGAACGTTTTACTGTACTAACTTCACCGCACGTAAACAAAGATGCGCGTGATCAGTACGAGATCCGCACCCATAAACGTCTGATCGACATCGTAGAACCAACTGACAAGACTGTTGACGCATTAATGCGTTTAGATCTTGCTGCTGGTGTTGATGTTCAAATCAGCCTGGGTTAATCGAAAGATTAGAGAGGTTATAGGAAAATGGCATTAGGTCTAGTCGGTCGTAAAGTGGGTATGACACGTATCTTCACTGAAGATGGTGTATCTATCCCTGTGACAGTTATCGAAGCGACTCCTAACCGCATTGCTCAGATCAAATCTGACGCAACAGACGGTTATAACGCGCTTCAAGTAACCGCAGGCACTAAAAAAGCAAGCCGTGTAAACAAAGCAGCAGCGGGTCATTTCGCTAAAGCTGGTGTTGAAGCGGGTCGCGGTCTGTGGGAATTCCGCCTAAATGGTGGTGAAGGCGATTTTGAAGTAGGCGCTGAGCTTACTGTTGAATTATTCAACGAAATCAACAAAGTTGACGTAACCGGTACTTCTAAAGGTAAAGGTTTCCAAGGTGGTGTTAAGCGCTGGAATTTCAGCATGCAAGACGCTACTCACGGTAACTCTCTATCTCACCGTGCTCCTGGTTCAATCGGTCAAAACCAATCACCTGGTAAGGTGTTTAAAGGTAAGAAAATGGCCGGTCATATGGGTGCTGAGCGTGTAACGACTCAAAACTTAGAACTAGTTCGCGTTGACGCTGAGCGTAACTTGCTTTTAGTTAAAGGTGCAGTACCTGGCGCTATCGGCGGTGACGTTATCGTTAAACCAGCTGTTAAAGCATAAGTCCTGGAGATTTAGTGATGGAATTAGCAATTAAAGACGCTTCTGGCGCTCTTGAAGTTTCTGAAGCTACTTTTGGACGTGAGTTTAACGAAGCATTAGTACACCAAGTAGTTGTTGCATACGCAGCAGGTGCTCGTCAAGGTACTCGTGCTCAGAAGACACGTTCTGAAGTAAGCGGTGGTGGTAAAAAACCATGGGCTCAAAAAGGTACTGGCCGTGCACGTGCTGGTACAATCCGTAGTCCAATTTGGCGTTCAGGTGGCGTTAGCTTCGCAGCTAAACCACAAGACCACAGCCAAAAAGTAAACCGTAAAATGTACCGCGGTGCGATCAAAAGCATCTTATCTGAATTAGTTCGTCAAGAGCGTTTAATCGTTGTTGAAAGCTTTGGTCTTGAAGCACCAAAGACTAAAGAACTAGTTTCTAAGCTTAAAGAACTTGAGCTTAAAGATGTTCTTATCGTGACTGAAGAAGTAGATGAAAATCTTTTCTTATCGGCACGTAACCTGTACAAGGTTGACACGCGTGATGTAGCTGGTATCGATCCTGTAAGCTTAATTGCTTTCGACAAGGTACTTATTACAGCTGCTGCTGTTAAGCAACTTGAGGAGGCGCTAGCATGATCCGTGAAGAACGTCTTTTAAAAGTGATCCTTGCTCCACATATCTCTGAAAAAAGCACAATTGCTGCTGAAGAAAACAATACTATTGTTTTTAAAGTAACAAATGACGCAACTAAAGCTGAAATTAAAGCAGCAGTTGAGAAGCTTTTTGAAGTAGAAGTAACGGGTGTTCGCACACTTAACGTTAAGGGTAAAACAAAACGTACTGGCATGCGTTTCGGTCGTCGTAGCGACTGGAAGAAAGCTTACGTTACTCTTAAAGAAGGTAGCGAGCTAGACTTTGTCGGCGGCGCCGAGTAATAAGGGGAGTTAGAATTATGGCACTTCAAAAGTGTAAACCAACTTCTGCGGGTCGTCGTCACCTAGTTAAAGTGGTTAACCCAGATTTACATAAGGGTAAACCTTACGCACCACTATTAGAGAAAAACTCTAAATCAGGTGGTCGTAATAACAATGGTCGTATTACGGTTCGTCATATCGGTGGTGGTCATAAGCATCATTACCGTTTAATCGATTTTAAACGTACTAAAGATGGCATTCCAGCCACTGTTGAGCGTTTGGAATATGATCCAAACCGTAGCGCAAACATCGCTCTTGTATTATATGCAGACGGTGAGCGTCGTTACATTATCGCACCTAAAGGCTTAAAAGCTGGCGATGCAATCCAGTCTGGTGTTGATGCACCAATCAAGCCTGGTAATGCATTACCTATGCGTAACATGCCTGTAGGTTCGACTGTTCACAACGTAGAATTAAAACCAGGTAAAGGTGCTCAAATCGCACGTTCTGCTGGTGCATACGTTCAAATCCTTGCGCGTGATGGTCAATACGTAACATTACGTCTTCGTTCTGGCGAAGTACGTAAAGTACAATCTGATTGTCGTGCAACGCTAGGTGAAGTAGGCAATGCTGAGCATATGCTTCGTTCACTTGGTAAAGCAGGTGCAAATCGCTGGCGTGGTATTCGTCCGACAGTTCGTGGTGTTGCCATGAACCCGGTAGATCACCCACACGGTGGTGGTGAAGGTCGTACATCTGGTGGTCGTCATCCTGTGTCTCCATGGGGTAAGCCTACTAAAGGTGCTAAGACGCGTAAGAACAAGCGTACGGATAAATTTATAGTACGTCGTCGTACTAAGTAATATTGAGGAATAGCCATGCCACGCTCTCTCAAGAAGGGTCCTTTTATAGACCTACACTTGCTGAAGAAGGTAGAGAAAGCTTTGGAAAGCGGTGAAAAGAAGCCAATTAAAACTTGGAGCCGTCGTTCAATGATCATACCTAACATGATCGGATTGACCATTGCTGTCCATAATGGTCGCCAGCATGTACCAGTTTTCGTTTCTGACGAAATGATCGGTCACAAACTAGGTGAATTTGCACCAACTCGCACTTACCGTGGCCATGCTGCGGATAAGAAAGCGAAGAAACGCTAAGAGGGGAATGATAAATGCAAGCATTAGCTAAACATAAATTCGCCTCTGGTTCGGCGCAAAAAGCTCGTCTAGTTGCAGATCAGATCCGCGGACTACCTGTCGATCGCGCTCTAGAAATCCTGGCGTACAGCCCGAAAAAAGCGGCTGTATTAGTTAAAAAAGTACTTGAGTCTGCTATTGCTAACGCAGAGCATAACGAAGGTGCTGACATTGATGAGCTACGTGTAACTACGATTTTTGTGGACGATGGTCCTACAATGAAACGTATTATGCCACGTGCTAAAGGACGCGCAGACCGCATCCTTAAGCGTACAAGCCACATCACTGTTGTGGTTTCAGATAGCTAGGAGTATAAGTAATGGGACAAAAAGTTCATCCTACTGGTATTCGCCTAGGTATATCTAAACCTTGGGTTTCTACCTGGTACGCGAGTTCTAAAGATTTCTCTGATCAGCTTTTTGGCGATCACAAAGTACGTACTTTCCTTACAAAGGAATTAAAAGCGGCTTCTGTGTCTAAAATCGTTATTGAGCGTCCAGCAAAATCGATCCGCGTAACAATTCACACGGCTCGTCCGGGTGTTGTTATCGGTAAAAAAGGCGAAGACGTTGAAAAGCTACGTCAAGCGGTAACTAAGATCGCAGGTGTACCTGCTCAGATTAATATTTCTGAAGTACGTAAACCAGAGTTAGATGCACAACTAGTAGCAGACGGCATTGCCTCTCAGCTAGAGCGTCGTGTTATGTTCCGTCGCGCTATGAAGCGTTCGGTACAAAATGCAATGCGCATCGGTTCTAAAGGGATCAAAGTTGAAGTTAGCGGTCGTCTTGGCGGCGCAGAAATCGCACGTTCAGAATGGTATCGTGAAGGTCGTGTACCTCTACATACTCTTCGTGCTGATATCGACTACGCAACTTCTGAAGCCTTAACCACTTATGGTATCATTGGTGTTAAAGTTTGGATCTTCAAAGGCGAAGTTATTGGTGGTTTACCACTAGTACAAGAGCAAGAGAAGCCAGCTAAACGCGCACCAAAGAAAGCCAAGAAAAGTGCTAAGTAGAGGTAGCGAGTAATGTTACAGCCAAAACGTACAAAATTCCGTAAAATGCACAAAGGCCGCAACCGCGGTTTAGCGCAAAACGGTAACAAAGTAAGCTTCGGTACTTTCGGTTTGAAAGCTACTGGTCGTGGCCGCATGACTGCTCGTCAAATCGAAGCAGCTCGTCGTGCTATGACGCGTCACGTGAAACGTCAAGGTAAAATCTGGATCCGTGTCTTCCCTGACAAGCCGATCACAGAAAAGCCTCTTGAAGTTCGTATGGGTAAAGGTAAAGGTTCTGTTGAATATTGGGTTGCTGAAATTCAGCCTGGTAAAGTACTTTACGAAATGGAAGGTGTTTCTGAAGAGCTTGCTCGTGAAGCGTTTGACCTTGCAGCTCGTAAACTGCCATTCAAAACAACTTTCGTAACTCGGACGGTAATGTGATGAAAGCAAGCGAACTAAAAGACAAAAGCGTAGAAGAGCTAAATGCTGAACTTCTAGGACTTCTTCGTGAGCAGTTTAACCTGCGCATGCAAGCAAGCACTGGTCAGTTAGCTCAGACACACACGCTAAGAACAGTACGTCGCGATATCGCGCGTGTAAAAACAATTATTAACCAGAAGGCAGGTCAATAATGAGCGATAAAATTCGTACTCTTCAAGGCCGTGTAGTAAGCGACAAGATGGAAAAATCTTTCACTGTTGCTATCGCACGTTACGTGAAGCACCCAATCTATGGGAAATTCATCAAACGTACTACTAAGCTACACGTACATGACGAAAACAACACAGCAAAAGCGGGTGACGTAGTTACTATCCGTGAATGCGCACCAATTTCTAAGAATAAATCTTGGACTTTAGTAGACGTTGTTTCTAGTCCAAAACAAGCTTAATTTTTAAATTAAGTAAGTTTTGTAAAAAAAGCCCTGGCATTAGCCGGGGCTTTTTGTTTGCGTTTAAAAAAGCTGTAAGTTTGAAGCTTTCAGTCGTTAGCTGCTCGCAGTGAAGTGAAGCGCCGTAGCTTGGGTTGAGACTAGAACACTTGAGAAAAAAGCACACCACGAATACGTAATAGTCCTAATACTAATCGAAAATAATACCAATCGTGTTAAGTGATGAGGCATTTATAGCGACAGATAAAAATTTCTGATGTACGACTGTATAGATGTTTGAGGTAGAGTAATACCGGAGTAATTTACAAGAACAACTAAATAACAGCTCTATAATTTACCAAA
Organism: Pseudoalteromonas agarivorans; assembly: GCF_024518735.1. Taxonomy (NCBI): domain Bacteria; kingdom Pseudomonadati; phylum Pseudomonadota; class Gammaproteobacteria; order Alteromonadales; family Pseudoalteromonadaceae; genus Pseudoalteromonas; species Pseudoalteromonas agarivorans. The sequence goes on from NZ_JANIGJ010000009.1 coordinate 35,403, forward strand.
CCTATGCCTTTGCGAGAGTAAAGCTGCAACAATAGATATTAATATGCACACGGCAGAGCCTACCACTAAGAAGCGGTTCTCGATTCGACTGACTTGCCTTTCTCCTACAATTTGATAGGTCACATCCCCCTCAATAAAGCGTTCGCCTTGGTATTGCTGAGTGACGTTAAAGGCTAAAAAGTCACCTAGCTTTGCTTGATAGGTAAAGTAGGTTTGTGGATAAAAAATTTCATATGTTGCACACAACCACGCTATCAGCCCACATATAAATAAAGTCAGGCTCATAATTAAAGTGATGTTTGAGGGCTTATCTATCGCTGAACTTATAGGTAGGCATTTATCAATACAGCCTTCGCCATAGCAAAGTTTAAGCTTTTCAATTACCTCAGTTGAGGGGATAAACTGTCCATTTTCAAGCTTTGAAAGGTACGACTGTTGAATTCCAATTTCACGCGCAGCATAAGCCTGAGTCCACTTTTTATTTGCTCTAAGGCGTTTTAACTCCATTCCTAACGCTTGCATACCCTCTGCTCTTATTTGATTAGTTAAGCGTTTTATTATCGCTAAAATTAGTATTTATAAATAGTCTAAAAGCGTATATTCATGCTTATTAATATAAAGAATATTATGAATATTAATAGCTTATATTAAATTTAATAAAATATAAGGTATGCTCAATTCGATTTTAATAAGGAGATATAATATGCCGAATAAATTTACTAGCGCTATTTTAGTGCTTATCAGTTCACTGTTTTTTATAAACCCCAGTTACGCAGAGCCTGTTTTTGCAATTAAGGCCAGTATTTATAAATTACAGAATGAGATTACCGTAGATAGTAAAATAGAGCAGGCTTTAAAAAATCTAAGCCCTACGCATCAACCTCAGCTACTCACGCTATTAAATAAAAGCGCAATGATAGAAATTGGTGATGATACGCAAATGACGGCGCTTGAAGTAAAGCCTAACGCAGAGGGGTCGCACTTTAACGCCAGCTTGAAGTTAAAAGAGCAGGTTGATGGCAAGTGGGAATCTATTTCTTCCTTTATGCCGCAAATCCCAAATGGGCAAACAGTGTATTTAAGCCGCACCTTTACAGATAAAGTATGGCTGATAAAAATTACAGGCAAACGCTACGAATCAATAGATCGTGCAGAGCAGGCCTTAAACCCAAAGTAATGCCTGTTAATTTACCGCACAGTGAGTGGCTGCAAAAAAAGTTTAATATAAGTTTTCTGGTAAAGAGTGGCGAGCACGTTAGTATGCGCTAATAAAGGTACAAGGAGCGTAGTATGGCTAAGCAAACAGTGTTAATTATAGGTAATGGCCCCGTCGAAAAGGATGTAAGTAAAGCCCTAAACAGCTTTGATAGAGTGGTGCGCTTTAATATGTGTGCAAACATGCCTGCATACTTAGGCCGTAAATGTACTGATTTATGGCTAGTAGGAAGAGGTAAGCAAGGCGCGATGCTTTGCGCAGCGTTTCCAGATATAGATATAACGCAGCTGAAAAATGTCATGATCACTGACCCAAAACCTAACTTATTTACTCAACCTTTTTATAAGCTAATTAACCGCAGGGGCTGTATTGACCATGGCGGTGAAATAATACGTAAATATAGCCCGCATGCAAACGTGAGTCGAATCGCCCAGCACGATAAAGCAGTATTATTAAAACACTTATATACGTTTGGTAAACCTGCTTTTAAAGCTAAAACACCCAGTTCGGGAATGTTAGCCATTGAGCACTTTTTAAAGCAGCAAGCACAGGTGTATATTATCGGTTTTGGTTTTAAGGGCTGGAAGCGTCATCCGTGGGATTTAGAAAAGCAGTATGTAGCGTCACTTATTGCCAAACAAAAAGTACAGTTATTAAAAAGCCCCAGTTAATGCTGGGGCTAAAAAGTTATAACCAAGCTATTACCAAATCATCTCAACAAATTCAGGGTGATCGATATACGGGTTACGATTACCTTGAAACTCATAAGCTGCTTGGTTACGGTCAAGTTCCATTTGGCTAACAGGGTCGGCGTTATGCCAGTTAAGTAGCATAGCTACCACCCAGTTTTCGAATACTTGATTGCTTGTGCCATTAAGGACTGCATTACTGGCAGTTGTGTTATTTTGCCACGAGCCTATTACATTCTCGTAGCGGGTTGCCATGTAAAAATAAGCGCGGGCAAAGTCACCTTTAAACTCATCAATTGGCTCAAACACCGTACCTGAGTAATTAATAGAGCTTGCTGCTGAACCGACTTTACTACCGTTTGTTGATGTAAATGATGCACTAGCCACTTCACCAAAAGGGTAGTTACTACGTTTTGAGTTTACATAACCGTCGGTTGCATAAATGTGGTGCACGTCTGAATTCATTGGCTCATTTGTGCCGCCAAACCAGCTTTTAGGGAACGAATGCTCGCGGTTATAGCAATCTGCTTCACTGTTATAAGTACCACACTGATCGCTCACCGCGGTGTAAGTATAGCTGTCGCTACCATTTGGCTTTTCACTATACATATCTAAAATACTGTTATCGTTTTCAAAGTATTTATCGCGTGCTGAAGAATCGAAAAAGTTCCAAATAGCCGAGTAACCTTGCGAGCTGTGATTTTTGATAATGTTATAAAGCTCAGTTTTTAATGCATAGCCAGATAGACCCTGAGCTGTTACGTAATAACCTGTTGGTGTTGGGTTTGTGCCACCGCCAGTATCACCACCAGAGCTATCGCCTAATTCAAAAGTTGTACTATCTGTGTTATTAAAACTTGCGCCACTGGCAAGTGTGGTGCTGCCCTGAGTGAGCGCGTAATTACCATTACCTACGTTACAGCACATACCGTCGCCATAGCTATCACTTATAACTAGGGTGTATGCGCCATCAGTTAAACAGAGTTGCTCATTATATTGTGTGTTAGAGGCATAACCACTGCCACTGGCTACGCTGCTACCTTGGCTGTTGTTAACCACCCAGCTGGTTTCGCTGCCGTAGTTATCGGTATTAAGTGTTAAAGTAAGGCTATGGTCGTTACAGCTGCCTGAAGCGCCGCCATCTGTATTAGGCAAAAAATTATCTACATAAACGGTTTCATTGCCATCAAAGCCGCTCATATCGTAAAAACGTAAACCAACAGTAATGGTTTTATTACTGCTAGGCGTATAACTGTGGCTAATTGTTTGCCACTGGTTAGTTTGCGCTTGGTTAGAGTACCCTTGGTAGCCATCTACATACAGGCGGGCGCTTATGCTTCCTTCAGTGTGATATACATCCACTGAGAAATCATATGTTTTGCCCGCCTCCACACTAACTTGTTGTAATAAGTCGGTATTGCTTTGCGAGCCGGTGGTCACATTAATAGCCGCCGCGCTGTTTGCGTTATTTACGATACTGGTTGAGCGCGACACATTAATACCGCTATCAATTGTGGTCCACGCGTCAGGCGTATTGCCTGTCCACTGCTCAAAGCCGCCATTTGCGACATTGGCCATTGCTGGGGTGGCGGCAATTAGTAATGCCGTGCTAAGTAACTTATTTTTGTATGTCCCGTGTGACATGATTGTTCCTATTTTTTATAGTTGAGTAAATAACATACACTATCTGCACAAGGTTACAAATTTGTTAAATACAAAATTAATAAAATGGCAATAATCAACCTTTAAGCTGTTTTTGAAGGTCTTTATATAAATTAATAACTAAATGGAATAACAAAGCAGATTCTATTCTTTTTTTCTCACCGCATAGCCCGCTATCCTGCACACTAATAAAACCTCAGCAGAGTTACTCTGGGTGAGGTAAAACTCATTTTGAACAGCGCATCATGTGGGCTGTATGTAATTTTCAGGGTTATGGGGAACAAATTCATGTTGTTAGGTCAACTTAACGCAGCGGCAAGCCCGCTATCGCAAGAGCAAGTACAAAAGCTGCAAGGCTTAGTAGCAGAACTTAATCCGATTCAGCAAGCGTGGGTAAGTGGTTACTTAGCTGCAAATGCTAATTCTGCGGCTCTTGGTGGGCAAGCGCCTACAGCGGCTGCAAGCGATGCTGCGCCACTTACTATTTTGTATGGTTCGCAAACAGGTAATGCAAAAGGTGTGGCGACTAAGCTTAAAGAGCAAGCAGAGTCGCGCGGTTTAGCTGTAAAACTTGTGAGCATGTCTGACTACAAACCTACAGCCCTGAAAAAAGAAAAGTTTTTAACCGTTGTTGTATCTACCTACGGTGAGGGTGAACCACCTGAAGATGCTGAAACACTGTATGAATTTTTAACTACCAAAAAAGCACCTAAGTTAGATGGCGTTAAAGTCGCGGTACTGGGTTTAGGTGACTCTAGCTATGAGTTTTTCTGCCAAACAGCAAAAGACTTTGAAGAGCGTTTAAACAAACTTGGCGCAGAAACTATTTTCCAACGTGCCGACCTAGATGTTGATTACGATGATGAAGCAGCCACTTGGATCACCGGTGCACTTGATGCATTCGAACCTGATCTAAAAGCGCAGCAAGATGCTGCGGGCGGCCAAGTTGTATCAATGCCATTTGGCGCGCCAACAGCGGCAGCAAGTCAATACACTAAGCAAAACCCATTTGCGGCAGAGCTTGTTACCGTACAAAAAATTACAGGGCGCGATTCGACTAAAGATGTACGCCATGTTGAGATTTCCCTTGAAGGCTCAGACATCACCTACTTACCTGGTGATTCATTAGGCGTGTACTTTTTAAATGATGAAGCCCGCGTAGATGAGCTACTAACACACACGCAAATCGATCCAAGCACACTTGTAAAAGTGGGCGAAGAATCACTGCCTATTCGCGATGCATTAATCGAAAAGTTAGAGCTTACTCAGTCATACCCAGGCTTTGTAGAAAAATACGCAGTTGCAACGGGCACGCCAGAGCTACTAAAGCTTGTAGAAGATAAAGCCGCTATGCGTGAGTACATTGAGCCTCGTCAAATTTTTGATGTAGTGGCACAAAATCCTGCAAAAATAGACGCACAAACCTTAGTTGATTGCCTACGTAAACTACAAGCGCGCTTATACTCAATCGCTTCAAGCCAAAGCGAGGTTGAAGAGGAAGTGCACTTAACGGTAGGTTTAGTTGAGTTTGACGCCTTTGGCAGCGAACATTTAGGTGGCTGCTCTGGTTATTTAGCACGCCGTGCTGAAGAAGGGTGTAAAGTTAAAGTATTTAGTGAGCACAACGACAACTTCCGTTTACCTAGCGATGATAATACCCCCATTATTATGGTTGGCCCAGGTACCGGTATTGCGCCATTCCGTGCATTTTTACAAGAGCGTGACTCGCGAGAAGCACAAGGCAAAAATTGGCTGTTTTTCGGTAACCCACACTTTACACAAGACTTCTTGTATCAAGTAGAAATTCAGGGTTATTTAAAATCAGGCCTATTAAGCAAAGTTGACGTTGCATTTAGCCGTGACCAAGCCGAAAAAGTATATGTACAAGACAAACTACGCAAAAACTCAAAAGAAATTTTTGAGTGGCTAGAAGCAGGTGCGCATTTTTATGTGTGTGGTGATGCAAACCGCATGGCAAAAGATGTACACAACGCCTTAGTTGATATCATCAGCGAAAACACCGGTAAAAGCTACGAAGACGCAGAGCAATATTTAAAAGACTTACGTAGCGCTAACCGCTATCAGAAAGACGTGTATTAATCACGTTTCTTATTTTATTAACAGCTAGCAGCCGTCACTGTAACAAATTTAGGATTTAAAATGAGCGAACAAGATAAAAACGTAAAACTTTCTGATAACGAACGTTTGAAAAGAGAAAGTAACTTTTTACGTGGCACCATAGAGCAAGACTTAAAAGATGAAATTACCGGTGGTTTCACAGCCGATAACTTCCAACTTATACGTTTTCACGGTATGTACCAGCAAGATGACCGCGATATACGCCCAGAGCGCGCAAAGCAAAAGCTAGAGCCGCTGCACAACGTAATGCTACGTGCACGTATGCCTGGCGGTATTATCAAGCCTGAGCAATGGCTAGCAATTGATAAATTTGCCGATGAAAAAACAAGCTACGGCAGTATTCGTTTAACAACACGTCAAACGTTTCAATTTCATGGTGTATTAAAGCCAAATATTAAAGGCATGCACCAAATGCTTAATAGCGTTGGCATTGACTCTATTGCCACCGCGGGCGATGTAAACCGTAACGTACTATGTACGACTAACCCTGTTGAGTCAGAGTTACATCAAGAAGCGTATGAGTGGGCTGCAAAAATTTCTGAGCATTTACTTCCAAAAACGAAAGCATACGCTGAAATTTGGTTAAATGGCGAAAAAGCAGAAACTACAGAAGAGCCAATTTTAGGTTCTAACTACTTACCGCGTAAGTTTAAAACCACGGTTACCATTCCGCCTAACAACGAAGTTGATGTGCATGCGAATGACTTAAACTTTGTTGCCATTGCTGAAGGTGGCAAGCTTGTTGGCTTTAACGTACTTGTAGGTGGTGGCCTAGCTATGACCCACGGTGATACGGCTACGTATCCGCGTAAAGCTGACGACTTTGGTTTTATTGCTCTAGAAGACACCTTAAAAATTGCTGAGCACGTTGTATCAGTGCAGCGCGATTGGGGTAACCGTTCTAACCGTAAAAATGCAAAAACTAAATACACACTAGACCGTGTTGGGTCTGACGTATTTAAAGCCGAAGTAGAAAAACGTGCCGGTGTAAGCTTTGCACCAAGCCGCCCTTATGAGTTTACTCACCGTGGCGATCGTATCGGTTGGGTAGAAGGCATTGATGGCAAGCACCACCTTACGCTATTTATACAAAGTGGCCGTATTTTAGACTACCCAGGTAAACCATTAAAAACAGGCTGTCGTAAAATTGCAGAAGTGCACCAAGGCGATATGCGCATGACGGCTAACCAAAACTTAATTATTGCCGGTGTGCCTGCCGATCAAAAAGCAGTCATTGAAGAAATTGCCCGTAACCACGGCCTAATTGATGACAAAGACACTGAGCAACGTAAAAACTCAATGGCGTGTGTAGCATTGCCAACGTGTCCGCTTGCTATGGCCGAAGCTGAGCGTTACTTACCAAGCTTAATTGAAAAAACCGAAGCACTACTTGCTAAGCATGGCATACCTGATGACAGCATTATTATGCGTGTTGTAGGTTGTCCTAACGGTTGTGGCCGCGCAATGCTTGCAGAAGCTGGTTTAGTAGGTAAAGGCCCTGGTAAATACAACGTTTACTTAGGCGGTAATTTAGAAGGTACACGCATTCCTAAACTGTACCTAGAAAACGTAGGTGAAGATGTTTACCTAGACGCGTTTGATAAGCTAATTGGCCAGTGGGCAAGTGAGCGAAACGACGGTGAATGTTTTGGTGACTTTGTAATTCGCAAAGGCATTGTTGCTGAAGTAAAAGTATCAGTAACCGATTTTCACGCTTAATTAAATACCCACGCGGAGCGTGGGTGAGGTTTAAAATTGACCATGAGTGAATTTAAAAACATATTACAGCTTGATAAGCAAAGCCAAGCGGCATTGCTTGCAGATGCAAACGGCATACTTGCACCAATGAGTGCGGAGCAGCGTGTTGCATGGGCACTAGAGAACTTACCCGATACAGCTTTTTTATCATCAAGCTTTGGTATTCAAGCGGCGGTCATGCTGCATTTAGTAACATCTCAGCGTCCTGATATTCCTGTGGTATTAACCGATACGGGTTATTTATTTCCAGAAACGTATCAGTTTATTGAGCAAATGACAGCGCGCCTATCACTTAATTTACAGGTGTATAAAGCTGAGCTAAGCCCTGCATGGCAAGAAGCTAAATACGGTAAATTATGGGAACAAGGCGAGGACGGTATTAAGCAATATAATCAGCTTAATAAAGTAGAGCCCATGACCCGCGCATTAAAAGAAATAGGTGCCGGTACTTGGTTTAGTGGCCTGCGCCGTGACCAATCATCGACCCGTGCAGATAAACAGTTTGTTGAGATAAGCCGAGGTACGGTAAAAGTGTACCCGATTATTGAATGGTCAAACCGCGATGTTTATCAATACCTTACCAAGCATGATTTACCTTACCACCCATTATGGGAGCAAGGTTATGTGTCGATGGGTGATGTGCATACTACGCGTAAACTTGAGCCAGGTATGAGCGAAGAAGAAACGCGCTTTTTTGGTTTAAACCGCGAATGCGGACTGCATATTGACGGCGATGGTATTTAAAAAAAGCGAATGCTAAACAACTATTTAAACGCAACTTAGGTTGCGTTTTTTATTGCAAAAAAATTGCCTGATTAAGTATTTTTTATTAGACTTGCCTTTCAAGGATTCATTTTTAAGCAGGAACGCTATGAAATACTTCACCTACTTGGCAATATCAGTCATGATCATTGCTGTTATCTCTTTGTTTTACCTAAAAAAGCCAGATGGCCAAACATGGCTTTCTAGTTCATCTATTAGTGCTGAATCTCACAAAATTAAAGAAAAAATGGTCGCGTTATCTACCAATACGCTTAATCAGGCAGTGCAAGGCGCAAAGCAAGCAGGCGATAAAATTGCGCAGAGTGTAAACAATGATGCGGCGACAATTAAACCCGGTAGCAAAATTTATAAGTGGCAAGATAAAAACGGCCAATGGCATTTTTCAGATACGCCTAATGCAGATGGCAAAAGTATTGAGGTAAAACTTGATGCCCGCGATGTCACTGTTGTAGCCGCAGAAGACACCTCAATTTTGAGTAGCAGTGCAAGTACCTCAAAAAAGAGTATTCAACCACCTACACCTACCGTTTACAACGCTGAATCTATTCAAAAACTGTTTGAAGATGCCGAAAAGGCAAAGCAAAAATTAGAGCAGCGCAGTAAAGAGATGCAAAGTATAGGTGGGTACTAAATTTTATTGTGCGCTTAGCATTAAAACTTACTTAATATGAGGGGTTTTTAATCGTGCGGGGTTTGTAATTAGTGAGCTGAGTTACTGCGCCTTCGTTATGCTAAGGGCTTATAACCAGTTAAAAGCAATACCAAGTTGCAATACTCGTTAATTATTTAGCGCATAAAAAAGCCTAGCGACTGCTAGGCTTTTTAGTTTTAAGTATATGATTAGTCAAGCATGTTACGTAAAACGTATTGTAGAATACCGCCGTGCTTGTAGTAATCCCACTCTTTAGGGGTATCTATGCGTACATCGGCGCTAAAGCTGACTTTTTTGCCCTCAGCATTAGTGGCAATAATACTCACTTCATTCGTTTTGTCGTACAAACCTTCAATATCAAACTGCTCTTGGCCAGTTAAATTTAATGATTCGTGGCTCTCACCTTCTTTAAACTGTAAAGGCAGCACACCCATACCAATAAGGTTAGAGCGGTGAATACGCTCATAACTTTGTGCAACCACCGCTTTTACACCTAATAAAAGTGAGCCTTTTGCTGCCCAGTCGCGTGATGAACCGGTACCGTATTCTTTACCAGCTAACACAATTAATGGTGTGTTACTCTTTTCATATTCCATTGCGGCATCGTAAATGCTGGCAAGCTTATCATCAGGTTGGGTGCGAGTAACGCCACCTTCTGTACCTGGTGCGAGTAAGTTTTTAAGCCTAACGTTCGCAAATGTGCCTCGCATCATCACTTCGTGGTTACCACGGCGTGAACCGTACGAGTTAAACTGCGCTTTTTCTACGCCTTTTTCCTGTAAGTAAATACCGGCTGGCGCTTCAGCTTTAATGGCCCCCGCAGGAGAAATATGGTCAGTGGTTACTGAGTCGCCAAGTTTAGCTAAACAACGCGCCCCTTCAATTGTTGGCACGCCTGGTGGTTCAACGCTCATGCCCTCAAAGAATGGTGCTTTTTTAATGTAAGTTGAGCCGTCATCCCAATCATAGAGCTTACCATCAGGAATTTGGATTTTTTGCCAACGGCTGTCGCCTTCGTATACGTTGGCATAGCTTTTTTCGAACATTTCTCTGGTTACCGTTTTTTGTACTAGTTCGCTGACTTCGCTCACGCTTGGCCAAATATTTTTTAGGTAAATATCGTTACCGTTTTCATCTTGCGCTAATGGCTCGTTGTATACATCTATGTCTGTACGCCCTGCAATGGCATACGCTACCACAAGTGGAGGCGAGGCTAAAAAGTTCATTTTAACGTCTTGGTGTATACGCCCTTCAAAATTACGGTTACCCGATAAAATAGAGCTTACAACTAGCTTGTGTTTTTGAATAGCCTCGCTAATCTCATCTGCAAGCGGGCCTGAGTTACCTATACACGTGGTACAACCATAACCGACCAAGTTAAAGCCTAAGCTTTCTAAGTCATCCATTAGGCCTGCTTTTTCAAGGTAGTCGGTTACCACTTGCGAACCGGGTGCAAGCGATGTTTTAACCCACGGTTTTACATTAATACCCAGCTGTTTAGCTTTTTTAGCCACTAAGCCTGCAGCTAAAATAACACTGGGGTTAGAGGTATTTGTACAGCTTGTAATAGCGGCAATAACACAGGCGCCATCGTTTAGTTCAAATTCTTGGCCTTTAAACTTCACTTTGGCTGCACCCATAAACTGCGCTTCGTCTACCGGTTCATCAGGGTTGGTTGTTGGGCCTTCACTTTCAATGCGCGCTTCTTCAATATCGCTTTTATCACGACGAGCCATACGCTCATCTTGGAAACCTTTTAGGTGCTGGCCTATCACATCACCGGCTTTATCAAGTGTAATTCTGTCTTGTGGGCGTTTAGGGCCAGCAAGGCTAGGTACTACATCGTCTAATTTAAGCTCAAGGGTGTCTGTGTAATGCGCTTCGTCGCCTTCATGGCGCCATAAGCCTTGGTGTTTAGCGTAGTCTTCAATCAGTTTGAGGTGATCTTCATCGCGGTTCGTTAAACGCAGGTAGTTAATTGTTTCATCATCAATGGGGAAAATACCACATGTTGCACCGTACTCTGGCGCCATGTTGGCAATGGTTGCTCTATCGGCGAGCGGTAAATCAGCTAGGCCATCACCATAAAACTCAACAAATTTACCCACTACGCCGTGATTACGTAGCATTTCGGTAACGGTGAGCACTAAATCGGTAGCTGTGGTGCCCTCGGGTAAGCGGCCATTTAATTTAAAGCCCACTACCTGAGGAATAAGCAAGCTAATTGGTTGCCCAAGCATGGCTGCTTCGGCTTCAATACCACCTACGCCCCAGCCTAACACACCTAAACCATTAATCATGGTGGTGTGCGAATCAGTCCCTACAAGGGTGTCTGGGTAGGCTATTGATTTTCCGTTTTCACTGTCGTTAAAAACAACACGCGCTAAAAACTCTAAGTTTACTTGGTGCACAATACCTGTAGCTGGTGGCACTACTTTTAAATTATCAAAAGCAGTTTGCCCCCATCGTAAAAATTCGTAGCGTTCTTTATTTCGTTCGTATTCTAGCTTGGCATTTAAATCAAACGCACCGTCGTCACCGTAGCCATCTACTTGTACTGAGTGGTCAATTACAAGTTCAGCAGGAGAAAGCGGGTTTATTTTTGCAGGATCGCCACCTAGCTTTTCCATTGCATCACGCATGGCAGCTAAATCAACAATGGCGGGAACACCTGTAAAGTCTTGCATTACCACACGTGCCGGCGTAAAGGCCACCTCAGCTGAGGGCTTTGCTTTAGGGTCCCAGTTAAGAAGGGCTTGAATGTCTTGTTCTTTAATATTTACGCCATCTTCATTGCGTAACAGGTTTTCTAGTAATACTTTGAGAGAAAAGGGCAATCGCTTTGCTTTGTCGCCTAATCCTTTAAGTGAGTGAATATGGTATTGCTCGCCATTAATCGTTAATTGTTGTTGGGTGTCGAAACTATTCATTTTTTGCCCCTTTGATAGTTAGGATTATGTCCTTGATAAAATAACGTGTTTATTTGCCAATAGTTTGCAAAGTGCATACCAGAGATAATAAATATGACAAATCAGGCTAAAAAGCAGGTAGCGCAATGCATGTTTTTTAGACAGTACTAAGTATAGAAGTGCTACCTAAAATTGTTTTTTCAAGTAGCAAAATAATGAGTTTACAAAAGGGGGGAAAGTTAGTTCAACCAACCTTGTTGTTTGCTTTTTATACTTAAATATAAAAGCAAAAACGCAATAACAATCACTAAAATAGGCATAAACACCGCGCTTACCCCCAGCATTTTAATGCTATTTATCACAATGAAATTATAAAATTGCTGAATAAATATCGCTACCAACGATAGCGCAAAGGTAGGCGTTGCAAGTGCATTTTTGGCCAATAGTAGTATGCAGCCAAGGGTGCCACCAAATACCGCTACAGCAAACGCAATGGTAGACCATAAAGGCACGTTTGAATATGCAGCTTGTTGATCTAACGGAAGTTTACTTATCATCTCGGGGGTCATCATAAGGTGCATTATAAATGCAAACACACCTAATAAATTCCAGATAAGTGCTGCCCACAGGGCGGGTTTAAACCAATTGGGTATGGCTGAGGTTGTCATATTATTACCTTGTTTTTATTATATTTTACGAGGTAATTAAAGAGCAAAAAGGCTAACTGTTCAAGCTAGCCTATACATATAATAAAAATGGCACAAAGCGCTAATGGCTAGCCAAATGAGATAGGGCGGCGCCCTGTATTTTCATCAACCTTTGGCTTTTTAGTGCGCTTTCTTTTATTTTTTGCCGGCTTTTGAGCTGTTTCATTAGGTGTTTTTTCTGGCTGTGGCTGGGTTGTTGCCACTGGGCGCTCTACAGGAGTCGCATCTTCACTTAAAGTGAGTTGAAAAAGCTCGCCATCAAATTCTAGTACATCGCCACTGTATAATTTTTTCCGTTTTATTGTACATATTTCATGGTTAACCCCAACATAACCTTGCGCTATCAGGTTTTTAGCTTGGCCGCCACCTTCTACTAAATCTAGTACTTTTAGTAATTTACAAAGCTCTATAGGTTCTTCTTCAAGTTCAATTTCAATGTATTCTTCTGACATGGTTATCTCTGTTGGTGGCGCATAAGCAGCAAGTATAAAGGCTTGCACTGTTTTTTGCACCTAGCAAGCTCGCCCGAGTGGGATAAAAAAGAGTGATAAATATAAAACTTTTTTCAACTTTAAAAAAACTGCAGCATTTGATGCGTATGCTCTAGCAAAAATTTGGTGTGCTATTTGCTATTGCTTTGGCAAATAAAAAATCGTACCTAAAACATGGTAATTATTTCACCGTTTTAATTGTTTAGGTCTGCATATAATTGGAGCAGTAAATGGGCATAAGATTAGCAATGAAAAAAGAGCTAATGGGCTTAGATAATTCAGATATGCTGACAGCAGATGATGTAAGAGCTCACTTAGCTAACTCGGTAAAAACACAAAAAGAGCAAGATGAACGCGGCTTTTCGGTTATTTCTAAGTTTAACGATACGCACAGTCGGCTAATTAGTGGCGATACACTTAAAAAATCAAAACTGGAATTTGAACGTCATCGCTTATTTAATGAAGTTTTATATACACGCCAAAGTGTAGATGCCTGGTTAGACAGCCAAACAAATTATACCAACGTACAATAATACTTAATTAAGCACATGAGTATTAAGTTGCTATAGATAGTTACCTCCAATAGACTACAGTTGTAATCATTGGGGGTCGCTATGAAAAATCGCATTTTAATCTGTATGTGGGCACTATTATTAACTGCGTGCCAACAACCTACCGTTTATGTTTTTAGTGAAAACTTGCAAGATGAGCAGCGCAAGCAGCTCGATGCTGCGCTAAAAGCACAAAATCTTCCTTATGAATACGTAGCGCTAGAAATCCCATCTACCTTTGGTGAGGCTACATTACTCTTATCAAGCGATAAAATTTACCCAAAAGAAACTGAGCAGTTAGCTATTATTATGCAAGAGCTAGGTTATCAGCCCGAAATTAACTACACCACACGATCAAATCACTTTTATGGTGATGGCAATATAGGCTTTTATCTAAAAAATGCAGTGGCGGGGTCAACTTTTGTTATGCCTAAAAAGTTACGAACAACTCAATGCAGCGAAGACAAGTACAATGATTTACTCGTCACATTTACAGATAAATATGCTGACTTTACCTTACCCAGTGGCGCTGTTGTAAGGTTAGGTTGGGAGTTTTTATATGGTTATGTTGTTATTTATTATAAAACCTACTCGCAAACATATAGCCACTCACAGCCGCTTGTAACGACGCCTTTTGGCGCTAAGCCATCCGATACGTATACATTTACGGCGCATGTTAATCTCCCCAGCTGGCTTGATTGCTCACTACAAATTGTTTATATGGACTGAGTGATAGAGTTAACCGTGGGTTTCTATGTGCTCACTAAGCTTTGCAATGCGCAGGCTCATACCTTCTATGATTCTATCTTTAATTTTTTCGCGTATTACATTAGGCAAGCGAGTAAGTGCCTCTGGGGTAATGGCAAGTACGATGGTGTCGGTTTTAGCGCGAGCGCTCGTACTGCGCTCGCGGTTATTAATAAATGCGCCTTCACCGATAAACTCACCGGGCTCTATAGTGCCAAGCTCCAGCAAGTGGTTATGTTTAAAAACAAGTAACGCACCGCTTAATACAATGTATAAGCGTTTGTCGTTATCGTATTGTTTAAATAAAAACTGATGCTGGTTAACTAAATACAATAACCCAAACGACTCTAGTAGAACTTGGCGTTCAGCAAGGGTGAAGTCTTTAAAAAAGTGCAATCTATTCACTATTTCCATTTGTTTAAACAATGGAATATGTTCTATTAATTTCATCCTAGGGCCAACGAGTAACGGTTAGAAGCTAGCTAATATTGCGCTCTTTTAATTTGCGGGTCAACGTGTTGCGCCCCCAGCCAATTTTTATGGCTGCATCTTGTTTATGGCCAGAGCAATTAGCCAGTGCTGTTTTTATAAGGCGAGTTTCAAGTTGAGCTTGAATATCGGGCCAAATGTTTTCTTTACCTTGCTTAAGCTCTTGATTGAGCCATTGCTGAAACGCATCGAGCCAATCACCTTCTTGTTGAACAGGCGCTGCATCAATGATCTCTGGTGGTAGGTCTTGCTCACTTACTAATTCACCAGGGGCCATAACGGTCAACCAGCGACAGGTGTTTTCGAGTTGGCGAACATTACCAGGCCAGCTAAATAGCCTAAGCTGCTCTGTGGCTTTTGGGCTTAGTACTTTACTTTCTACTTGTAGGTCTTTTGCGCTTTTGTGTAAAAAGTGCTGCGCTAGGCGTTCAATGTCTTCAGTTCTTTCTCTAAGAGCCGGTAAACGAAGGCGCACAACGTTTAAACGATGAAATAAATCGTCCCTAAATTTACCCTGTTTTACTAAATCTTCTAAATTTTGATGCGTTGCAGCAATAATGCGTACATCTACTTTAATACTCTGGTGCCCGCCCACACGGTAAAACTCACCATCGGCGAGTACACGTAATAAACGTGTTTGCACATCCAGTGGCATATCGCCAATTTCATCTAAAAACAGTGTGCCGCCATTGGCTTGTTCAAAGCGGCCTTTACGAACGCTATCGGCACCAGTAAATGCGCCTTTTTCATGGCCAAATAACTCAGACTCCACAAGCTCTTTTGGAATAGCGGCCATGTTTAATGCAATAAACTGGTTTTCTTTACGTGGGCTGTGGTTGTGTAAAGCGCTGGCAACAAGCTCTTTACCTGTGCCTGACTCACCATTAATTAGTACGCTCATACTTGAAGCCGACAGTTTACCTATCGCTCTAAACACTTCCTGCATCGCAGGGGCTTCGCCAATAATGTGCGCGCTTTTAGGTGGAACTTGTTTACGCTTAGTTTTTTTAGTTGAGTTTGCTCTACAGGCACTTTCGATTAATGCCACGGCTTCGTTTAAATCAAATGGCTTGGCTAAGTACTCAAACGCGCCTTTTTGAAATGCGTTAACCGCTGAGTCTAAATCTGAGTGGGCGGTCATTATAATAACCGGCAGCCCTGGGTTTTGCTCTGCTATGAGTTCAAGCAATGCCATGCCGTCCATGCCTGGCATCCGTACGTCAGATACCAACACGGTTGGCTGGCTAAATTTTAGCGCGCTTAACACGTCTTGCGCATTTGCAAAGCTTTCTGCTTCAAACCCTGCGCGTGTCAGCGCTTTTTCTAATACAAAGCGAATTGATGCGTCATCATCTACAAGCCAAACTGTTTTCATGCCAACTCCAAAACATTAATCTGCAAAAGGCAGATAGATATTAAATTCAGTATGGCCAGGCCAGCTATCGCAGTCTATATAACCGTCGTGCTGATCTATGAGCGTTTGTGCGATTGAAAGCCCTAGCCCTGAGCCACCTTCTTTGTTGGTGATCATCGGGTAAAACAATGTTTCGCGAACGCTAGGGTCTATGCCTGGTCCATTATCAGAAACCTGGATCAACAAGGCTTTTTTAGGGGCTTTTCCGGGGCGGCGATACTGATGATTAATGCGGGTTTTTATTTTTATTTCACCGCCATCAACTAACGCCTGTTGAGCATTGCGTACAATATTAAGTACAACTTGCTGAACCTTGCCTTGGTCAATAAACACATCAGGGATACTTGGGTCGTAATCTTTAACTAGACTAATATTTTTACAATTATCTAATGTGCTTAATTTAACAACCGACTCAAGTGTTTGATGAATATTGCCATACGACTTTTGCGGAAGCTGATTTGGCCCAAGCAGCCTATCAACTAATTCGCGTAATCGGTCGGCTTGCTCAATTATAAGCTCAGCGCATTCGTCCCTTTCTTGTTGATCTACCTCATACTGCAATAACTGCGCCGCTCCGCGTATTCCCCCTAAAGGATTTTTAATTTCGTGAGCAAGCCCTCTAATTAAATTTCGTGCAGCTTGATATTGATGCATTTGGTTAGAGGCTTTGTCGTGTTTTATTTCTTCATCGGTTTTACGGCACTCAAGTAAAATATAGCGTTCGTTTTTAAACTTAACTTGGCGTGATGTAATGGCTATTTTTGCATGGCGAGAATCTATAAAGACCACGTCAGCTCTGTGCTGGCTGCAATCTACACCATCAACAAGTGAGTACTGGGCTATGCGCTCTAAATCCACAGAATGGTAATTAAATAAGCTGTTAAAGGTTTGCCCAATAATGCGCTTTTTACCCAAGCCGAGTAGTTCGCTGGTGCTGGTGTTGGCATAAACAAGGGTAAAACTTTTATCAAGTAACATGACCGATGTAGTTTGATTTTGCCAAATGGCATTGAGAAGTTCAGGGCTAAAATTTTGTTCGTTTGACATCTTTGCACCACTTTAGTGCGTTAATATTTGCAAGCAAGTTTTAATCAGTAAATACTGCTGCGCTAATTTTGCTTCATGAGACATTGTACTTAGTTTACAGCCTTTCTTTGCATCACAAAGGTACTGGGCTGACTGATAGCAATGGCTTGATTTTGTTTATTATAAAGTTTGAGATACAAAGTATGAGCTCCGTTTTCTACATCCCGTATGGCAAACGTTGATAAATCGCTTGCGGGCCCATAAGCGTTACCGTTTAAAAATAGCTGTATGGTAAAGCCAGCTTCAAAACGCGGTGTTATGCGGCTTGTTACGTACACCGAGCCGGTGTTTTCGCGTACGGTTTGGTTATGTGTAGGCGACGATATCATAATTTGAAAACGGTTAGGGTGCGTTGGCTGTGGTGAACCAGGGGTGTGTTTATCGGTCTCAGACAGGGTAAGATCTTGGCTGCTTAGTTTTATTTCGTGCGCGCCACTACGTGGTGTATCTGAGAACACTAAAACACCATTTTTATCTTTCCAAGCATAAATTTTCTTATTGCCTGCATAACTATAAATGCTTAATCCTAAAGCAAAAAATAGTAATAATATCCTGTAATTCACATTGCTACCCTGCATATTTTGTAATTACATAACTTTAGTGGAGATAACCCTAATTTACCATAAAAAAAAGCCCGCTGAGCGGGCTTGAGAACACACATTTATTATCTTATCGATAATTTTGTCTACGGCGTATTAAACGCTGTAGTACATTTCAAACTCAACTGGGTGAGTTGTCATGTTAAGTTTTTCAACTTCTTGAGATTTAAGTGCAATGTAAGCATCGATTAAATCATCAGTGAATACGCCACCTTGCGTTAAGAATTCACGGTCAGCACTAAGTGCTTCTAGCGCTTCATCTAGTGAAGATGCAACTTGTGGAATTTCTGCTGCTTCTTCTGCTGGTAGGTCGTATAAATCCTTGTCCATAGCATCGCCAGGGTGGATCTTGTTTTTGATACCGTCAAGGCCAGCCATAAGCATTGCAGAGAAAGCAAGGTATGGGTTAGCAGTTGGATCTGGGAAGCGTACTTCGATACGACGACCTTTTTCAGATGGTACTACTGGAATACGGATTGATGCAGAACGGTTACGTGCAGAGTATGCAAGCATTACCGGTGCTTCAAAACCTGGTACTAAACGTTTGTACGAGTTAGTTGAGGCATTTGCAAACGCATTGATTGCTTTAGCGTGCTTAATAATACCGCCAATGTAGTAAAGTGCATCTTCAGAAAGACCACCGTACTTATCACCAGCAAAAAGGTTAACACCGTCTTTTGCTAAAGATTGGTGACAGTGCATACCAGAACCGTTATCGCCTACAACAGGCTTAGGCATAAATGTGGCCGTTTTTCCGTAAAGGTGAGCCATGTTATGAATAACATATTTCATCTCTTGGATTTCATCCGCTTTTAATACCATTGTATTAAAGCGAGTTGCGATTTCGTTTTGACCTGCTGTTGCAACTTCGTGGTGATGCGCTTCTACTACTTGGCCTAGTTCTTCAAGTACTAAACAAGTAGCTGAACGCCAATCTTGTGAAGAGTCAACTGGTGAACATGGGAAGTAACCACCTTTAACACCTGGGCGATGACCTGTGTTACCACCTTCGTAGTCTTTATCTGAGTTCCATGCTGCTTCAACAGCATCAATTTTGTACATAGAACCTGACATATCTGACTTGTATTTAACATCATCAAATAGGAAGAATTCTGGCTCAGGGCCAAATAAAACTGTATCTGCGATACCGGTAGATTTCATGTACTCTTCAGCGCGTTTAGCAACTGAACGAGGGTCACGCTCGTAACCTTGTAGTGTAGATGGCTCTACAACATCACAACGCACGATTAGCGTAGCTTCTTCTGTGAATGGGTCTAATTTTACTGAATCAGCTACTGGCATAAGTACCATGTCTGACTCGTTAATGCCTTTCCAACCTGCAATTGAAGAGCCGTCGAACATTTTGCCGTCTTCAAAAAAATCTTCATCTACTTGGTGATGAGGAATAGAAACATGTTGTTCTTTACCTCTAGTATCAGTAAAGCGTAAATCAATGAACTTAACGTCATTTTCTTTAATAAAATCTAAAACCGATTGTGACATGTGTCCTCCAACTGTTGGGTTTTATTATTGCTGCATTAAATGCTTTGGTTTTTAGTAAGCCGATTTTATGCCATTATTTTAACTTGCTGTTTATTAAGTTAAAAATTATGGTTGCACAAAAGCGGTCATGCGCTTTGCACTTTTGTGGTGCGTAAAATATCCACATTGGTGCAAAAATTTCACGCTCGATTCTGCACGTATTTTAATCACCTAAATCAGCTTAACTTAAATAGTAAATAGTGCCAAAGCAATCAACAAATTAGCTAAAAAACGACAATTTATGTAATTTGTCGAAATTTATTTCATATAATTGTCATATAAAAAACAGATACTTAGTAAAAGTATTAAGAAAGTTTTTAAAATTGTATTGGATAAACTTTCATCCATGTCATTAATGAGGGATAATATGCGCCCTTTTAAATCCTATGCTGGGACATCTGGTGAAAACGCAGATGAGTGCGTAGATCTTGCAGGATCAATGAGAATAAACTTCTCTGAGTAAAAATATGAGCATCGAACAGTTAAGAAATATAGCGATTATCGCGCACGTTGACCACGGTAAAACGACATTGGTTGACAAACTACTTGAGCAATCAGGTACATTAGAAACACGCGGCGGTAACGAAGAGCGTGTGATGGACTCAAACGACATTGAGAAAGAACGTGGTATTACCATTTTGGCTAAAAACACAGCCATTTCTTGGAAAGACTACCATATCAATATCGTAGATACCCCGGGACACGCCGATTTTGGTGGTGAAGTTGAACGCGTACTTTCGATGGCTGACTCAGTATTATTACTTGTTGATGCTCAAGAAGGTCCAATGCCGCAAACGCGTTTCGTAACGCAAAAAGCATTCGCGCAAGGCTTAAAGCCAATTGTTGTTATCAACAAAATCGACAAGCCAGGTGCACGTCCTGATTGGGTTATGGATCAAATCTTTGATTTATTCGACAACCTTGGTGCAACTGACGAACAGCTAGACTTTAAAGTAATCTACGCTTCAGCAATCAACGGTTGGGCTACACTAGATTTAGACGAGCCGTCTGACAACATGGAACCTATGTTCCAAATGATCGTTGACGAAGTATCACCACCGGATGCAGATCCTGAAGGTGACTTCCAAATGCAGATTTCTCAGCTTGATTACAACTCTTATAAAGGTGTAATCGGTATTGGCCGTATCAAACGTGGTTCTGTTGTGCCTAACCAGCAAGTAACGATTGTTAGTGCTGATGGCTCTACGCGTAACGGCAAAATTGGTTCAGTACAAAGCTACCTAGGTCTTGAGCGTATCGAAACAGATAAAGCTTACGCTGGTAACATTGTAACGGTAACAGGTCTTGGCGAGCTTAAGATTTCAGATACTGTTTGTTGCCCTAACAACGTTGAAGCATTACCACCACTAAGTGTTGATGAGCCAACAGTAACAATGACGTTCTCTGTAAATAACTCTCCTTTCTGTGGTAAAGAAGGTAAGTTTGTAACATCACGTAATATTCGTGAGCGTTTAGACAAAGAATTAGTACATAACGTTGCACTTCGTGTTGCAGATACTGACAACCCAGATAGCTTCCGCGTATCGGGCCGTGGTGAATTACATCTTGGTATCTTAATCGAAAACATGCGTCGTGAAGGTTATGAGCTAGCTGTATCTCGTCCAGAAGTAATCTTACGCACTGTTGATGGCGTATTAGAAGAACCGTACGAAACACTAACAATTGACTGTGAAGAAGAGCATCAAGGTTCTATCATGGAGCAAATTGGTCTTCGTAAAGGTGAACTTACTGATATGGCACCAGATGGTAAGGGCCGTATGCGTTTAGACTTTATGATCCCAAGCCGTGGCTTAATCGGTTTCCAAACTGAGTTCATGACGTTAACTTCAGGTTCTGGTTTACTTTACCATACATTCGATCACTACGGTCCGCACAAAGGTGGCGAGCTAGGTGTTCGTAAGAACGGCGTAATGATTGCAAATGCTACAGGTAAAGCACTTACTAACGCATTATTTAACTTACAAGAGCGTGGTAAATTATTCATCGGTCACGGTGTTGAAGTTTACGAAGGTATGGTTATCGGTATTCATAGCCGCGATAACGACCTTACAGTTAACGCCCTTAAAGGTAAGCAACTTACTAACGTTCGTGCATCTGGTACAGATGAAGCACAAACATTGACGCCACCATTGAACTACACACTTGAGCAAGCGCTTGAGTTCATCGATGATGACGAGTTAGTAGAAGTAACACCTGAGAACATTCGTATTCGTAAGCGTCACTTAACTGAAAGTGAGCGTAAGCGTGCGGGTCGTGCTCCAAAATCATAATCTATTAATTTAGAGTAATGGTTTAAAAGCCGCTGTATTGCAAAATACAGCGGCTTTTTTGTGGGTTAAAACAAGAGTTTTCAGCTATAAGTTATCAGCGGTCAGTATAGAACGGCGCAGCTAAATAGGCTGGTTTAAGCTGAAAGTCAGTAGGCTATATAAACCTGCAACAATGCATAGTGGTAGTGCGTATTGGTAGAGTGTTTTTTCGTTGGGTTTCGCTGCGCTCAACCCAACCTACTTCTCAACTATTTATTAGTAGTTACTTTTTGGCAGTAGCGTGATTTTTTCCAAATATCTCAGTGTTTATAGTTCGTTCTATAGTGAAACTGCCACAGTGTATTTATCTCTAAAAGCGCAGCGCCTCTTATCCTCTTTGTGAATAATTCACTTAAAAAATATTTGCACAAAGAGAAGTAAAAGAGTCAAAGCTTAATCAATCGATAATGCAAAGCATCTGTCATTGTTGGTAGGGTATTTTTTCGTTGGGTTTCGCTACGCTCAACCCAACCTACATCTCAACTATTTATTAGTGGTTACTTTTTGGAAGTAGCGTGATTTTTTCCAAATACGTCAGTGTTAGTAGTTCGTTCTATAGTGAAACTGAAACAATGTATTTATCTCTAAAAGCGCAGCGCCTCTTATTCTCTTTGTGAATAATTTACTTAAAAAATATTTGCACAAGGAGAAGGGAATGAGAAGTAAAAGAGTCAGAGCTTAAACAATCGATAATGCAAAGCATCTGTCATTGTTGGTAGGGTATTTTTTCGTTGGGTTTCGCTACGCTCAACCCAACCTACTTCTCAACTATTTATTAGTGGTTACTTTTTGGCAGCAGGGTAATTTTGCCAAAGACATCTGCGTCTATAAAACCGCGGTTTCTGTCGCCATTGACTGGCTGTACTTCGTGAGAGCCCATAAAGTGCTCGCGTACTTCGCTGCCATCGTTATCGCAATACGCGAGCATAAAGCCAATGACTTGTTTTTCATTAAGCGTAATGGGCGTGTTTACAGCGCCTTCTTGGTAATCGTTAGGGTAGAGCTTTATAGCAACTTCCCAGGTGATGTTATAAGGGGCTTGGGTATTACGCTTCCAGTTACTTGTTAAGTGGTCGGTGTATAAATGGGCTTTTTTATCGGGGCCGTAATCGGCGGCTTGGTTATCAAGGCCGATGTGATATGCCAACGCGGTATGGTTAAATTGGTGAATACCACCTGAGGCGTCGCTATCGATAAAAATTTCCAGCGCATCGTCATCCCAATATTTTACGGTCGGGTCTGGATGCGTATCAATAAGTACATCGTCAGTTATATCCGCTTGTAAATACAGGTAGTTTTTATCCCACAGCAGGCGGTAGCGGCCTTTAAAGTCGGCATCTGATGAGGGCAAGGTGCCATCCATTAAATGCGGCATATCATGCCACGTTGCTTTATCCCATGCGCTTTCAGATACGCCATCGATAGTAATAGGGGTCGATGTGTGCGCTACATCAATGGCCATTACTGGGGCGCTTAATAAACAGCTTAAAGCTAATGCGTGTTTTTTCATTAATTTCTCAATGTTAATATGTATTTAGATATAACAATCATCCTAAAGCAGTTCAGCAATGAGTTACAGTGAAATACTTTCGCCTTCGTTTAAAATATATAAAGGTGTGGTTGAAGCCATTTTATTGTGCATATGTAGCAACCTTAGCAGTGCTGAATGGCTTGTCCGGTCGCCCATTTTCCAGCTTGAGTTACCATAGCCCCACGGTATCATTACTTTACAGTTAAGGTCACTAGCTGCGTTTACAGCATCCTCTGGTGTGGTGTGTACATAACGATACCAAGTAGGGCTGTCTTCACTGTAATACGAGGCTATGGGCAGTAGGCATATGTCTATATCGCCATACTTTTGCTGAATATCTTTAAAGTGTTTTGAGTAGCCGGTATCGCCTGCAAAAAACACGGTACTGCCGTTTTGCTCAAGCAACCAGCCATTCCATAGGTCTTTATCGTTATCTTCGTAAATAAAGGGTACCAATACGCGGCTACTAAAGTGGTGCGCTGGTAGGGCATGAATCGTTAAATCATCAAGCTGTGTTTTTGCATACCAGGCCATTTCGCTAATGTTATAGCCACCAGTAGGGAAGTTGTCGGCCATACCTAATGGCGTTAAGTAGCGAGGTTGATTACCAAGCTCTTCTATATCGGCTTTATTAAAGTGATCGTAATGAATATGCGAGTACATCACTGCACTTAGGTTTTTAAGCTCGTTTTGTGTAAGCCAATCGCCGGGTTGCCTGTAAAACCCTGAGGCTAACCTAAAGGCTAAATCAACAGGTGAGTCGAACTGCTCTTTTACAGGATCAAATAGCACATGTTGTCCGTTAGGTGTGCGGATCATAAACCCAGCGTGCCCTAACCAGCGCACGGTAAAGCCCGTATTTAAATTAATTGGCTTTTGCTCAGCAATAAATTGGCAATCTTCAGCGTCTTGTTTGCATTGTAATTTAGGGCTTGACGGGTAGCAGTCGGTTTCGCAGGTGGTGGGGTAGGTTTTTTTGCCAGGGTAGAGGTTATAAAAGCGTCCTTTTCGCTCCCCTGTTTGATGCTGCGGTGTAAGCGTGTTTTCCCCTGCAATCACCTCAATGCGATTAGCAGTTTCGCAAGCGCTAAGCAATCCACAAATAAATACAAGGCTGGTGGTTTTTAGTTTCATTGTTGTTATCTATTAATATTTTTATAAAAGTATAACAACATCAAAAGATTAACAAATAGTTCAAAGGTAACAAAACGTAACAACAAAAAAGCCTGCAATATGCAGGCTTTGTTAGGCAGATTTTAATTGATTAGCCAGCGCTATTCATTTGCTCTATAAACTTGTTTGAATCGGCAATTGATTTATTCATGTCGTTCATCAGTACTTGAATATCACGCTTTAAATTAGTGAATTCGCCTTTAATAGCGGCAACCGCTTGTGCGTTTAAGTTATGCTTTAGGTACAGTACGTTATCTTGTAAAGACGATAGCACTGGCTCCATTTTGCTTTCTGCACTGCGCATAGAGCGAAGTAACTGGCTAAATTGGCGTTGTGTAGCCGCTAGCTTTTTACTGCTTTCGCGCTTAAGCGACGTGCTTTTGTATTGCTCAAGTTCATCGCTCCATTCATCAAATAAAGCTTCTGCTACATCTTCAACTTTATTAATATTGCTCGACACTTCATTAGCGGCTGCTAAGCTCGACTCATAATCGTCATTAAGTTGATTGTAGGCATCTTGTAACTCGCCGCCATCAAAATTAATTAAAGTCGTTAGGCGCTCAAGTGCTGATTGAAATTCTTCTTGCGATTCTTCTTGTGAATCTTTGGTCTCTTCTACGCGGTCAATAAGAATGTCGCGCTTATGTACACCTACTTTTTCCATTGCAGAATAATAGGCCGACTGACAGCCCGATAAAGTAAGCGTAATGGCCAGTACCGAGGCGCTAAGTAATGTTTGTTTTTTCATTTGGATCCCTATTTACCAGTTAGTGCTGTAAATTATGGTGCTGATTGCTATCATAATCAAAATTCGATTAGCACAAGTCAATTGTATGAATGATAAGCTCTCCCTTTATAAACAGCAAGCTATCTCCTTTTTAAGGCAACAGCCAAGCTGGTGGATGCAGTACGTTAACCGCTGTATAGACGATCAAATTACAGTGAATGCAGGCTACCTTGCCTATGTTACTTTGCTTTCTTTAGTGCCTTTGATAGCGGTAGGCGTGGCAATATTTTCGGCCTTCCCGGGGTTTGAGTCGACCCGCATAGCCATAGAAAGCTTTTTGTTTACTAACTTTGTACCTACCTCATCTGATGTGATTAAAGAGCATATAAGCTCCTTTGCTGGCAATGCGAACCAAATGACCGCGGTGGGTATTGGCTTTTTAGCGGCGATTGCATTGCTGCTTATACGTAATGTTGATGCCACGCTTAATCGCATTTGGCGTATTAAGAAAAAACGCCCCATGATGATCTCTTTTGCGGTTTATTGGATGGTATTGAGCTTAGGCCCCGTACTACTGGGCGCAAGTATTGGTGTTACATCGTATATTGTTTCGTTAGTGTCGTTTGCCGATCAGGGCATTCCTGGGTTTAGTGGCTTTTTGTTAAAGCTGGTGCCTTATGGCTTTTCGATGATTGGCTTTTTAATGTTATACACTTTAGTACCTAACACGCCTGTATCTATTCGGGCTGCGCTACCGGGGGCTCTTTTTGCGGCAGTATTATTTGAGCTGACTAAAAAAGGCTTTGCGCTTTATATTAGCCACTTTCCATCGTACGAAGTAATTTATGGCGCTGTTGCGACCATTCCTATTTTATTTGTGTGGGTGTATTTGTCGTGGGTGGTGGTGTTATTAGGGGCCGAATTTACCGCCTGTATAAGCCCTAATCATGTACCACAAACACCAGAAATAGACATTGATGAAGAACTAAAAACAGAGGAACGCAGTTAAATGCAAGGCTTAATACAACGTGTAAAAAGTGCCAAAGTAGAAGTTGATAACCAAGTTATAGGTGAAATTGGCCAAGGTATTTTATTGTTACTCGGTGTTGAAAAACCAGACGATGAGCAAGCCGCCGACAAGCTGTTGCATAAGGTAAGTAATTACCGAATATTTACCGATGAAAACGACAAAATGAACTTAAGCCTAAAAGATATAGACGGTGAGTTACTCGTGGTGTCGCAATTTACATTAGCGGCTGATACTAAAAAAGGCATGCGGCCAAGCTTTTCATCGGCAGCCACACCTAGCCAAGCTAACGCGCTTTACGAGTACTTTGTAACTCAAGCTAAAGCGCAGGGTATTAGCGTGGCAACGGGAGAGTTTGGCGCCGATATGCAAGTGAGCTTGTGTAACGATGGGCCTGTTACGTTTAACTTATCGGTTTAATTACCAGCTTTGGTAACAATACTAATATGATTCACAAAGCCCGCAATTTTATGCGGGCTTACTTTTACGCCAAACACATTAAATAGTAACTGCTGTAACTGAATTAACTGCGACTCATGTTGCGACAAAAAGTTTATAAATAGCGTGCCACCTGCGTTTAGCGCATCGTATATTTTTTGATAAAAAGCGCGTTCAAACAAAAATCGAGGTGCATCTATCTGGCTAAATAAATCAAGAATAATCCAGTCATGGTTATGTGCCTTGCTAAGTACATTTTGCGCATCATCACACTGCACGTCACTTTGGTTTTTAAGAGCGAAAAAATCTGTATAGCAGGCAATTATATCTGCATTTTTTTCAACTGATGTTACGTGTGCCTGCGGGTAAGTGTATTGTAAGTAATTACGTATAGCGCCACCGCCAAGGCCAAGTTCTAACACATGATTTGGTGGTGCTAAGGTTTGCCACTGCTTAGCTAAATAGGTTAAATGTGGAAATAGTAAGCGCTGTGGATTGTTAAGCTCTATCACCGATTGCAACGTATCGTTAATTAGCAGCCAGCGAAGCTGACCGGATTGGCGAACCTGTATGTGATCGCCTGCATATTTATGCCAGTAAACTAGTCGCCCAATATCTTGGCTGTGACTAATAAAGTGGCTACTCACTACACCCGTTGAAGGGTTTATAAAATCGCTCATAACATTAAGGGCCTGTTGACCTTTCAGGATTAAAGTTTGTTCAATCTAGGGGCGATTTAATCGCGGCGCGAGATTTGTAACCTAGTGGGCTAGGTAACTGCTCCTGCGTTACTCTACTGGCTTATATCCATGTAGGCAACAAAGAGTAAATTCCCCCAAGGCAGAACCCTTCGCTCAGTGCATGTTCAATCTCTAAAGGCCCAGCATAAACTAGCTGATGCGATGGGTAAAACAGTTATTTTTTCGCTTGCTTACCAAAGTCGTATTGGCAGTGTTTAAAAGATGGAGTATGGTATTTGCCATAATAATTCCAACCAACTTAATCTTTAATTTTCTAATGTAAAAACCAATGTGCAGGTTAAAGAGTTATTCAGTTGGATTACATGCCGTAGCCTTTATTTTTATTTACGGCAAAACAACAGGAGTATATATGTTTCAAGTAACTACACCGCAGAGCAGCGAAGACTGGCAAGCGTACTATCAATTACGTTGGGAAGTACTACGTGCGCCTTGGAATGAGCCTCGTGGCTCTGAACAAGATGATATGGAACAAGACTCAGAGCATCGCTTTATAAAAAATAACAACGGTGATGTGCTTGGTGTGGCCCGTTTACATTTTAAC
The DNA here is from genome assembly GCF_024518735.1 of Pseudoalteromonas agarivorans. Taxonomy (NCBI): domain Bacteria; kingdom Pseudomonadati; phylum Pseudomonadota; class Gammaproteobacteria; order Alteromonadales; family Pseudoalteromonadaceae; genus Pseudoalteromonas; species Pseudoalteromonas agarivorans. Next base: position 63,365 of record NZ_JANIGJ010000009.1, read on the forward strand.
AACCATGAACAAGCGCAAGTACGTTACATGGCCGTAGCCGAAGGCAACCGTAATCAACATATTGGTAGCCGTTTATTACATGAGCTTGAAAAAATAGCATGGACGCAAAATGCAGGCGAATTAGTGTTATTTGCTCGCGAGCGTGCGCTTGAGTTTTATAAGCGCCACGGCTACGAGCTAAAAGAAAAAGCCCACTTAGCGTATGGCGATGTACAACATTTCAAAATGATTAAGCAAAAGCCTAGTGAGCCGGGTTGGTTTCGCCACCCTGATTGGACGCAAGTACTGCAAAATATTTGGCGTGAATCAATCCCAATTAGTGATGCAATGGGTATAAAAGTAGAAAGTTACACAGATTGGCAGTTTACAACGCGTGCTGATTTAGACGCTAACTTAAACCTACACAACACTATGTTTGCAGGCTCTATATACAGCTTAGCAACCTTAACCGGTTGGGGCGCAACGTACTTAGCGCTTAAAGAGGCAGGGCTTGAGGGCAATATTGTATTAGCCGATGCCACTATAAAATACTTAAAACCACTTAATACCGACCCACGCGGTTGTGTTGATGTGCAAACCTGTAAAGGTAAGCTCAGTGAGCTGGAAACAACAGGCAAAGCAAGCTACGTAGTACCTGTTACTATATTTGATGGCAGCGATGTTGTTGCAGAGTTTGAAGGGGTGTTTGCCGTTAAAAAATAACGAGTAACGCTTTAATAAAAAAGCCAAGCACTTTATAAAAGGGCTTGGCTTTTTTTATGGTGTATTAATAAATTAGAGTAAATCGGTAAGTAATATACCTACACCAATACGCTCTACATCAGCGTTATAATCAATTAGGCTCTCACCGTAACCGTTAAAGTATTGCGCGTAGCCACGTAAACGACCCCAAAGCGGGAATGACCAATCTAGTTGAAGTGCACCACGGTTATCTGAATTTAAATTGTTACGAGTCATAAAGCTAAACTCGTGATCGTGATATCGATACGCCCCGCCAAATTCAAAGTAACCCATGTATTTGTAAATATCTGGATTGTCGTCGCCATCGGCTTCTAATATATTGTCTTTTTCATCCTCAGCAATGCGATACCAAGGTTTAAAGCTAAATACAAAACCGCTCTTTTCCCATATAAAATCGGCGTAAATTCGGTTCCATGAACGAGAGTTTGGCTGGCTGCGGCCATTAGATTGGTGCGAAATACCCAGCGCTATGGCCATTTCGTCGCCCCAAAGTACGTTTTCTTGGTCTAGGTAGTTTACCCAAAATATTTCTGGTTCGTAGTTGGTTTCACGAAACGGAGAAGAAATCTCTGAGTTATAAATTTGCCAATACGACTGCAAGGTAAAGCCAAAAAATATGGCTTGGTCGTCATCTGCAAAATCATCGTACAGTGGCACTTTAATAGAAAGCTGGTATTTAGCCTCTAGGTTATCAAGGGGTTCGCCATTTTCTTCATCTGTTAGCTCGTCAAAGCCATCAAACGGGCGATCGTTAGGGTGCGAGACATACGATAAAGGTAAAATGTAGTTACGTTTATGCGGCGTAATTACGTTACGATTTTTTTTGCTTACCTCTTCGCGAGCCTTGCGTTTATCAAGTGCGGTAAGTTGTTTGTTTTCTTCAAGGGCGGAGCATTTTGTGCGCAGCTCGTCTAAGGTTTGCTTACCATCGCCACCAATTACTTCATTTAAAATACATTGCTTAACTAGCTCTATGTCGTTGTCTTGTTCATTTTTTTTAACCTCTTGTTGGGCAAAAGAGGGTGTGCTAAGTAAAGCCGTAACTGCAATCCAATAACGCCAGCTCATTGTTTATTCCTTTGAGAGTAAGGTAGATTTATAAATTATAACGTGTTTTTACATTTGTAACGGTGAACTTTCACTGAATTTACACTTATTTGATTACCTTACGTTTACACCGTTATCACAGATCAAAAAAAGCGGCATATAGCCGCTTATATTGTAAGTTAGTTAACTTACTCTCACGCAATGAGAAGGGGGAGTTATAGCGCGGTGCGTTATAACTCAAATACGTTAGTAAAAAACTTATAAAGTTCAGTACCTTGGTTTACGCTTGCTGAGGCAAAATGCAAAATAGCAATTGCATCGCAATCAAGGCTTAATGTTTGTAGGGGCTGCTCAGTTAAATAGCGCTCCATGCGCAATATATGGGCTATTGGCTCACCTGCCTTTATGAGTGCGCCTAATGGGGCAACATATTCAACCATGCCGCCAATCGGCGCATAATAAGCAAAGTAGTCACCTAAATGGCACGCATAACGGGTCATCTGCTTAGGTTGATGCGCTGCATCTACTAATACATTTTTATGGTTCAAATAGCTTAAAATGCTGTTTGCATCGTCAAAGGCGGCTGCTAAATCTATTTTTTCTTGGCTGCCTAGCTCTACTGTAAAGGCCTCAACCTGTACATTGAAGTCCCTGCCTTGCGCACTAAGTGCATCACTTAGATGCCACCATGGGCAAAAGCTAGCTTCATCCATTGCGCCATCAAAGTCGCTTGGAATAAGCAGTACGTGTTCAATATTAAAATAACGTGCGCTGTCGCACGCATACGTTGGACAGTACAGATGCTTACTTGAAATAGGCCCCGTGTGTAAGTCGAGCACGATATCGGCTTGATGCGCAAGCTTTTGCAGGTTAAGCGCAATGCGTTTACCGGTATTGAGCAAGTAAGCTGGGCCATTAAGTTTGGCATCTATTTCATCAAGCAGGGCTTTTTTAAAGTTACTTTTTAAAGCTGCATCGTCGTACTGGCTATGCTCGTGTGCAAACTGGGTAACTAAATCACTATTGTAGTGATACATACGGTTCCAGTTAGTGCCAGTAATAGGGTCGAATCGGCCAAGGGTAAATTCCCCTGACTTTTGATTACAACCAATAGGGTTAGCATAAGGTACTAAGGTAATGTCGCCTTTTAAATTGAGCTGTTTTAACTGCTCTAGCAGCTGAAAAATAACCGCGTTACCTTGTACCTCGGCGCCATGCATATTGGCTTGAATATACACGCTTGGCCCGCTGCCATCGCCTTTTAAGCGATACACCGGAATAGTTAGGGGCAAGCCGTTTGCTACTTCCCCTACTATAATGTTTTCTTGGCTAATGGGTGTTGTTATGCTCATGTTTATTACCTTAAGTAGTGACTGGCATCTTCTGCTTGGCGCACACACGTGAACTCGCCATTTTGTAACACGTATTCTGCAGCTAGTTCATGGCATAAAAAATAGGGCATGCTTTCGGTAAAACCATAGGCACCACATTGGCTAAACACCAGCCAGTCTTGCTCGTTTAAATCGCTTGGTAGGGTATGCTCGCCTAAGCAATCAAGGGCAGTACATAATGGGCCATATAAGCTCATTGCTTGTTCTGGCGCTGTTGATTCGCGCAGTAACGCCGCAGGAAAATCTTGGCTTGTAACAGCAGGGCGCAATAAGTGGTTAATACCACCGGTTAAAATAACTTGCTGTTGCCCGTAGTTTTGTTTGCACTCAACGACGGGGTTCGCGTAATGACCGCATTCGCCTACAGCGTAACGGCCAAGCTCCATCCAAAGCTCGTCTACACCCGCATCTTTTTTAATTTTTGCCAGCGCGGTGATTAATCCATCCCACTCAAGTGTTGCATCGTTTGGTGTGTAAGGAATACCTAAACCGCCGCCTAAATCTAAAATTTTAAGGTTTATATTTAAGTTATTAGCCAAGGTGGTAAGCGGTGCAATCATCTGTGACCACAGCTCGCTTAGCTTTTGTGTGCTAAGCATGTTGCCCCACTGAAAAATATGTAGGCCATCAAAATTAAGTGCTGGGTAATCGCCAGTATTGAGCGCTTGCCATTCATCGCAACCAAGCCCAAACGGAGTAAGGCTGTCACCCCCTAGTGGGTTTTTTTCACCTTCTGGCCAGCGTAATTGCACACGCAGTAATACTTGCAGCTGCGTATTTTGCAGCTGCGCTTGCTGGTTTAACCAACGTACTTGATTGAGGCTTTCGGCAACAAAAATACGCACGCCGCGCTCAATAAAGTGTTTAATTTGTTTAGGGCTCTTTGCAGGCCCTGTGTTGAGCACGCGCTGTGAACTAATACCTTGTGCAAGGACTTGTTCAAGCTCACCTTTACTTGCTACGTCAAAGTTAAATCCGGCGCTGTCTAGGCATTGAATAACCTTAGAAAGCGGATTGGCTTTTACCGCATACCAAAGCTTTACATCGGTTTGCGCAACTAAACGGGTAAGGTGTGCGTTTAGTTTGTCTAAGTCGTAAACAAAAAAAGGTGTATCAAGTTGCTGAGTAAGTGTATTTACGGCGGCCTTGATAGGCGTGCTCAAAAAGCTCATTATCGTAAAACCTCTTCTAGCAATAACGATGCATCGCTTTGCTCGTCGCGGTATTTAACAATGAGTGCACACGACATGCTTAGGCCTTGCTCACGAGCCCATTCGTTAGACGCAGGGCGAGAGCCTGGTATTACAATAGCGTACTCTGGAATTGGCTCGCCTTTATCTAGCTGGCGCTCGTTAACACAGTCGTAAACCGGAATAGTGGCAGATAAACGCACACCTGGTGCAAGTACAGCGCCTTTTTTAACCACTACGCCTTCAACAATGACACAACCTGCGCCAATAAACGCATCGTCTTCAACCACGACTGGGCTTGCCCCAATTGGCTCAAGTACACCACCAAGTTGAACAGCTGCGCTTAAATGTACATTTTTACCAACTTGTGCACACGAACCCACTAATGCGTGGCTATCAACCATAGTGCCTTCGTCGATGTATGCGCCAATATTTACGTACGCTGGTGGCATAATAATAGTGCCTTTAGCTACGTAGGCACCGCGGCGAACACTGGTGCCACCTGGTACCATACGCACGCCATCTTCAGTGCTAAATTCTTGTGGTGCAAGGTTGTGCTTATCAACAAACCCGCCTGCAAACTCGGTGTTAGTGCCATTTTTAAAGGCTTCTAAAATGCCTTGTTTTACTTCTACGTTAGCTTCCCATTGGCCGCTTTCGTTTTGTGATGCTGCGCGTACTGCGCCCGATTCTAAATTATTTAGTAGTTCTAACCAGCTCATTATAAAAACCTGTGTTTAATGCCAAGATAAAATGGTGTCGTTTGCAGTGGTAATGCAATCGGTTTGCGTTAACTCAAGATGCGTTAAAGGTGGACGCAACAGTGGGCTATTTAAACGCCCTTGCTGGTGCATTAGCACTTTAACGGGAATAGGGTTTGCTACAGCAAATAGGCTATTGATAGCGCGAGTCCACTGAGCAAATAAATTGGGGTGTTGACCGCTTAGGCTGCGCTTTACAAATTCATGTGTTTGCAAAGGCCATGCATTGGCCGCAACCGAGACTAAGCCTTTTGCACCTGCTTGGGCAAAGTAGGGCATAAGTGCATCGTCGCCACTGTATAGCGCTAAATTAGGCGCGGCTTGTCGGTATGCTTCAAATTGGGTGATGTTGCCACTGGCTTCTTTTAAAGCCCACAGTTTTGGGTGCGCTTTTAAGTTTTCAATGGTTTCGATAGGAATGCTTACACCGCTGCGCCCAGGTACGTTGTACAACATACACGGATGCACGCTTTCGTTTAATAAGCTTTCGTACCAATGTGTTTGACCTACAGCCCCTGGTTTTGCATAAAGAGGCGAGCCTAATAAGTAGCTGTGAATAGGTAATTGGTTACAGTAGCTAACCCATTCTTTTTGTTGGGCCAAATTACTACCACCAACAGCAACCATAAGCGGTACACTGGGTTTTAATTGGCACACGTGCTCAACAATGCCTTGCTGCTCTTTAAGCGTAAGGGCTAAGCCTTCACCTGTGCTACCGAGCAGTAAAATACCGTTGTGTGCCGCTTCTTGTTCGCTAACAAGTGTTGTGAGCGTGTCGTAGTCAACATTACCTTGTTGATCAAACGGCGTAACAAGCGCTGTCCACAGTGCGTAGTCGTCTAAATTGAAGTTGTGAATCATCTCTTACGAACCTATAAGGTGTTCGAGATATTAAGGAGGCTGTATGATGTGAGCCGCATTAACGTCGTTCGAACAGTATTCGAAGAGCGAATGGGCTTAAAATAATAGGGCGCACGGCCTTATTATTTAAGACCAGAAGCTCTCCACCAAACTAATAAGCTGTTTTAAAACAGCTATTGGTGACAGTCGCTAGGATTCAACCTAGACGCCCGAAGTAATTGCTTCGCAAAAGCGTTTACCTCTCGGCGGTATTCCCCTCACATATGCTCACTGGAGTTTGCGCTCCTAACATACGCTACCTGAATAACGCACCTCTTCTAGCCCTTTGTATTTTGTTTAACCGCAAAAGGTTTAACAAAATACAATTTAAATAGGGTAATTGCGGCGATTAAAACATTTTAGCCGTCTAGGTGTCAAGTTGCAGGATACAGATTAGTTCATCGAAAATGTGGGTGGTTACGTATTGGCTGCTTTTCTCGTAAACTAACCCTATGAGTAGTGATGAGGTATTTAATAAGTATGGAAAAATTTAGCGATATTTATAAGCGAGCAGTAGAGCGAAAAGGCTCTGAAAAAATGCTTAAGTTATTACTCGCAAAACCCTTATCTAAAAAAGCATTAAGCGCATTAAGTGACGACGACTGGCTTGAAGAGTTTACCCGTAAAGTATTTCAAAGCGGGTTTTACTGGTCGGTAATAAACAGTAAATGGCCAGGTTTTAGAGAGGTTTTTTGGCAGTTTAATGTTGATAAATTACTTATGATGCCGCCCGATATGCTCGAGCAAAAAGCAACTGATGAGCGCATTATTCGTAATTATAAAAAAGTAAAAACAATTCCTGAAAATGCCTACATGATCCACGAAATAGCTCAGCAACATGGCAGTTTTAGCCAGTTTGTAGCTAACTGGCCAAGCGATGACATTATTGGTTTATGGGCATATTTAAAAAAACAGGGTGCTCGGTTGGGCGGCAATACAGGCCCGTATGCCTTAAGAGCGCTTGGTAAAGATACTTTTTTACTTTCGCGAGATGTAGAAAGTTACCTAAGAGCGCACAAAATTATCGATGGCGGCCTGCAAACTAAAAAATCGCTCACTGCCGCACAGGCGTTTTTTAACGAAATGCAAAAGCAAAGTGGTTTGAGCCTGCAAGAACTTAGCTTAATTGTCGCTTACAGCGTGGGCGACAATCGCGTAGGCATAAGCCAACAAACAGAGGATTAACCATGAAACTAGTGCCAAGATACACAGACATAGCAGATAACTTCGCAATAGAGGATCAACCTTCAAGCGTTGCAGCTGCGCAATTACTTTTGTGGAACGAAGCGTTAGCACAGCAGTTTAATATAGATGTTGAGCCTGCGCTGCGCGCCAGTACTTTTGCTGGTAACGAGCCACAACCGGTAAATGCTGTAGCGCTTGGCTATTCTGGGCATCAGTTTGGGCACTTTTCGCCGCGCTTGGGTGATGGGCGAGCGCACTTACTGGGTGCTATCAGCGATGATAAAAATCAGCTGTGGGATATTCAGTTAAAGGGCTCAGGCGCCACGCCTTTTTCAAGAGGAGGCGATGGACGATGTGCACTAGGCCCCGCTATTCGCGAGTATATTATGAGCGAAGCTATGCACGGCTTAGGGATTAAAACCACGCGGTGTTTGGCTGTTGTCGGCACAGGTGAAGCTGTTTATCGTAATCCGCCGCAACCAGGCGCAATTGTTACCCGCTTAGCAAGTAGCCATATTCGCGTTGGCTCGTTTCAGTATTTAGCAACTCAAGGTGATGTAGAGGGATTAAAAAAATTAGCTGATGTAGCCATTGAGCGTCATTACCCAAGTATTCAATCAACAGGGGCTCAGCGCTATTTAGATTTTTTAGCAGCCGTTATAAATAGTCAGCTAGCGCTGGTTATTAGCTGGATGCGAGTAGGCTTTATTCATGGCGTTATGAATACTGATAATACCTTGATAAGCGGCGAAACTATCGACTACGGCCCGTGTGCAATGATGAATACCTTTGATTTTGATACCGTGTTTAGCTCAATTGATAAGCAAGGTCGCTATGCCTACGGTAATCAGCCAAATATTGTAAGTTGGAACTGCGCGCGTTTAGCCGAGAGCCTAATCCCGCTAATAGATGAAGATGACGAACAAGCTGTAAGTTTAATGACGCCGCTAATTAATCAGTTTTCTACGTTATTTAACGAGCAATATAATCAAATGTGGGCACAAAAATTAGGCTTAGCAGGTTATAACGAAGACGATGTAGAGCTTGTAAGTAAGTTATTATTGTTATTTCAAGAGCATAAGCTCGATTATACCAACACCTTTGATGCCCTAACCGAGTCACTAAAGGGTGGGAAAGTGCCAGATGAATTAACGCAATGGGCCATGTTATGGCAAAAAAGATGTGATGAAAACAGCTATAACCTAATGAGAGCGGCTAACCCAAGGGTTATACCGCGTAATCACATCGTCGAAGAAATACTTGCGCAATATAATCAACACGGCGAGAGCGAGCTGTTAAGCGACTTCTTAGCGGTGATGAGTAACCCATATGATAAAACAGCTAATTTAGCCCGCTTTCAAGAGACAGGTAAAGATGACAAGGGCTATCAAACTTTTTGCGGTACTTAAGTATTGTAATTAATTGTAAGTTTTTGATTATAAATAGTCATTTTTAAATAATGCAGTGTACAATGATTGAGCAGTTACACACTCGGTGCTATTGTGCGCATTCATAAAAAGTAACTATTTATAAATTACCATAATTTATTAATTGCAGATTAGGTAAAAATTTTTACTTAACCTACAATTGGTGGTTGGAATGCCTGTAGATCGTTGAAAAAATTTATAAACTTTATTTTTCGTTAAGTATCGATTAACAAAAGCTCGGGTAGTGTGTACAAAACTGGTTGAGCTAGTATTGATTAGCTACAATTTTCTAAGTTGTTAAAATGGGAAGAAAACAATGAAATTAAAATCACTTACAATTGCAATTGCGTTAGCTGCAACTAGCGCGTCTACATTCGCTGCCGATAAAGAAGAAGGTTTCTACATTGGTGCATTTGGTGACTACTATGATGCGTCATGGGAAAACATGCGCGCTCAAGCTGGCCTTGACGTAAACGAGTCAACTGGTTGGGGTGTAGAAGCAGGTTACCGTTTCAGCGATTACTGGAGCGCACGCCTTGAGTATGCAGATATGGACTTTAACGCGTTCGATAAAGCTGCGGGCAATCGTAATAATATCGACGGCGAGCGTTACGGTATTGATGCGCTTTACCACCTTGACGGCGGCCCTTTCTACGGTCTATTCGGTATTAAAGAAATGGACGTAGTAGATGACAACACATTCTTAAACGCAGGTGTTGGTTACCAACACTTTATTACTGATGGCTTTTTCGTAAACGCTGAAACTGCGGTATACCAAGGTCTTGATAAAGGTTACACAGATGTAGGTGCTAAAATTGGTATTAACTACTTATTTGGCCAAAACTCTATGCCTGCACAGCCTGTAGAGCCAGCGCCTACAGCAGTAGTAGAAGTACCTGTAGAACCTAAAGACAGCGACAACGACAACATCCTAGATAAAGATGATAAATGTCCTAACACGCCAATGACAGACGCTGTGGATGGCGATGGCTGTACTTTATACGAAGACCGTGAAGTAACAACAAGCTTATTAGTTACTTTCCCACATGATTCTGCACAAGTTGGTCAACGTTACTTTGACGACATTGCATCAGTATCTGAGTTCTTAAAAGAGCACGAAGATACAACTGTACTACTTGAAGGCCACGCGTCAGCGGTAGGTAACGCAAACTACAACAAGATGCTTTCTAAAAAGCGTGCTGATGATGTAGCACAAGAGCTAATTAAAGATGGCATTGCTGAAGATCGCATTACAACTGTTGGCCTAGGTGAAGAACGTCTTAAAAACACAGCTAACACGAAAGAAGCTCACGCTGAAAACCGTCGTGTAGAAGCACATGTAAAATCTATTGAACGTGTAAAAGTTAAGCGTTAATAGTTACTTACTTTATTTTAAAAACCCAGCTTAGTGCTGGGTTTTTTTATGCCTTTAAAACAGCATATGCAGTATTAGCCTGATTAAACAAGAATGATTATTACTTAATAAACATTCACGAAAATAGAATTTATGCTTACCACTATTCATAATATTTATAGTCGGTATAATCAGTTGCTTAGCTGGATGGATTTTCATCTATACATAAAAGCTTTATAATCCCGCGTTAGAATACTATAAGTATTGGGTTACTTTTTTTGCGCATGATGCGCTACCGAATACTTTCACGTCACCAAGAGGGCAATATTGTGCTACAAGAATATCGTAAACACGTAGAAGAACGTGCCGCGTTAGGTATCGTACCAGCGCCATTAGATGCTCAGCAAACGGCTGATCTTATTGAACTAATTAAAAACCCACCAGCGGGTGAAGAAGAGTTCATCTTAGATTTACTAATCAACCGCGTACCACCAGGCGTTGATGATGCAGCATACATCAAAGCAGGCTTTTTAGCGGCAGTTGCTAAAGGCGAAGCACAATCTCCATTAGTATCTAAAGAAAAAGCAGCAGAATTATTAGGTACAATGTTAGGTGGTTACAACATCGCCCCAATGATTGAGCTACTTGATGACGAAACACTTGCGCCTATCGCTGTAAAAGGCCTATCAAACACATTATTAATGTTTGATGCATTTTACGACGTAGAAGAAAAAGCAAAAGCAGGCAACGAGCACGCTAAAAAGATTATTCAATCTTGGGCAGACGCTGAATGGTTTACTAACAAGCCAGCTGTTGCTGAAAAAATCTCTGTTACTGTATTTAAAGTAACCGGCGAAACAAACACTGATGATTTATCACCTGCACCAGATGCATGGTCACGCCCAGATATCCCGCTTCATGCTTTAGCAATGCTAAAAAATGAGCGCGACGGTATCACTCCTGACAAAGCGGGTGAAGTAGGTCCAATCACTAAACTTGAAGAATTAAAAACACAAGGTTTACCACTTGCATACGTAGGTGACGTTGTAGGTACTGGTTCTTCTCGTAAATCTGCAACTAACTCTGTACTTTGGTTTATGGGTGATGATATCCCATACGTACCTAATAAGCGCGTTGGTGGTGTATGTTTAGGTAACAAAATTGCGCCTATCTTCTTCAACACAATGGAAGATTCAGGTGCGTTACCAATCGAGTTAAATGTTGATGAGTTCAACATGGGTGATCAAATTGATATTTACCCATACGAAGGTGTAGTTAAGCGCCACGGTACTGATGACGTTATCTCTACTTTTGAACTTAAATCAGACGTAATTTTAGATGAAGTACGTGCCGGCGGCCGTATTCCTCTAATCATTGGTCGTGGTTTAACAGACAAAGCACGTACCTCTTTAGGTTTAGGTGCTACTGACGTATTTAAAGTACCAGCAGTAACAGAAGTGTCTGATAAAGGCTTTACGCTAGCGCAAAAAATGGTTGGTAAAGCATGTAACGTAGCAGGTATTCGCCCAGGCCAATACTGTGAGCCAAAAATGACCACTGTAGGTTCGCAAGATACTACAGGTCCTATGACACGTGATGAGCTTAAAGACTTAGCATGTTTAGGTTTCTCTGCAGATTTAACAATGCAGTCATTCTGTCATACCTCTGCTTACCCTAAACCAATTGACGTAAACACTCACCATACGCTTCCTGATTTCATCATGAACCGTGGCGGTGTTTCACTTCGCCCTGGTGATGGTGTAATTCACTCTTGGTTAAACCGTATGTTATTACCAGATACTGTAGGTACTGGTGGTGATTCACATACACGTTTCCCATTAGGTATTTCGTTCCCAGCGGGTTCAGGTGCAGTAGCGTTCGCAGCAGCAACAGGTGTTATGCCACTTGATATGCCTGAGTCTATTTTGGTTCGCTTTAAAGGTGAAATGCAACCAGGTATCACTTTACGTGACCTAGTACACGCAATCCCATACTACGGTATTAAGCAAGGCTTATTAACAGTAGAGAAAAAAGGTAAAATCAACGAATTCTCTGGTCGCGTACTAGAAATTGAAGGTGTTGAGCACTTAACCGTTGAGCAAGCGTTTGAATTATCAGATGCATCAGCAGAGCGTTCAGCAGCAGGTTGTACTGTTAAGCTTTCTAAAGAGTCTATCAGCGAATACCTTGAGTCTAACATTGTTATGCTTAAGTGGATGATCTCTGAAGGTTATGGCGATGTACGTACAATCGAGCGTCGTATTACAGCAATGCAAGAATGGTTAGCAAACCCAGAACTTATGGAAGCTGATGCTGATGCAGAGTACAAGCACGTTGTAGAAATCGACCTAGCAGAAATTAAAGAGCCAATCCTTTGTGCTCCAAATGACCCAGATGACGCGCGTTTACTTTCTGATGTTACTGGCGAGAAAATCGACGAAGTATTCATCGGTTCTTGTATGACTAACATTGGTCACTTCCGTGCTGCGGGTAAATTACTAGATGGCTTTACTGGTCGTATCCCAACTCAACTTTGGGTAGCTCCACCAACGAAGATGGATAAAGACCAACTAACTGACGAAGGGTACTACGGTATCTTTGGTCGTGTTGGTGCACGTATCGAAACGCCAGGGTGTTCACTGTGTATGGGTAACCAAGCACGTGTTGCTGATAAAGCAACGGTTGTTTCTACCTCAACTCGTAACTTCCCTAACCGTTTAGGTACAGGCGCAAATGTATTCTTAGCATCAGCTGAGCTTGCTGCAGTAGCGGCAATTTTAGGTAAATTACCTACACCAGCTGAGTACCAAGAATACGCAGAGAAAATCAATGCAACGGCTGCAGATACATACCGTTACTTGAACTTCCACCGCATGCCTCAGTACACTAAAAAAGCAGACAACGTAATTATTCAGCAAGCTGTATAATTTAAAGCTGTTTTAAAAAAACCCGCTTAGGCGGGTTTTTTATTGGCTAAAATAAAATTGAATATTTCATGCTGTAATAAGTTTTATTTGAATTAAATATAACCATTACCTACTTTTTATATAAATAATAAAGCAAATATTCCTTTCTACATGCATTAAAATCCCTTTCAATATTCTCATTATTTTAAGCGAGATTTTATGACTGCATTAAACAACCAGAATTTACTGCAACTTCGTTTTATTAACCAAGCAAATATTGATTTGGTTAAGCCTTCTTTTGATAACCTACCTGCTAATCCGTATGCAGATGGTGAATTTCGTAAGCGTCGTTACTCGGTAATTAAATTTCAAAATGGTGAGCTAAAACTACAAGCTGCCAAAGCGTTTGTTCAAGACGATTCCATTAATACCTTTCAGGGTAATGTTGAGCGTACTTATGAAAACTTAGAGCAAAGCTTACTTGAGTCAGAAGGGATGAAAAGCATTGTAAGTGGGTTTTGTGAGCTTACCGGCATTGATGAAGGCCGTGATATTGAAATTCACCAATTTAGAATGCTTGCCATTGATAGCGATACGCCGGCAGCACCTGAAGGTGTGCATCAAGATGGGTTTGACCATGTTTGTGTATGTGGTGTTTCTCACGAAAACTTAGAAGGCGGCGAGCTGCTTGTATACGAAAACAAGCAAGCAGAACCGTGTTTTAAAATGGAAATTAAAGACGGAATGTTTGCACTAATAAACGACCGTCAAGTTTGGCACAATGCAACGCCAATGAACAAAGTAGATACAAACAAGCCAGGTTACTTGGATTGTTTTGTACTTACCTCTTAAGGAATGCTCATGAACATAGCGCAACTACGTGAGCAGTTTCCTGCATTAATACAAACCGTTGATGGTAAATCGCCAATATTTTTAGATGGCCCAGGTGGCTCTCAAGTGCCGCAGTCTGTACTAAATGCAATGACTGCTTATTTAGGGCACTACAACTCAAACTTAGGCGGTGCGTTTTTTTCAAGTGATAAAACCGTTGAGTTAATGGCAAATGCGCGCCAAGCAGCGGCCGATTTACTTAATGCGCCAAGTGCACAAAATATAGTGTTTGGCCCTAACATGACCAGCCTTACCTTTAGCTTTAGCCGTGCTATTTCACGCGATTGGCAAGCCGGCGATGAGATTATTGTGACTAACGCTGATCATTTCTCAAATGTATCGTCGTGGCAGCAAGCAGCGCAAGATAAAGGCGCTAAAGTTCAAACAGCTTTAATTAACGAGGCTGATTGCAGCTTAGATATGGCGCAGTTTGAAAGCTTATTAAACAGCAATACTAAACTGGTTGCGGTAACTTACGCTTCAAATACTACGGGTTCTATTAACGATATTAAACGTATTATAGAGCTTGCCCATGCTGTAGGCGCATTAGTGTACGTTGATGCTGTGCATTATGCACCGCACGAGCTTGTTGATGTTCAGGCCCTTGATTGCGACTTTTTGGCCTGTTCTGCATATAAGTTTTTTGGTCCTCACTTAGGCATGGTGTACGGTAAAACACAGCATCTTGAAGGTTTTACGCCTTACAAAGTAGAACCCGCTAAAGATGTAGCACCAGGTCGATGGGAAACAGGCACGCAAAGCTTCGAAGCCTTAGCGGGTTTTATTGCCGCTGTTGATTACATTGCTGCAATTAGCGGGCTTGATGAAGGCCACACGCGCCGTGAAAAGTTAGCTGCGGCTTTTGCTAAAACAAAGCAGCACGAAATGGCGCTTAGTGAATACTTTTTGACGCGTTTAGTTAATTACCCGCGCATTAAGCTATATGGCATTGATGACCTAGAGCGCTTAAACGAGCGTACGCCTACATTTGCTTTAACCTTTGAAGGGCTAGAGCCGCGTGAGGTGTCTGAGTTTTTAGGCAAACAGCTTATTTGTGTATGGGATGGACATTTTTATGCACAAGGTTTGTGTAAGCAATTAGGTGTGCTTGATAAAGGCGGTGTAGTACGTATTGGTTGTATGCACTACAACACCATTGAAGAGCTAGATCAGTTGTTTAATTTATTTGATGAACTGCTCGGTTAAATGATACTAATTTTGGTGCGCTAACTTTTAGGCGCACCATATATTTGCTCTGCGCGATTAAATAGCACCCATGAAGTTAAAATATATTTATCGTTCGATACCGGCTTATTACCTCGATGGGTATGCGTAAAGTAGCCAGGGGCAATGACCATAGTGCCTTTTTTAGGCGCAATTTTACGTTTTTGATAGTAAAACTCTGTTTCGCCACCTTCCTCTACATCGTTTAAATAAAACATAAATAATAATACACGGTGCAGCGCTTCATTGTGTTGTAGCTGTGGATACACTTCACTATGCCAGTAAGGGTAGCCGCCTTTATTTACCTCGTACTTTTGCGCCTGAATGTTCCCAAGTCTAAATATTTGTTGCACCAACACAGAGAGCTGTGGTTTGCCTACTTCGTCAAAGTTATCCTGTGTTAAATCCACCACATCGCCCGTTTTTGGGTGATAAACTTTTAAGCCAAATGCGCCAATTAGCATAAAAAAGTGTGCTTCTACATAGTTAAAAACATGCTGTGCAGTGGTTTGCTGAATATGCTTTAATTGTTGGGCGTATTCTGGGTAACTGTTTAATTGCAGGTCGTGGCTGTCTTTCTTTTTTAAGTCCACACCACCAGAGGTTACACCTTGTTTTACATGCGGGCTGTTAGAGAATGTGGTAATAAAGTTATCGCAAAAATCATCGCTTAACGCGTTATCAATAACGTGGATAAAGTCCGTCATGATTTACCTTTTTATTTAGTTATTATTTGGATTTTTATGTTTATTGAAAAAGTGATGCCGCGCTTTAGCGAAACAGATGCACTCGGACACATCAACAATACCGTACTACCTGTGTGGTTTGAAGCCGCACGCGTCCCTATTTTTAAATTTTTTACCCCCGATCTAAACCCACACGACTGGAAACTGATCATCGCTAAAATAGAAGCATCGTTTGTAGGGGAATTATTTTATGCTCACGAAGTGACGATTAAAACAGCCGTTGAGCATGTAGGAAATAGCTCTTTTACCATTAAGCAAGAGGCGTGGCAGCAAGGTAAATGCTGTGTTGTGGGTAAAACTGTATTAGTGCGTTATAACTTTAAAAACAAAGCTAAACAAAATTTAAGCGAAGCAGAAGTCGCAGCACTCAGCGAACACCTAGTTTAACTAGGTGCATTTACTCCACGCAACGAGGATCGTGATGTAAACCACAAGCGACAGCTGTGAATTTTTATAGCGTTATTTTAACGCATTTTGATTGAGTTACGCTTCTCACTTATATACTATTTATATTATATATTGTTGCACTGCTATGACAGGTACTGTTGAGCTGGTAGTTTATGGAGAATGAATGTGGCATCTACAACTGGCAATAAATCGTTAGAGGTAATAACGCTTAGCGATGGTAAAAGCTTAATTGCAGAAATATTGCCATTTGGCGCTATTATCAAAAGCATAAAGTTTAATAACCAAGAGATGACACTGTGCGTTAACGAACCTGCTTATTATTTAGAAAACCCATTTTATTTAGGGGCAACAGTCGGGCGCTACGCAAATCGTATTGAAAACGGACGTTTTGTATTATCAGGCACAGAGTACCAACTTAAAGCAAATAATGGCCCAAATAGCTTACACGGCGGCGAAAAAGGCTTTAATAAAGTACTGTGGCAAGTCACTAAACAAAGCAATAATGAAGTGGAGCTCTATTACTGCTCGGCAGATGGAGAAGAAGGCTTTCCTGGCCAATTACAAGTTTGGCAAACAATTACTGCACGCAATGGCGAGCTAATCCTCAGTTACAAAGCCATTACCGATAAAGAAACCCTCGTTAACTTTACCAACCACTGCTATTTTAATCTTGAAGGCAGTGAGAGCATTAATAATCACCTGCTGCAAATAAATACCGCAACGTATTTACCTATCGATAGTAACAGTATACCGCTTGCCCATCATGAAGATGGCTCGGGCAGCTGCTTTGATTTTACTCACCCTAAGCCCATTGGCGATGCACTGTGCGCACAGCATGCGCAGCTTGATGCCGGTAGTGGCTTTGATCATTGCTATATTTTTAGTGATGACAATCGTTTAAAAACAATGGCTACATTAACCTCGCCACACACGGGCGTTAATTTAACCCTTAAAAGTACCCAACCGGGTATGCAGCTTTATACGGCAAATTTTGTAGGCTCTCCTTTTAAAGCACGCCAAGCAGTGTGTTTAGAAGCTCAAAACTGGCCCAATGCAGCAAATAGAAGCGATTATCCAAAAGCTAATTTATTGCCTAATGAAGAATATAATCAGCAAATAATTTTTGCGTTTACGCAATAACGTACTAATTCCACTGTTAAATTAAAGAAAACAAAAAGAAAAATACACGTAACAAAAAGATAGCCATAATTAAGGAAAAGGTTGCACTTTTGCTCAATTTAAAGTATTTATATTATAAATAGTATTTGAAGCTATACACACCACACAACGACAAAATGACTACACACAATCAGGAGTTTTTAAAAAATGATAATTAACAATAAGTTATCGTTCAACAAGAAAACCGCACTCAGTATTGCTATTACAGGCATATTGGCAAGCGGCCACGTTGCAGCTCAAGGCGCTGAAGGCGACACACCGACAGTAGTAGATAAAGATGTTGAGGTTATCGCAGTAACGGGTATTCGCAGCAGCTTACGTTCATCAATGTTAGATAAAAAAGCATCTAATGTTGTAACCGATGGGATTAAAGCAGAAGATCTTGGTAAATTTCCTGATTTAAACGTAGCAGAGTCTCTGCAACGTATTACAGGTGTAGCCATTGACCGTAGTGGCGGTGAAGGGCAAGCAGTAACAATTCGTGGTTTTGGCCCACAATTTAACACGGTACTTGTAAATGGTCGTCAAATTGCGACTGATAGTGCAGGGCGTGAATTTAATTTTGATGTATTAGCGGCAGATCAAATCACCGGTGCTGATATTTATAAAAGTAACAGTGCAACGCTTCAAGAAGGCGGCATTGGTGGTACGGTTAACGTAACCACAGCTCGTCCATTCGATTTTGGTGGCTTACATGTGATTGGTTCAGTAAAAGGCATGTACGAAAGCCTTTCTGAAGAAGTATCGCCATCGGCTTCATTTTTAGTAAGTAATACGTTTAACGACGACAAGCTCGGTGTGCTTTTTGCCATCACTAACCAACAACGTAAGCTGCAAAACAACCAAATTTTAACGGCTGGTTGGCGCGGTGGACAAACTATTTCAAATCCACAAGATGGCGTATTGTACGACAATGCATACATCCCACGTAACTGGGACCAAGTTGTAGATGAGCAAGACCGTGAACGTACTAATGCAAGCTTAGTATTACAATATGCACCGTCTGACGATATTACTATTACCGTAGATGGTTTAATTTCAAAATTTGAAGTGGACTCATCAGTACGCGATTTAGCTTCTTGGTTTGAACCAGACCGCGTAGGTAGCGCAACAATCGATCCAGAAACGGGCACCTTGCTTACCTTTACGCAAGAGGTGGGTTTAGGTAACGCCAGTGGCAACCCTGCAACCGACTTTGTATCACACACACGTAACTCGCGTGATGTAACTAA
This sequence comes from Pseudoalteromonas agarivorans, assembly GCF_024518735.1. Taxonomy (NCBI): domain Bacteria; kingdom Pseudomonadati; phylum Pseudomonadota; class Gammaproteobacteria; order Alteromonadales; family Pseudoalteromonadaceae; genus Pseudoalteromonas; species Pseudoalteromonas agarivorans. The sequence continues at coordinate 81,947 of NZ_JANIGJ010000009.1, forward strand.
CAAAGCATTTGGTATTAACGTTGACTGGCAAGTAAACGAGTCATTAAAAGCAAAATTTGACGTATCTCGCTCAACAGCTGAAAACGACCGTGCTGGTAATGACCGCTTTAACGTAGTGGGTATTATTAACAGCTACAGCTTTGACGGCACCGGTAGCGTTCCTACCGTACAGCATGATGGTTTTGAAAATGGCTCGCTGCCAGATGCAAGCCTTGCGCGTCTTCACTACAACGAAATTGGTAACCAGTTTACTGATGAAGATGAAATTACCGAAATCAAAGCCGATTTTGAATATGTACCAGATAAAGGCCCGGTTGATCGCATTAACTTTGGTGCTTATCGTCAAGAACGTGAAAAATCAAGCTTCCAGATTTTTGGTAGCCAATGTCAATTTTGTGGTTACGGCACTGAAGCACCACTTGATGAAATTGATTTTGAAGCTTACTCAGCAAGTAACTACTTCCCAGGTTTAATCGATACATTTTATAGCTACGACGGCGACAAAATGCTTGATTACCTTGCTGACCAAGGTTTCCCTGTAGAGCCAACACTACAAAATAACCGTTACACAATTAACGAAGATATCACTAGCCTTTACATGGACTTTACCATTGGTTTTGACCTAGCTGATATGCCAGTTACGGTTAACATGGGTGCACGTTACTCAGAAACTGATATTGAAGTAGCGGCTGTACAAAGCTTTATCAGCGATGTTATTCCTACCTCTGATGCCACTTTATTCCAAAACGTATTTGGCCCGGCAACAGACATTCAAGAAGGGACGAGCTACTCAAACTTACTTCCTTCTTTTAACGTTAAGCTTGAACTGCAAGACAACATGATTTTACGCTTTGCAGCGTACGACAGTATTACTCGTCCTACTATGTCACAGTTATCACCTGCGACCACGTTTAACGAGCCTCGTCGTCAAAACTTAACAGCAAGTGGTGGTAACCCAGCACTTAAGCCGTTCCAATCTGAAAACTGGGATATTTCTTACGAGTGGTACTACAACGACGCTAACTTATTTAGCTTTGCCGTATTTAGTAAAGAAGTGGATGACTTTATTGTTACCCTAACCGGCGACGAAACATACGACATGACTGACCGTACAGGCCCTGATTTTGCGTGTACAACCTGTACTGACCAAAGCGATGCCGAACTTAACGGTAGCTCAGAAGTTTACACTGTAAGTCGCCCGCAAAATGGCGAGTCTGCAACGGTAACGGGTTACGAAATCGGTGTAACTCATATGTTTGAAAACGGCTTTGGTTTTATTGCTAATGCCACGGTAGTAGATAGCGATATTAGTGTTGATGGCGATACAAGCCAAACATTTGCGCTTGAAGGGTTAGGTGATTCACAAAACTTAGTGCTGTTTTACGAGCAAGATAACTGGCAGGCACGTGTTGCATTTAACAACCGTGAGGGCTTTTTACGCTTAGTTGATAACGGCTTTAACGGCGAACCAGTGAACGTAGAAACTTACGGTCAATGGGATATTAGTGCAAGCTACGATATCAACGAAAACTTCACTATTTTTGCCGAAGGCATCAACATTACTGAAGAAGAGCTAGTGCAAACGGGCCGTTTTGCTAATCAAATCTACTCTGTAGAAGATAATGGCTCACGTTACGCGTTTGGTATTCGCGGTACGTTTTAATTGATAGCAGAGGCAGCGATTGCCTCTTAGTTTTCATTGCAGTGCATTATAAGTACTGTTACTAATAAAGTTAGTAGCTAATTTGCACAAAATGAGACTAATTTAAACAAATGCCCGAAAGGGCATTTGTTGTCTAACCGGTTATCAATAAAGTACTCAAAGAGTAGTCCGTTATGAATAAAGCAATAAAAACAATCGCCGTAATTGGTGGCGGCACAGCAGGATGGCTGAGCGCTGCAATTATCGCTTCGTATCACCAAGGTAATAAGGGTGATGGCTTAAAAGTGATGTTGGTAGAATCATCTGATATTCCAACAATTGGTGTAGGTGAAGGTACCTGGCCCACTATGAAAAACACGCTTCAGCAAATTGGTTTGCGAGAAGTGGATGTATTTAAAGCCTGTAATGCCACCTTTAAACAAGGCGGTAAATTTGTAAACTGGACGCATGGCAATAACGATTTTTACTACCATCCCTTTACGGTACCGCTAGGCTACGGCCGTATAGATTTAGCCCCCTATTTAGATAATGTTGAAAACTTTGCTCAGCAAACTAATTTTCAGCACGATATTTGCGAAGCAAACCTAGCACCAAGAGGCATCGCGCAAGGCGAGTATCAAGCAAATTGTAATTACGCATACCATTTAGATGCCGGTGCTTTTGCCGAGCTATTAAAACAGCATTGTAAGAGCAAACTAGGCATTGAGCACATTATTGGCACGGTTGATCAGGTAAAGCTTGATGAAAGCGGGGCTATAGACACCCTCACCTTAACCGATCAAACCCGCACCATAAACGCCGATTTATACATAGACTGCACGGGTTTTTCATCGCTGTTATTAGGCCAAGCCCTTAACGTGCCATTTAAAAAAATGGATCACGTATTATTTAACGACAGCGCCCTAGCTATGCAAGTCCCCTACGATGAAGGTGATGAGTCACTGGCCAGTCATACTATTGCCACCGCACAAAATGCTGGGTGGATTTGGGATATAGGCCTAACGCATCGCCGTGGTGTAGGGCATGTATATTCAAGCAAGTTTTTATCAGATGAAGAAGCCGAGCAAAACTTACGCAACTATTTAGGTGATGCCGCTAAAGGCTTAACTGCCCGAAAAATAAGTTTTGAGTCAGGCTATCGCGAAAAGTTTTGGCACAAAAACTGTGTTGCAGTGGGAATGTCGGCAGGTTTTGTAGAGCCCCTTGAAGCAACCGCCATTATGTTGGTTGAAATTTCCTCTCGCTTTGTTGCAGAGCACATGCCAGCCGATACCCAAGTAATGTCCATTGTTGCAAAGCGCTTTAATGAGCAAATGGATTATCGCTGGCAGCGTATTATCGACTTTTTAAAACTACATTACATGCTAACTAAGCGCCCAGAGCCTTATTGGCAAGCGCACGTACAACCGCAAAGCATTCCGCAAAGTTTACAAGAAGATTTACTGCTTTGGGGGACACGTGGGCCTCTTATTCAAGATTTTCATGGCGCATTAGAGCTATTTCCTGCCGCCAGTTACCAGTATGTTTTATACGGTATGGGCTTTAAGCCCGACTTTACTAAGCAAGCGTATTTGTACTCAAACGATGCGCAAGCAAATCAAATAATTGAACGTAACAGCCAGCTTACACAGCAGATGTTGCAAACGTTGCCGCCTCACCGTGCTTATATTGAGCAGTGGCTTGCGGCTAACCCAGTTTAAGGATGTGTAACTATGGCAATTAGTGAACTATCAAATACTCAACACCAAGCAATAAAAATTAACCCTAATGCGGGTGTTGAATACGCAAAAACACAGCATTTAGTTAATCTGCGTGCAAACGAAGTAGCAAAAGCGGCCTGCGATTTACCTATTTTTTTAGCGCGTAACGCACACAATGGCAGCTACACCATTTCGGGTTTAACCAGCTTTAGTGCTCAGCAAAGTTTATTTGTGAGTAACAATCAATGGCAAGCGCTGTACATGCCTGTGTGCATGCAAATCCAGCCCCTTTATCTACTCACTCGTGAGGCAAATAGCAGTGATTACTTTATTGCTATTGATGAGCAAAGCTCAGCCGTTAATACCCAGCAAGGCGAGCCGTTATTTGATGCCAAAGGCAACCCAAGCCTGTATTTAAGTGCGCAGCAAAAGCTACTAGAAAGCGATTTAAAAAATGATTACCAAACGTATCAATTTACCCAAGAAATTGCCCGCTTAGGGCTTATTAAAAACATAGATATTGTTTTGCAGTTTGAACAAGGCGAGGCGCAAACTATTCAAGGTTTGAGCACTGTTGATGAAGATAAACTGCAAACTTTAGACAGCGATACCATTGCCAATTTACACAAACAAGGTTACCTGAGCGTACTTAACAGCATGCTTATTTCGTTGTTTCAGTTAAATGCGTTAGTAAAGCGTCACAACCAGCATCCTGAACTTATGCCATTAAAGCAAATTAAGTTAGAACTAAGTCGAGATGCACACGCACTGTAAGGTGCAATTTATTAATTAGCCTTTACAGGTTAATACGTTCACATAGACAGACATTGCGTTTAACGCGCTGGAGACACACACATGTCAGACAACATTTTGCAGTTGGTGGTTTTTTTCTTTGTAACCGCTTTAATTGGTGGACTTACATATTGGAAGTGCCGAGGCCAAAACCGTAATAGTGGTGATAATCAAACAAAAGAGTATTTTTTAGCGGGCGGTGGCCTTACTTGGATGTTTGTAGCAGGCTCAATTACGCTCACAAATTTAAGTACCGACCAGCTGGTGGGCATGAATGGCAATCAAATGGCCTTGCTCGTGTGGTGGGAATTGGCGGCTATTTTAGGGCTTATTATTTTAGCCAAAGTATTTATTCCTGTGTATTACAAGTACAACTGTACAACCACCACGGAGCTGTTAGAAAAACGCTACAACAACAAGCATATTCGCGCTGTTATTGGTGGCTTATTCTTTTTAGGTAACGCGCTAATTTACATGCCTGCGGTTATTTATTCTGGAGCGCTATTTATGCAAACCATGTTTAAAGTTGATATTCCGCTAATGTACATAGCGACCGCATTTGCTTTAGTAGGCGCTATTTATGCATTTTTTGGTGGCTTACGTGCGGTTGCCGTATCCGATACCTACAATGGTTTATTAGTGTTAGGTATGGCAATACTGGTCGTATTTTTAGCGCTTAACGCGATTGATTACGACTTTAGCGGTATTCCACAAGAGCGCTTAACATTAATTGGTGATGCTGACTCGCCAATCCCTTGGCCTACGCTTTTAACCGGTATGATCTTTATTCAAATGTATTACTGGGGTACTAACCAAACCATTACCCAGCGTGCAATGGCTGCGCCAAATGTTAAAGAAGCGCAAAAAGGGATATTTGCAGCAGCGGGTATTCGCTTTTTAATTGTACCGGCGATTGTGGTACTACCGGGTATTATTTCGTACAAATTGTATGGCGACATTGGCGATGCAGCTTATGGTCGAATTGTAGGTGATGTAATGCCTGCATGGTTAACGGGTGTATTTGCCGCAGCAATGGCGGCAGCAGTACTTTCTACTTATAACAGCTTATTAAACTCGGCTACGGCACTTTACGTGTGTGATATTCACGAAGCTTACTTTAATAAAGAGCCAAGTGTAGTAAAGCTAAGTGGCTACGTTACGTTGTTACTTACTAGTTTAACGCTTGTGCTTGTGCCAATTTATCAGCAAGCTGACAGCATTATTAACTTACTACAACAGTTAAACGGCTTATTAAGTATGCCTATATTCTCAATTTTTGTAGTGGGCTTATTGTTTAAAAATGTGGATGCACGTGCAGGTATTGCCGCGGTAATTTTAGGCGTGGTTATGTATGGCATGCTGACGTTTGAAAATTCGCCGCTACATACTGAACTACACTATATTCACTTAATGCCAATTACACTTATTGTATGTGTAGCCTTTGCGTTAATCGTTAATAAAGTAGTGTTTGGTTTAAATGCACAGTGGGCAGGCAAAACACCTGCTATTGAAGATACGCCACCAGTGCACGCACCAAAATAACCAGCAATAAAAAGTTAAGTCACTTTTTATTAGCCAGTTAACACATTACTAAATCGGCCTAAGGTAACTTAGGCCGATTTTTGTTTATTCAATTAATCGACACTGTAGATAACACCTATGGGCAATAATACTTAATCATTTTGCGTGGCTAAACGTGTGACTACCTGCTGGGGCTTTAAAGGCTACCCCAGGCTAAAAGCCCACTAAATACAATATTGCTCAAGGTGGTATTAAATTTTTTAACCGCTGTTTGAGTTAATTACTGGTATAGCCAGTAATAATATTGGCTAAATTACACCGTAAACACTATCTAAAAGTAATTTGTATGATATATACTATTATTTTAAAATCACTGACTGCAATTTGATGCAGTAAGCGGCGAGTAAGCACACATATAATGTACTCGCGTATTAAACTCATCTTCATTAAAGAGGACAGGAGAATCATGGCTGATATTAAACCATTCTTTCGATTAGACAGCGCAAACAGCACCGTTATTTTCGACTGCCAGAGCAAAACCCCAGCGTTACTTTATTTTGGTAAGCGCTTATCTGAGCAAACAACTGAAACAATGCTAACTCAGCTTGCGACTCGTCAGGAAGTAAAATGTGCCGTGGTTGAAGAAGCACCTATTTCTCTTTCTCCACTATTAGGTGAAGGCTTTACAGGCGCGCCAGGGCTAGAGCTGTCAAACGACACCATAGCTTGGTCAGTTGGCCCTGCTCTTCAAGATGTTCGTCAGCCAACCCCTTCTAGCTTAGAGTTTGTAAGTGTTGATGAGCTGCGTGGTATTGAAGTAGTGCACAGCATCACACTTGATAGCAACACCGATGTGCTAAGTGCGCATACCGTATTAACCAATTTAAGTGATGCACCGCTAAGCGTTAATTTTTGCGCCGCACCTACGTTCCAACTACCCGATAGCATGAACAAACTAGTGAGCTTTGAAGGACGTTGGTCTAACGAATTTCAACGCCAATCGGTTGATTTAGTATTGGGCAGCTTTGTACGCGAAAACCGCAAAGGTAAAACATCGCACGACGTATTCCCTGGCTTATTAGTTCATAGCGAAGGCGCAGGCGAGCAACAAGGCGAGTGTTATGGCTTTCATTTAGGTTGGAGCGGTAACAACAAGCTACGCGCTGAGCTATTACCAGAAGGGCGCCGTTATGTGCAAATGGGTGAGTTATTATTACCGGGCGAGCTAACCCTTGCTAAAGGCCAAACGTATCAAAGCCCAAGTATTTATGGCTCGTTTTCGAGCGATGGCTTTAGTGCACTGTCGCGTAATTTTCATCGTTTTGTTAAAGCTAACTTACTTAGCCAGGCGCAGCGCGAAAAAACACGCCCAGTACATTACAACACGTGGGAAGGCATTTACTTCGATCACGATGTAGACACGCTAAAGCAGCTAGCCGATAAAGTAGCGCCATTAGGTATTGAGCGTTTTGTACTGGACGACGGTTGGTTTAAAGGTCGCCGTGGTGATTATGCAGGCCTAGGTGATTGGACCGTAGATTACGAAATATACCCAGACGGCCTATCGCCAGTGATTGACCATGTAAACAGCTTAGGCATGGAGTTTGGTATTTGGTTTGAACCTGAAATGGTAAACCCAGATAGTGACTTATACCGCGCTCATCCTGATTGGGTATTAGGCTCAGAAAATAACGAGCAACTTAGCTTTAGAAACCAGCTAGTGCTTGATTTAACGCGCACTGAGGTTGTTGAATACCTATACAAAGCGATTGATGACATTTTAGTTGAATACCCAACAATTAAGTACATTAAATGGGATATGAACCGCGATATAAACCACGCGGGTAACTTCTCAGGCAAGCCTGCGGTGCATCAGCAAACACTGGCACTGTATCGCTTAATCGACCGTATTAAAGCGGCGCATCCTGGCCTTGAAATAGAAAGCTGTTCGTCAGGTGGTGCCCGTGTAGATTATGGTGTGCTTGCACACACAGACCGTGTATGGACGTCAGATTCTAACGATGCACTTGACCGTCTTGAAATTCAACGCGGCTGTTCGTTCTTCTTCCCATCGTCGGTTATGGGTGCACACGTAGGCCCTCGTGATTGTCATATCACAGGTCGTAATGTCAGTATTGAAATGCGTGCTGCGGTATCTATGTTTGGTCACATGGGTATTGAAATGGACCCACGTGAGCTGACAGATCACGAATACAATGCGCTTAAAGCGGCTATTACGCTGCACAAAGAGCACCGTGAATTTATTCATGCTGCCGATTTGTACCGCCTCGATAGCGACGATTTATCAATTAACTTTGGTTTAATCGACGAGCAAAAATCAAAAGCGTTATTTGCGTATAACAGTGTACGCGAAACACCGCGTACTGCGCCTAATAAGCTTCGTTTTGTTGGATTAGATGCAGATACGCAGTACACACTTAATTTAGTGTGGCCTGTTAAATTTGAAGAATACCGACCTTCGTCTATTGCCGCTGTTAACGGGCAAACTTTTACGGGTGAAGCGTTGATGGAATTTGGCCTGCAAATGCCAATTTCATTCCCGCAAACATCACTTATTTTTGAGCTTAACAAAGCTTAAAATATAGCAAGCAGTAAAAAGGGAGCTAATTAGCTCCCTTTTTTAATAATGTTTTTTAGGCTATTAGTCGAGTTTAGACTCAATCAACTCAAGCGCTTCTTCTAAAATGGTTTCTACTGCTTTTTTAGCGCGCTCTGGATTGCGCGATTTAATCGTATCTAAAATATCAGCATGCTTTGCAACGTCGGCCCCGGGCACACCTTTAATGTGGTTGGTGTAACGAATACTTACGCGCAGCGCGGTGCTAATAAATTCAGTGAGCTGTACAAAAAAGCGGTTATTACTAGCTACTAAAATACTGGTATGAAAGGCAATATCGGCTTCAAGCGGATCGTCTAAGCCTTGGTCTGCATCGGCCATGCGGGCAAGTGCGTTGTCTATTTCAGCAAGTTGTTCGGCGCTGGCATTTTCAGCTGCTAGGGCAGCGGCTTGTGGCTCAAGTGCGACACGTACTTGCGTAAACTCTTTTAATAAAGAAAGCGACGGTTTACTGCTTAAAATCCAGCGCAGTACATCTGTGTCAAACATATTCCAGCTGCTTTCTGGCAGTACGCGGATCCCTTGCTTAGGGCGAGAAGATATTAAGCCCTTAGCAGAGAGCATTTTGACAGCTTCGCGTGTTGCACTGCGGCTCACATCGTATTTTACGCATAGGTCAGCTTCTGAGGGCAGACCTTCGTTAACTGGGTAAACGCCACGCACAATTGCAAAGCCTAAATCATGGGTTAATTGTTGTGTTAAATTTTGACGAGGTTGGCTTTTCATTGAGCGTTATCCGAATGAGTTATTGCTTTATTATATATCATATATCATATTAATGTACGAAAGGATATGTTATAAACTTTGTTAAAGGCAAGTATTTTAACACAGCTGTAACAGTAATCCTCTTTAGCAAATAATTATAAATATTGAGAGGGGCAGTCTGTATTATGGAGAAACGCATTTGAATAATCACGCTCACTACCCCAGTATTTCTGGCAAAGTTGTTTTTATTACCGGGGGCGCTTCAGGCATTGGCCGTGCAATGGTAAAGGCGTTTGCCGCTCAAGCTGCCAAAATTGCCTTTATAGATATTAATAACGAGGCTGCTCAATCTCTTATAGCCTCACTGCCTAATGCTAAATTGTGGTTTAGACAGGTTGATGTAACTGACTCAAATGCTTTACAGCAATCTTTGGTAGATGCATGTGCTGAACTAGGCGCTATTAATGTACTGGTAAACAATGTAGCCAATGACCGCCGCCAAGCCAGTGAAGACGTTACAGTACAAGATTGGGATCAATGCCTACAAATTAACTTAAATCCGGCATTTTTTGCCTCGCAAGTCGCTATGTCTTTTATGAAGGGCGAAGGCGCGGGGAGCATTATTAATTTTAGCTCTATCAATGCCATCATGGGGCAGCCACAAATGGCGGGTTACGTAACGGCAAAGGCCGGTTTAATCGGCATGACTAAAGCACTGGCACGCGATTATGGTGAATTTGGGATTCGGGTGAATGCTATTTTACCGGGTTGGGTTGCCACCGACCGCCAATTAGCCAGTTGGTTTACCGAGCAAGAGCAAGTGAAGTGGATGGAAGCCATGGCTCTTAAAAAGTTAGTAACCCCTGAAGATGTAGCTAATTTGGCACTTTTTTTAGCTGCCGACGAAAGCAGTATGATCACCGGCCAAGGTATTAAAATTGACGGTGGGAGGCTCTAAGTTGCAGCACTTAAACCTTTTTATAGCCGTAGATTGGGGCACGAGTCATTTGCGCGCCTATTTATGCAGCGTAAATACCACAGGGCAATTAACTTTAATTGCTCAGCGCGACGGCCCAGGTGTGATTAGAGATAAACAAAACTTTGAACATACTTTAATTGGTGTCGTTGCACCATGGACCAGCGAATACGGCGTTTTACCTATTTATATGGCAGGGCAAATCACCTCAAGTATTGGCTGGAAAGAAACCCCTTATTTAGCGTGCCCCATAAACCCCGAAAGCCTGCTTAGTGGCGCAATTAATTTTGATTGTGCAGGTAACAAAGTCAGTGCTTTGCCTGGTACAAAATGCACATTACAAAACAATTTATTTGATGTAATGCGCGGCGAAGAGCTGCAAATTTTAGGTTTTTTAAAGCAAAATCCGGCCTATCAGCACGGCAACGTACTCATTTGTTTACCCGGTACCCATACTAAATGGGTGCTGTTAAAAGATGGCCAAATCATCTGTTTTAAAACCGCAATGACCGGCGAATTATACGACTTGCTATGTCATCAAAGTGTACTTATTCCTAACGACTGTGAAGCGGGGGAGTTTGATTGGCATGCATTTGAGCAAGGCTGTGAACTCACGTTAGGCAGTGACAGCGGTAATTTGGCGCACGGTATTTTTAGTGTCCGTACGCGCCAGCTTTCAAAAGAGTTAACACCAGTGCAAGCCAAGGCATACTTGTCGGGCGTACTTATTGGTAGTGATGTACGCGCTGCACGCCATGCCAGTGAGTGGCAATTGGTGAATAATTCTAAAGTGGTCGTTATTGGCACAGAGCAACTAAATGCCTGCTTTACTCATGCGTTAAATTGCATTGGTGTGCAATGTTTAGAGTTTGACGTGAAAGAGGCTACGTTAAGTGGTTTTAACTACTTATTTAATAGTAATAAAACCAAATAATATAAAAAAGCCCCCAATATTGATTGTGCAATTATTGGGGGCTAGTTCTTAAATTAAGTAAGGATTAAAGCTGCTGTTAAGCTGTTTTAGCCGCTTGGCTTTGCGTAATATAATGATTAAGCGTTGCCACTTGTGCTTCATTAAAGCGCAGCCCTAGTTTACTTCTGCGCCATAAAATATTGTAAGCGTTACCCGCCCATTCTTCATTTAGTAAGTAATCGACTTCTGCTGCAAATAAGCCATGACCAAAATCTTGGCCTAAATCACTGAGCTGGTTTGCACTGCCTAAAATTAGTTTTGCACGAGTCCCGTAGGTACGTACAAAGCGTTTAAGAGTGATTTCTGGTAACCAACTATAAGTCGCTTTAAGCTCATTGGTCAGCGCTTCTACCGAGCTAAAATCGCCACCAGGTAAGGCGCTGTGTTTGGTCCACGCCTCACTCATTTGCGGGTAAAATTCTTCAAGCTTATTCACTGCAGCTTCGGCAAGTTTACGGTAGGTGGTAATTTTGCCACCAAACACACTTAACAGTGGTGTGTGTTTGCCTTCACTTGATAGCTCTAACTTGTAATCACGCGTTACTTTTTGTGCATTCACTGATTCGTCATCAAGCAGTGGGCGCACACCCGAAAAGGTATGTACTATGTCTTCGCGTTTAATGTGGTTTTTAAAGTAGCTGTTAGTAATATCGATTAAGTAATCGATTTCTTCATCACTAATTTTTACATCTTGCGCCGCGCCTTTGTGTTCAACATCGGTGGTGCCTACTAGCGAGTAGTCATCTTCAAACGGTATAACAAACACAATGCGCTGATCTTTATTTTGTAAAATGTAGGCCTGTTTTTCATCGTGAATACGCGGCACCACAATATGGCTGCCTTTAACAAGGCGAATATTTTGTGGCGATTTTTCTATCAGTGCTTCGTCAAATAATTTTGCAACCCACGGGCCTGCTGCATTAACAATACCTTTGGCTTTAATAGTTTGTTGTGCCTTAGTGTGTTGTTGCTCAAGCGTTACCTGCCATTGGTTATCGATGCGTTTTGCACTTACGCACTTGGTTTGCGTAGCAATGGTTGCGCCTTTGTTTTGGGCGGCCAAGGCGTTTAAAATTACCAAACGTGAATCATCAACCCAGCCATCTGAGTATTCAAACCCTTTGGTAATTGAAGGTTCTAATACGCTGTTTTCACCAAACTTAATGCCACGCGAGCCAGCAAGTGTTTCGCGCTTAGCTAGGTTGTCGTACATAAATAAGCCAATACGGATCATCCATGCTGGGCGTAGGTGGGATTGGTGCGGTAGCCTAAAGGTAAGCGGCCACATAATATGCGGGGCATTTTTAAGCAGCACTTCGCGCTCAGCCAAGGCTTCTTTTACTAATCTAAATTCGTAATGTTCAAGGTAGCGTAAACCGCCGTGGATCAGCTTAGAACTATTTGAAGACGTTGCACTGGCAAGGTCTGATTGTTCACACAATAGAACTTTTAATCCTCTGCCTGCTGCATCAGCTGCTATTCCAGTGCCGTTTACACCGCCACCGACGACGAGTAGGTCGTATTCGTTATCTGCTAATTCCACCGAGCTAACCTTTTTATTTGTAATATAAATAAGACATATAGCATCATAAAGCTGCGGCTCTTATTTGACAATAGATAACCGCGCTTCTTGCTTGTTAATTTTTAATCCTGATCTTTTTAAAACATACAGCGTACAACGCGCCATTTAAGCGCAGTTGCCGGTGTTTTGTAAGCCGCTAATTTTAATTAGCGGCTAGGCGTATTACGCTTGTTTGCTATCATCACTAGAGAGACAAACTTGCGCTACACAGTGCTGCCACTTTGCGTATAAATCGTTACGTTCGTCAGCGCTCATTGTTGGCTCAAAGCGACGGTCGCAGGTCCACATTTTTGCTAATTGCTCAGTTGACTCATACACACCGGTTTGTAAGCCTGCTAAGTATGCTACGCCTAAAGAGGTGGTTTCGGTCACTGTTGGGCGCTCTACCGTTGCGCCTAAAATGTTTGATAAAAAGGTCAGTACCCAGTTATTTTTAACCATACCGCCATCTACCCGCAACACGCTTGGGCGTAAGCCATCACGTTCCATTGCTTTTTGTAAGTCTTTAGTTTGATACCCAACCGATTGCAGCGCAGCAGCAACAATGGTGCTAATGCCCGAGTCGCGGGTTAAACCTAAAATAGCGCCACGTGCATTTGGGTCCCAGTAGGGCGCGCCTAAACCTGTAAACGAAGGCACTAAAAATACCCCATGATCAAGCGGTACATCTTTTACTAACGATTCGCTCTCTCCGGCATGGCTTAATAGTTTTAAGCCTTCAACAATCCACTGCATCGTGGCGCCTGCCATAAAAATGCTGCCTTCAATGGCATATGTTGGTTTGCCATTTAGCCTGTAAGCCACCGTGGTTAGTAAGCGGTTTTCAGAGGTAAGCGCTTTTTCGCCGGTATTTAGCATTAAAAAACAGCCCGTACCGTAAGTACTTTTTGCCATACCTTGCTCAAAACATGCGTGGCCAACAAGGGCAGCTTGCTGATCGCCGGCAATACCACATACGCGTATTGGTGCGCCAAAAATATCATCGCTGGTTGAGCCAAATTCGTCGGCTGAGTCCATCACTTGGGGCAGCATAGATTCAGGAATTTCGAATAAATCGAGTAGTTCTTGATCCCATTGCTGAGTATGAATATTAAATAACATAGTGCGTGATGCATTGGTGGCGTCGGTGCGGTGCTCTTTACCACCGGTTAACTGCCATAGTAAGTAAGTATCAACGGTACCAAACGCCAGTTCACCTGCAAGGGCTTGTTCGCGTGCGCCTTCAACGTTGTCTAAAATCCAGCGTACTTTAGTGGCCGAAAAATACGGGTCTAGCAGTAAGCCGGTTTTATCGCTTATGGTTTGGCAAAGCTCGTCAGTACTTAGGCTTTCGCAGTAATCGCTGGTGCGGCGGTCTTGCCACACAATGGCGTTATAAATAGGTTTACCGGTTTTTTTGTTCCACACTAAAGTGGTTTCACGTTGGTTGGTGATACCAATGGCAATAATTTCTTCAGGCTTAACGTTTTTATCTGCTAATACTTCGCGGCTGGTACTTAGCACGGTTTGCCAAATATCGTTAGGGTCGTGTTCTACCCAACCATTTTGTGGAAAATGCTGCGAAAATTCTTGTTGTGCTGAGCCAAAAACGTCTGCATCTTTTGTAAACAAGATGGCCCGAGAGCTTGTGGTTCCTTGATCAATTGAGAGTATGTATTTTGACATGATATTTGTGTTATTTATCTTATCTTATATATGACTAGATTGCCTTTAACTTACATTAATGGCAATGATTTTTTCTTAAAATAGCCGTTTAAAAAATAAGCACGCTGTTTTTGTTTGCTAACTCTTTTAAATAACAGGTGTTTTATAGCAGCATTATTTTAAGTGCGTATGCGGCTAAATATAAAAATAGCCGCCAAAGTTTGTGTTACTTGGTACGCGGTTTAGCTTGCTGCCAATTCATACCAGTAGAAAAACGATTATCAAACCCATGCCATGCTGGCAGTGGCTTACCATTAACCACAGCTTGGTCGCCATTTTGTGGTAAGTCTAGGTATTCACATTGGCTGGTAATACATTTTACGTGGCAGTCCATCATAGCAAGTACAAAGTGTTTGTTGGTCTCGTTTAAGGTGCGCATTGACCACGATGGCTCGTAGTAATGGCCTATATCTAATTCGCTGCTACGTTTGGCAATAGCAGGAGCAGGGTGCGGCGCAATATTATGGCGCGCATTTTTGTAAGTAAGCAGGTACTTGTCGGTGCTGCCCGTTTGGTTATATAGGTTTTTAATGCCTTCATAACCGGATATATCATCTAAGCTACCCGCGATATAAAGCGAAGGCACTTTAATGTTTTGCATAGCACTGGCATTAAATAAGTTATGTTGCCCGCCCCAAGGCGCAAAGGCCACCATGGCTTTTATGCGTGTATCTACTTGTGGATTTTTATATTGCCCACCTGCACAGCTATTGAGTAATTGCTGCACTTGTTTAATTTGTGCAGGGTCTTTCATACCGGTAAACATTGCAGTCGTTTGCTCGTTAAAGTCATAACAGCCACCAATTGTATTAACCGCGCCAAAACCACCCATAGAGTAACCAATTACGCCTGCTTTTTTGTTATCTACTTGCTTGCTGGCAAAGTTGTTTTGTTCGTTAAAGTAGTTAAGTACAAATTGTTGATCGCGTGAGCGGTTAATAAGGGTACTAAAAAAGCCCGAAAACGGCGCATTTTTAAAATCAACATCTGCATTGGTTGAGTCGGTATGATCTATGGCTGCCACAATGTACCCATGCGATGCTAAATGTTCGCCCAAGTAATACATAATTGTACGATAGCCGGTATAACCGTGTGAGAGCACAATAACAGGGTAGTGCTCTTTGTTATTAATGGCTACATCGCGCATGGCATCGGCTTGTAAGGTAAACGCTTTACCTGTACGGGTTATGTCGCTGTAGCTGGTTAAGGGTGCGTTTGCACTGTTTGCTGCTGGGTACCACACTTCTACTTTTAAAGGGCGATCTTTTTTAGCTTGGGTTGCAGGGTCAAACTGCGCGGGATTTATTAAATCAAGCGTTTGTACGCCAACGCTGTAACTACCTTTAGCAGCAAGCTCAGGAAGTACTTCGCTGGTTAAAGGTGGGTAGAGTTGCTCAGGCGTTTTTTGATCTGCAAAAACAGTACTTGCTGTTAAGCAGCCCGTTGCTAGTAGCAAGGCTTTTGAAAGCGCCTTTAACGTGTGTGTGGTTGTCATTGTGTATCCTTGTTGTGTGTATTTTTTATTATTAATCTAGCTGATGGGCTTCAACGCTATCGCTGTATTTAAGCTGCCACTGCGCCCGAAGCGTATCCATTATGTGCATTACCCGCAGGCTTGTGCTGAGCGGTAATACATTGCTTTGTGTTTGTTGTTGTAAAATACATTCGCTAACGTGAGCAATTTCAAATTTAAAGTTTTCATCGTCATTAAAGCTAAAATCAAACTGCTGCACTTGTTGTGCGTTTAAATGAAGCTCTAGCGACTGTGCACCAACAAATTCAGCAATGCGAATATACCCGTGCTCCCCTAAAATACAGGCTTCGGTAGGGCCATTTTGTTGTAACGCGCTACTAAGCTGCGCAAATTGCCCTTGGCCGTAATTTATAAGGGTTACACTGCGCTCATCTACGCCGGTCGTGCTTTTATGTACTAATGATTTAATTTGTTCAGGGGCTTTATTAAATACCACATCGGCAATCGATATAGGGTAAATACCTAAATCAAGCAATGCGCCACCTGCAGTCGCAGGATTCATTAAACGGTGTGAGTCAGCAAAGTTGCCCGCTAGGCTAAAGTTGGCATTAACACTGTGTACTTTGCCTATGATGCCCTCGCTTAATAACTGCTGCAGTTTTACTATGGCAGGTAAAAAGCGCATCCATACACCTTCCATTAAAAAGCAGTTTTGTTGCTCGGCTAACTGGCTAAGGGTTGTGAGTTGCTGTGCATTAACAGTAATGGGCTTTTCGCTGAGTACATGCTTATCGTGCACTAAGCATTGCGCAATAGTTTTAAAGTGTTGCTCGTGGGTATTAGCAATATATATGGCGTCAATGTGTGGGCATTGCATAAGGGCCTGGTAGCTCTCATAGCCTTTAACTGAATAGTGTGTGGCAAATTCTTTTGCGCGTTGCTCGCTGGTCGATGCAGCGCCAAAAAGCTGTGCATTAGCGCAATGCGCAACGCTTTTAGCAAAGGTGTGAGCAATATTGCCACACCCAATAATACCCCAATTAACCTTTGCCATGCTTATTCCTTAATGATGTTTAAAAAGACGTAATTTGTAATCCTGAACCTGCTGAACATACGTAAATGTCGGCATTTAAATTAAAACGTTCAAAGTAGTGCTGCTCAACCGCTGCTTTAATAAGTGGTACTTCTGCATCACGGCATAAACACACAATAGCACCGCCAAAACCGCCGCCGGTCATACGTACTGCACCGCGTTCGCCCATCGCTTCTTTACAAATTTCTACTAGGCCGTCGGTTGCTGGCACGGTTACTTCAAAGTAATGCTTAAGCGATTGGTGCGATGCCGCCATTAGCTCGCGCAGCGTATCAATGTCGTTATTTTGCAGCGCTTTAGTTGCTGCAATTACACGCTCGTTTTCGCTAATTACATGGTGTGCACGTTTGTATTCGTTTTCGCTTAGTGCATCTTTAGTTGCTTCAAGCGTGTCCATGGTGGCTTTACGAAGCGTGGCTACATTCATTTTTGCAGCTGCTTGCTCACAGTCAACACGACGTTGGTTGTACTCGCTATCCACCAATTTACGTGGGTAGTTAGAGTTAACAATAACAATGTTTAAATCATCGGGTACTTTTACTGATTCAGTTGCTAGGTTTTCACAGTCAATTAAAAGCGCATGGCCGTTTTCGCCTTTTGCCGAAATAAGCTGATCCATAATGCCCGATTGGCAATGCATAAAGTCGTTTTCGGCTTCTTGGCCTAGTAAGGCAATTTTTTCTTCGCTTAAACCAAGCTGTGCAATATGGTTAAACATACCACCAACAGCCACTTCTAATGCCGCCGATGACGATAAGCCACTGCCTTGCGGTAAGTTACTGTCAATAAGTAAATCGGCGCCGCATAAAGTATGGCCCGCGCGCTTTAATACAAATGACACGGCACGGATATAGTTACCCCATTGCGATTGCCCTTCGCTGATGTCTTCATCAACACTAAAGCTGTCTTTTTCGCCTGGGTAATTTAACGAATGCACAGTAATGATGTTGTCGTCGCGCTCTTTAAACATAACTTGAGTACGAAACTCTAACGAGCACGGGAATACAAAGCCGTCGTTGTAATCGGTAAATTCGCCAATTAGGTTTACACGCCCAGGTGCTGCAGCAATACCTTGAGCAGGCGCACCGTACAGTGATAAAAATTGTTGTTGAAAATCGTTAAGCGTCATCTGTGTGTCCTGCTGTTTTTTTGTAGTGTGTGGTACTAGCTGCTTGTAAAATAGAGGCAGCTGTTTCTGCGCTTAAATCGCGCTGGCTTTCGCCTAGCATTTCGTAGCCAACCATATGTTTTTTAACGGTGGCAGAGCGAAGTAGTGGCGGGTAAAAATGGGCATGTAAGCGCCAATGTTGCTCATCTGAGCCACGATTAGCCGGTGCATTGTGCCATCCCATAGAATACGGGAAGCTACAATTAAATACGTTGTCGTATTTAGTGGTTAATACTTTAAGCGCGTGTGCTAGGGCGTCTGTTTGCGCATCGTTTAGCTGGCTAAAGTTTTGAATGTTATCTTTAGTTACAAGCAGTGTTTCAAACGGCCATGCTGCCCAAAATGGCACCACAACAAGCCAGTGCTCGTTTTCAAATACGACGCGGGTTTTATCCGTTTGCTCTTTTTGCACATAATCGGCAAGCATCGCACTGCCATGCTTTTTATAATAAGCAAGCTGCTGGGTATCTTCGGCTTCTATTTCGGTTGATAAGTGCGAATGCGCCCATACTTGGCCGTGTGGATGAGGTTGCGAGCAACCCATGATCTCGCCTTTATTTTCAAACACCTGAACACACTCATAGTGTTGTGCAAGTTCTGTGTAGTTATCTTTCCAGGTTTTTACTACTTCGTGTAGGGCATCGTGCTCAAGCTCTGGCAGTGTTTTGTTATGCTCTGGCGAAAAACAAATCACACGGCATTCGCCGCTTGCTTCATCAGCAATAAATAAATCGCTGTCTGAGTCTAAGCTTTGCGATTGCTCGCTCTCATTAGGGGTAAGTGCGCCAAAGTCATTTCTAAATACATGGGTGTATTTGTAATCTGGGTTGCTGTCACCATTTGCACGGGTGTTGCCTGGGCAAAGTGGGCAGCTTTCATCGTGTTTTGGTAGTACGCTTTCGTTTACTGCTTCTGTAGCACCTAACCACGGGCGGTTATTACGATGCGGTGATACTAATACCCAGCGCCCCGTTAGCGGGTTTTTACGTCTGTGAGTACTTTCTAATAAAGCCATGTTAACTCTCCAACCCACTTGGGTAATTAGTTTGCCAGCGCCATGTGTCGTTGGTCATGTCGCTCAGTGTTAGTTCTGCGTGCCAGTTAAGGGTGGTTTGCGCTTTTGTGGCATCGGCGTAATTACAGGCAATATCGCCTGCTCGGCGCGGTGCACTTTTATACGGAATATCTTTATTGGCTGATGCGCTAAATGCTTTGATCATATCAAGCACCGAATACCCTTGGCCGGTGCCTAGGTTGTATGCATGAAAGGCGGTATCTGTTTTATGTTGCATAAAGGCCGCTACATGGCCTTTAGCTAAATCTAAAACGTGAATATAGTCGCGCACGCCGGTGCCATCTTTGGTGTCGTAGTCGTCACCAAAGATATTAACCACTTCGCGTTTACCTACCGCAGTTTGAGCAATAAAGGGCATTAAGTTATTTGGGATACCATTTGGGCTTTCGCCTAATAAGCCGCTTGGGTGTGCACCAGCTGGGTTAAAGTAGCGAAGAGCAATGCCCATAAATTGGCTGTTGGCATTACATACGTCTTGCATGGCTTGTTCAACCATAACTTTGGTCCAACCGTAAGGGTTAGTAGCGCGTATAGGGTGTTTTTCATCAATAGGTAGATAGTCTGGCTCGCCGTACACAGTGGCCGATGAGCTAAATATAATATGGTTAACGCCTACCTCTTGCATGTTTTGTAGCATGCTTAATGTGCCCGACACATTGTTTTGGTAATAACGCAGTGGTTGCTCGGTTGATTCACCTACGGCTTTAAGTGCTGCAAAGTGAAATACAGCCTCAGCTTGGCTGTGTTTAAGGGCAAGTTTAAACTGCTGCTCGTCTTGAATGTCACCTAAAATAAACTCAAAACGGGTGCCGGTAATTTTTTCGAGTTGATCAAGCACACGGGGGCTTGCGTTAGATAAGTTGTCGTAAATAACTGGGGTAATGCCTGCCTCATGAAGGGCAATACATGTGTGGCTACCTATATAACCCATACCGCCTGTAACTAAAACTTTCATGTGTTTTCTCGAAAAGTGTATTTATATGATAAATACTACTATTAAGGTAATTTAAAAACAATAGTTATGATTGCCCGTTATTTCAAATAAAAGCTTAAAATTTACCCAAGCAAAGGCACAATGGCTATACCTACTAAATAAGGGCGCATAGGTTTATCAATTAATTCTATAAACTGATTCTACAGGGCCACTAATTATTAGTCGCTAAAAGTGGTGGTACTATTAATAAATAGCAGTGAGCTAATGCGTGTGTAATTTGTCGTTAATGCAATGGCCACAGTCTTAATATAAAAAGGAACGTTCAACATGAAAAAAACAATTTTATTAACCGGTGCCACCGACGGTATTGGCCTAGAGACCGCTAAAATGTTGTTAGCGCAAGGGCACACTGTATTATTACACGGGCGCAACCAAGACAAGTTAAATACCGTACAAGCAAGCTTAAACGCTGATTACCCGCAAGCAAGCACAGCCACCTACATTGCCGATTTAAGCGATATGGCGCAAGTAAACACCTTGGCTCAGTCAGTGTTAGCCGACTTACAAAACGCGAATAAAATACTTGATGTAGTTATTAATAACGCCGGTGTTTATAAATTGGCAAATATCACTACTGTAGATGGGCTAGATGCACGGTTTGCAGTTAATACGTTAGCGCCTTATTTACTTACTAAAGCGTTACTGTCTGTAATGAACACGCAATCACGTGTGGTTAACGTGTCATCGGCTGCACAAACCAGCGTTAACTTTGACTCGTTAGTGGGCAACAAGCCACTATCAGATAGCGCAGCCTACGCGCAAAGCAAATTGGCTATTACTATGTGGTCGCGTCATTTAGGTTTAGCACTTAAAGGTAACGGGCCGTTAGTTGTTGCGGTAAACCCTAAGTCGTTACTAGGTAGTAAAATGGTAAAAGATGCCTACGGGCTTGCTGGTGGCGACTTAAAACTAGGCGCTGATATTTTTTGCCGCGCCGCATTAAGTGACGAATTTAAAGATGCCACTGGCCTTTATTTCGATAACGATGCAGAGCGCTTTGCACCGCCACATCCAGATGCGCTCAACCCTGCTAAAAATCAGCAGTTAGTTGATACGTTAGATAGCCTGCTTGCTCAGCTAAATGCTGATAGCTAGTAGCAATTTAACGCGAAAAGATTTTACTGATGCCTTATAAGGCCTAGTTGTTTTTTATAAAGCCGATATGTGCTTTAAATGTTTTACCCTTTGTTGATCGTCAAAGAGTTCACCTAACGGTGAACTCTTTTTTTTGCGTGCAACATTACTCTTGTTGTAAACGCTCGTACAACCAATCTTTTAATTCTGAACGCTCATGTTTTAGTTGATTCATTTGCTCATCGCTAATGGGCGCATCTTTAAGCTCTAAAACACGAATTTCTTTATCTAGCTTGTCGTATTTATCAGCCTTTTTAGCAAATTCTGTGTCGCTTTTATTTAGCTCTGCAATGGTATTTAGGTACTGTGGAAAGTCATTGGTAAGTGAGTGGTCTTCGCCTAACATATTCGCTCCTTAGTAGGATAAATGAGTTACTTAAGTGAATTACTTAAGTGAATTACTACCTTTTCATATATTACTCTGGGGCTTAGACAATAATAAATCAACCATAGCTAGCTTAAATTGATATAGCGCAGCGACTGGGTAGAATTTTGTTTAATGCCTACTTTTAAACAGTGATAGAGTGATTTTTAAACTCTATTATAAATATTATTTTGAAACTGATTGTATGTTTAGCCTTATTATCATTTGTAAAGGGTGTGTCTACAATGAAGCTTCATTACATAATTACTTATCGACAGATAACAGAGGCAATACCCATGAAAGCAATGACAATTAATAATTTTGGTGGCACTGAAGAGTTTGTAGCAGCTGAGGTTGCAAAACCACAAGTAACAGCAGGTAATGTGTTAGTTCGTATTGCCGCAACAAGCGTAAATACAATTGATATGATGATTCGTCAAATGGGTGCTGACTTACCCTTTGCTCCAAAGCTACCGGGCATTTTAGGGATGGACTTTGCAGGCACCGTTGAAGCTGTTGGCGAAGGCGTAACAGACTTTGCAGTAGGTGATGAAGTATATGGTTGTGCTGGTGGCCTAGGCGATTTACCAGGTGCACTTGCTGAGTTTATTCTTGCTGATAAGCGCTTAATCGCTCACAAACCTAAAAACCTAAGCATGAAAGAAGCAGCCGCTATTCCACTTGTAGGTATTACAGCACTTGAAGGCTTAACACGTGCAAGTGTAAGTGCAGGCCAAAAAGTATTAGTACACGGCGGCGCAGGTGGTGTAGGCCATTTAGCAGTACAACTAGCCAAGCATTTTGGCGCTGATGTTTACTCAACTGGCGGTAACGCAGAGCAACTAGCACTAATAGAAAGCTTTGGCGCTACAGGCATAAACTTTAAAGACGAAACCGTAGAGCAGTACGTTGAAAAACACACAAGCAACGTTGGTTTTGACATGGTATTTGACACCGTAGGTGGTGGTAACCTGACTAACTCATTTGCTGCAGCAAAGCTAAATGCACAGGTATCTACAACGCTTTCTTTATTAGAAGTAGATTTAAGCCCTGTACACTTTAAAGGGTTATCGTTAAACGTAATCTTTATGCTTATTCCAATGATCCACGACTTTAACCGTCAAGACCACGGCGACAAACTGACTAAACTTGCACAAATTGTTGAAGCAGGCGGTATGCGCCCAGTACTTGATGAGCAAGACTTTAGCTTAGAAGAAGCAGCTAAAGCGCATGACCGCTTAGCAAGTGGCCAAGCTATGGGTAAAGTAGTTATTTCTGTACAATAAATTATACCAATCCGCATAATTAAGTGATCTATTTTGAGGATGGAAAAGCGTGTTGATAGCAAGGCAAAAAATTCGCTATTTAGTTGCTCTAAATGAGAGTTTTTTAACGTAGATAGCGACACGTTTAGCCCCTGAAAATGATTAAGTATTATTGCGGATTGGTATCATTACGGCCGGCATCCTCGCCGGCCTCTTTCTTTTTTATGCCCGCCTGATTAACGTTTGTACACCCTTTTTTATAACCAAATATAAACAATAGTGCTTTTATTAATCGTATATAATTACGTTTTAAAATGAGTTGTTAATATTTTAGGGTCAGAGCAAGCGTTTATATGAAAATATTCACTAATAAATTTGCCAGTAAAGCTAAGCAGTTTTATATCGGTATTGTGCTGGTAGGCTGTGTACTGTCTGCGATGGTTTATTATCAGGCAGAAACCATTAAGCGCACCTCATCGACCTTAATGGAACAACAAATTCCGGCGCTGCGCGATATTCGTTTAATCGAAACCTACCTAGTAAAGCAAGAGCGCTTATTATATGAGTATTACGCAACGAGTAAGCGTGAACTTTATTTAATCGACTTTTTAGAAAACCATGTACGTATACTTGCGCTAATAAAAAACCTAGATCAAAACCACAGCACATTAGCGCTAGAAAGCAGCTTAAGTGATGAGTTTAAAAGTGGTTTAGACTTAGCACTTAAATTACACGAAAACCTATCAAGCAGCAGCACTAGTTGGGATTTAGCCAGAGAACAACTAGAGCAACTCACTGAACTGCAAGCCCAAGTGATGGGACACTTAACAAATGCAGAAACGGTTATTTCAAATGCGGTTGATAGCGGCTACAAAGACACCGAAAGCAACCTGCACACCACAGTCAATATTGTGTTTTTGTTTACGTTTGCCATAGTGCTGGTAAGCATTTATACAGGGCGTTACGCATCTAAATTTATAAAGCTTAGTGCCCGTAACGAGCGTTTAGCGCTATTTCCAACGCGCAACCCTAACCCAATTGTGAGTTTAAGCGCTAACCTTGAGCTTAACTACTGTAACCCTGCCGCTATTGCTATGCATAAAGCGTATGTAAGCGATAAGCACAGTACGCCCATTGCATTACTAAGCCCTAATATAAAGCAGCAACTAATAGACACTAAGCAGTCGGCTAGTCATGTTGAGCGCTTTTATACACAGCTAGATAACCATTACCTCACTTACCAAATACATTGGCTGCAAGAAATAGATGCCTTTGATATACACATACGCGATGTAACAGAGCAATTTGAGGCAGAGCGCTCATTAGAGTATTTAGCCTTTCACCACCCGTATTCAAAGTTGCCTAACCAAGCCAGTTTAGAAACATACACCAATGAGCTAATTTCGCTTGAGCAGCCTTTTAGTTTAATGCTGATTGATGTAAGCCACTTTAAGCTATTGCTTGAGCAATATGGTTTATCGGGCGCTAACGAGTGTATAAATGCCTTTGCTATGCACTTATCGCACAGCGCTAATAAATTTTCTCAGCAATTAAAAAGCAAAAACAAACTGACCTTCTACCACATTGCCGATGCAAACTTTGTGGTTATTTATACCGAGCAAGATTGCTCAACAACCCTAGATGACTTACTCAAAGGTGTACAAAGCCGTTTAAGCCAAGCTATTAGCACACCGTACGGTGAAATGCGCATGAGCTTTAACTGCGGTGTAACACGCTACCCAACTAGTAATGACTATAAAACGCTTCTACTGCACGCCAATATTGCCTTAGAAGAGGCGGTAAAACGTAATATTCCCTACGCTTATTTTGATACCGAAAGCGGAGTTAAGCACGCTCAGCAACTGCATATTGCTCGCCGCCTTGATACCGCGATTGAAAAGCAGCAGTTTGAGCTTTATTTTCAGCCTAAAATGCACCTTAAATCGCAAACCATAAACAGCTGCGAATGTTTAATTAGGTGGTTTGATGATGGGAAGTTTGTCTCTCCTGCGCAGTTTATTCCTATTGCCGAGCACAGCGGGTTTATATTGCCATTAGGCGAATGGATACTCGATAGTGCCTTTGCCCAAGCTAAAAAATGGCATCAGCAAAACTTAAATATCCGCTTGGCTATTAATATATCGGCAAGGCAATTTACACAGCAAGACTTTGTGCAAAGCATAAAACAGCGGTTGGCGCACTTTAATGTGCCCGCGCATTTAATTGAGCTAGAAATTACCGAAACCGCCATTATGGACGATGAAGAGTTTGGTATTTCAGTACTGCAGGCGCTGAGTGCACTGGGTATTAGCTTATCAATTGATGACTTTGGTACGGGCTATTCGTCGCTGGGTTACTTACAGCGTTTTCCGGTTAATAAATTAAAAATAGATCAGTCGTTTGTGCGCAATATGGCCACAGACACACGGGATCAGGCTTTAGTACTGAGTATTTGCCAATTAGCTAAAAACTTAGGGCTCGATATTATCGCCGAAGGCGTAGAAGAGCATGCCCAACTTGAAAAACTAAAAGAGTATAACTGCGACCTAATTCAAGGGTACTTGTTAAGCCGGCCAATACCAGCAAACGAATTTGAAGAATTTTTAGCTAAAGGCGTAAGTTTTTAAGGCGTTTTGCTAATGTATGTTGGGTAATTATTAGTGATAGAATGGCCTTATAAAAGCTTCTATCGCTCATTTTACAAGCCGCACATGTGAGCAAAGAGCACTACATTATTAAATAAGGTCGTTGTGTAATGCTGTTGATGATCGACAACTACGATTCGTTTACTTATAACCTAGTACAATATTTTCAGCGCTTAAACCAAGAGGTGCTGGTAAAGCGTAATGACGAAATATCTGTTGCGCAAATTAAGCAACTTAACCCCAAGCATATTGTTATTTCTCCGGGTCCTTGTACGCCAAACGAAGCGGGTGTGTCACTCAATGTCGTTGAGCAGCTAAAAGGCATTTACCCTATTTTGGGTATTTGCTTAGGGCATCAAACTATAGCGCAAGCGCTAGGGGGCAAGGTTATACGTGCTAAGCAAGTCATGCATGGTAAAACCTCACCTATTGTTCATAATAATAAGGGGGTATTTACCGGTTTAGAAAACCCGCTTACTGTGTGTCGTTATCACTCGCTGGTGGTCGAAAAACACAGTTTACCGAGTGAATTAGCCATTACCGCATGGAGCCAAACCGAGCAAGGTGAGTTTGACGAAATTATGGGGCTACTTCACACAGAGCTTGCTCTTGAAGGCGTGCAATTTCATCCCGAGGCTATTTTAACAACTCAAGGGCTCGAATTGCTTGCTAACTTTTTATCTCGCTTCTAACCTTACAGTAACCACCGAATGGTAATACTTATACTGAATGGACTTTATGACTGAACTTGCGTCGCAAAAGCGAATAGCCTCAATGCTTGACCAGCGTGCTCACGACTTGCTGCTTGGCCATAGTTTTGCACATCAACAAATTGGCTTTATTCATACGCTGGAAATTGATTATGGCGAACCAATGAAGCAACGCACGTTATTAGAAGTAGAAGTTGCCGCACAGCATAAACGCCAGCAAAGTAGCACCGCGCATCATAAGTACCGAGCACAAGCGAGCAAACAACTTCATAAAGTAATAGAAACAGCCATATTTAAGCAATTAGAAGATATGGATGCTGTTATTCAAAACACCATAGGCATAGAAGATAACGTTGCTACCATGCTAGATATACTGGCGGTTAAGTCGGCAAGTGTTGGGCGTTTAGAGCCATTGGTAAATGATTCTAGTTGGCTTGGCCGCGAATTAGTGTCATTGGTAAACCTGCCTTACTACCGAAAGCAGCGCAGCAAAAGTACCTCAGTTAAAGTAGACAGCCCCGCACTTGCACTGCGCTATATTGGCCTTGATAACTTACAATTGGTAATTCCTACTTTTGCTATGCGCCATTGGATGCCACACAGCACAGAGCCATTTCCATTATTAAAACGCCGCTTGCGCGATGCCGCCATGGCCAATGCAATTGCGGCGCAAAAAATTGCAGAGCTTAACGATGTAAACCCTGTTCATGCGTTTACACTGGGCATGCTTATAGATGTTGGGCGTATTGCCTTAGTACGCTTGTACTTAAAAACCTTTGAACAGGTATGGCAACGCAAAGTGCAAATAGCACGTGAAGCACAGCAAAAAGATTTACACACGGCATTGTTGGAGCTAAAGCCAGATCCCTTATTTTTAACCACGTTGTTAAGTAATAAGTCGCTTGAGTTAAGTGCTAAAGTTATTCGAAAAATGGCTTTTAAGTTTTTGCCGTTTAATCATGTTATGGCGCAACTTGTTCATGGTATTGAGCAAAGTAGTGATGTTTTCCCTATGAGTGAAGTCATGCTTAAAGCGCGATGCTATTCGCAGTATTTAAATCTAAAACAGCACCAACTTATTGAACAAGATGAAATGCAGGCGTGGTTTTCGTATCACCAATTCACTAAAAATGAGCTAAAAGCCCTCGAAACAAGCAATTTTACCAACCTTGCTATTCAAATTGACTAAAAAGCGGCTTACTCGCTGGTCCTTATATCGGTAAATTGCCGTTGGTGGCGGCAAATTTTCATTAACTATTGAATTTTTTGTTAATTTTTTTGCGACTATTCATTCATTAACATCTCCCCAAGCACACCTCGCTTTAAGCACTTAATGTAAGGCGCGACTCACTGCGCAGGCGCATAAGTATTAAAAAATGGCATTTATTTTCTATGCAGATAGTTATTCACTATCTATGAAATAATATCCCAAGGCCTTTATTTTAAAGGCCTGCATGAAAGTTTTTAACGAGACAGCACCACAAATATCTGAAATAATGAGCGCCTGAAAATTGAACCACAAGGCAGTTTTACGCTCAACCTTTTGCTATTTAGTGCGTAAATATCTTGGTTACATTTATAACCAAACACCTATTTTGATGTTTTGTGTTGCTCACAATTAAGAGGAAAAAAAATGACAGTCAATCGCGAATTATTTGATCACGTAATGGTTCCTAACTACGCGCCTTCAAGCGTTATTCCTGTTCGAGGCGAAGGCTCTCGCGTATGGGATCAACAAGGTAAAGAATTTATCGACTTTGCCGGTGGTATTGCTGTTAACTGTCTTGGCCATTGCCATCCTGCATTAGTAGGTGCATTAAAAGAGCAAGGCGAAAAAATTTGGCACCTATCAAACGTAATGACTAACGAGCCTGCGCTGCGTTTAGCTAAAAAAATGGTCGATGCGACCTTTGCTGAAAAAGTTTACTTTGCAAACTCAGGCGCAGAAGCAAACGAAGCTGCACTTAAATTAGCTCGTCGTTTTGCACTTGATAAATTTGGTGCTGAAAAATCACAAATTATCTCATTTAACAAAGGCTTTCACGGTCGTACGTTCTTTACCGTAACGGTAGGCGGGCAGGCGGCATACTCAGATGGTTTTGGTCCTAAGCCAGGCGACATCGTACATTGTGATTACAATGACCTAGCTGCATTTGAAGCGCTAATTAGCGACAAAACATGTGCCGTAATGATGGAGCCACTGCAAGGTGAGGGCGGTATTATTTCGCCAACTGACGAATTTGCACAAGGCGTTCGTGAGCTATGTACTAAACATAATGCACTGCTTATTTTTGATGAAGTACAAACAGGTGTTGGCCGTACTGGTGAGCTATACGCATACCAAGGTTTAAACGTAGTGCCTGATATTTTAACGTCAGCTAAAGCACTTGGCGGCGGTTTCCCTATTGGCGCTATGCTAACTACTACTGAGATCGCACAGCACTTAAAAGTAGGGACTCACGGTTCTACTTACGGTGGTAACCCACTGGCGTGTGCAGTAGCTGAAGCCGCATTTGATACTGTAAATACCCCTGAAGTACTGGCGGGCGTAAAAGAAAAAGCAGCATTATTTAACGAGCTTCTTAACGCGGTAAACGAAAAATACAACGTATTTAGCGAAATTCGTGGCCAAGGTTTATTAATTGGTGCAGCCGTTAACGAGCAATACAAAGGCCGTGCTAAAGAGTTTTTAGTAGCAGCTACCGAGCAAGGGCTTATGTCGCTTGTAGCGGGTGCTGATGTAGTACGCTTTACGCCATCGTTAGTAATCACCGAAGCGGATATTCGCGAAGGTATGGCGCGTTTTGAAAAAGCAGTAGCAAGCGTAGTAAACGCTTAAGCGCGTTAAACCACCTTATTAAGGGCAAGCCTGCTTGCCCTGCATATTCTATTTACCGTTATTGATAAGGGAGCAAGCGGACTCATGATGATCCTTCGCCCAATCCAGCAAAATGATTACGCAGCGTTATTAAAAATTGCCCACGAATCGGGCCATGGTTTTACATCTTTGCCGTTAAACGAAGAGCTACTGCAAAAGAAAATTGACCATTCTGTAAGTTCATTTGCTAAACAAACGTCACAACCTGGTGACGAAGGCTACCTGTTTGTTCTTGAAGATACCGAAACCGGTGAAGTAGTTGGTACTTCAGCTATTGAAGCTGCAGTAGGGCTTGATGATGCGTTTTATCATTACCACTTAAGTAAAGTAATTCACTCATCACGCACGTTAGATGTATACAAAGCGGTTGATATTTTAACCCTATGTAACGACTACACCGGCGCGACAGAACTATGTACCTTATTTTTGAAAGATGGCTATCGTAAAAACTGTAACGGTAAACTTCTTTCAAAAGCGCGCTTTATGTTTATAAAACAACATGAGCAGCGTTTTGCACAAACAGTAATAGCAGAAATGCGCGGCGTGTCTGACGAAAACGGCAGCAGCCCGTTTTGGCAGTGGCTAGAAGAGCACTTTTTCTCAATGGACTTTCCTACCGCCGATTACCTAACAGGTATAGGCCAAAAAGTGTTTATTGCTGAACTAATGCCAAAGTACCCAATTTACGTAAACTTGCTAAGCAAAGACGCTCAAGCGGTGATTGGTAAAGTACACGACAACACACGCCCAGCTATTGAGCTATTAAAAAATGAAGGATTTACCTTCAACGGTTACGTCGATATTTTTGATGCGGGCCCAACAGTAGAAGCAAAAGTAGATAACATTGCCACTATTCGTAATGCGAAAGACTTTAAAGTAGAAATAGGCGAAGCATCGGGCGATACCATGGTACTGCTTGCTAACGGCAAGTTAGAAGATTACCGTGCAACGGTTGCAGCGCTTAGCTTTGATGAGCGTGCAAGCAGCCTCATTTTATCGCAACAAATAGCCGATGCCCTACAGCTACAATCGGGCGACACCGTAAGCGCAACCCCAGTTTAATTAAGGAGAAAGTATAATGACTCATCCTGCACAATTTATTAATGGTCAGTGGTCACAAGGCCAAGGCAACGCATTTAATTCAGTAAACCCTGCAAATAACGACGTTATTTGGCAGGCATCTTCAGCGACTGCAGAGCAAGTAGATAGCGCGGTAAATTCGGCGCGCGAAGCATTTTACAGCTGGGCAGATAAAAGCTTTAACGAGCGTCTAGAGATAGTTAAAACCTTTGCAGCAACACTTAAAGAGCACAGCGAAGAACTTGCTGTTGCGATTGCCCAAGAAACCGGTAAACCACTGTGGGAAACGCGTACAGAAGCGGGCGCAATGGTAGGTAAAATTGCCATTTCTGAAAAAGCATTTTTAGAGCGCACTGGCGACGTTGAAAACGCTATGCCAGTAGGGCGTGCGATGATCCGTCATAAACCACACGGTGTAGTTGCCGTATTTGGCCCATATAACTTCCCAGGGCACTTACCTAATGGCCACATTGTGCCAGCGCTTTTAGCCGGTAACACCGTGGTATTTAAGCCATCAGAGCTTACGCCAATGGTGGCAGAGCTTACGCTTAAACTATGGGAAAAAGCCGGTTTACCTGCCGGTGTAATTAACCTTGTTCAAGGTGAAGTAGAAACAGGTAAAGCCCTTGCTGCGCATAAAGGCATAGATGGTTTATTCTTTACAGGTTCTTCGCGCACTGGCCATATTTTACATGAGCAGTTTGCAGGCCAGCCAGGTAAAATTTTAGCGCTTGAAATGGGTGGCAATAACCCACTGATTATTAAAGATGTGGCAGATACTAAAGCCGCAGTACACGATATTATTCAATCGGCGTTTATTTCAAGCGGCCAACGTTGTACGTGTGCACGTAAAGTATTTTTACCTAAAGGCCAGCAAGGCGATGACATTTTAGCGCGCCTTATCACTGCAACGAAAGCCATTAAAGTAGGCAACTACGATGATGAAGATCAGCCATTTATGGGCTCTATGATCTCATCTGCGGCTGCAGCTGGCATGGTAAAAGCACAAAACGAGCTGGTTGGGCTTGGCGGTGAAGTACTAGTAGAGCTTGAGCACACAGCCAATACTGGTTTTGTAACACCGGGTATTATTGAGTGTTCAGCAATTAGCGACTTCCCAGATGAAGAGCACTTTGGCCCATTATTAAAAGTGTTCCGCTTTGATGACTTTGACCACGCAATTGATAAAGCAAACGATACCAGCTTTGGTTTATCAGCAGGTTTATTAAGCGACAGCGAAGCCGACTACAATCACTTTTTACGTCGTATTCGTGCCGGTATTGTTAACTGGAACCGCCCAATTACAGGTGCATCAAGTGCAGCTCCATTTGGTGGTATTGGCGCATCAGGAAATCACAGAGCAAGCGCATATTATGCAGCCGACTACTGTGCATACCCTGTAGCATCGGTAGAACTTGAAAAAGTAACGATGCCAGCAACACTAAGCCCAGGCTTAAAAATAGATTAATTACTGTTCTATTTGTAGTTATAAAGAATGAGAAAAGCAGCTTAGGCTGCTTTTTTTGTATTGGTATCGCGCAAAGCTAGTAATTAGTGGCGCTTTCTGCTTAAATCTATGCAATTAGTTATTCAAAGGTGAAAATCACAATGGTTTTAGACAGGCAAGGGTACGATGACTTGATCATGTATCTAACTCAAAATTTAGCGTTATTTGAGAAGCCAGGCGAAATCAAACCCGGTGCCCCTACCGTTATGGAACTCATAGAAGACGTAATAGCGCATAACGTTATGCTAATTTGTGAACAACATACCAATCTTAATACCGAACAACGTAGCCAAATAGTGCGCGAGGTAGACGGTATTGTTTACGACTTACAAGAAGTGCTAAGCAGCATAACCTCACAACCCGTTACGGTTGAACAACACGCATTTATAGATGAGTTTGCTGGGCTTATTAAAAACTTATTTGATAACGCGGTAACACAAACCTCTTAACGTTACCCGTTAACACAGCGCAGTATGACCTAATAACTGCGCTCCTATTACTTCTCGCCTTGTTATAATAACACCACTAAATTTAATCTCAGCGCTCACGTATCGTTGCAGATTGTTATACAATCAACAAAATTTTTTTAGAGATAAACACATGCAAGCAAATGTAAAATGGGTTGAAGGCGACACCTTTATTGGCCGTTCTAATTCTAATCACAATGTGGTTTTTGATGCTGGCAGCGACAGCGCTGCACCAAGTCCGATGGAAATGGTACTTATGTCGGTAGGTTGTTGCTCGTCGGTAGATGTTGTAAGTATTTTAAAAAAAGCCAAACAAGATTTTTCTGATGTGCAAGTACAACTAAGCTCAGAGCGCGCCGAAACAGCGCCTCGTGTATTTACTAAAATTAATTTACACTTTGTTGTTACAGGCAATAATGTCTCGGAAAAACACCTAGCGCGTGCGGTTTCGCTCTCTGCTGAAAAGTATTGTTCTGTTGCTTTAATGCTTGATAAAACAGTAGAAATTACCCACAGCCACGAAGTTGTGCAAGAACAGGTAAAATAACGCTTTTTCCGTGAGGAAAATTCGTATAAAATCCGCGAACTTTTCATTCTGCAGGTGCAGATTTCACTAATTTATAGGTTGGTTTATCATGAACAAACCCTTCGATAAACTTAAACTTCATGGCTTTAATAATTTAACCAAAAGTTTAAGCTTTAGTATTTACGACATTTGCTACGCAAAGACCGAGCAACAACGTAAAGAATATATTGAATATATCGACGAGCAGTACAGTGCAGATAGACTAACTGACATACTAGGTGATGTTGTTGATATTATTGGTGCTAACATTTTAAATGTGGCGCGCCAAGATTATGAACCACAAGGCGCAAGTGTGACTATTTTGGTTTCGGAAGAGCCGGTAGAAGAGCAGCAAAATTACGATGCTGACGAAGCGCCAGGCCCATTACCAGATTCTGTTGTTGCGCACCTAGATAAAAGCCACATTTGTGTACATACCTACCCAGAAGCGCACCCTGATGATGGTATTTGTACATTCCGTGCTGATATTGAAGTATCTACCTGTGGCATTATTTCGCCACTTAAAGCGTTAAACTTCTTAATTCATAGCCTTGAGTCAGACGTAGTAACCATTGACTACCGCGTACGTGGTTTTACCCGCGACGTAAACGGGGTTAAACACTACATTGACCATGCAATTAACTCGATTCAAAACTTCATGACAGAAGATACCAAAGAAGCGTACCAAATGATGGACGTGAACGTGTATCAAGAAAACCTGTTCCACACCAAAATGATGTTAAAAGAAACCGACTTAAACACTTACCTGTTCGGCCTATCTACTGATGAGCTGTCGGATGAGGAAGAAGAAGAAATTCGCTCTAAACTAACCCGCGAAATGCAGGAAATATTCTACGGTCGTAACCTACCAGACGCAGAATAAATTAGTTTAAAAGTAATTTAGTTGTATTAAAAATGGCGCTCAGTGAGCGCCATTTTTTATGTGGGGCATTTATAGCAACTCGCTTAATTAAGCATGCTGTAAATAAGTGCACATACGGCCAGTGAGCCCACAGCAAGTACAAACAAGGTACTTAAACGGTTGCGGTATTTACTCAGCGCAGGCACTTTGTATACGGCAATCATTGGCATAATAAATAAAATCATCGCAATGATAGGGCCTGATAGCTGATCCATCATGTCTAAAATGCTTGGGTTTTTAACCGCGCAAAACCAAATAGCAAAAAACATAATGAGTACGCCAATTTTGTCGGCTACTTTAGCATTTAAGCTGGTTTGCTTAGTCACCAAACCGGTAAAGCTTTCGCGTGCACCTAAAAAGTGCCCTAAAAACGATGACGTAATCGCAATAAAGGCAACCACCGGCCCAAGGGTCGCGATATACGAGTTACTGGTGATATTAGCAAGGTAAGATAAAATCGATACGTTAGCCGCTTTAGCAGCCGCCATTTGCTCGCTAGTAAGCGAAAGCACGCACGAAAATACAAACAGCAGTACAAATACAATAAGCAGTAAGCTAGTGCGCTTTAAAATAGCCTCAGCCTTATTAGTAGCCTGATTACCATAATGCCCACGCTGCACGTTCACAAAGCTTGAAATAGCCGCCGCATGACTAAACGAAAACACAATAATAGGAATAGATAACCACAGCGTTTTAGTAAAGCTGCCCGCCTCAGGAAAGCTCATATCAGGCATTTGCCAGCTAGGGATTAAATAGAGCGATAAGCAAAATAAAATACCTACAAGCGGATACACCAAAATAGCAAAGGCGCGCAGCATTAAGCGCTCGCCGCCCATCATTAGGCTAATCATACCGGCAACCAATACACCCGAAAGTAACACGCGAGAAGGTGACTCAAGTCCCATTTGGTTAACCATAAAGCTGTCAACGGTATTAGTTAAGCCTACGCCGTAAATAAGCAAAATGGGGAATATAGATAAAAAGTATAACAAAGAGATTAACCTACCCGCCGTTACACCAAAGTGCTCTTCAACAACATCAGTAAAATCAGAATCTTTATTTTTAGACGACAACACAAAGCGGGCTAAGCCACGGTGTGCTAAAAAGGTCATTGGAAAGGCTAAACACGCCATAATAATAAGCGGCCAAAAACCACCTATACCAATGTTAATAGGTAAAAATAAAATGCCCGCGCCAACGGCGGTACCAAAAAG
Source organism: Pseudoalteromonas agarivorans (assembly GCF_024518735.1). Taxonomy (NCBI): domain Bacteria; kingdom Pseudomonadati; phylum Pseudomonadota; class Gammaproteobacteria; order Alteromonadales; family Pseudoalteromonadaceae; genus Pseudoalteromonas; species Pseudoalteromonas agarivorans. The sequence continues at coordinate 116,756 of NZ_JANIGJ010000009.1, forward strand.
GCTTAACGTCCACTGCGTATCGTGCAGGTTCCATTTAGAAGTAGGTGTGTGTTCACCTGTTGCTGATGCATTTGAAAGCGTTGCATCTTGTGATGGTGTCATGTGTGTGTTCATCCATTATTTAATAATAATCGCGCGCAAGAATATAGTTTTTAGCTAAAAGTTTCATGTTTTGAGGGGTTTTGTAGACTAATTAATTAGACGCCGTTGCAGCAAAAGTGTCATGAATACGAAACAGCGCTGTAAAAATAAACAAATACCCGAACCAGCACAGTTGTAGGTTGGGTAGAGCGAAGCGAAACCCAACACGCCATAGCGTCATTCGAGCAGTAAAGCCAAGAGGCGACTTTATTTCTTAAACTTGCTTATTCAAAAATCTTTAATTGATATGAAGTGCAATAAGTTGGGTTTCGTTCCACTCAACCCAACCTACGGTGTTTAGATTTGCATCGAGCTGCTCGTGGCTAACAGCTCGAAGCTCTTAGCTTTTATTCTTCCACCGCACTCACTACAAAATACGGATTCAAATACTCATCTTTGGTGTTATAAATAAGCGGGCTGCCATCGAGCTTAGTGACTTTAGCGCCGGCTATTTCAGCAATAGCATGGCCAGCTCCCGTATCCCACTCACAGGTTGGGCCTAAGCGCGGGTAAATATCAGCACTGCCTTCGGCCACTAAACATAATTTTAGTGAGCTGCCTTTTGAGACCATTTCAACGTCGTCAAAGCGTTTTACAAACTCGGCTAAATCGGGTGATGGGTGTGAGCGGCTGCCAACCACGCGGATTAACCCTTTATTAGGTTTGGTGGTTACTTTAAGCTCAATGCGCTCATCGCCTTTGTCTTTAAACGCGCCAATGTCGTTACTGGCTAAGTACGATACGCCAAGTGCGGGTGCATCAACGACAGCAAGCACAGGTTTGCCGTTTTCGATTAGGGCTATATTTACGGTAAATTCGCCGTTCTTTTTAATAAACTCTTTAGTGCCGTCGATTGGGTCTACTAACCAGTAGTTTTTCCATGTTTGACGAATGTCCCAGCTTATATCAGAGCTTTCTTCGCTAAGTATAGGTGTGTCGGGCGTGAGCTGTTTTAGCCCTGTCACAATGACTTTATGAGCTGCTAAGTCGGCGTCGGTTACTGGGCTTTCATCGGCTTTGTATTCAACGTTAAAGTCCTTTTCGTAAATCCCCATTATGGCTTGGCCTGCTTTGCGGGCAAGGATGAGGGTTTCTTCTAGTAGCTCGGTTTGGTTCATTGGGGTTAACCTATAATATGCTTTTGTTTTAGATACGTTATCAGTTGTGTAACCGATTGGTCTAGGGTGTTTTTACTGGTATCTAAAATTATTTCTGGGTTGTTGGGTACTTCGTAGCTTGAGTCGATACCGGTAAAGTGTTTAATCTCACCTGCGCGGGCTTTTTTGTATAAGCCTTTAGGGTCGCGGCTTTCGCATACATCAAGTGGGGTATCTATAAATACTTCAATAAACTCGCCGTCATCTAATAGGCTGCGCACCATGTCGCGCTCTGCTCTAAATGGCGAGATAAACGCGGTAAGCACTAATAGGCCGGCATCGGTCATTAGTTTGGCGGTTTCGCCAACGCGGCGTATGTTTTCGATGCGGTCTTCGTCGCTAAAGCCAAGGTCTTTACATAAGCCGTGACGCACGTTGTCGCCATCAAGCAGGTAAGTGTGCGCACCTTGCTGATTAAGCGCAGCTTCTAGTGCGTTGGCTACGGTGCTTTTGCCAGAGCCAGAAAAACCGGTAAACCATAAAATGGCCGGTTTATGCTTTTTTTGCTCACTACGTTGTGCTTTTGTGGTTGCGTAGTTATGCCAAACAATATTTTCATCCATAGTGGTGTGTCTCTTGTACTGTAAGCGCCCGTATTAAAAAGGAAATACGAGCGGGATCAAGGTTAATACCGTGATTGAATAAATAATAGAAAGGGGCAAGCCCATTGTTATGTAATCTTTTAAGCGGTAGTTACCCGCGCTGTAAACCATAAGGTTTGTTTGATACCCAAACGGTGATATAAAACTGGCAGATGCACCAAACGCTACCGCCATAATAAAGGGTAGTGGGTCTACATTAAAACCCACTGCTAGCGAGTAAGCCACAGGAAATGAAAGCGCTGCTGCTGCATTATTAGTAATAAGCTCGGTGAATAATACGGTCATTAAAAATATGGCGATAAACGCGCCATAAGGGCCAAAATCACCTAGTACCATAAATAGGGCATCTGATATTTGCCCGGCAAGCCCGGTTTCTATCATTAATTTAGCAAGTCCTATGGCACTGCCTACAACGGCGAGTAGCTCAATGGGAAAGCGACGTTTTACTTCGCTTAGTTTGACTGTACCGCTAAGCAATAAGCCAATGAGTAACACCAGCAGGCCTTTTACTAAAGGGACTATACCTACAATGCTTAACCCTAACACGGCGGCAAAGCCTGCCAATACAATATTAGATTGTTTAGGTTTTAGGTGTGTTTGTAAGTCAAACCCCGATATATACACAAATTCGCGGTTTAAATTAGGTAAAGAGTAAAAGTTTTTACCTGGGGCGAGTATTAAAGAATCGCCGGCTTGCAATTGCACTTGCCCAAGGCCGCCTTGTAAGCGGTCGTGCCCTCGGCGAATGGCAATAACAGCAGCATGAAACTGCTCTCTAAAACGCGCCTCTTTTACGGTTTTGCCAATAAACTTTGATGATTGGCTCACAACCACTTCAACTAAGTGTTCTATGTCTTTTTCGTGGTTGTCGTGCACCACTTTTAATCCGTCAAAGCGTCTTAATAAGGGTACCGATTTAATGTCGCCAACAAACAGTAGTACGTCGTTTTGTCTAATAATTTGCTGAGGTGTTACTGCGTATATGCGCTCATCGCCACGAATAATTTCGGCGAGGAATAAATCTTTTAAATCGCGTAGGCCGTTTTCTTCTACGGTGCGGCCAATAAGCTTAGAGCCTGCCTGCACTTTTCCCTCTAAGTAAAAGGGAATAACCTCTTGTGTGTTTTTGCCGTTGTCGGGCAGGTATTTGAGCATCACTAAAATAGTAATGAGGCCCACACTTAATGCGCCAATGCCCACTAAGGTAAAATCAAAAAAGCCCAGTGGCGCCATACCTGCATCTACGGCAAAGCCGTTCACTATTAAATTGGTTGATGTTCCAATAAGTGTAGTGGTGCCGCCTAATATAGCGGTGTACGACAGCGGTAATAGTAGCTTTGAGGGTGAATGATTTGGGTTGTCTTTTATGGCGGTGATAAGCGATGCCACAACCGCGGTATTGTTAGTAAATGACGATAAAAACGCGGTTGATAAACCAAGCTTTGTTACCGACTTTACTAAGCTCCCTTTAGATAACGATTGGGAAAGCTGTTGTATGAGTGTGGTTTTTTCAATAGCGATTGAAACCAGCACTAATAGTACTAGGGTAATGAGCGATGGGTTTGCGTAGTTTACTAGCATGCTTTCAAGGTCAATCAGGCCTGTTAAATAACCTGTACCAATAGCACTTACAAATAACCATGCTGGATTAATGCGGGTGCCAAAAAGGCACCCAACTAAGGTAAGCATAATGCCTGTTAAAACGAGCTGCTCTACCATGCTTTTATATTCCTAACAGACATTTTTATACTTACAGTTTTGAAATATCAAGCGCTTGCCAATGTGGGAAGTGCTTGCGTACTAAGCTATTAAACTCAATTTCAAAGTCGCTGAAATCGCTGTTTTGTTTTTCGCTTTTTAGTACTTGCTCAATCATACCTGCGGCAACCGTTAAGTTAGATAAACGGTCGATAAGGATAAATGAGCCAGTTTCGTGGTTGTTGTGATACTCGTCAGCTAATATTGTTTCGCTTAGTTCAAGCGTGACAATGGCAATTTCGTTTAGCTGAAGTGAATCGGCTGTGCCGTGCTCTAAAGTGTTTACATCAATAGTGTGGTCAATCTTTTTAACCACGGCTGATGTATTTTTACTACCTAGTTTAATGTTGTAGCTTTTACCTAGTACCAGCGGCTCTTCGTGCATCCACACAAGTTTAGCTTGTATAAGGTTAGTAACCGTTGCACTTGAGCTTTGCGGCACAATAACATCGCCGCGGCTAATATCAATTTCGCTATTGAGGGTAACGGTAATTGCTTGGCCAGCTTCTGCGTGATCTAGGTTGCCATTAAAGGTCACAATTTCTTTAATGCTTGATGTTTTACCCGACGGTAATACTTTTATTGCATCGCCAACTTGTAATTTACCTGATGCCAATGTGCCCTGAAAACCACGGAAGTTTAAGTTAGGGCGCACTACATATTGCACAGGCAAGCGTGCTTCAAAGCCGGTATCGGTTTCTGCCGCTGGTGAGTCTTCTAAAAGCTCAAGCAATGGCTTGTCGGTGTAATAAGGCGTATGAGCAGAGCGGGTTACTACGTTGTCGCCTTTAAGCGCCGACATAGGCACAAACTTAATGTTTGATACGTTAAGTTGCTCAGCAAATTTAAGGTAATCGGCTTTGATTTTTTCATAAACGGTTTCGTCAAAATCAACGATATCCATTTTATTAATCGCGACCACAAATTGTTTAATACCTAGTGAGTCACAAATAAAGCTATGACGCTTAGTTTGTACTTGCACACCGTAGCGGGCATCAACCAAAATAATGGCTACATCGCTTGTTGATGCGCCTGTTACCATGTTGCGTGTGTATTGCTCGTGCCCTGGGGTGTCGGCAATAATAAATTTACGCTTAGCCGTTGAAAAATAACGGTACGCTACATCAATAGTAATGCCTTGCTCGCGCTCAGCTTGTAGGCCATCTACTAGTAGCGCTAAGTCTAGCTCTTCGCCTGCGTTACCTACTTTTTCGTTATCTTTATGAAGAGCAGCTAGCTGATCTTCATAAATTTGGTGGCTGTCGTGCAGTAGGCGGCCAATCAGTGTTGATTTACCGTCATCTACGCTGCCACAGGTAAGCATACGCAATAAGCTTTTATCTTGTTGGCGTGCTAGGTAGGCGTCTATGCCAATCTCTTTTACTTCGTTAATGGTGTCGTTAGTATTGGTAGACATTAGAAATACCCCTCACGTTTTTTCTTCTCCATTGAGCCTGCTGAGTCGTGATCTATTACACGGCCTTCACGTTCAGATGACGTAGATAGCAGCATTTCTTCAATAATTTCTGTTAGGTTACTGGCTGTAGATTCAACTGCACCGGTAAGTGGGTAACAGCCTAAAGTACGAAAACGTACCGACTTCATTTGTGGTACTTCGCCCTCAGCAAGTGGCATGCGCTCATCGTCGACCATAATTAAGGTGCCGTCGCGCTCTACTACTGGGCGCTCTTTCGCTAAATAAAGCGGAACCATTTCAATGTTTTCTTGGTAAATGTATTGCCAAATATCAAGCTCAGTCCAGTTAGACAGTGGGAATACACGAATGCTCTCACCTGGGTTAACTTGGCTGTTGTAGGTATTCCAAAGCTCTGGACGTTGGTTTTTAGGGTCCCAACGGTGGTGTTTATCGCGGAACGAGTAAACACGCTCTTTAGCGCGAGACTTTTCTTCATCGCGGCGTGCGCCACCAAATGCAGCATCAAAGCCGTATTTATCTAGCGCTTGCTTTAAGCCTTGGGTTTTCATTATGTCGGTATGTTTACCCGAGCCATGCTCAAACGGGCTAATACCCATTGCCATGCCTTCTGGGTTTTTGTGTACCAGCAGGTCAAAACCGTATTCTTTTGCAAGGCGATCGCGAAACTCAATCATTTCACGAAACTTCCAGTTGGTGTCTACGTGTAATAACGGAAACGGAATTTTTGCAGGGTAAAATGCTTTACGCGCTAAGTGCAAAAGTACCGATGAATCTTTACCAATAGAGTAAAGCATTACTGGGTTCTCAAACTCAGCGGCGACTTCGCGCATGATTTTGATACTTTCAGCTTCAAGTTGCTGAAGGTGAGTTAAAGCCATTGTTAGTCGTCCTACTAAAATGATTAAAAGTGATTAAGTAAAATATAATTATGTATTTGATACGCCGGTTAGCGGCTGAGCAAAGCTACTGGTTTGCTCGTTTTGGCCAAACCATGCAAGCTGCGAGTGCAGGGCGGCTACTTCGCCAATAATAAGTAATGCTGGCGATACCACACTGTTGCGCTCTATTAAATCTGCAAGCTCACCTAATTGCCCCGTAACAACACGCTGGTTTTTACGCGTGCCGTTTTCGATTATGGCAACTGGCGTATTAGCGCTACGCCCATGTTTTAAAAGCTGAGCCTGTATATGTGGCGATTTAATAACGCCCATATAAATAGCTAAAGTTTGATGCGCTTTAGCAAGCGATTGCCAATCGAGTTCTTGGCCATCTTTTTTACAATGCCCTGTTACAAACTGGATGGCTTGTGCGTGGTCGCGGTGAGTAAGCGGAATACCCGCATACGCGCTACAACCAGCGGCGGCAGTTATACCCGGTACTATTTGATAATTAACGTTATTGGCAGCTAGTACTTGTACTTCTTCGCCACCACGGCCGTAAATAAAGGGGTCGCCGCCTTTAATGCGGCATACTTTTTTGCCTTGCTTGGCAAAATCAACCAGCATTTGGTTGGTATCTTCTTGCGCTACACTGTGATCGCCCATACGCTTGCCTACGCAAACTAAATCGGCATCACGGCGTACTAATTCCATAATTTCATCAGACACTAAATAGTCGTATACAACGACATCGGCTTGCTGCATTAACTGCAATGCTTTAAGTGTTAAAAGCTCAGGGTCGCCTGGGCCTGCACCCACTACATACACTTCGCCTTCTGGCTCGGCTTTAGCATCAAGCATTTGCTCTAGTTGTGCTTGTGCTGCATCGGTATTACCTGTTTGCACTTTGCTTACGACTGATGAATCAAACACGCCTTCCCAAAACTGGCGGCGATCAGCAAAGTGCTTAAAGCGCTGTTTTACTTTGTCTCTAAAGCTGCCAACTAAAGTAGCCAGTGGGCCAATGTGTTGTGGGATTAACGTTTCGAGCTTTTCACGTAGTCGCCGAGCAAGTACTGGCGCGGTGCCTGCACTTGAAATAGCAATGGTTATTGGGTCACGGTCTACAATTGATGGGAATATAAACGTACATTTAGGTTGGTCATCAACCACATTTACAAATACATTGCGTGCGTTAGCTAGCTCAAATACATTGTTGTTTACTTCGTCTAAGTCTGTGGCTGCTATAACCAGCATTTTGCCATCAAGGTGCGACTCATCAAAATAGGCATCAATAAGCGTTACTTCATTGTTTTGTGCATGTTCTTTTAGTTCATCACAAAACCAAGGTGCCACTAAGGTTACATTTGCGCGGGCTTTTAAAAACGCGCGACATTTGCGTAATGCGACCTCTCCACCGCCAACAACCAGCACAGGTTTGTTGTCGAGTTTGGTAAAGATAGGTAAATACTGCACGTGGTTAACACCTCTAAGTAAAATCTAAAATAAAACGCTATTGAGCAGGGGGCAGAATATAGCGCGCACTAGTAAGTAAAAAATAATTAAAACCAAGTTTATATAACCAAAAGTTATAATGGGTGGTTGTTTTAGGTTTAAGCCTTAATCTATAGGGGATTAACGCGCATTACACGCAAAATAATGTGCTTATAGTGTTTGGTTATGAGCTATAGCGAGATTACGTTAATTTGTTACTATGGGGCTAAACCTAATTTATCGCCTACTTAAAGGGATTACGTATGACTGAACAACAAAACGATGCACACTTAGCTGTGTCGCTTATGGATTTAACAAGCCTAAACACCTCAGACACGGCCAGTGATATTCAGCAGCTTGTAAATAGTATTAACCCTAAATTGGGCACGCCTGCTGCAGTATGCCTTTACAGTGATTTTGTAGATGATGCAAAAATAGCACTGGCTGCGCGTGAGCTAAACCATGTAAAAGTAGCAACGGTTACAAATTTTCCTAGTGGTGATGCGCTACTGAGCGATGTGATAAACGAAACACTGCTAGCAATTGAGCGCGGCGCGGATGAAATAGATTTAGTGATCCCGTATAAAGCACTTATTGCTGGCGAGCACAGCAAAGTGCTTGAGTATGTAACTCAAAGCAAAAAAGCCTGTGGTACAAAAGCGCAATTAAAAGTAATTATAGAAAGTGGCGAACTTAAAACTGCAGAGCTAATCACTAAAGCTACAAACTTAGCTATTCAAGGCGGGGCTGATTTTGTAAAAACCAGCACAGGTAAAGTGGCTGTAAATGCAACGCTTGACGCAACAAACGTGATGCTCAGCGCTATTAAAGAGTCGGGTAAGGTTGTTGGCTTTAAAGCCGCAGGCGGAGTTAAAACTGTTACTGATGTAAAGGAGTATTTAGCACTGACACGCTCAATTATGGGCGATGACTACTTACAGGCCGCTACATTTAGGTTTGGCGCATCAAGCTTACTAAGTGATGTATATAAAGTATTAGAAAAATAACCAAGGACATATAATGAAACCAAGAAATTCAGGGATGCAAAACCTGGTCAATAACCTTGTTAAAGGTGCCATTTTGGCCGGTGTTGTAGGGTTTGGCTTAACCGCATGTACTAACCCAAGCACGCCTGCAGGTGAAGAAGGGTATGTGTACGAAAAACCAAGAATATTTGGTGAAGGGGGCTATCAAGGCACCATGAAAGGACCTGCTAACTATGGTGTTTCTTTACTTCGTAATGAAGTGGTAAACATTGATATGCGCCCCAATACGTATACCGAAACATTCAGAATACTTGCTAATGATGATTTAAATATAAAATTTGATTTTCATGCAGTAATAGGGATTCAAAGTGGCTCGGTAAAAACAGTTGTAGAAGAGTATGGCGCTGAGAACTGGTATAAACGCTTTGTGCGTGAAACGTTTAGAACCTATGTGCGTGACATTGTGCAAAAGTACGACAGTGGTGAGCTGAAAACAAACCGCGAACAAATAGCGCAAGAAGTTAGTTTGCGTTTACAAACTTATTTATCATCAACGCCCTTTAAATTAGCAAATGTAGTAGTGGGAGATATTAATTACCCAGCCATTGTCGCAAATGCTGTAGAGAAAAAGCTTGCCGCGCAGCAGTTACTAGCAGAGAAAGAAACACAAAAAGAAATAGCACGCAAAGATGCTGAAATAAGAGTGGAAGAAGCAAAAGGTATTGCCCAAGCCCAAAAAATAATTAACGCAACTCTTACTGCAAATTATTTACAACATGAAGCTATAAACGCGCAGGCAAAAATGGCTGAGTCGCCAAACCATACAACGGTTTATATTCCAGTTGGTAATAATGGCGTGCCGCTAGTAAAAGGGGCTAATTAAGCCTTTTTATTATTAAGGACTTAATAGTTTATCGAGATTTTGCAATGTGGGTATCTTTTAGGCTTGTGTTAATGATTTGCGTAAGTATAATAGGCATCCACTTTGCAGGGGCGTAGTTCCAATTGGTAGAACAGCGGTCTCCAAAACCGACGGTTGGGAGTTCGAATCTCTCCGCCCCTGCCATTTTTACTCATAAGTTGAGTAAGTCTGGGGTTAAAAATCGGTTTAAATAAGTCTGTTTTTAAGTTTAGATTTTAATGGATTAACCCTGCCGTTGTGTAGGGTTGTTGTGTCTGTAGTTAAGGTAATAATATTATGAGCACGAATGTAGAAACACCATCAAGTGCGATGGAGTCGGTAAAGTGGTTAGTAGCAATCGCGCTACTTGCAGGCGCAGTTGTTGGTAATCACATGTTTGCAGATCAGTCTGTATTACTACGTGCAATTGGCGTTGTGGTTGCTATAGCAGCAGGTTTAGGTATTGCCTCGCAAACCGCTAAAGGTCGTGACTTTTTAGCATTTGCTAAAGAAGCACGCATCGAAGTACGTAAAGTTGTTTGGCCAACGCGTCAAGAAACTACCCACACGACATTAATCGTAATGGTTGCAACAGTGATTATGGCGCTTATCCTTTGGGGATTAGATGGCATTTTATTCCGCGCTGTAGGCTTTTTAACTGGATTGGAGATCTGATCCCATGTCGGATGAGAACAAAGAAATTAAATTACGCTGGTACGTTGTACAAGCATTCTCTGGTTACGAAAAGCGTGTAGCGCAAACGTTATCAGAGCATATCAAAATTGAAGGTCTTGAAGAGAGCTTTGGTGAAATATTAGTACCAACAGAAGAAGTTGTTGAGATGCGCGCCGGTCAAAAGCGTAAATCTGAGCGTAAATTCTTCCCAGGTTACGTACTAGTACAAATGGACATGAACGATGCAAGCTGGCACTTAGTGAACAGCACTGAACGTGTAATGGGCTTTATTGGTGGTACTTCTGACCGCCCAGCGCCTATTAGTTCTAAAGAAGCAGAACGCATTCTTAACCGTCTTCAAGAAAACGCTGAAGCACCTAAACCAGCTACATTATTTGAGCCAGGTGAAGTTGTGCGTGTTACTGATGGTCCATTTGCTGACTTTAGCGGTGTTGTTGAAGAAGTTGACTACGAAAAGAGCCGCGTGAAAGTGTCGGTACTTATTTTTGGTCGTTCTACACCGGTTGAACTTGAATTTGGTCAAGTTGAACAAGATAAGTAATTGATTAAAAAAGCTTCGCCATTATTTACTTAAATTTTGGCACGAAGCTTGAAAAAGGCCGCTGATTAACTTATAATCAGCGGCCTTTTTGTATTAAGGCAAAAATTTATTTTTGCTCGCAAAAAGTACGAAACCAATTTTTAAACTGGGAAGCCGTTAGAGTACGCGTCCTCGCGCGCACAAGGCTAAGACCCACCAAATGAGGTATTTATAATGGCTAAAAAAGTTGAAGCTTTAATCAAGCTACAAGTTGCCGCTGGTATGGCTAATCCTAGTCCTCCAGTAGGTCCTGCACTAGGTCAACACGGTGTAAACATCATGGAATTCTGTAAAGCGTTTAACGCGCGTACAGAGTCTATCGAAAAAGGCGCTCCAGTTCCTGTAGTGATCTCTGTTTACGGTGACCGTTCATTTACGTTCGATATGAAAACGCCACCTGCTGCTTACTTACTTAAGAAAGCTGCTGGTATCAAATCAGGCTCAGGCCGTCCTAACACTGAAAAAGTAGGCACAGTAACTCGTGCTCAACTTGAAGAGATCGTTGAGACAAAACGAGCTGACCTTACAGCGGCTGATATGGACGCTGCGGTTCGCACTATCGCAGGTTCTGCGCGTGCGATGGGCTTGAACGTAGAGGACTAAGAAATGGCTAAATTAACTAAACGTATGCGTACTATCCGCGAAAAAGTGGAAGTAACTAAAGATTACGAAATCAATGAAGCAGTTGCTCTTTTAAAAGAGTTAGCGACAGCTAAATTCGTAGAAAGTGTTGACGTTGCTGTTAACCTTGGTATTGACGCTCGTAAATCTGACCAGAACGTTCGTGGTGCAACTGTACTACCTAACGGTACTGGCCGTGATGTTCGTGTTGCTGTATTCACTCAAGGCGCTAATGCAGAAGCTGCAAAAGAAGCCGGTGCTGAATTAGTAGGCATGGAAGATCTTGCTGAACTAGTTAAGAAAGGCGAGATGGATTTTGACGTTGTTGTTGCATCACCAGACGCTATGCGTGTTGTTGGTCAACTAGGTCAAATCTTAGGTCCACGTGGTCTTATGCCTAACCCTAAAACTGGTACTGTAACGCCTAACGTTGCAGAAGCAGTTAAAAATGCGAAAGCAGGTCAAGTACGTTACCGTAATGACAAAAATGGTATCATCCATACTACTATCGGTAAGGTTGATTTCACTGCTGAGCAACTTCAACAAAACCTTGAAGCTCTAATCGTTGCGCTTAAGAAGGCTAAACCTTCTCAAGCTAAAGGTGTTTACGTTAAGAAAGTAACCATCTCTACAACAATGGGCGCAGGTGTTGCTGTTGACCAAAACACTTTAAGCACTTCTGTAGCTTAATAGGTGTTTACATGGCGTGAAATTTGTACTATAATTTTGCGCCATTTTGTTGAATAATTTATTATTTAACAAGTAAAGAATTCGGGTTGAAGTCCATAATTTCGCTAAGCTCTTGAGTGATGCGATAAATTGGGCTTCCGTCCAAGACCGTAGGCGGCTTCGGCCTTAATATTACCTACGTAGACGGTGTGAATCCCCAGATAGATTTTTCCTAATCTCTTCTGGCTCTCGCCGTAAAAAGCATCTCTATCAAGTTTGTTGATAGGGAAGAGTAAAACAGGGAAGCCGAGTGTCGGTGACCCATTAAACCAGGAGTAACACCCATGGCTTTAAATCTTCAAGGCAAAAAAGCAATTGTTGCTGAAGTCAACGAAGCAGCCAATGGTGCTCTTTCTGCAGTTGTTGCAGATTCTCGTGGTGTAGCAGTAGGCGCAATTACAGCCCTTCGTAAAGAAGCTCGTGAAGCTGGTGTATGGATGAAAGTTGTTCGTAACACTCTAGCAAAACGTGCTGTTGAAGGTACTGAATTTGAATGTCTATCTGATTCGTTAGTTGGTCCAAGCTTAATCGCTTTCTCATCAGAGCACCCAGGTGCTGCTGCGCGTATCTTTTCAGATTTCGCGAAAAAGAATGAGAAATTTGAGCTTAAAACGGCCGCTTTTGAAGGTAACATCGTAGACGCAGCAATGCTTGCTACATTACCTACATACGATGAAGCTGTTGCACGCTTAATGAGCGCTATGAAAGAAGCGTCTGCTGGCAAATTGTGTAAAACAATTGAAGCAGTACGTGTACAGAAAGAAGAGCAAGCTGCTTAATTTTAAGCTGTTTAACCTCTCTTTCGGTGTAAATTTATTTGGACCTAGAGTCCGTTAATTATTAGGAAATTTGTAATGTCTGTAACTAAAGACCAAATCCTTGACGCAATTGCTGAAATGTCAGTAATGGACGTTGTTGCTCTTGTTGAAGCAATGGAAGAAAAATTCGGCGTAACTGCTGCAGCTGCTATGGTAGCAGGTCCTGCTGCTGAAGCTGCTGAAGAGAAAACTGAATTTGACGTAATCCTTACTGGCGCTGGCGCTAACAAGGTTGCGGCAATCAAAGCTGTACGTAGCGCAACAGGCCTAGGCCTTAAAGAAGCGAAAGCTCTTGTTGAAGCTGCTCCTGCACCTATCAAAGAAGGTGTATCTAAAGAAGAAGCTGAAGCACTTCAAAAAGACCTTACTGAAGCTGGTGCTGAAGTTGAGGTTAAGTAATCTAGCTCACGCTAGGTTCGCTGCCTGAGTAATCAGGCAAGGGCTGGTGATTATTTAATCACCGGCCTTTTTGCGCTATAGAGTTATGTATTCCTGTAGCTCAAATAAAATCTGATTTTCTCTTTACTTTCAACGCTTTATAGTTTGCTAGTGTTGCTAAGGCGGAGTTAATTAGAACAACAATTAAATGTTGTAAATCTTGGCATAGATGCCAGTTAAGTCTGTTCTTACAAGAACAGGTCGGGTCAAAGATCAGCAAGCTGAGGAACCCCATGGCTTACTCTTATTCTGAAAAGAAACGTATCCGTAAGGATTTTGGTAAACGTCCACAAGTTTTGGATATACCTTTCTTACTGTCGACACAGTTAGAATCGTTTAAAAAATTCTTAGTCCCAGACGCTGATGGCGATCATGGTTTGGAAGCAGCCTTCCGTTCTGTGTTCCCTATTAAAAGCTACTCGGGAAATTCTGAGCTTCAATACGTAAGTTATCGTATTGGTGAGCCAGTATTCGATGTAAAAGAATGTCAAATTCGCGGTGTGACTTATTCTGCTCCACTTCGCGTGAAACTGCGTCTTGTAGTTATGGACAAAGAAGCTCCAGGCACAGTTAAAGACATTAAAGAGCAAGAAGTTTACATGGGCGAAATTCCGCTCATGACTGATACCGGTACTTTTGTAATCAATGGTACAGAGCGTGTTATCGTTTCTCAGCTACACCGTAGCCCTGGTGTATTCTTTGATAACGACCGCGGTAAAACCCATTCATCGGGTAAAGTATTATATAACGCACGCGTTATACCTTACCGTGGTTCATGGTTAGACTTCGAATTTGATGCAAAAGATAACTTATATGTACGTATAGACCGTCGTCGTAAATTACCGGCGTCTATTATTTTACGTGCACTTGAGTACTCTAGCGAAGAAATCTTAGATATGTTCTTCGATACTACCGCGTTTGAAGTAACTGACGGTAAAGTTCTTATGGAACTTGTGCCTTCACGTTTACGTGGTGAAACTGCCGCTTTTGATATCAAAGGCGAAGACGGTGAAGTACTTGTTGAAAGCGGTCGTCGTATTACGGCTCGCCACATCAAGAGCATCGAGAAAAAAGGCATTAATCAATTAGAAGTACCACATGAGTACATCATTGGCCGTATTGTAGCTAAAAACTATGTTGATGAGTCAACAGGTGAAGTTATTGCAAACGCTAATGACGAGCTATCACTAGAGTTGATGGCTGAATTGGTTAAAGCAGGTCACACTAAAATTGAGACGTTATACATCAATGAAGTGGACAGCGGCGCTTACATGTCAAATACATTAAATATTGACTCGTCTAGCAACCGTTTAGAAGCATTAGTAGAAATTTACCGCATGATGCGCCCAGGCGAGCCACCGACGAAAGACGCGGCTGAAGCCTTATTCGAGAACTTATTCTTCTCTGAAGAACGTTATGACTTATCTACTGTAGGTCGTATGAAGTTCAATAGCCGTGTTGGTTACGATACAGACACAGGCCCTGGCACATTAAGCAAAGAAGACATCGTGTCTGTTATGAAAGTATTAATTGCTATTCGTAACGGTCAAGGCGATGTTGATGATATTGACCACTTAGGCAACCGTCGTATACGTAGTGTTGGCGAAATGGCTGAGAACCAATTCCGTGTTGGTCTAGTACGTGTAGAACGTGCTGTACGTGAGCGTTTAAGCTTAGGTGACCTTGACGCGATAATGCCACAAGATCTTATTAACGCTAAGCCTATTTCGGCAGCGGTTAAAGAGTTCTTCGGCTCGTCTCAGTTATCACAGTTTATGGACCAAAATAACCCGCTATCAGAAGTAACGCATAAGCGTCGTATTTCTGCATTAGGTCCGGGCGGTCTAACGCGTGAGCGCGCTGGCTTTGAAGTACGTGACGTTCACGTAACTCACTATGGTCGCGTATGTCCAATCGAGACTCCTGAGGGTCCAAACATCGGTCTAATTAACTCGTTATCTACGTACGCACGTACAAATGATTACGGTTTCTTAGAAACACCTTACCGTAAAGTGGTAGATGGTGTAGTAACTGATGAAGTTGATTATTTATCAGCCATTGAAGAAGGTCAGTTTGTTATCGCACAGGCGAACTCAAACTTAACCGAAACCAATGAGTTTGTTGATGAACTTATTCCGTGTCGTCACAAAGGTGAATCTACCTTTATGGGTCGCATGGACCAGCAATATATGGATGTATCACCACAACAGGTGATCTCTGTAGCGGCAGCACTTATCCCGTTCCTAGAACACGATGATGCTAACCGTGCATTGATGGGTTCAAACATGCAACGTCAAGCAGTACCAACATTGAAAGCGGATAAGCCGTTAGTAGGTACAGGTATTGAGTTAACACTAGCGAAAGATTCTGGTGTAACAATTGTTGCTAAACGTGGTGGTGAAGTAATGTACGCCGATGCTAGCCGCATCGTTGTAAACGTACATGACGATGAGCGTATTCCTGGTGAAGCGGGCATCGACATTTACAACCTTACTAAATACACACGTTCTAACCAAAATACATGTATTAACCAAAAACCAACGTGCATGGTTGGTGAACCGGTTACTCGTGGTGACGTGTTAGCAGATGGTCCTTCGACTGACTTAGGTGACTTAGCCCTTGGTCAAAACCTTCGCGTGGCATTCATGCCATGGAACGGTTATAACTTCGAGGATTCAATCTTACTATCAGAGCGCGTAGTTGAAGAAGATCGTCTAACGACTATCCACATTCAAGAACTACAGTGTGTTGCCCGTGATACTAAATTAGGTCCTGAAGAGATCACTGCAGATATCCCGAATGTGGGTGAGTCTGCGCTAGGCAAGCTTGATGAATCAGGCGTTGTTTATATTGGTGCTGAAGTTAAAGGCGGCGATATCCTAGTAGGTAAAGTGACTCCGAAAGGCGAGACGCAATTAACACCTGAAGAGAAGCTACTGCGTGCTATCTTCGGCGAAAAAGCGTCTGACGTTAAAGACAGCTCTTTACGTGTACCAAACTCTGTAACTGGTACTGTAATTGACGTACAAGTTTTCACCCGTGATGGTGTTGAAAAAGATAAGCGTGCGTTAGAAGTTGAAGACATGCAGCTTCGCGAAGCGAAGAAAGACTTCAACGAAGAGTTCCGTATTCTAGAAGCTGGTGTATTAGACCGTGCTCGCAAGCTACTTGCTGCAGCAGGCTTCGATGAAGACAACTTAGCGTCACTAAATGCTGAAAAGCTACTTACTCAAAGCCTTGCACAAGAAGACAAGCAAGCTGAACTTGAGCAACTAGCTGCACAGTACGATGAGCTTAAAGCTGAATACGATAAGAAGTTTGAAAACAAACGTCGTAAAATTACTCAAGGTGATGACTTAGCACCAGGCGTACTTAAGATTGTTAAAGTATACCTAGCTGTTAAACGTCGTATCCAACCGGGTGATAAAATGGCGGGTCGTCACGGTAACAAAGGTGTTATCTCGACTATCGTACCAGTAGAAGATATGCCATACGATGATAAAGGTCGTACGGTAGATATCGTACTAAATCCACTAGGTGTACCATCACGAATGAACATCGGTCAGATCCTTGAAACACATATGGGTCTAGCTGCACGTGGTATTGGTGAGCGCTTAGAGGAAATGATGAAGGAACAACGTGAGCTACATGAGCTACGTGAATTCATCAAGCAAGCTTACGAAATCGGTGAATCTCGTCAAGAAGTAGATATTGCTAGCTTCTCTGATGATGAAATTCGTCGTTTAGCTGATAACTTAAAAGGTGGTTTACCAATCGCTACTCCTGCATTTGATGGCGCTAAAGAAGACGAAATCAAAGACATGCTAGAGCTTGGTGGATACCCAAGAAGTGGTCAGGTTACACTCTATGATGGCCGTACTGGCGATCAGTTTGAACGTCAAGTAACTGTTGGTTACATGTACATGCTTAAACTTAACCACTTGGTTGACGATAAGATGCACGCACGTTCTACTGGTTCTTACAGCCTTGTTACTCAGCAGCCGCTGGGTGGTAAAGCACAGTTCGGTGGCCAGCGTTTTGGTGAGATGGAAGTATGGGCACTTGAAGCTTACGGTGCTGCTTACACTCTACAAGAAATGCTAACAGTGAAATCGGATGACGTGAACGGTCGTACTAAGATGTATAAAAACATCGTTGATGGTAACCATAAAATGGAACCAGGTATGCCAGAATCGTTCAACGTATTGTTGAAAGAAATCCGCTCACTGGGTATCAACATCGAGTTGGAAGAAAATTAAGCCAATTAGATGCTGCAGTTAATCCTGCAGCATCTGTTACGGCTGAATAGAATGTAGGGGCGAGATTATCCGCCCTCAAGATTAACTCCGACAGGAGAGCTAAGGTGAAAGACTTACTTAAGTTTCTGAAGCAACAAAATAAGACCGAAGAATTCGATGCAATTCGCATTGGTCTTGCTTCACCAGACATGGTTCGTTCATGGTCATACGGTGAAGTAAAGAAACCTGAGACTATTAACTACCGTACTTTCAAGCCTGAGCGCGATGGCTTATTCTGTGCCCGTATTTTCGGCCCAGTGAAAGATTATGAGTGTTTATGTGGTAAATATAAACGCCTTAAACACCGTGGTGTGATCTGTGAGAAGTGTGGCGTTGAAGTTACACTTACAAAAGTGCGTCGTGATCGTATGGGTCATATCGACCTTGCGAGCCCAGTAGCACATATATGGTTTTTAAAATCATTACCGTCTCGTATTGGCTTAATGCTTGATATGACACTTCGTGATATTGAACGTGTTCTTTACTTCGAATCATTCGTAGTAACTGAGCCTGGTATGACAACGCTTGAGCGTGGTCAACTATTAGGTGAAGAAGAATACCTAGATGCACTTGAAGAGCACGGTGATGAGTTTGAAGCTAAGATGGGTGCAGAAGCAGTATTAGACTTGCTTCGTGAACTTGATCTTGGCCAATTAATTGCAGAAATGCGTGAAGAGTTACCAACAATTAACTCTGAAACGAAGCGTAAAAAGATCACTAAGCGTCTTAAGTTAATGGAATCGTTCCACCAATCAGGTAATAACCCTGAGTGGATGATCATGACAGTACTTCCAGTATTGCCACCTGACTTACGTCCATTAGTACCACTAGACGGTGGTCGTTTTGCGACATCTGATCTAAACGACCTTTACCGTCGTGTTATTAACCGTAATAACCGTCTTAAGCGTCTATTAGATTTAGCTGCACCAGATATTATCGTACGCAACGAAAAACGTATGTTACAAGAAGCGGTAGATGCGCTACTTGATAACGGTCGTCGTGGTCGTGCAATTACAGGTTCTAACAAGCGTCCGCTTAAATCTCTTGCTGATATGATCAAGGGTAAGCAAGGTCGTTTCCGTCAGAACTTACTTGGTAAGCGTGTAGATTACTCTGGCCGTTCTGTAATCACGGTTGGTCCTACACTTAAGCTTCACCAATGTGGTCTTCCTAAGAAGATGGCACTTGAGCTATTCAAACCATTCATCTATGGCAAATTAGAGCGTCGCGGCATGGCTACGACAATCAAAGCTGCTAAGAAAATGGTAGAGCGCGAAGTAGCGGAAGTATGGGATGTACTAGACGAAGTAATTCGTGAACATCCAGTATTACTTAACCGTGCACCTACACTTCACCGTTTAGGTATCCAAGCGTTCGAACCTGTACTAATTGAAGGTAAAGCAATCCATTTACACCCATTAGTATGTGCGGCTTACAACGCCGACTTCGATGGTGACCAAATGGCGGTACACGTACCGTTAACGCTTGAAGCTCAGTTAGAAGCTCGTGCACTAATGATGTCTACTAACAACATTCTATCTCCAGCGAATGGTGAGCCAATCATCGTTCCTTCACAGGATGTTGTATTAGGTCTTTACTACATGACGCGCGATCGCATTAATGCGAAAGGTGAAGGCATTGTATTTAAAGATCCTAAAGAAGCAGAAAAAGCATACCGTAGTGGTAACGCAGAACTTCACGCGCGCGTTAAAGTGCGTATTAGTCAGTCAATCACTAACGAAGCAGGTGTTGTTGAAGACACTGTAACGCTTATCGACACTACTGTTGGTCGTGCAATTCTGTCTCTAATTTTACCTAAAGGTATGCCGTTTGAGTCAATCAACCAAGCATTAGGTAAAAAGCAGATTTCTGGCTTATTAAACGAGTGTTACCGTCGTCTAGGTCTTAAAGACACTGTTGTGTTTGCTGACCAAGTTATGTACACCGGTTTCCACTACGCAATGAAGTCAGGTGTTTCAATTGGTATCGATGACTTAGTTATCCCACCAGTTAAAGCATCAATCATTGAATCAGCTGAAGCTGAAGTAACTGAAATCAACCAACAATTCCAATCAGGTCTTGTAACGGCTGGTGAAAAGTACAATAAAGTTATCGATATCTGGTCACGTGTAAATGAAAACTTATCACGTGAAATGATGGCCAACTTGTCTAAAGACACGGTTATCAATGCCAAAGGTGAAGAAGAAGAGCAACCGTCATTTAACTCAGTGTTTATGATGGCCGACTCAGGTGCTCGTGGTAGTGCCGCTCAGATCCGTCAGCTAGCAGGTATGCGTGGTCTAATGGCACGTCCAGATGGTTCAATCATCGAGACGCCAATCACGGCTAACTTCCGTGAAGGTCTAAACGTACTACAGTACTTCATCTCAACGCACGGTGCGCGTAAAGGTCTTGCCGATACAGCACTTAAAACAGCTAACTCAGGTTACCTAACGCGTCGTCTAGTAGACGTTGCACAAGATTTGGTAATCAATGAAGACGACTGTGGCACAGAAGATGGCTTAACAATGAAACCGCTTATTGAAGGTGGTGACGTTGTAGAAGCACTTCGTGAACGTGTACTAGGTCGTGTTGTAGCTGAGCCTGTGGTTATCCCTAATACAGATACTGTATTAGTAGAACGTAATATCATGCTTGATGAAAAACTGTGTGACCTTTTAGAAGAGCACTCAGTAGATGAAGTTCGCGTACGTTCTGTTATCACCTGTGATAACGACTTTGGTGTATGTGCTAAGTGTTATGGTCGTGACCTTGCACGTGGTCATATCATCAACGCGGGTGAATCAGTAGGTGTTATCGCGGCACAATCAATCGGTGAGCCAGGTACACAGCTTACGATGCGTACATTCCACATCGGTGGTGCGGCATCAAGAGCATCAGCTGAAAATAATGTACAAGTTAAAACTGACGGTACGTTAAAACTACATAACGCTAAGTATGTACTTAATACCGACGGTAAGATTGTAATTACTTCACGTTCAACTGAAATCACTATCATTGATAGCTTCGGTCGTGAAAAAGAGCGTTATAAAGTACCTTACGGTGCGGTACTAACAGTACAAGACAATGCAGAAGTTCAAGGTAACGACATCGTTGCTACTTGGGACCCGCATAGTCACCCAATCGTTCTTGAGCATAAGTCAAAAATCTCGTTCAGCGATATTGATGACTCAAATACTGAAGCACAAACTGATGAACTAACCGGCTTAACCCGTGTAGTTGTTAAAGACCTTGCTAAAGTAAATGCGAAAGAGCCTAAGCTTATCATCGAAAGTGAAGAGCGCGGCTTGCAAGAAACACGTCTACCTTCATTCACTACGATTGAAGTGACTGATGGCGTTACAGCAAACCCAGGTGACGTACTTGCACGTATTCCGCAAGAAGGTTCGAAAACTCGTGATATCACGGGTGGTCTACCACGCGTAGCCGACTTATTTGAAGCACGTAAGCCAAAAGATCCAGCTATCTTAGCTGAAATCACAGGTACTATTAGCTTCGGTAAAGAGACTAAAGGTAAGAAACGTTTAGTTATTACACCAGCTGAAGGCGATCATTACGAAGAGATGATTCCTAAGTGGCGTCAACTTAACGTGTTTGAAGGTGAGCAAGTGTCTAAAGGTGAAGTTATCGCCGATGGTCCTGAATCACCACATGACATCTTACGCCTACGCGGTGTGACTCATGTTGCTAACTACATTGTTAACGAAGTGCAAGAGGTTTACCGTTTGCAGGGCGTTAAGATCAATGATAAGCACATTGAAACAATTATTCGTCAGATGCTACGTAAATGTACCATCCTTGACGGCGGTGATACTGAGTTCTTAGCGGGTGAGCAAATTGAAGTAGCTCGCGTTAATATCGCTAATCGTGACCTTGAAAAACAAGGTAAAATCCCAGCGAAGTTTGAAATACAACTTATGGGTATCACGAAAGCATCACTAGCAACCGAATCTTTCATCTCGGCAGCGTCTTTCCAAGAAACAACACGTGTTCTTACAGATGCCGCAGTGAATGGTAAGAGCGATGAGCTTCGTGGTCTGAAAGAAAACGTAATTGTGGGTCGTCTGATCCCAGCCGGTACTGGCTTTGCGTATCACCAAGACCGTATGGCTCGCCGCAAGCAGGGTGAAGTTGTTGAAGAGCAAACAGTAAGTGCAGAAGAGGCAACTCAAGCACTAACAGATGCTCTGAACGCAGATTTATCTGGAAATCAATAAACTCTTATTAATCAACAGATTAATAAATCGTAAGACAGTTATCTACTGTCTTACGATGAGTTTAGGTTGACAGGTTAAACTTTGCTCATTAAAATTCCGCCACCCATTTACTTGCATGTATGTTACAAGCTTGTAAAAAGGGCGGATTTTTTTATTTTTTTCAGTAGTAATTTTAATTTCAGGAGCTATTTAAATGGCAACTATTAACCAGCTAGTGCGTAAGCCACGTCGTAGCAAGGTTACTAAAAGTAACTCAGCTGCGCTTAAAGCGTGTCCGCAAAAGCGTGGTGTATGTACTCGCGTATATACAACTACACCTAAGAAACCAAACTCAGCGTTACGTAAAGTAGCTCGTGTACGTTTAACTAACGGTTTCGAAGTAACATCATACATCGGTGGTGAAGGTCATAACCTTCAAGAGCACAGTGTAATCCTAATCCGTGGTGGTCGTGTTAAAGATTTACCAGGTGTGCGTTTTCACACTGTACGTGGTGCACTTGACTGTGCAGGCGTTAGCGACCGTCGTCAAGCTCGTTCTAAATACGGTGCAAAACGCCCTAAAGGCTAATTGTTTTCCGTTAGTAAGGCCAAGCACTAAATATTATTAATTATTGTTTTGGGTGATTGTTCCAAAAGGACAAACCTGAATAAACCGGAGATACAAAATGCCTAGAAGACGCGTAATAGGTCAACGTAAAATTCTTCCAGATCCTAAGTTCGGATCGGAACTTCTTGCTAAATTCGTTAACATCGTAATGTTAGACGGCAAGAAATCTACTGCTGAAAAAATTGTTTATGGTGCGCTAGACGTGGCTGCTGAGAAATCAGGCAAGTCGCACCTAGAAATCTTTGAATCTGCACTTGATAACATCCGTCCACAGGTAGAGGTTAAATCTCGCCGTGTTGGTGGTTCAACTTATCAAGTTCCAGTTGAAGTACGTCCAGTACGTCGCAACGCATTAGGTATGCGTTGGTTAGTAGACGCTGCACGTAAGCGTGGCGAAAAATCTATGGGCTTACGTTTAGCTCAAGAAATCGTTGACGCTGCTGACAACAAAGGCACTGCGGTTAAGAAACGTGAAGACGTTCACCGTATGGCTGAAGCGAATAAAGCATTCGCACATTACCGTTGGTAATCTGTCCTTAACCTTTAAGAGGATCATATGGCACGTACAACTCCACTTGAGCGCTACCGTAATATCGGCATAGTAGCTCACGTAGATGCAGGCAAAACCACCACAACAGAACGTGTTCTGTTCTACACAGGTCTTTCTCATAAGATCGGTGAAGTACATGATGGCGCCGCAACTATGGATTGGATGGAGCAGGAACAAGAGCGTGGTATCACAATCACTTCTGCTGCAACAACGTGTTTCTGGAAAGGGATGGACGCGCAATTTGACGACCATCGTATCAATATTATTGATACTCCAGGACACGTAGATTTCACTATCGAAGTAGAGCGTTCTTTACGTGTACTTGATGGTGCGGTAGTTGTTCTTTGTGCTTCATCAGGTGTACAGCCGCAAACTGAGACAGTTTGGCGCCAAGCGAACAAATACGAAGTTCCAAGAATGATCTTCGTAAATAAAATGGATCGCACCGGCGCTGACTTCTTAACGGTTGTAGACCAGGTGAAATCTCGTCTTGGAGCAACGCCTGTTCCAATCCAGTTGCCAATTGGCGCTGAAGACGACTTTAAAGGTGTTATTGACCTTATAAAAATGAAAGCCATTAACTGGAACGAAGCGGACCAGGGTATGACTTTCTCTTATGAGGCAATACCGGCAGAACTTCAAGAGCTCGCTCAAGAATGGCACTCTCATTTAGTTGAAAGTGCAGCTGAAGCCTCTGAAGAACTAATGGATAAGTACTTAGAAGGTGAAGAGTTAAGTGAAGCAGAGATTAAATCTGCCTTACGTCAACGCACATTAGCGAACGAAATTGTTCCCATTACGTGTGGTAGTGCATTTAAAAACAAAGGCGTTCAAGCTGTGCTTGATGGCGTTGTTGAATACATGCCTGCACCAACACAAGTGAAACAAATCCAAGGTATCCTAGAAAATGGAACTGAGGAAGAACGTCCAGCTGATGATAAAGCGCCGTTTGCTGCACTTGCATTTAAAATTGCAACAGACCCGTTTGTTGGCACTTTAACCTTTTTCCGTGTTTACTCTGGTACTGTTAAACAGGGTGACGCGGTTTATAACCCAGTTAAAAGTAAGCGTGAGCGATTTGGTCGTATCGTACAGATGCATTCAAACTCACGTGAAGAGATCAAAGAAGTTTACGCAGGCGATATTGCGGCAGCTATTGGTCTTAAAGACGTAACAACAGGTGAGACACTGTGTGATCCGAACTCTATCATTACGCTAGAGCGTATGGAGTTCCCAGAGCCAGTTATCTCTGTTGCGGTTGAGCCTCGCACAATCGCTGACCAAGATAAGATGGGTATTGCACTAGGTAAACTAGCCGCAGAAGATCCGTCTTTTCGTGTACAAACTGACGAAGAATCAGGCCAGACTATAATCTCTGGTATGGGTGAACTTCACCTTGATATCATTGTCGACCGTATGAAACGTGAATTCAGTGTTGAATGTAACGTTGGTAAGCCGCAGGTTGCATACCGAGAAGCTATTCGTTCAACTGTTGAAGTTGAAGGGAAGTTTGTACGTCAATCAGGTGGTCGTGGTCAATATGGTCACGTCTGGGTTAAACTTGAACCGATGGATATTTCGGATGATGAAGCACCAATTTATGAGTTCGTTAACGAAACTGTAGGTGGTTCGGTTCCAAAAGAATTTATCCCTGCGGTAGACAAAGGTATCCAAGAGCAAATGTCTCAAGGTGTACTGGCAGGCTACCCATTACTTGGCGTTAAAGCGACTTTATATGATGGTTCATTCCATGATGTAGACTCGAATGAAATGGCATTTAAAATTGCAGGTTCAATGGCAATGAAAGCTGGGGCGCTTAAAGCTGACCCTGTACTTTTAGAGCCAATGATGAAGGTTGAAGTAATCACTCCTGACTCAAACATGGGTGATGTAGTTGGCGACTTAAACCGTCGTCGCGGCATAATCGAAGGCATGGAAGATGCAATAGGTGGACTTAAGCAAGTTAATGCTCAGGTTCCTCTTTCTGAAATGTTTGGTTATGCAACTGCTTTACGATCTGCAACACAGGGCCGTGCTTCTTACTCTATGGAGTTTTTGAAGTACGCTGAAGCCTCTAAAAATGTTGCAGATACAATAATTTCAGCTCGCGCTGTTATATGATTTTAGCTTGTCTGGCTCAATAGTGAGTCAGGCTTTAATTTCTTAATTAGGAATTTTTTAAGATGGCAAAAGAAAAGTTTGAACGCGTAAAACCGCACGTAAACGTTGGTACAATCGGCCACGTTGACCACGGTAAAACTACACTAACTGCAGCAATCACTAACGTACTTGCAAAAGTATACGGCGGTG